>JABAZD010000023.1 GCA_018608705.1 Flavobacteriaceae bacterium | reverse complement strand
CAGCCCCTGTTAGATCAAGTGTTTCTGCTCGGTTAAAGCTTTCGTTGCTATTGTTACTTTTACTTGCTAAAAAAGCAGTTGTTAGGGAAGTCGTTGGATTGATGTACCATTCGATACCAGTATTGGTGTTAAATCCTTTTCGGATCCGTTCAAAAGTGCGATATTCATTCCGGAATGTATTTGGAGCATCTTGAGTAAGCAGACCATTATCGTCGTATTCGGAATTAAAAAATTCGGTTTTTGTAGTGGAATTTCCTGGACTGTTTCTGTATGAATAGCCTGAACTGTTAAAGATATTTATATTTCCTCTACGGAAATTGATATTTCCAGATGCTCCTAATTGATCTGGATGCCCTGCGTTTAGAATGATAGCCCCGTTTAGTCCGAGGATTTTGCTGCGTCTCAAAATAATATTTAAAATTCCAGCAGTCCCTTCAGCATCATAGCGTGCAGAGGGGGAGGTGATAATTTCTACTTTTTCAATGGCGTCTGCAGGTAATTGTCGCAAGGCATCTGTGGAGTTCAGTCCTACCAAACCAGAAGGTTTCCCATTTATTAAAATACGAACATTTTCATTTCCCCTCAAAGCAATATTACCTTCAACATCTACAGAAACAGAAGGTACATTATCTAAAACATCACTTACGCTTCCACCTCTTACAGTTAAATCTTTTCCGACATTATATATTTTTTTATCTAATTTAATTTCAACTGTAGTTTGTTCTGCTACAATGTCTACAGCATCCAATATTTGCAAATTAGCTTCCATTTTTAGAACTCCAAGGTTTATGTCCTGATTAAAGTTCATCTCTAATTTTGTAATATTATGGAATGAAAAATACTCTACATGAAAATCATAAATCCCTTGGGGAATAGAAATTCTAAAATTACCATCAATATCAGTAATTCCACCTGCTTTCAACCTATTTTCAATGCTGCTAAAAAAAGAAATAGTTGCATATTCAAGTGGTTGATTAGTTTCGGACTCGATTATTTTTCCTGTAAGAACAACTGTATTTGTGTTTTTTTGTCCCATTACAAAGGTCTGGAATGAAACAATAAAAATTGTAATTATAAGATGTTTAGTCATAAGTAATCAATAGAACAACAAAACAAAAGTAATTTTTACATGAATTTGTAGTGGTTAAAGTTGTGTTAAATAAACAAGCTCTTAATTCGCTCATTTGGGCGTCCAATGACCCCTTTTTTTCCTCTAATAACTATAGGTCTTTCAATTAATTTTGGGTGTGTTGCCATTGCTACAATAAGTTCTTTATCTGACAACTTTTTTCCTTTGTAATCCGATTTCCAAATCGCTTCACTTTTACGAATTAAATTTTCGGGATCAATTTCTAGAACTTTGACTAGTTTTGTTAGCTCATTGATTCCCAAAGGGTTAGATATATAATCAATAATTTCAAATTTCTCCCCTAATTCTTTTAGTGTCTGTAAACCCTCGCGAGATTTTCGGCAACGATTGTTGTGATAAATTTTTATCATAGTGAATTGTTAGATTTTTCTTTTTGACCAGTTTCCATTAGGTATGCCTTTAGAAAGGGTTTAATATCTCCGTTCATCACATTATCAACATTCCCAGTTTCTTCAGATGTTCGGACATCTTTTACAAGTTTATAAGGATGCATAACATAGTTTCTAATTTGACTTCCCCATTCAATCTTCATTTTTCCAGCTTCAATATCTTCTCGTTGAGCGAGTTGTTTCTTTAGCTCAATTTCATAAAGCTGAGATTTAAGCATTTGCATTGCTCTTGAGCGATTATCGTGTTGGGAACGTGTTTCAGAGCAAGAAATCTGGATACCTGACGGCTTATGGTTTAGTTGTACTTTAGTTTCTACTTTATTTACATTTTGTCCACCAGCTCCACTAGAACGAGCTGTTGTAACTTCAATATCAGCAGGGTTTATTTCAATTTCGATTGTATCGTCAACCAAAGGGTAGACATAAACGGAAGCAAAACTAGTGTGCCGCTTGGCATTGCTGTCAAAAGGAGAAATCCGTACCAGTCTGTGAACACCATTTTCACCTTTTAACCAGCCAAAAGAAAAGTCACCTTCAATTTGTAGTGTTACTGTTTTTATGCCAGCTACATCTCCATTTTGCAGGTTTAACTCTTTTATTTTAAAGTTGTTTTTTTCGGCATACATGACATACATACGCATGAGCATATAAGCCCAGTCACAACTTTCTGTACCACCAGCACCAGCTGTGATTTGAAGCACTGCACTCAATGAATCACCTTCTTCAGAAAGCATATTCTTAAATTCAATATCTTCTAAAAAAACAGAGGCGAGATTAAATTGTTTTTCAACTTCTTCAACTGAAGACTCCCCATCTTTAAAAAAATCAAATAAAACTTCAAGGTCTTCAATGCAGGTTTGTGCTTTTTCAAAATCATTAACCCATTTTTTATTAACACGTAAAGATTTCATGACTAGTTCGGCTGCTTTTGAGTCGCTCCAAAAGTCTGGAGAAAAAGTTTTTTCTTCTTCATTTTGAATTTCGATGCGTTTAGCATCTAAGTCAAAGATACCTCCTTAACGCACCAAGGCGTTCAAAAAGATCTTTTATGTGATCTTGTGTTATCATTTTTTTATTTAGAAACACAAAAATAGAATTTATAGCATAGAATTAAAATAATATGTAGTTTTATATCAAAATAAAACTAATGCAAATCGATTTAAGAAGTGATACTGTTACAAAACCTTCGAAAGGTATGATAGAAGCTATGATGACGGCGAAACTAGGAGATGATGTGTATGCTGAAGATCCTTCAGTTAATAATTTAGAAGCTCGTATTGCAATTATGTTTGGTAAACCAAAAGCTCTTTTTTTTCCATCTGGAACCATGGCCAACCAAACTGCTATTAAACTTCATACACAACCAGGAGAACAACTAATATGTGATACATATTCTCATATATATAATTATGAAGGTGGCGGAGTTTCTTTTAATAGTGGTGTTTCTAGTAAACTTGTAGACGGACATCGCGGAATGATGACAGCTGCTCAAGTAGAAGCAGCGATTAACCCTCCTGAATTTTACCACAGTCCACTTACTTCGTTGGTGTCTTTAGAAAACACAACAAACAAAGGAGGAGGCGCTTGCTGGGATTTTCAAGAAATTTTAAAAATTAGATCTGTTTGTGATTCCTACAAGCTTGGACTTCATTTAGATGGTGCTCGTTTGTGGAATGCTTTGATCTCAAAATCTGAGACTGCTAAACAATACGGAGATATATTTGATACTATATCTGTTTGTTTTAGCAAAGGCTTAGGCGCGCCTGTTGGCTCTGTTTTGGTAGGAAACGAAAACTTGATGAATAAAGCTTTAAGAATTCGAAAAATGCTAGGAGGGGGTATGCGACAGGTTGGATTGCTTGCAGCAGCAGCAGCTTACGCCCTGGATCACCAATACGATCGCCTCATAGACGACCATCAAAAAGCAAAAGAGATTGCAGAAGCTCTTAATCAACTGGAAGTAGTCTACAGCGTAGAACCAGTAGAAACAAACATTGTTATATTTAAATTGAGTTCAAATAACTCTCAAGATTTATTTTTAAATAATTTAAAGTCTCATAATGTACTACTAAGCGATATGGGTGGAGGTAAACTCAGAATGGTCACGCACCTAGACTATACAGATGCTATGCATACAAACCTTTTAGAAATTTTGAGTAAAGCATAATTGTTTTTTTGTAAGTTTGACTTCTGAAATATCATAACTTACTTCACTGTGAAATTCAAATCCTTAACTCTAATTTTAATAAGTTCACTTTTTTCTTGTGATACTAAGACTCAAAAATCAATGTCTGAATTACCAAAAGCGCCATTCGCAAAACAAATACCTAAAAAATTAACAATCCATGACGATGTGAGGGTTGATGAGTTTTATTGGTTAAATGATAGAGAAAATCCTGAAGTGATTGACTATCTTAATAAAGAAAATGACTATTACAACGCCCATACAGTCAAAACAAAAGATTTTCAAGTGTCTTTATTTGACGAAATGAAGTCTAGAATTAAAGAAGACGATAGTTCGGTTCCCTATAAATACAATGGTTATTGGTACATCACTAAATTTGAAAAAGGTAAAGATTACCCAATTTATACTCGTAAAAAAGAAACCTTAGAAGCAGTAGAAGAATTATTATTCGACTGTAACGAAATGGCTAAAGGCCATTCTTATTTTAGGTTAGTAGGCCTGAACATCAGCCCTAATAATAAAATGAGTTCTTACGCTGTTGATACGACTGGAAGACGTCAATATAAACTTCATATTAAAGACCTCAAAACGAATCAGATTTATAAAGAAGAAATTAGCAATACAACAGGGAGTAGTACTTGGGCAAATGACAACAAGACTCTGTTTTACACTCTCAAAGACGAAACAACTCTAAGAGCAGAAGCGATATACAAGCACATTTTAAATACAGACCCAAAGTTAGATAAATTAATTTATGAAGAGTTGGATGATACCTTTGGAGTCAGTGTGTATAAAACAAAGTCTAAAAAATATCTTGTGATAGCTAGTTACAGCACATTAACCTCGGAATATCAAATTCTAAATGCAAACACTCCTAACAGAGATTTTAAAGTATTTCAGCCTAGGGTTCGAGGATTAGAATATGGAATTTCTCATTTTGAAGATTCCTTTTATGTGGTATCCAATGCTGATGGGGCTCAAAATTTCAAGCTGTCAAAAACTTCAGAACTTAAAACCGAAAAAAAATATTGGAAAGACGTAATTCCACACAGAGAAGCGGTGTTGTTGGAGAATATTGAAATATTTAAAGATTTTTTAGTGGTCACAGAACGTGAAAATGGGTTGAATAAGATTCACATAAAACGTTGGGATGGCTCCGATAGTTATTATCTACCATTTGAGAGCGAGACTTACACGGTATTCACAACTACTAATATTGATTTTGATACAACTATATTAAGGTATGGTTTTCAATCTCTCACAACTCCTTCTTCAATCATTGACTTTGATATGATTACAAAATCTAAAACTGTCAGAAAAGAACAGGAAGTTTTAGGGAGTAAGTTTAAAAAAGAAAATTATACTTCAGAACGTGTATGGGCAAACACTTCTGATGGTACGCAAGTTCCAATTTCAATAGTTAGTCATATTAACACTAAAAAGTCAGCTAACACTCCGTTGTTATTATATGCTTACGGCTCTTATGGTTCAACAATAGATCCTTATTTTTCTACAGTCAGACTGAGTCTTTTAGATCGTGGATTTGTTTTTGCAATAGCACATATTAGAGGGGGTGAGTATTTAGGACGTCAATGGTACGAAGACGGAAAATTATTAAATAAGAAAAATTCGTTTTCAGATTTTGTGGATTGCTCAAAATACTTGATTAAAAACAATTACACATCAAGCAAGCACCATTACGCTATGGGAGGCAGCGCGGGGGGGCTTTTAATGGGTGCAATTATAAATCTTGCCCCTGAATTGTATAACGGAGTGGTTGCTCAGGTTCCTTTTGTTGATGTTGTGACGACGATGTTAGACGATAGTATACCACTTACGACTGGTGAATATGATGAATGGGGAGACCCAAACGAGATCGGCTTTTACGATTATATGAAGTCATATTCCCCCTATGACAATATCTCAAATAAACGATATCCTAACATGCTAGTTACCTCAGGATTTCATGATTCACAGGTTCAGTATTGGGAACCTACCAAATGGGTTGCCAGATTGAGATTACAAACTAAAAATACATCACAGCTATTCCTAAAAACTAATATGGAAGCTGGTCATGGGGGTGCTTCTGGACGATTTGAAGCTCTAAAAGAGGTATCTGCTGAATATGCGTTTATTCTTGCTCTGGAATCTATTTTAAATTAAACTAAATTTTATTTTTTAATTTGTAATGTCATGTCTATCTAATCTGTAGGATATGCCAAAATTAATATTTAATATTGATGGAGTATCTTTAGTATTTAGGCAGATAGCAGAGTCAAATTGTAGATTTTTACTTAATAAATATCCTGCTCCAATACGAAATAAATTATCAGCGTAGAAATCACTCTTAATTCCTTGAGTTTCTCCAAATATAACCCACTTTGGATTTATTGAATGGGTTAAGGTTAGTATGTAACTTAAATCAGTTTGGTCATTTCCTATTCGATCTATTATGACATTAGTAACAAAGACCCAGCCTCCATAAAAATTATTTTGAGTAATTAAAGTTCCTCTATAACTTATCCCTTGTGCTGTAGAACTAGTGTAAGGGTTGTTTTTACCATCAAAATTAACTCCAGTAGCGACAGAAACAGCTGGAATTAGGCTTGATAATTTAAAGCCTCTGTTAGCGTGATAGCTATAAATATTAGGCTTGTTTTCTTTATTTTTGTTAGGATCATAAACCATGTATTTGGCCCCAATATTAAAATTTTTAAAATTTGATCGTTTATTATTGGTACTTGCATTATTATTGAAAGATTTCATATCGTTTTGGTAAACACCTTGTATACTCAACTCCAAAGTTTCTTTCCAGAAACCATAATGAACATCAAAGTCAATTCCATAGCCCGATACTTCATAATTTGGATATATATTTCTTTTTTCTCTAATAAAATATGAACCAAGTTCAAATTGTAAAACTTTTGTGCCAACAGAAAAAGCACTTTGGGATTCGCCGGGTCTGTTAGAGTTTATTACATCAGTATATTGAGCTTGTATTTTATTAAACTGAAAGCAAAAAACTATTATAAGTGTGAGTTTAAGTGTGTTTTTCATTTTAATTTATTTTTTTAAATAAATACATAGAGCTATTTGTAAAGTTATTAACTTTTGTGTAATTATTACAACAATAAAATCATTTTATATATTTATTAAATTAATAAAAATAAGAATTGTATTTTTGAAAAAACAATCTTTTTATGATACAAAATGCGTCAATTATTGGATTCTTAAGGACTGTCCTAATATTTATTTTAGTCTACACAATTTTTAAGTATTTAATGCGTTTTCTTGCACCATATATTATTCGCTCAGTAGCTAAAAAGGCAGAAGCTCGTTTTAGAGCCAGATCAACTTCAAATAAATCAACTAAAATGGAAGGTGAAATTAGTGTTGATAAAATGCCTAATTCAAAACCTTCAAATAATAATGTTGGTGAGTACGTTGATTACGAAGAGGTTGAATAAATTGATAGAATAATGAACGCTAACCTAAAAAAAACCGGAACACATCTTTTAGTAATTATCGGATTCATATTAGTGTCTTTGTTTTATTTTAGCCCTATTTTATCGGGAGAGAAAATATATCAAAGTGATATAGTTCAGTATACCGGAATGGCTAAGCAACATATAGATTTCCGTGCTATTAACAATACTGAATCCTATTGGACTAATAGTGCTTTTGGAGGTATGCCTACATATCAGCTAGGGGCTAAATATCCTCACAATTATATAAAAAAATTAGATTTAGCACTTCGTTTTTTACCACGTCCTGCAGATTATCTTTTTTTGTATCTCATTGGTTTTTATATATTGCTCCTGGTCTTAAAAATTGATTATCGAATGGCTGCTTTTGGAGCTTTAGCCTTTGGTTTTTCCACTTACTTAATTATTATTCTTGGAGTTGGCCACAATGCTAAAGCTCATGCAATAGCTTATATGCCATTGGTGTTATCAGGTATTATCTTAACTTTTCAAAAACGATATGCTTTAGGGTTTTTTGTAACAGCTATTGCATCTGGTCTAGAGCTTGTGACTAATCATCCACAAATGACCTATTATCTTTTGATTTTAATTTTAATACTAGGGATATCCTATTTAGTTCAATCTATCAAATCAAAGGAAGTATTTGCTTTTTTTAAGGCCTCAGCCGTTCTTTTACTAGCGGCTTTTTTTGCCCTTTCGATGAACGCAACTAACTTGTTAGCAACAAGTTCTTATGCTAAAGAAAGTACTCGTAGTAAAAGTGAGTTATCAATTAATTCAGACGGTAGTGTTAAAGAACAAAGCTCTGGCTTAGACAAGGATTATATCACTCAATTTAGTTATGGAATATTAGAGACTTTCAACCTTTTTATCCCTCGTTTTATGGGAGGTGGAAATCGTGAGGATCTTGGGAAAGATTCTGAAACGTATAAAGCTTACAGAGCGCTTGGAGCTACTCCATTACAATCTCTTCAAGAGTCCAAACGAGCCCCTATGTACTGGGGGGATCAACCTATTGTAGAAGCACCGGCTTATATTGGAGCTGTGGTTATATTTCTATTTGTATTGGCCTTGTTCTTATATCAAGGCCGTTTTAAATGGTGGTTAATAATAGGTGTTTTAGTGTCACTACTTTTATCCTATGGTAAAAACCTATCGTTTTTAACTGACTTATTTATTGATTATGTTCCATTATATAATAAGTTTAGAGCAGTTAGCTCTATTCAGGTTATCTTAGAATTATGTATTCCACTACTAGCCACCTTAGGGCTGGCTCAAGTGTTTAATCATGAGGTGTCTTCTAAAGCTAAGTTGGATGCTCTTAAAAAAGCTTCTGCTATTTTGGTAGGAATATTAGCAGTATTTCTGTTATTTAAAAATTCATTATTTGATTTTGTTGGGGCAACTGACGGGCAGTTTTTGGACTATTATGGCGCTTCTTTTGTAGAAGCTATAAGATTGGATCGTAGTGCTATTTTCTCAGAAGACACACTAAGAACTTTACTTTTTACACTGGCAGCTGGCGCTCTAATTTTTGCATACATAAAGCAGACAGAACGCTTAGAAATCATTAAAATCAAAGCTAAACTATCAAAAATAAGTATTGAAGAATTGGCTACTATTTTGATGAACTATAAGCCAGTCCCAAATCAAAATGTTACAATAACTATACTAGGATTACTTTTAGTTATAGACTTAATAGGTGTGGACCTTCGCTATGTAAATAATGATGATTTTGTTAAGGCCATACAAGTAGATAAGCCATATGAGTTAAGTTCAATCAATCAAGAAATATTAAAGGATACTACGATTTACAGAGTTTTAGATCGGTCTGATAACTCTACCCAAACATCTTATT
>JABAZD010000068.1 GCA_018608705.1 Flavobacteriaceae bacterium | reverse complement strand
CAGTAGAGTAAATGCGTTTTTGAAATTAAGATGCTTCATGTGTGTTATTATAATTTGAAATTAAACTTTAAATCGTACTTGTTATATTTTAATTTTTTTAGTAGGTGTCAATAAACCAATGTTAGTCAACAATTGCTCCATACCCAGAAAGCTCGATCTCTATTAACTGAAAAGCTTGATTTCCCACTGTTGAAGTATATCTAAAGCGTACATATTTTGACAAAGGGCCTGGCGGAATTTCAAATTCATCTACTTGAAGATCACCACCGTTTATAGTTTGATTAACTAGTAATTGCCACCCTGCATTTTCGAATGCTTCAGTAGTAACTTGCTCAGAAGTAACAGTGTTTCCAACAGATTGAAATACAGGTAAAGTTTCTCCATCCTCTAAATTGGGTCTCCCCCAAATTTCTAACTGAGTGGGATTATTCCCAGCAAAGTTATTGGGATCTCTAAAATGAAGTTTACATTTTGATAATTGTGTTGTAACTCCTAAGTTTAAAGTAAAATGACCTGGGACTGCGTTTTCACCTGAATGATATCCATAAGCATCATTTCCTGACCATAGTGAATTACCATCCCATAAATAATCAGATGGATTCCCTCCGTAAGAAGTGCCTGGATTATCACTTGGCATTAATGACATAGAAAACAAAGATTTATCATGAACTATTCCTTGCGTGTCTTGTCCATAAAGTGTCATTTCTGTTAACTGTGAATTGGTATTTCCAACTGTAGATAAGACCCTATATCTAATGTATCGAACTTGGTTAGTTGGACTGATTAAAAAGCTATCTTCTGCTAAATTTTCTCCGTCAATATTGCCTTGATATAGAAGACTCCAACCTGCGTCATAAAATGCATTATCTGTATTAGAACTTGTTTCTGCAAAATCTAGATTATCGCGACCCCATATTTGGACTTCAGTCGCATTGTTTTGACCAGAAATCCCAGATGGATCAGGCATTTCTAGTTTAATTTTTCTAAGAGTAGTCTTTACTCCTAGATCTAATGTGAAGTGATGCGGTATTTCACTAGGATTCGAAAGATATGAATAAGTGTTATTCCCTGTCCATCCACCATCCCCGTCAAACAGGTATAGTTCTGGATTTGCGTTGTTGTAAGTTCCTGTATTATCACTAGCCATTTGTACAAGTTGAAAATGTGTTTTCTCAAGTTCACTATATGGAACATCTGGAAGAACATAGTCATTACTTTGTAAAGAGATGGTGTCAATTCCATTTAACCCAGACTGTATGAAAGATTTCGAAGAGATATTCCCCAAAGGTTTAAGGTCTATTAGTTTAAGTCTGTTGTCCTCAAAAAATGCAGTATCTCTAACAATTTCATCAGCTTCGTTTTCGTAATCTATGGTCGTAAATATCACATATTCAGATTCAGCATTTCCACTAAAATTGACATAATTACCATCAGATTCAAAACTATAGCCAATAATTTCTCTAGAATCTTGATCTGAAATAAACTCATTTCCTACAGCATATCCAGCTACAAATTGTGGGATTGATAAATTTCCATCCGGGTCTTGAGTTGTAACACTAAATTCATAACTTTCTTCTTCTAAATCTGATAATATTAACTCATAAATCTCATTATCATTATTAATATCAAAGGTTTGAGTGTTACCATTAAATTCAATTATAACTTGATTAGAGTTTCCAAGAAACTGGGTATATCCTTCAAGTTGAGCTCTGTAGTATCCAGGTCTAATGGTTAGTGTGTCTAATCTTCCAGCGTATATAGTTTCTCCATTTAGGTACTGTTTATGAATAGAATCTATATCTCCGCAACTAAGGAAAGCTAAAAGCAATACTAATAGCGAAAGAAATAAATAGGATTTAGTTTTAAATATTTTCATGATTTAAATATATCGTTATTCAACAAGGCCTCCCCAAAATGAGAGTTCTCCAATTACAGATACCATTTGATTATTCCAAGATTCTAAGTTTACAAACCTTATGTATTTTATGTCATATTGTTGCGCGTTATAGTCAAAGACAAAATCTTCTCCGTTGTCTTGAAACAAATAGTCTTCCTCTGTGTTAGAACCTGGCGGCAATCCGGAAGGTTTAAATGATTCAAATTCACCTAGAAGTATCCATCCATCACCAGGATTTAAGGGGTTATAAATAGGTAAATTATCTAGATTTTCACGGCCATAAATTTGAAACCTCTTTGGGTTACCATGTTTATATAGTTCGCTACCCCCTCGCTGGTATAGCTTAAATCTATTCAATTTAACTGTTTGCCCTAAACTAATTGTTAACTGGTGAGGAAGTGGTAAAAAATTAGTATGTCCACAATTCCATTGACTACTCCATGAACCATCCCAAATTTGATTTGCCGAAAAACCATATTCACTGAAGCTTTCATCCCCTGGCATTGGTTGTATAGAAAAATATCCTTTATCTAAGAAAACATCTTGTAACGGAGTCGTTTCTAATGTTTTTGTTATTGTCTGATTTCCCCAACGGTCTTCAACGTATATAATAAATGTAGTTGGAACAGGATCATAGCCTCGAAAACTGTATGAGCTATTTGCCTGACTTGTGTAAAAAGATTCTTTAAAAACTTGATTTCCTTCTAAATCAATAATAGACATGTTTAATGAAACTTCAGCTCTAGTTGGATTTAAATATGAAATATTTATCCCACCAAAATCTTGAGCCCCTTCAATAGATTCTAAAATTGCATGTATGGGCGGCTCTAAAGGCGAAATCATTGCACTAACTGCCTCTGATTCATTATCACCCGTATCTACAGCTGTTACGTCAACATTGTACTCACCAGCTTGTCCAAAACCAATAATACTTAAAGTGTCTATTACTGAAGAAACTATTACTTGCTTTGAAATTCCATTTTCGTCACTGTAAGCCCCTTTTATGTATAATAAGTCTTGGTTTGTTGGTGGTGTAAATCGAATAATTGCTCCTCCAGGTCTATTTTCTACAGAATTAATTACAACAGCGCCAGGGGGAGTCTTATCAGACCCGTAAGCGCTATGTTCCTCTTCTGTGCAGCTAATAATTAGTAATGAACAAATGAGCCAATGTACTATGCTAATGTCTCGTTTAATAAAATTAGTTCTCTTTACCATCCTGGGTTCTGAATTAGGTTAGGGTTTCTTAATAACTCTGTTTGACTTATAGGCCACAAGTAATCTTTAGTCAAGTAATTTCTGTAAAATATATTTTCAACTTCATAAAAGCCTTCGACATCAGGTTTAAATATGTTCCATCCTCTGATAGGCTTGCTGAAGTATTCACCTGCGAGTTTCCAGCGTCTTATGTCCCAATAGCGGTGCCCTTCTAGAGCAAGTTCAATCATTCTTTCTTGGTGGATGATAGCTCTCATGCCGTCTTTGGTTGTAGGTTTGCTTGGATTCGCAGAATGTATTTGCCAAGTACTGACCAAATCACCACCATCGTCAAGGCCTGCTCTGTCTCTCACTTTTTGAATGTATTCATAGACCTCTGAATCTGGAGCTGCTTTTGTTTCATTCGAAGCTTCAGCATACATTAAATATAAATCTGAGAGTCTAATTATAGGGAATGAATACCCTTTTATAGTAGAACCTTCTAATGAGATTATATTCTCGTAGTGAACAAGTTTTTTTGCAAAATACCCTGTAATTGAATAAATTTCAAATCCTTGTTTTCCTGAAGGTGCCCCAGCTTTGGCATTCAAATGAGGTATTAGATTTATGTTTTCAGTCTCTAACGAAAACCACTTACCACCATCAAACCCTAAAGTAGAGTAAAACCGAGGCTCCCTAAATGTGTGGAGCTTTGCAGTAGCATAATCGTTTTCAATGTAGAACTCGTGATAGTTTAGATTATCAGCATCTAGTATAGGAGTTTGAACAACATCAAATCGATTTCCATAATCCCACGAAAGATCTTCGTCAATTGGAACACCGTTTCTGGAGTAAAAGGTTTCAGCCATATTTAGCGTAGGTGCATGAGACTTTTTTGTAAAGCCAAACAAAGCAGCGTGGTCAGAAGTCCATCTTGGCTGACACCATTGTTGTAATTCCCCTGTCCAATCTGCTGAAAACGCCCATATTATCTCTGGGTTAAAGGGTTCGGTTATTGCAGCTCTAAGACTAAGCTCTTGTGTTATTTGCTCATTAATTCCGCCATTTATTGGGATTTGCTGATTAAATTGATACAGAGAATGTCCATTAGCTTCTGCACTTTGAATAGCATCAAGTATGGCATCCTTTGCTAAGACCCATTTTTGAGGATCATATGATTGGTTGACCAAGCTATTTCCCTGGTTGTCAATAAGGCTACTGAAGTCTGTATTTCCGTTGTAAATTGGGCTTGCACTAAGCATTAAAATTTTAGCTTTTAATGCCTTTGCTATTGGCATTGTTATTCTTCCTTGTTCCGTGTAAACATAATTAATTAGTCCCGGTAAGTTATCAGCTTCAATTACCTGATTTATAAGTTCTGTTAGGTAAGTAACAACTTCATCAATTGAATCCCTGTAGACGTTTGTTTCCGATGACGGAGCACTAACTGGAATATTAGTATCCACTATTGGAATAGGACCATACATTTGCATAAGCCAAAAGTGATAAAAAGCTTTTAGAATTCTCACTTCATCTAACCAACGAATACGTTCATCTTCTTCAAGTCCTGGTACTTCAACTAAATTTTCTAAAAATATATTACAATCTCTAAGCGCATTAAATAAACTATGAGGAGCGCCTCTGCCGCCTTCCCAATAGTTCAAGTAGGGGCTTGAGGAATTTTGCATTCCTTTAGCTACACGAAAGCTTGTTTCGTTGTTCATGTAAAAGTCATTTTCAGCATAATACCAAACTTCATCTCCTGCTAACAAGGAGAAGTTTTGCTCAACATGTGCATGTTCTGGAATATATGAGTAACAAGTAGAAAGAAAATTTTCAGCAGTAGATCGCGTATTAAATGCTAAATCAATAGTCGCTATATTATCAGGCACAACATCAAGATAGTCTTGTTCACATGACGTGAAAATTAAAATTAAAAGAGCTATTTTCAGATATTTTCTCATAATAAGTTTTTAAAAATTCAGATTTACTCCAATGTTAGCGCCTTGTTGAATTGGGTATCCTAATCCATTGCCACCCATTTCTACATCCCACAATTTAAATTTACTAAATGTAAGTAAGTTAGAACCAGTAATATAAACTCTTGCAGATGACAGATTTACTCTAGAAGCTAAGCTGTCGGGAATTGAATATCCAAATTCAATGGATTTAAGTCTTAGAAAAGAGCCGTCACGCAGCCACCAAGTACTGTTTCTGTTATTGTTATCAATCAATTGGTCAGAAAGTCTTGGCCACGCAGCATATAGATTTCTATCATTTTCAGACCAGTGATCGTTAGCCCAAGCGTTTAGTAGTGCATTATTTCCAATAGCGCTTCCGCTTGTATCTATAAACGGTGAGGTGTTGTAAGCATCAATAAAAAAAGAAGATTTCAAGGAACCTTGAAAGAAGAATGATAAATCAAAATTTTTGTATGAGCTAGAAATACCAAAGCCGTAAATTATTTCTGGTGTTGTTGGGTAGCCTATAGCAACTTCATCATTAATATCAATCACACCGTCATTATTTATATCTTTATATTTTATATCTCCTGCCATGTACTCACCAAATGTTTGAAGAGGAGAATTCGCAATATCAGCTTGATCAATAAATAATCGCTCAGCTATATAGCCAAAAGGCTGAGACAAATTCAACCCAATCCTAGATCGCCAAGGCAATCCTGCATTTCTATAATCTAATTCCTCATAAACTTCGTATTTACTTGTTGCAAAAGAAAAGTTTGCTCTTGCAGAGACAAATAAGTCGTCACTAAAACTGTCTTTGTAGTCTATAGTAAATTCAAACCCTTTTGAAGATGCCTCGCCTACATTAGCTCTTAGAGGAGCCTGAAGCCCCATTGACGCAGGAATTTGAGCCCTGTCCATCAAAATATTTGACCGATACTCTGTAAAGTAATCTGCTTGAATATCAACTACCCCAAATAAACCAAGTTCAACCCCCAAGTTTAACATTTTTGCTTTTTCCCATGTAATCTGGTCATTTGCATAGCGGTCGATGCTAACTCCGTTGATATAGGTGCCAAACTCTTGACCAAAACTAGAACCCATACCTCCGTTGTTTAGATTGACTTGAGAAATATAGAAAAATCTATCGTCAGCACTTCCAATTTGATCATTTCCAACAAGGCCATAGGTGCCTTTAAATTTTAACTTACTTATGATGTTTGAAATAGGATCCATAAATTCTTCGTTAGACACATACCATCCAAATCCAAATGATGGGAAAAATCCAAACCTTTCTGATTTAGCAAACCGTTCTGATCCGTTGTAACCAAAGTTAAACTCCGAGAAGTATCTGTCATCATAACCATATGTAAATCTTCCAGAAAGTCCAATATTTCTATAAGGCAGAGAGCTTTGTAAGTTACCTGCGTTAGCATATTTAAGTTCCCTTAGTATACCAATTAACATCCCTGAAACTTCATGTTTTTTATTGATTGTTTTTTTGTAGCTAAGGGACCCTTCAAAGTAAGTTGAATTAGTTATTATTTTTGTGCCTTCATTGTATTCTAAGTATTCAGTTCCTTGGTTTGGATTTAGTGCTACAAGTGTATATTGATCGCTTTGAAAATCATAATTTCCAAGTCCATAATAAAATGGATTATAGCGTCTTTCAAGGTTATAAAATGAATATCTTGATGTATTAGCTAGTAGTCTAGCATTCAAACCCTCTGTAATTAAACTTAAATCCTGTTTAATTTCAACGGTTGCTAAAAAGTTATTGTAGCTTTCGTCTTTATAACCTCTCATCAGATCTGCGTATGGGTTTAGATAGTCTCCAAATTGTCCCGCATTCCCAAAGAGTACGTGGGAAGAATTTTGAAATTGTGTATCAGGCTCATAAAATTTAGGGTACAACACGGGGTTTGCCTGCATCGCTTTTCTGTATGTTGCTTCTCCTCCGTCAATAGGGCCAATATAGTCATCAAAGTTTCCATTAAACTTTAAGGCAACTTCAGTGGTTGGAGTTAGATTTACATTGATATTGGATCTAAGTGAAATCCGTTTAAAATTAATATTATTGTTGAAGTTATTTCTAGGGTCTACTTTTAAATTTCCATTATCTGAGTTTACCGTTGTAGCCAAATAATATTTAGCTATTTTTCCACCCCCACTTATGTTAAAATTAAACCTGCTATTAAGAGTATAGTCTTCTAATAACTCATCAAACCAGTCTACAGTTGGATACGCCATCTGGTTTCTGTTAGGGTCTTTAGAAATAAGTATTTTTTCAAGTGAGTAAATTCTACCACCAAGAGCATTTCTAGTAGCTAGAGCTTCATTGTGCAATTGCATGTATGTTATTGGGTCAGCTATTTCTAATGATCTGGTAGGAGCAGAATAAGATTTTTCATAACGAACATTTACTCTAACAATTCCTTCTTTACCAACTTTTGTAGTAACTAAAATAACTCCATTAGCACCCCGTGCTCCATAAAGTGAAGTTGCAGTAGCATCTTTCATTATTGAAAAACTAGCAATATCATCTGGTTGTAATCTAGCCAAGTCTGTTGAAGTGGTTTCAATTCCATCAATTAGAATTAGAGGAGATCTCGCATATCCAAAGGTGCTTACACCCCTTATAAAAAATTCAGCATTATCTCTACCAGGCTCTCCGCTCCTTTGATAGGCGATGACTCCTGCAACTCTACCTGCTAATGCAGTTGTCAAATTACTTGATGAAGTTTTTAGTTCTGCGGGATCTATGGCAGTTACGGCTGCAATTACACTTGATTTCTTTTGTTGGCCGTAAGCTACAATTGTAACTTCATCGAGAGATGAAAGGTCTTCTTTCAATATGATTTTTAAGCTATTATTAGATGAAATATTCACTGTTTGGGATTCATAGCCCACATAGCTAAAAGTTATTTTTGAATTAATAGTTACTGCAATTGTAAAATTACCATCAAAGTCTGATACACTACCATTTTTTGGGTCCGCATCTTCTGAAATATTTACTCCGGGGATGGGAACATTGTTAATATCTCGAATATTTCCTGAAATTATATTTTTTTGTTGTGCATTTACACACATTACACAAAACAAAAAAGAACTTATTAAAGTTTTTTTGAAAAAATCAAATATAAGATTGTTAATCATTTAGTTTAGAAGTATTTGTGTGTGTTTAAGCAGTTTTAGTATGCTGTTATTGTAAATATAGTTAATTGAAGTTTATTTTTATTGCGAATTATCTCTATATTACGTTAAATAATTGATGATTAAGTAATATGTATATAAATTAATCGCCTATTAACCGACTATTAATCGTGGTATTAATTGTTATATGGTACATTTAATGATAAAAAAAACACAACCAATCTAATCAATCAAGATCAATTTAAATTTGTGAGAGTCACAAATGTTTAACCAAAAAAAACTTATGAAAAAAACTACATTTCAAAGAAAACAATACGTTATCAAAAAGTTACTAATTTTTATGATAGTCGGATTTGTTTCAAATTTAAACGCGCAGACCACCTTACTAACAGTAGGTTCAAGTGGCACTGTTACGATTAGTAGTGAAGGGACTTTGAATATTTCTGGTCTAGAGTTATCGCCAAGTACAGACTTCACCATTAATCAGACACAAGTTTCTGTTGATTTGGAAGCAACATCATTAAACGGAACACCCTCAATGGAAAGAGTTTATTCGGCAGATTCTGATATCCAAGACTTTACAGGAACTATTTCTTATAGTTACGCCGACAACGAGATGAATGGCCTTACCCACGATGCCTCTTTGTTTATTTATGATACAGCAAGCTCAGCATGGATGGAGTATCCAGACACAGATTCTTCTGAAAACATTGTTACAAGTAGTTTCGACTCACCACTTCAAATTAATTTGGTTACTGTTGGTGCGCCTGGAAGTCTTTCAGTTCAAGATCCAATGGCTAGTGGAATTAAAATTTATCCAAATCCATCATCGTCTGTTATAAACATAGACTACACTGAAAATTTAGAATTAACTCTCTTTAATATTTTGGGACAAAAAGTACTTAGTACTACATCCAAAACTATTAATATCTCAAATTTAGAACAGGGTACTTATTTTTTAAGTACTAAAGATTCAAACAACAACATTAATAACTTCAAAATTATAAAACGATGAAAAAACAATTTCAATTAACTTTAATATTTGCTATTGCATTTACTTTTAATTATTCGTTCTCACAGCCAGCAGATCAAGACAAAAAGCCAGCGCTTGTTTTTGTAGAGAATGGTGATGCCAATCCAT
>JABAZD010000064.1 GCA_018608705.1 Flavobacteriaceae bacterium | reverse complement strand
GGTGCGCAACTACCCTCAAGTGACTACTGGTTTACCCTAGACTATACAGATCCAATAACAGGAGGTTTTGCTCAACAGAAATCTCATTTTACGCTTAAAAGATAATTTATGATTTCATTTAAAAATATAGTTTCAATATTAACATTAGTTTTAATATCACAAAGCATTAATTCTCAAGAAGGTTTGCCTATATATTCAGATTACTTAACAGATAATTTTTATTTGTTACATCCATCCATGGCCGGGGTTTCTAATTGTAATAAATTAAGAGTTACCGGACGTCAACAATGGTTTGGAAATGAAGATGCTCCTAGCTTACAAACTATGAGTGTAAATGGACGAATAGGTGAAAGTCCCTCAGGAGTTGGAGCTATTGTGTTTAATGATCAAAATGGATACCACTCTCAATCAGGAGC
Source organism: Flavobacteriaceae bacterium (assembly GCA_018608705.1). GTDB lineage: Bacteria > Bacteroidota > Bacteroidia > Flavobacteriales > Flavobacteriaceae > Hel1-33-131. Next base: position 51,145 of record JABAZD010000064.1, on the reverse strand, counting down.
TTATCTAACTTATGCACATCACATAATGTTTTCTAGAAATACAATTGATTTGAATATGCTGTCATTTGGTTTAAGTGCAGGAATGATTCAGTATAAATTAGATGAAACAGCTTTCTTAGAATTTGACCCCATTATAGCTGGAATTGAACAAAGCTCATCAGATTTTAATGTTGACTTCGGATTTTCTTACCATTTTATAGATTTCTATGCACATGCGACAGTAAAAAACGTATTAAAAAATGAAGGAATTAACATAAACGAGCAAGGAGTTGTCTATAATAATTTAAGAACTTATTTATTTTCTGCTGGAAATGTATTTTCCAGATTTGGCAGTGACTGGAGTTATGAGCCTTCATTAATGTATGCTTACAAAGATGCCACTAAAGAATCTTTTATTGATTTTAATTTTAAAACATATTATGATCTAGATATTGGTAATGTATTTGCCGGCATTTCCTACAGAAGAAGTTTTGATGGAGCTCAATTTACTGACGGCTCTGGGATAAGTAGTCAAAAACTTCAATATATCACTCCGGTAGTTGGTGCAGAATATAATAATTTCATGCTTGCTTACACTTACTCTTACCAGTCGAATTCTGTTGTTTTCAATAACGGAGGCTTTCACCAAATCACTTTAGGACTTAATTTTGGATGTAAAAGAGAAAAGTATGACTGTAATTGCCCAAGCGTTAACTAGAATTCTATCTTTTTAAGTGTAACGTTTTCAGACTTTAAAAGATCTGAGATTACTGCTTGTTCACCATTGGTATAAAACCGACTCTCACTCTTTAGTGCTTTATTGTTAGATAACTTACAAAGTTGTAAAACAGATTTTGTTTGCCTAGCAACAGCTTGAGATGAATCAATAATACTAATGTTCTTTGGTAACAACTCTTCAAGGATTGGTTTCAGAAAATGATAATGAGTACACCCTAACACCAAGTAATCTATTTTTGCTTTAATCATAGGCCTCAGGTATTTAATTAACAAATCCCTCATCTCACTTGAGTTTAACTTTCCATGTTCTATTAGTTCTACAATGCCATCTCCAATTTGCTCAATGAGAGATAAGTCATTCAAATAGAGTTCTGAAGTTTTGTGAAATAGATTGCTGCTTAATGTTCCTTCTGTAGCTAAAACACCTATTGTTTTTGTTTTCGACTGAAGCGCAGCTGGTTTAATGGCAGGTTCTATACCAATAAATGGTACTGAGAATTTAATTCTTAGTTGATCAATAGCATTAGTTGTAGCTGTATTACAGGCAACCACTATTAACTTGCAACCGCGGTCGATTAGCCATTCAGTATTTTTAATGGATAGATCAATTATAGCTTTTTGTCCTTTGGGTCCGTAAGGAGCGTGCTTTGAGTCAGATAAGTAAATGGTTGACTCATACGGAAGCTGATCTCGGATTTCTTTCCAAATAGAAAGACCTCCAACTCCAGAATCAAAGATACCAATAGGTTTAGAACTCATATACACAAAAATAAAAAAGCTGCTTTAATACAAGCAGCTTTTTTCAAACTATTTAAAGAGACTTATCTATTAAAAGCCAAGTTCTGTTTTTACATCTTGCATTAAATCTGAACCTCCAGCAAAAATTACACCTTGACCCTGAGAGGAATCAAGTACATAGTCAAATCCTTTTGCTTGTCCAACCTTAAGAATAGCATTTTTAGCCTTTTCAGTAATTGGTTTTAGTAAATCAAATTCTTTTTTCTGTAAATCTTGTTGAGCTTGAGCTTGATATTGACGAACACTTTGTTCCATTCCTTGAAGCTCTTGTGCCCGTTTTCCATTTTCTTCATCTGTCTTAGTTCCAGATTCAGCTTCATACTGCTTATACTTGTTTTGAAGCTCTGTAGCCATTGCTTGAATATCAGTTTCATAAGTTTTAGCGAGCTTTTCTAACTCTGATTTTGCGTTCTGCATTTCTGGCATTGCTTGTACTAGCTCTTGTGTACTAATGTGAGCGATCTTACTTTGAGCTTGTGAAGTAAAGCTAGCTGCTAAGAATAAAGTAGTTGCAAATAAAATTGATCTTAAATGTTTCATTTTGAATTGTGTTTATTGTTTATTTATTGTTCTTAATACTGTCTCTTTTTTTTCTTTGTGCCTCTATTCGAGATTTACGTTCTTTATTTAATTTCTCTCTTTTTTCTTTTAAGGCTTTTTTTCTTGCTTCTAGATCTTTTTTTCGTTTTTCTTTTGGGCTAAGTGTTTTCTCGTTTAGAGATTGTCCATCACTTTCAATATTTATTTCTTCTGATGACAGACTTTCATTTTCTTCAACAATACGAGTATTCGATTTTTTTTCTTTTTTAGCCTCTAACTCTTTTTTTCTATCTTCTTTAGCCTTAAGTTGTTCTTGACGTTTTTTGTCTAGAAGTTCTTTTCGTTCAGTTTTTCGTTTGTTAATCTCTAATGATCGAGTTTCATTTGGATCTATTTTTTTTTCAGTAGAAGATTTTTTTTCTTTTTTATTTCTGCTCTTTTCGTCTATTTTTTTTTGTTTTTTAGCCTCTAACTCTTTTTTTCTATTTTCCCTAGCCTTGAGTTGATCTTGACGTTTTTTATCTAGAAGCGCCTTTCGCTCAGCCTTTCGCTCGTCTAACAGTTTTTGACGCTCACTTTTACCTGAATCAACCGTTACCACTGTTGGCTCTTTTTCAGCTTTTTTTCGTTCCTTTTTATTCTCTACCTGTGTCCGCTTAGATGTTCTGTTTATTGTCTTCAAGACTCTGTCGCTTATATCATACCTGTCGGCTGAATATAGCATAACAACATCTGCTGATTTATCAAATATAAAATCATATTCTTTTGAAGTAGCAATTTCTTGAACCGCTGCAAAAATTTGGTCCTGTATAGGCTGCATCAACTGTTTTTTTTGGATCATTAAGTCACCACCGGGCCCAAAACGTTTTTGTTGATAATCCACAATTTCAGTTTCAATTATTTGAAGGTCTTCTTCTCTTTCCAAAATGAGTTCGTTCGTTAACAAAACTCGTTCATTATTAAGTTTTTTCCTTTCATCATCCAGCGATTTTAATCTCCCTTCAATTTCAGATTTCCACTTAACTATCTTAGAATCTAACTGTGTATTTGCAATAGAATATTCATTAATATTTTCTAATATGTATTCAGTGTCAATATATCCTATTCTGACGCTTCTTTGAGCGAACAAAGAAGAGCTAATCAAAAATGTTATAGCCAACAAACTTAATTTATTATGCGGTTTAAGTATTGACGATTTTAAATTTAAAGAATTCATTTTAAATTGATTCATTAAGATTGAATAGACATCATTTTTTCAAATTAACGAAATAAATTTTAAAATATTTCAACTCCAGGTGGTTCATTTATTCTTAAAATTAAAATTGTCTATAAATATTAGAATTGTTGACCAATAATAAAGTGTGTTTGCCAACCACTTTTAGTTGCTTCACCAGGTAGTGGGTCGAAACCGTGCCCGAAATCAATACCAAGAAGACCAAATGCTGGCATAAAAATACGAAGACCAATTCCTGCCGACCTTTTCAAATTAAAAGGATTAAAGTTTATGAATTCATTATAAGAGTTACCCCCTTCTAAAAATGCAAGCGCAAATATTTTTGTCTGTTGTGCTAGTGTGATAGGATGTCTTAATTCTAATGAAAATTTATTATAGATTGACCCTCCGTCCTGACTTGAAAGCGATTGGTTAGGGTATCCCCTTAGTGCAATAGCCTCTCTGCCGTCCAAGCTGTATTGTCCCAATCCATCTCCTCCCAAAAAGAATCGCTCAAAAGGAATAACTCCCCGATCATTATTGTAAGCACCTAGAAAACCAAACTCAAAGGTTGGTTTTAATACTAATTGACCCACAATCTTTGTATACCACTCTCCCTTAAATTTAACCTTGTAAAACTCTAACCACTTGTATCGTAATTGGTCAATCTCTCCAATACGTTCACTAGCAGCATTTCTTATATCAAGCTCAGACTGGCTTGAACTGTTAGAATACTGAGAAATCAAATCAACCTGAGCGTCTCTCTCATTTTTAAGCTCAGTATAGTCTATATCGCTAATAAGTGAATATGGTAGGCTAAACTTAGCTGATAAGCTAAAGCTGGAGCCACCGATTGGATATATTGGATCATTAAACGTATTATTTCGGCTCAATCCAACGGTGTATGCTAAATTATTAGAGTTACCATTTCCAAAGGTGAATAAGCCTGTGTTGTAGTCATTTAAGGCATAGTACTGAAAACTTATTGCTTGTGAAAGCACAAAATAGTCATCAGGAATTGATAGTTTTTTTGCTATCCCTATCGTAATACCTGTTATGTTAAAACTTCGATCTTTATCTGCATTTCTTGTCAGAGGATTGTACAAGAATTGTTTGGTTTGAGAGATAGAAGTTGAGAACTGTACTGGTTTCTCTCCGCCAAGCCAAGGTTCAGTAAAAGAGAAACTAGATGTCTGAAAAAACCTACTAGCTTGTAATCTAAGAGCTAAGCTTTGACCGTCTCCCATTGGAAATGGTTTGTAGGCATCTTTTTTAAATAGGTCTTTTGCAGCAAAATTATTAAAAGATAATCCCAGAGTTCCTATGAAACCACCTCCTCCATATCCTCCTTGAAGTTCTATTTGACTAGAACCTTTTTCAACTATAGAATAGTCTACATCTAAAGTTCCATCCGTTGGGTTTACATTTTTTATGTCTGGTGAAATTTGTTGAGCGTCAAAAAACGGGAGCTGTCCAAGCTCTCTAATTGTTCTTACTACGTTCTTTTTACTATAAAGTTGTCCAGGCCTTGTTCTTAAGTTTCTGTAAATTGATGGATCATTTGTTTTGTCATTCCCAGAAACAGTAATATTTTTAAAATACGCAGGTTTGCCTTCTGTGACTCGAATTTCCATATCGATTATATTCCCATTTGTACTAACCTCAACAGGTGTTATTGTAGAAAATAAATAACCGTTATTTTGATATAGATTAGTCAGGTCGTATGCATCGGGGTCTGTATTGTCAGCAATTCTTTTTTCTAATTCAACTCCATTGTAAGTATCTCCTTTTTCGATTTTCAATACTTGGTTGAGTTGATTATCAGAGTATATAGTATTTCCTAAAAACCGTATTGAACCATAATAGTATTTTTCTCCTTCTTCTATTTCAACTTTCAGAGAGATCGTATTATCTTTATTTTTAATAAGTGAATCAGAAACTATTCTAGCATCTCTATATCCTTTTTCTTTGTATTTGTCAATGATGCTTTTCAAATCCTCTGAGTAATCAGCCTCTATATATTTTGAACGTTTGAAAATACGAAATATGTTTTTTCGTTTTGTATTTTTCATTGTTTTTCGGAGTTTCATTTGGCTAATTTTTTCGACCCCTGTAAAATCAATATCCTTTACTTTTATTTTTGATCCTTTACTTATTTCAACAACCATATCTACTCTAGTCTTTTTGACTGAATCATTTACTTTGGATGTTGTAATTGTAGTTTTTGCATTTAGAAACCCGAGTTTTCGATACTTGTTTTCAAGATAATTTTTAGTGGTAGTTATTAAATTCTCGGTTACTTTAACGCCCTTGACTAATTTATTTTCTTCAAGAATTTCTTTAATCTTACTTTTTTTGACTCCAGTTACTTTAACATTTTTGAGTTCAGGAAGATCATTTAAAGCTATTTCTAGATATACATCACTGCCTATAGTTTTGCTAATGAAGACTTCAATGCTGCTAAAAAGGTTAGAGTCCCATAATTTTTTGATCGCAGCACTAATTTTTGTTCCTCCTGGAACAATGATGGATTCTCCATTTTTTAAACCCGAGTAAGTTATAATGGTTTCAGCCCCATAAACTGTTTCTCCACTAACAGATATTTCAGCTATTTTAAAATCCGATATTACAGGTTTTTTGTTTTGAGAAAGTATAGTAAAGCTACTCATGAATATACATGAGTAGAGAATTATGTAATTATAATTAAGAGCTTTTTTAATTAAGCTGTTCACTTGTTTTTCCAAATCGTCGTTCTCTTTTTTGATAGTTTATAATAGCCTCGTAAAGGTTTTCCTTTACAAAATCTGGCCAGTAAACATCTGTAAAATATAATTCTGCGTAGGCTATTTGCCATAACAGAAAGTTACTTATGCGTTTCTCTCCGCTGGTCCTAATCAATAAATCTACATCTGGTAAATTTCGTGTGTAAAGATGCTGATTTATTAGCGTATCATCAATGTTTTCTATCGAAATTATATTATTTTTAACTTTATCGCATATTTGTCTGGTTGCATCTGTAATTTCATCCCTCGAACCATAGCTAAGAGCCAGTGTTAGAGTCATCTTTTTGTTTTTTCTGGTAGAATCTATTACATGAAGAAGCTCTTTTTGGACTTTTTTGGGAAGATTGTTAAGGTTACCAATTGCGTTTAGTCTAATCGAATTTTTTTCCATCGTAGACATTTCTTTTTTTAGTGAAGAAATTAATAGCTGCATTAGTGTTTTAACTTCTAATTTTGGACGATTCCAGTTTTCGCTAGAAAATGCATACAGAGTTAAGTTTTCGATACCCAGCTCAGTACAAGCCTCCACAACACCCCGGACAGATTTTGTGCCGCTTTCATGTCCAAAAACTCTTAAAAAACCTTTTTCTTTAGCCCAGCGCCCGTTGCCGTCCATTATGATTGCAATGTGTTTAGGTAAATTATTTATTTCTATTTCTTTTTTTAAACTCATAATTAAAAATTACAATAGCAGGGTTTTCTTCCAAAGGTATAAGTTACTGTTAAACCACTAAACATATACCAGTCATTGTTATTAAAATTCCCAAAGCGAGCAATTTGATTTTCTTCTGAATCAGGTTTACTACCATCAATTTCATCTGAAAAGGTGTACCTAGCCCCGAATTCAACAGCTATAACTATTTGATCTATTAGTGTCGTTTTGAAACCTAGAGCTATTGGGATTCCATAGGCGTTACTTTTAGTTTTTTCGTCAATTAGGGTGTTGCTGTTAAAGAAAAAGTTTGGGTGGTTAGCCATACTGATTCCTGTATAGATATAAGGAGTTGATTGAGGTGTGCCTGAGTGCAGGTCAAAATCAAAAAAAGTAAACTCAATACCTAAAGAAGCTTCAACAATAGGAGTATTGAAATAATAGCCTCGGTCTATTCTTTTAGGATCGTTTGAGTTATTATCATTTGCCGAAAGCTTTGTCAACATTAAACTAGCTCTAAATGAATGTCTAGGACTTCTATTCCATTTTAAAACCCCCCCAAAGGCATATGAATTAGGATTAATAAATTTAGTAGACCCTACATCTCCGATGAAATTACTCCCTCCAAAAAATCCACCAACCTCATAAATTTGAGAAAAACTCAAACTAGAAATTGATACAATACATAAAGTCGATAAAACTGTCTTCATTCAAGATATAAAAGATTGCAAATATAGAAAATTACTCCACTATCTTATAATTTGTCTATTGGCTAATTTTATTAACTTCAAATCTGTTTTAATATTGTCTAATTTCTTTGATCTGCACCCCAAAGTAATTTTTTTCTTAATGTTTTGATAAAACGTTCATCTTTAAGCTCTATCATCTGAACTTGGAATGATGCTTTACTAATAGTAATTGTAGTGTTATTTGGCAAAGTTTTTATTCGTGAATCTAAAGAAACCAGATGTTTTTCTTCTCTTCCAGTAACTTTTAGCTTAATAACTTTGTCACTTGAGATTATTATGGGTCGAGCATTAAGATTGTGAGGTGCAATCGGAGTTAAAACTAGGCTGTCTGATTCAGGCATTATCACGGGCCCTCCACAACTTAACGAATAACCAGTAGACCCTGTTGGAGTGGAAACGATTAAACCATCTGCCCAGTACGAAGCCAGGTATTCATCATCTAACCAAGTTTCAATCGAAATCATAGAAGTGGTATTTTTTCTACTTACACTAATTTCGTTCAGAGCAAAGTTCAAGTCAAATCCAGGTTCATTTCCGTCAATATTTATCGCTAACAGACTTCGTTTAGAAATTCGGTAATTACCTTCAAAAATTTCACTCAAGGCAGTTTCAACCTTATTCATTGGAATTGTTGCTAAAAAGCCCAGCCTTCCAGTGTTGATTCCTACAATCGGGATATTTAAATCCTTGACGTAAGTTATAGCTCTTAAAATTGTTCCATCTCCTCCAACACTAATTAAAAGTTCATACGAAGCATCTAAAACTTTAAACGTATTAAATCCATGCGATATTAAATCGATGCTCGAATTTGTAACAATAGACTCATAAAAGGTTTTTTCAAAAAGTACATTTGCTTTTTTGCTTTTTAAATAATCAATTAAAATTTTAATTGTGCTTTTTGAGCGCTCGTTATAAAGTGGCCCATAAACTGCTATTTTCATATGAGTTAAGTTTGTCACTTATTGCTTTAGATAATTATTTAGATAGTCGGAACGTTCCTTTAAATTTTTTAAGAATCCATCATCTTCATGTTCAGAAATAATATTATATCCGTAACGCCTAAAATCTAGAAGAATTTGTGTTAAGCTAGAGCTTCCAGTTTTAATCGTAATTTGTGTTAATTCATTATCAGTATTTGAAATAAATGCCCCAAACATTTTAGAATTATTAGACTCTACAATTTGACTTATTTCACTGAATGAAAAATCAATATTACTTTTCTCAACGACGATAACCCCTCCATGTTCATAGAAAAAAGGGATGTTGTTAAACATTGAGATGATGTCATTTAATCGATAGTAGCCTAAATAATTATTTTCTTTATCAAGGACAGGCATAATGTTGCTGTCGTTTTCTGCAAATGCTTTTAAAATATTAAGCCATAAAGTAGAATTTCGAACATAGAACGTTTCAATAGCATACTTCACATCATTTACTTTATCCTTTGATTCAAAACAGAAAACATCAGTTTCTGACAAACAACCTAGGTAAGTGCCTTTTTTTAAAACAGGAATATGGGAGTAGGTTAGGCCTTTGAAAATATCATGAAGCTCTCCAACAAGTGTTTCTGTACTTGAAGGAGTTAAGTCGTTAATAATAAATTCAGATAATGACATAATTAAGTTTATAAACTACATGCAAATTAATTAAAAATAATAGACTTTAAGCTTAAACTACTTTGTATTTTTGTTTCAAATTAATTAATTTATGACTAAATTAAGTGTTAATATCAATAAGATTGCAACTTTAAGAAACTCTAGGGGTGGGGACACTCCAAATCTGGTAGAGTTTGCTAGTTCAATTCAGGAATTTGGAGCTCAGGGTATTACAATACACCCTCGTCCAGATCAGCGGCACATTCGCTATCAAGATGTTTATGACCTAAAGCAGGTCGTTCATACCGAATATAATATTGAAGGGAACCCAATACCAGATTTTATTGATTTGGTTTTAAAAATAAAACCAAATCAGGTAACTCTAGTGCCAGACGCTGAGGATGCTATTACTTCTAATGCAGGATGGGATACCATCAAGCATAAAGGGTTTTTAACAGAAATCCTAAAGGAGTTTAAGCAAAATGATATACGAACTTCAGTGTTTTTGGATCCAAAACTAAAGCAGGTTGAAGGTGCTAAAGTTATAGGAGCTGATAGAATTGAGCTCTATACTGAAGCCTATGCCCTTCAATATTCTCTAGGAAATAAAGACTCAATAACTCCTTATTCTGAGTCTGCTGAGCTTGCAATGCAATTAGATCTTGGATTAAATGCCGGTCATGACTTATCACTAGATAATATTAAGTTTTTTAAACAAAATGTTCCTGGTCTTTTGGAAGTTTCTATTGGTCATGCTTTGATTTCAGAAAGCTTATACTTTGGAATAGACAATGTAATAAATATGTATTTGAATAAATTGAAATAATGCTGCTACACTCTAAAGTTATTGGTGAGGGCCAGCCGTTTATAATACTTCATGGTTTTCTTGGAATGGGAGATAACTGGAAAACTCTAGCAAAGCAATTTTCAGCTTTAGGATTTGAATTACACTTAATTGATCAGAGGAATCATGGAAGAAGTTTTCATGATTCAGAGTTCAATTACGAGGTTCTTGTTTCTGATCTTTTACACTATTGTGAATATTATGCCATTAAAAACTGTATAGTTTTAGGTCATTCAATGGGAGGAAAAACAGCGATGCTCTTTGCAGCACTTTATCCTAAACTGGTTTCAAGATTAATTATAGCAGATATTTCACCAAGATTTTATCCTGTTCATCATGAGGCGATTTTGGAGGGCTTAACCTCTCTTGATTTCCAAAAAATAACAACTAGAAAAAAAGCAGATTTACAGCTTTCGCACTACGTTCAAGATCTTGGGACTAGACAGTTTCTCTTAAAAAACATCTTTTGGGAGTCTACAGGAGTTTTGGGACTTAGAATCAATTTACCTGTCTTGCGCGATAATTTGTCAGAGGTTGGTGAAGCCTTATCACCATCGTTAAGTTATTCCAAGAAGACTTTATTTTTGAGAGGCGATAAATCCGAATACATTTCACTGCAAGACGAAGTTCAAATAAGATTACAGTTTCCAAATTCTTCAGTTAAATCAATTACTAATAGCGGCCACTGGCTACATGCTGAAAATCCGGTAGAGTTTTATGAGAGTGTTCGCTCATTTATTACTTGAAACACATAAGTTTCAAAATATTTGTTAGGCTTTAAAAATATTGTATTTTTGCCGTCCAATTTTTATTACATCAAAATGAATATTACAAGAGAAAGTATTGACAAATTAAACGCAGTTGTTAAGATAGAAATCACTAAAGTTGATTATTTTGACAATGTTGAAAAAATCTTAACAGATTATAGGAAAACAGCAAATATCCCCGGCTTTAGAAAGGGACAGGTCCCTATGGGTTTAGTGAAAAAGCAACATGGTAAAAATGTTTTGGTTGATGAAGTTAATAAAATCCTTCAATCATCTTTAGGAAAGTATTTGACAGATGAAAAACTAGATGTATTAGGCAGTCCATTGCCCAAAACAGATAGTGATGTAGATTGGGATGGTGAAGATTTTTCTTTTGAATTTGAAATAGGATTAAGCCCAGAATTTGATATTGAATTAAACGCGAAAAAAGCAATTACTAAATATACTATCACCGCAGATAAGAAAATGATTGACGATCAATTGGTCAATATTCAAAAGCAATATGGAAAACTAACTCCTAAGACTGTTATTGATAAAGATGATGAGGTTACAGGTGTCTTTTTTAATGATTCAGAAGGTATTGAATCTACTGCTACATTCACTTTAGACAAGCTAAAAGGCAAGTCTAACCTTAAATCATTTACAACAGCTAAGATAGGGGATGTATTAACACTTAAAACAAAAGGTTTATTTCAAGAGAGTCAAGACTTAATGACCTACTTAAAATTAGATAATGAGACAGTAAACGGTCTGGATGTTCAGGTTGCTTTTACTATTAGTGAAATTAACTCTAGAGAAAAGGCCGAACTAGACCAGGAGCTTTTCGATAAATTATTTGGACCAGGCAATATAAAAACTGTAACAGAACTTAGAGCAAAGATTACTGAAGATGCTGAAAAACAATTTGTTCAACAAGCTGATCAAAAATTCTTAAACGATGTAACTGAATTCTTGGTGGACAAAACTAAGTTTGATTTACCAGTCCAGTTTCTACAAAAATGGATTCAAACGGCCGGTGAAGAAAGATTAGATGCAGTTCAAGCTAAAGAAGAATATGAAAAGTCTGAGAAAAGTATGCGATACCAATTAATTGAGAGCAAGCTTGTAGTGGAAAACAATCTTCAAGTAAACTTTGATGATTTGAAAGCATACACCTCAGAAATGATTAAGACTCAAATGGCTCAATATGGTCAAATGAACCCAACAGAAAAGGAAATCGAAGATATTGTTGCACGTGTCCTATCAAACCAAGACGAAGTCAAGCGTATTTCTGAACAATTAACAAGTAAAAAATTACTAGACTTTTATAAAGAAAAAGTAAGTTGTAAAGATAAAAAATTATCCTATGATGCTTTTGTTAAAGAAGCTTATGGCAAATAATGCTTATAAATAATTAAGAAAAAAACACTTCTTTGGAAGTGTTTTTTTTATACCTTTAACCCTAGTTTTGAACTAAAAGTAATTTTAAATTTAAATTATTAAAAATTAAATAAAACAGCATGAATTACGGAGATGAATTCAAAAAATTTGCCACCAAGGATCAAGGGATTAGTAGCCTCTACTATGATAAAATTGTAAGCAGTATGACTCCTATGGGTTTGACGCCAAACATTATTGAAGAGCGCCAAATGAATGTTGCTGTCTTTGACGTGTTTTCAAGGTTAATGATGGATCGAATTATATTTATGGGTACAGCAATCAATGACCAAGTGGCTAACATTATTCAGGCTCAATTATTATTTCTAGAAAGTACTGATGCAAACAAAGACATACAAATATATATTAATTCCCCCGGAGGAAGTGTTTATGCAGGCTTAGGGATTTATGATACAATGCAACTAATCAAGCCTGATGTAGCTACTATTTGCACAGGTATGGCTGCTTCCATGGGGGCTGTACTATTGTGTGCTGGGGCTAAAGGAAAGCGCAGTGGATTAACGCATTCTAGAGTTATGATTCACCAACCTTTGGGGGGTGCACAAGGTCAAGCTAGTGATATTGAAATTACTGCTCGTGAAATTTTGATTCTTAAAGAAGAATTATACAAAATTATAAGTAAACACTCAGGTCAAGATTATGAAAAAGTATATAAAGATAGTGATCGCGACTACTGGATGAAATCTGATAAGGCATTGGAATACGGTATGATTGATGAGATATTATCTAGAAGCTAAATTCCTATAAATCAGTTATGGAAAAAGAAGAATTACAATGTTCATTTTGTGGCAAGAAAAAAGCAGATACTAACTTGCTAATAGCAGGGATAGATGCTCATATTTGCGATCGCTGTATTGAGCAGGCAAATGGTATCGTTGTAGAAGAATCTAATCAGAACCAAGAGGATAAATTAACTTCTGATATTATGCTTAAAAAACCTCAAGAAATCAAAGATTTTTTGGATGAGTATATTATTGGTCAAGAACAAACCAAAAAGGTGATGTCTGTAGCAGTTTATAATCACTACAAAAGGTTGTTGCAAACTACTACAGACGATGATATTGAAATTCAGAAAAGTAATATCATTATGGTTGGGCAAACAGGAACTGGAAAAACCCTAATAGCCAAAACCATTGCAAAAATGTTAAACGTACCACTAGCTATAGTTGACGCTACGGTATTAACCGAAGCTGGTTATGTAGGAGAAGATGTTGAAAGCATGTTAACTCGTCTACTTCAGTCGGCTGATTACGATCAAGAAAAAGCAGAACGAGGAATTGTATTTATTGATGAAATTGATAAAATTGCTCGAAAAAGTGACAATCCTTCTATCACAAGAGATGTTTCAGGGGAAGGTGTTCAACAGGCACTTCTAAAATTGCTTGAAGGGACAATAGTTAATGTGCCACCGAAAGGGGGTCGGAAACATCCTGATCAAAAATTTATTGAAGTTAACACCGAAAATATATTATTTATTGCTGGAGGGGCTTTTGATGGTATTAATCGACATATATCCAAGAGACTCAATATGTCTGCCATCGGATATAAAGCTTCCAAAGAAGAGGAGCAGGTAGACAAGGAGAATTTATTGCAATATATTACCCCAAAAGATTTAAAAGATTTTGGTTTGATACCTGAAATTTTGGGAAGATTACCTGTTTTGACCTACATGAATCCATTAAATGAAGCAGCGTTAAGAGCCATTCTTACGGAACCCAAAAATGCAATTATAAAGCAGTATAAAAAACTTTTCGAAATGGACCAAATTGCTCTTTCGTTTAAAGAAGACGCATTAGACTTTATTGTCAAAAAAGCTGTTGATTATAAGCTAGGCGCTAGAGGATTAAGATCTTTGTGTGAAGAGATTTTGACTGATGCTATGTTTTTGATGCCAAGTAAAAATGACAAGAAGTTAGTCGTTGATAAAGCCTATGCGAAAAAGCATCTTACTAGAACCGAGATCAAACGCCTTAAAGCTGTTTCTTAATCAATCTTTAAAAGTTCTTCTAGGAAATCACGTGAGTTAGATAGCCTAGGTATTTTGTGTTGGCCACCAAGCTTGTCGTTACGCTTCATCCATTTATAAAATAACCCCTGTTTTGCAGAATGTATTACAGGCTTGTTAAGAGTGATGTTTTTGTAGCGTTTTGATTCATAGTCAGAATTTATTGATTTCAAAGAATTATCTAAAAGTTCATTAAAATATCCAAGATCCTTTGGAGGAGTTTTAAATTCAATAATCCATTCGTGCGCTCCTTTAGTTTTTCCCTCCATAAATATTGGCGCAACAGTATAGTCTAAAATTTCACTTTTGGTTTTTTTTGCTACAATTTTCAATGCTTTGTCGGTATTTTCAATAATTAGTTCTTCTCCAAATACATTAATAAAATGTTTGGTTCTACCCGTAACTTTTATTCGATAAGGCTTTGTTGATGTAAACAATATAGTATCCCCAATTTTATAGCGCCACAGACCTGCATTAGTTGTTATCACTATAGCATAATTTATACCTTTTTCAACTTGAGACAAAGGGATTAATACCTCTGTCGGCGTTCCATGAGTTTGCATTGGTATGAATTCATAAAAGATTCCATAGTCCAACATTAGTAAAAGCTCATCTGATTGATTTCTATCTTGAATTGCAAAAAAACCTTCAGAAGCGTTATATATTTCATAATATTTAAAGGATTTTGAAGGAATTATAGATTTATATTGATCTACATATGGAAGAAAACTAACTCCGCCATGAAAATAGACTTCCAGGTTAGGCCAAACATCAAGAATATTTTTATTTCCAGTACTTTCCAGTACATTATTAAGCAATACCAACATCCACGAGGGAACTCCTGCTAGACTCGTCACATTTTCATTTATAGTTTCATTTACAATAGCTTGCATTTTGTATTCCCAGTCGCTCATTAAAGAAACTTTATTCCCAGGAGTACTGCTAAACTCAGCCCACAATGGCATATTGTCAATCAATATAGCTGACAAATCGCCAAAAGTAGTACCGTTTTCCTCGTAGAGTTCCTTACTTCCTCCAAGTCGTAAGTTTTTTCCATTAAATAGAGTTGAGTTCTCGTTATTGTTCAAATACATACATAGTAAATCTTTTCCAGCCGCATAATGACAATCTTCTAATGAATCAGCACTTACTGGAATAAATTTGCTTTTCGCACTGGTAGTTCCACTCGATTTTGCAAACCAATTTATAGGCTTTGGCCAAAATATATTTTTTTCTCCTTTTCTAGATCGTTCAATTAAATTCTGATAGTCTTCGTAACTTGAAACAGGAACACGTTGAGTAAAATCACGGTAGTTACGAATGGAGTTAAAGTCAAATTTTTTCCCAATTTCGGTATCTTTAGAGGTGGATATTAGACTCATTAGTAGCTCATTTTGAACTTCATGTGGGTATTTGAGAAACAGATCAATTTGGTGAAACCGCTTCTTTAAAAACCATGATGCCACAGAATTCACTAATGGAATTGCCATATAAATGTATATATTTACATTGATAAATGTAATAAAAATCTTCTAATGCTCTACCAAGGTGTTTTAACTAAAATGGAAACAGAATTTTCTCAACCTGTTCAATATTTTTTAGTACTTAATAACGATATTTTGAACATGAATCAGCTATTAAATAAGAATCTAACTTTGTCTTTCCAAGGATATGAATGTTTGAATTGCAGTACTGATTCACCTATTTTTAGACAAGGTTTTTGCAAGATGTGCTTTTTCGAATTACCTCAAGCAGCCGACTGGATTATGCGACCAGAACTAAGCAAGGCCCATCTCAATAAAGAAGATCGTGACTTGGAATTTGAGAAGCGTGTTCAGTTACAACCTCATATAGTATACCTCGCAAACTCTAGTAATGTAAAGGTTGGAGTAACCCGAAAAACACAAGTGCCTACACGTTGGATTGACCAGGGAGCTCAACAGGCATTGGAAATAGTGGAAGTCCCCAACCGATATTTAGCAGGGATTACTGAAGTTGCTCTTAAAAAATATATTAGCGATAAAACTAATTGGAGAGAAATGCTAAAAGGCATCAACGATGATGACAGCTTGGAAGACTGGAGACACCGCTTATCTAAATATATTCCTGAAGAAACTAAACCCTTTTTTTTACCCAATCAAAAACCACTTGAGATTGAATTTCCAGTTTACCAATACCCAAACAAACCCCAAAGCTTAAACCTAAAAAAAATACCAGTTTACTCCGGAGTTCTTAAAGGTATCAAGGGTCAGTATCTAATATTTGAAGACAATACTGTTTTTAACGTCAGAAGTAATGAAGGATTAGTTATTGGATTGGATATAGCCTAGTCAAGTTGAATCACTTCGTTTATCCCCAACACAAATCTTTTTTTAAATATAAATACACCTAAGTATAGAAATGGAGTGTCAACTGCTGCAATTAGGATTTTGAAACTTACTCCAGCAACAAGCAAGCCTGCAAATAAATCCCATGATATTTCATTGAATAAACAAAGAAGAATTAGTACTGTTGATGTATCGACAATTTGAGATAAAAAGGTAGAGCAATTATTTCTTAGCCAAAGATGTTTTCCTTTTGTAAGATTTTTCCAGTAATGGTAAATTTGAATATCTATAAACTGTGCAAACAAATAAGCTAGCATGCTCGCTAAAACAGCCACTCCTGTACTGCCAAAAACGGATTTAAACACTTCATCAGAAACTGGCGACCATTCAGTTGCTGGGACACTAGCAGCTAAGTAAATGATTCCCATTGAAAATAAAGACGCGATTACTCCGCCTACTACTACCTGATTTGCTTTTTGTTTTCCATAAATTTCACTAATCAAATCTGTAATTAAAAAAGTGATGGGATAGGGAAGAATTCCTACAGATATTTCGAATAGTTTCACCCCCAAGACGGGTGTTTCAATTGGATAGAAGTAAAAGAATTTTTTAAAAATTAGATTTGAAACTACTAGTGAGGTAATAAATAAAACACCAAGAAGTAAATATATTCGTTGAGCTAAAACCTTGTCTCTGAGTGTCATAAAAATTTTAGATAAATTCTCCAACAAAGATATAATATTAATTATTCTTTTACTTATTTTGCTAATTCATTATGAAGGAAGTTCAAACTGTTTTAATAGGAATTGGTAGTAACGTAGGAGATAAGCTAAATCACCTTCAATCAGCTATTGATGCTATTCACATTCAGGTGGGAAGTATAATCAAAATTTCGTCACTGTATCAAACTCCAGCTCTTGGATTTGAAGGGGATGACTTTATCAACGGTTGCTTGAAAGTATCGACACAATTAGACGCAGCTCAGGTATTAGAAAAATTGTTAACCATTGAAACTAAGCTAGGACGTGTGCGCCACAAAGATGGTTACTACCACTCTAGAACAATAGATCTAGATCTTTTGTTTTACGGTTCTTTAATTTCAAAATCTGAGTATTTAGAATTACCCCACCCTAGAGCTCATGAGCGTCTTTTTGTTCTTAAACCCTTAACAAATATTGCACCCCACTTTTTACATCCAATTTTAAATAATACAATAGAAACTCTCTTAGAGACATGCAAAGATAACAGTACATTATTGCCTTTAGATATTCGTTTAAAAAACCCAATTCAGAACTTTGATTTCTCAAACTATAATTTCATAGCTATTGAAGGGAATATAGGTGCGGGAAAAACAAGCTTAACTCATATGATATCTAACGACTTTAATGCAAAACAAATTCTTGAGCGTTTTGCTGATAACCCTTTTTTACCAAAATTTTATGAAGATACAACGCGCTATGCTTTTACTCTTGAGATGTCATTTTTGGCCGACCGTTATCAACAGATTTCTGATGATTTATCACAATTAGATTTATTCAGTGATTTTATTGTGAGTGACTACGACGTTTTTAAGTCACTTATTTTTTCAAAAATCACTTTAGGTGAAGATGAGTTTATGCTTTATAGAAAACTTTTTTATCAAGTTTACAAGGACATTGCAAGGCCTGACATGTATATCTATCTTTACCAAAACACCGAACGCTTACAAGAAAACATAAGACTTAGAGGTCGTGAATACGAACAAACGATTGAGTCTAGTTATCTGGAAAAAATAAATACAGGTTATTTAGAGTTTATAAAGAACCATCCGGAATTTAAGGTTAAAATCATTGACATTTCTAACAGAGATTTTGTAAAAAACCGTATCGATTATCTCTGGATTTTAGAGCAGATTTGTTCTTAGCGTAGTTTACTAAATACGTCCCAAAGGACTATTCCACAACTCACTGAAATATTCAAAGAATGTTTGGTTCCGAACTGAGGTATTTCAATAACTTGATCGCTTTGACTTACAACTTCTTGTGAAACCCCTTTAACCTCATTACCAAAAACAAGGGCATAGGTTTGTTTTTTTTTAGGCTTAAACTCATTAAGCATAGTAGCCTTTTCGGCTTGCTCAATTGACAGAACTTGGATGTCATTTGATTGTAGTTTTTTGACTAGTGCTAATGTGTTTTCAGCGTATTCCCAGTCAACAGACTCAGTACTTCCCAAGGCTGTCTTTTGAATGTCTTTGTGGGGCGGTATTGCCGAAATACCACAGAGGTATATTTTTTGAATTCTAAAAGCGTCACTAGTCCTAAATATGCTTCCAATGTTATTTAGACTTCGGATATTATCAAGGACCACAATGATAGGTGATTTATTAGCGGACTTAAACCCATCCACTGTTAATCGATCTAATTCGCTATTTTCTAACTTTCGCATCCTACTTTTAATTCTTAATTCTTAAGGCTTTATAAAAAGGCTAAATTTAATTACTTTAGCATTATTACATTGATACAAAAGTAAGATATAAAAATCAAAAAACAATTGGGTAAGAACGCTAAGAAAGTCACTCCTTTAATGAAGCAATATAACGCAATCAAGGTCAAGTACCCTGATGCTTTGTTGTTATTTCGCGTTGGCGACTTTTATGAAACTTTTGGAAGTGACGCGGTTAAGGCTTCTAGGATATTAGATATTATTTTGACTAAACGAGGTGCCGGAAGTGAAAGTGAAACTGAACTAGCAGGGTTTCCACATCACTCATTAAACACATATTTACCAAAATTAGTCAAAGCGGGTGAGAGAGTTGCTATTTGCGACCAGTTAGAAGATCCAAAACAAACTAAAACAATTGTTAAACGAGGGGTTACGGAGCTAGTAACGCCTGGGGTCGCTCTAAATGATGAGGTTTTAAGCTCTAAAACTAATAATTTTTTAGCGGCAGTATATTTTGAAAAAACAGTAGGTGTTGCCTTTTTAGATGTCTCGACTGGGGAGTTTTTGACGGCTCAAGGTTCTACTGAATATATAGGCAAACTACTTCAAAACTTCAATCCAAGTGAAGTTTTAATTGAAAAACAGAAACGCACAACTTTTAATGACACTTTTGGAACAAACTTTCATACTTTTTATTTAGAAGATTGGGTTTTTCAGCAGGATTATGCTAATGAGTCTCTTTGTAAACACTTTCAAAGTAAAACATTAAAAGGTTTTGGAGTTGATACTTTATCACAAGGAATAATAGCTTCCGGAGCTGTGATGCATTACTTGGCCGAAACACAGCACCATAAGCTTCAGCACATCACAGCAATTGAACGTATTTTAGAGGATGATTATGTATGGATGGATAAGTTTACTATTCGCAATTTAGAACTTTACAATTCTTACAATGCTAATGCTGTAACATTGATTGATGTGATTGATCATACGATATCTCCTATGGGAGGACGTCTTTTAAAACGATGGCTAGCACTACCATTAAAAACAATTGATAAAATTAAATCCCGCCACGAGGTTGTGCAGTACTTTTTAAATCATGACGACACTCACCTTAAAATCCAAAACTACATAAAACAAGTAGGAGACCTAGAACGTTTAATTTCTAAGGTTGCAACCGCTAAAGTCAATCCTCGAGAGGTCATTCAGTTAAAAAATTCTTTAGAAGCAATTGTGCCTATAAAATCTTTGTCAACTCAGTGCGAAAATTCTGACTTAAGACGTATTGGTGATAAGTTTGAAAGTTGTGAAGTCCTTAGAGAAAAGATCAAGACTACCCTAAGAGAGGAGGCTCCAGTAAATATTTTAAAAGGTAATAGCATTCTGTCCTCTGCTTCTGATGAACTAGAAAGCCTAAGGGATATTGCTCACTCTGGGAAAGATTATTTGGATAAAATGCTGGCTCGCGAAAGTGCAGCCACTGGGATTACCTCTTTAAAAATAGCTTCTAATAATGTTTTTGGATATTATATTGAAGTTAGAAATTCTCAGAAGGATAAGGTCCCAGAAAATTGGATTCGTAAACAAACCCTAGTAAATGCCGAACGATACATTACGGAAGAATTAAAGGAGTATGAGGCTAAAATATTAGGGGCTGAAGATCGAATTCTAGTAATAGAACAAACAATTTTTACTGAGCTTGTATCTTGGATGCACTCATATATTATGCAAGTTCAATTAAACGCGCAGCTCATTGCCCAGTTAGACTGTCTAGCTGCTTTTTCATTTTTGGCAAAACAAAATAACTACACCTACCCTGAGATAGATAACTCATTTGATTTAGAGATCAAACAAGGACGACACCCAGTAATTGAAAAGCAATTACCACTTGGAGAAACCTATATTGCTAATGATCTATTTTTAGACCGAGATACACAGCAAATTATAATGATTACGGGTCCAAATATGTCTGGAAAGTCTGCTATACTACGTCAAACAGCGTTAATCGTATTAATGGCCCAAATTGGAAGTTTTGTCCCAGCTACTCATGCTCGAATTGGATTAGTTGATAAACTTTTTACTAGGGTGGGTGCAAGCGACAATATTTCTATGGGTGAATCAACGTACATGGTTGAAATGAACGAAACTGCTTCTATATTAAATAATGTTTCCGAGCGAAGTTTAATTTTATTAGACGAAATAGGAAGAGGCACCAGTACTTATGACGGGATCTCAATTGCATGGGCGATTAGCGAATATTTGCACGAACATCCATCTCATGCAAAAACCTTATTTGCAACCCATTATCATGAATTAAATGAAATGACAGAAACTTTTGAAAGGATAAAAAATTATAATGTATCTGTGAAGGAGATGAAAGATACTGTTTTGTTTATGCGGACCCTGGTTAAAGGCGGTAGTCACCACAGTTTTGGAATTCATGTGGCTAAAATGGCAGGAATGCCTCCGCAGGTATTACAACGTGCTAGAAAAATACTAAAGCAACTTGAGAAATCTCACTCCAGTGATGAGCTCACAGCAAAAGTTAAAGATTTAGATCGCGAAATGCAGCTAAGTTTTTTTAATTTAGATGATCCCATTTTAGAAGCCTTAAAATCTGATATTGAAGCGATTGATATAGACACTTTGACACCTGTTGAAGCTTTGATGAAATTGAATGAAATAAAGCGTATGTTAACAAAAAAGAAATGAGCATAAAATGCTAAAAAAACTTTGCTATTATTAGAATTGTGTTAAATTTGCACCTCTTTATGCTAGCATAAATAACGCTCATTAATAATTTGCGAAAGTAGCTCAGGGGTAGAGCATCACCTTGCCAAGGTGGGGGTCGCGAGTTCAAATCTCGTCTTTCGCTCTGATACTTTTTTAAAACATACCAAGATGCTGAAGTGGTGGAATTGGTAGACACGTTGGACTTAAAATCCAATGTCCATTAGGACGTACGGGTTCAAGTCCCGTCTTCAGTACTAAAAATCCGTAATGACTTTGTCAACAAAGTCTTGCGGATTTTTTATTTTATATTTGAGGTGTTTTACAAGACTTGTCTAAAATGATGAATTCACCTAAAATTTAATTATAATCAATAAATAGTATGAGGTTTTTCTTTCTTTTTCTTTCACTTTTTATTTTTAATAACTCAAACTCTCAAGATTTAAAATTATATGAGAGTAAATTTTACGTTTTAAAAAATGACACTCTTAATTACAGAATTCTGAAACCTTTAAATTACGATCCTAGCAAGAAATACCCTGTTCACTTATTTTTGCACGGAGCTGGAGAAAGAGGTGACGACAATAAATCTCAATTAGTTCATGGAGCAAAACTTTTTTTAAAAAAAGAGAATAGGTTAAAATATAACTCTTGGGTAATTTTCCCTCAATGCCCTAGTAATGACAGATGGCCAAGTTTAGCTACTGATTCATGGGACAATAAAGATGACTACTTTCCAGAAAACAAAGAAATTAACCCACCAAACAAAGCCCTAGATCTTGTTATAAAATTTATGGACCAATTTATTGAAAAAAAACAGGTTAACAAGCAAAGAGTGTATATAAGTGGATTATCAATGGGAGGAATGGGAACGTTCGAGATACTTCACAGAAGGCCTGATATGTTTGCTGCAGCAACTCCGATTTGTGGTAATGGGAACGCTGGATTATCTAAATTATACGCTACAAAAGTTCGCCTTTGGATATTTCATGGCTCTAACGATAAAATAGTTAAACCAGAATATTCTCTTAAGATGGCTAAGGCAATTATTAGTTCAGGTGGCAGCCCAAGATTAACATTATATGAAAATGTTGGACACGATAGCTGGAACAATGCATTTAATGAAAACAATTTTCTTGAATGGATTCACTTGCAGTCAAAAACAGAAGGTTTCCGTTAGCCCTGTATTATTAATGGGATTTTAATAATATACTAGATTAGTAGACTATGGTTTGTATTGAATGTGAAGGAATTAACTGTTCAAAACCATTCATACCTATATATATTTTATAATCAATGTTTTGATCAGTCTCGTTCATAACGATAGTGGCAATGCTTCCATCCTCGTTCATAAAAGACGTACTTAATAAATGACTTCTGCTGGAAACAGTACTAATGCGTTTTGCTCCTGGCTTAATAAATTTTGAAAAATGGCCAATATAATAGTAAGATGGAGTCATTACAACTTCTTTAGTATTAATATCAGCGTGAATAGGAGCAAAACAGTAATTACCCACATGATTAGGACCTCCATTTTGGTCTAATAAAATATTCCAATCAGTCCAACCAACAGTTCCGCTATTAAAATCGTTAATCATAGAAGATCCATATCGTTCCGCGTTAGGCCAAAACTGATACTTCTCAGCATCAAAAGCCTCAATACATCCTTCTGTAAATAATAGCTTTTTATCTGGATAAGATTCTGTCACATTTTTTAAGTTATCAAACATTGATTTGCCACCAGCCCAACGTTCATACCAATGAAATCCAATTCCCCATGCATATTTAGATGCTTCAGGATCATCAAAGATGGTGTTTGCTCGGTTGCTAATTAAGTCTCTGTTATGATCCCAAACTACAATCTTTTTGTCTCCTAATCCTTCTCGCTCCATAGTTGGGCCTAGGTGATTTTTTAAGAAATCTCTTTCCTCCTCTGCAGTATATATACAAGACTCCCAGCGCTGAACAGCCATAGGCTCATTCTGAATAGTAATCCCCCATATTGGCATTCCCTCAGCTTCATAGGCTTTTATGAACTTTGTGTAATAAAGCGCCCAAGATTCATAATATTCTGGAAGTAATTTTCCTCCTCTAAGCATATTTTTACTGTCTTTCATAAATGCTGGTGGGCTCCACGGACTTGCATAAGTTAATAAGCTCCCACCGGCTGCTTCTAAAGCTCTTTTAATAAGTGGAATTCGGAACAGTCTATCGTGTTCAATAGAAAAACTATTCAATGCTTTATCTTCGTTTGAAACATAAGTAAATGTTTCACTACTAAAATCTGCACTATGAATAGGAGTTCTTAATAATGAATAACCAATTCCTTCACTTGGATCATAATAGGCTTTGAGAATTTCATTCTGCTTTTTTGCAGGGAGTTTTGCAAACACCTCAGCTGAAGCATCTGTGATAGCTCCACCAATTCCTATAAAAGATTGAAATTTTTTAGATGGATTTACAAAAACAGAAACTTCATATTCAAAGGGTTGATTTAGTTTTTCAAACTTTTTAGTATCTGTAATTTGTAATCTATCTGTTGTATTTGAAGTGGTAGTATACACAATTGCAACTTTATCCTCAGTTGTATATTTAGAAGAGTTATTGATATTGCTTTTGGAACAGCTGGCACACAATATAGCGAAGAGGAGTAGGGCTCTAAAATTCATTTCAAATATTATAAATTAGTTAGTATTTTATTATTTTTTTGGTAACCTCACCTGAATCTGTACTTATTTTTATAAAGTAAGATCCGTTTGAAAGGCTAGATAAATTGATTTTTTCTGAAACTGAGTTAGTTCCTTTTTTCACTAAAATGACTCGTCCAGAAATATCAAATAGAGTTATATTATCGATTATATTATTCTGCGTTGTTTTTACAGTTAATGTTGAATTAACAGGATTTGGATATAATGAAATATAGGGTTTTGGGACCTCTAAAGTATTAGTACTAAGGTTACTGTCTGAGTATAAAAACTCCATCCAGTTGAAGTTAAACCCTGGCTGAGCTACCCTTATCTTTAGGGTATAAACACCGGCTATTAAATCAACCTCATTGCTGTTAGTAACCCAAGATTGCCAGCCTCCAGTTACAGGTAAATTAAATAAACCTAAAATTTCACTCGTTCCATTTTCAATTAATGAAATTTCAATTTGCCCAGATTGCCACTGAGCTGCAACTCGTAGGTTTAAGTCGTAGATTCCAGATTGACTAATAAACACAGGATATTCAGCATAGTCGTTTACATCGGTATAACCAATATTTAAACCTCCTCCAGTATCAGTTGTATTTTCGGTAGCAAGGCCAGACTGATTTGTGAAGCTCTCTGCTTGAATTAGACCTGGAATATAGAAGCGTTCCTCTAGATTGTTTTGAACAGGAAAGTCAATTAAAGCTCCTAAGACAGAATTGTAGTCTGAATTTATTACTCCGCCCGTATGATTTATCTTAAGGTTGTCTTGGTAGTGCAAGAAATCACTTAAGGTAATTACTAAAACTAGGCTATTTGTTGGGTCTATTTCAATGGAATCGATATTGTAAGCATTTTCATTTACTAAGAATTCGAAACTAGAGACATCAATTGTTTGAGCAGTTAAAGGATGATTTAAAGCAAGGTTTACGGAGTGTTCATCAGCTACAGTAACTGCGCTCATAGCTTGCATTGCAGGAATTGGGTCATTAGATATCGAAAAATTAAGACTACTCATATTAAAGCTAATTGTGCCAATTACGAAAATCTGAAAAGTTTGAATCCCTTCTTCAATGTAAATATTGTTAGTGCTATGATTTGTAAAATTGTTCCATCCTCCAGTGTTTGAAAGTGTTATTTGTTCAGAAACATCATTTCCGTCTATCAAATATTTAATTTGTCCACCTGACTGTGTTGTTGCATATCTTAAGTCAATGTTATAAAAGCCTGACTCTTGCACATCTACAGTATAATTTACCCATTCATCTTTTTCGATAAACGATAGGTGAAGTCCGTTACTGTTATTTGTATCAGAATTTTCTTGAATGTCTACTCCATCATTTCTGTAAGTCCACCCTCTATTCCATGCTTCATATTGGTCGGTTGAGAGTGAGTAATTTGCGATATCTTGGTCGTAGTATGCAATTCCATTTGTTCCTAGGTCATAGTCTGATAAGTAAACTAATCCTGGAATTGTATGTTCTGTATATGGAATAGACGTATTATCCTGAGGCTGTCTTATGTAAGCATCTACGACATCCTTATAGTAAGTATTATTCTCTAACAATATATCATCGGTTAATTGGTTAAGTCCTGCCATAGCGCTTGCAACAGTAGGCTCAGGACCCTCTCCTTTCCAAAAATTAATAATAGACTCATAATTTGGGTTTGACGGTACTGAATAAGGAGCTACCGTAGTAGCAATTCGCTTATAAGGCCAACAGGACCATCCAATATTATTTGTTTCATACAGGCTCATAGCGTCTTTATACCACACATTTGAATTTTCACCTGTTTCACCACACCAAAGAGGAATATTGTGTTGGTTTTGCATATCTAATACCCATTGAATAGACTCAGTATCATTATAGCTCCAGTACTTGTGAAACTCATAAACAAGATTAGAATCCCACGGTGGTGTCAATCCACTAAAGTCATTTGACCAAGAATTACCCCCAATAAATATGATATGATCTTGATCTACTGCTCTTATCGCTTGAGTGGTTTCTATATAGAAGGCCCTCAAAACAGACCCATCTAGAGGCCACCAATTAACTTCATTCAATAACCCATAACCACCCATCCAAGGTTCATCTTTGTAGCGGTCTGCTAGTTGTCCCCAAAGGGCTACTGTTTTATCTCTATTTAATTCGCTTTCCCACAAAGAAGGTTTGTCAGGATCATAGTCAGATATAGCAGAATCAGATCCTTGTCCACCTGGCGCGGCGTGAAGATCTAAAATTAAATATATATTATTGGCGGTACACCAATTCATTAATTCATCGATTCTTTCAAAACCTGCTTCTAGCCATGTGTTTTCACCTTCAACAGGTTCTTCTTCAATAGGTAGGGTCAACAGATTATAATGAAGTGCTACTCTGACAGAGTTAAACCCCCAATCTGCAATGGCATTAATATCTGCTTCTGTGACAAAATTATCCAGCCAGTTTTGATAAAACTGATTAGTATTATCAGCTCCCACTAACAAATTGAGCTTTTCTTTAAACTCATGCTGGGTATCCGCACCTCCATTGGAATTCATCATGTAGCCCTCTTGAAGCATCCACCCACCTAATCCTACTCCGCGTAGTAGAACTTCATCTTGGTTTTCATCGACAATAGTAGTTCCTAGAGCTCTGATGTTTTGGGCATAGATCGAGCTTAAGTAGCTGGCTATTAAGCAGATTAATATTAGTTTTTTTATCTTCATTATTACAGGTTATCTAGTCCAAAAAGAGTGATTTCCGATCCATGAACATATGTTTCACTTCCATAATTGGCAGTGATCGATATTTTTAAATATCTGAAGGCTTCTGAAACTCCTTCCAACTCAAAGTCATGTCCTGATGCCGCCGCCTCTAAACTAGTGTTGGGTATATTTCCTTCACCGTCTCTTGGATCTCCTATGTCATAACTCCCTAAAAAAGTCCATTCTTGTGCATCATTACTAGAGTATAGATCAAATTGTTTTATATTTTCTTCTTGGTAATAATAAGGGAGATCAGCCGGGCCATTATACCAGTATGCGCGTTGCCAAACTGTAAAGCGGTGGATTTTAATATTTTTGTTCATGTCAACCACAATATCAAGTGGCCAGTTAAGGCTTCCGCCATTTTGATCCCTCCATATTATAAAGTAGCTGTCATCATTTCCACTGGCAGCAGTATCAACGACATTATCCCAGAAATTTGCTGTTTCACCTTCCCAAGCATTACCGTCTACAGATAAATTACCTACTAAACTCCAAGTTGACTTATCTATTTCTTGTTCAAATAAAGGGGTGAAATTTCCCTTGTCTTCGAGTGTTGTTGTATTTCCTTCAAAATCCTCAATTCTAGTAGCAAAATTCATTTCTGCAGACTCAAGACCACGAACAAAACGCGTTTCTTCTTCATTGTTTGAAGATAAAATCCTTACCTCTTCTTCACCTGCATTCATAATGTGTAAGAACACAAAAACAGTTTTTGATTCAATATTATCCCATGATATTTTCACACCTCCCAAATCTGGTACAATTTCTATGCTTTCTTGAACTAAATAAATAAATGACGGAAGAGGTGTGAATTCAACCTCAACAGGAGTTGACCTATTGTAGCTTTCATCCACAACATAAAGTTGTATTGTAATTGGAGTTGTTTGATTGAGCCCTGAAACCTCAATATCAGTGTTATATTTACTAGAAACACGACTTATATTTTCTCCATTTGAGTTAGTATACTCAGCAGTTACATAAAGAATATCTAAGTCTGTTGGAAGTTCATATGAAATAATTCCTCCACCATTGGTAGGAGTAGTTGAGATTACATTGAGTTCTCCCGGTGGCGTTGTATCTCCATCATCTGTTTGTGAACAGGAAAGAGATAATGTTACAACACATAATATTAATGTTGAAAATAAAATAAAAGTCTTTTTCATTTTAATAATTTTAAATAGTTACCAGCCAGGGTTCTGCACAAGGCTTGGGTTAATAGATAGTTCATCAAAACTAATGGGGTGTAAATAATCACGAGGAGAAGAAAATGAACGTATCCCTATATCTCTCAAGTTATAAAAATTAGCTTCTGAGGACTCGTCAACTGACCATCCTCTAATAGAAGAGCTAAGGTATTCTTCTGCAATTTTCCAACGTCTCAAGTCATTATATCGATGCCCTTCAAAGGCCAATTCAATCAAGCGTTCTTGTTTAATAATCTCTCTTAGCCCCACAACATTAGTATGTTTTCCTGGATTAGCAGCTACTGAAACATCACTCCAGGCTTGTTCAACTGTTGGAATTCCAGCTCGATCTCTAATGTTGTTTAATGCATCGTATACCTGCTGACTTGGTCCATTTGCTTCATTCAAGGCTTCGGCATAATTTAAGTATAGCTCCGAAAGCCTGATAATAGGCCATGGATACGGAACAATTTTGTTGTAGGCATCTCCTTCCGAGTCTGGATGAATAAGTTTTTTTAAAGAGTAACCAGATGTTAAATAATCACTTGTAAACCCAAATCTTCCATGGTCTTCATCATATCGCATTTTTAATTGCCATAAGCCACCCCAAGAGCGCATAATCCCTCTGTCGAATCCTAAAGAGGAGTAAAAACGAGGTTCCCTATTCAGATTTAATTTAGCTGTTCTATTTCCATATTGTGCATAAAAGCGTTGGTTAAATGCAATATTTTGAACTGAATATCTATCAGAATAATCAAAACTTAGGTCTTCGCTAATCGGTAAACCATTTTTAGTATAGTACAGTTCGGCCATCCTTAAAGTTGGGGCGACCCATTGCCACGCAGCTTCGACTGAACTTGAACTGGGATCTTTCATAAGCGATGAAGCTTGAAGTTGCCACCAGTTACCACCAGTTACTGGGTTTGAGCTTCCCCAAATTAATTCAGAATTCCAAGGATCTGTGATTGCAAAGCGATTATCGTATTGATCCCGAATAAACTCATATTGCCAGTTTTGTTCATCGTACAAGGGAACATCTCCGTTGTAATAGTACATAGAAACCCCTTGTCCGATAGCAGCCTGAATTGCGTCATCAGCAGCTTGTGCAGCTAACTCCCACTTCGAGTTGTCCTCAGTTTGATTAAAAAAATGCTCGCCTTGTTCATTAATAAAGCCTGAGTAGAAACTACTATTCCCATTAAACAACGGACTAGCAGCGTATAGTAAGACACGTGATTTAATTGACTTTGCAATTACCTGATCTACTCGACCAATGTCATTACTACCTAATACTCGTTCTGGAAGATCTGCAATAGATTCGTCAATTGTTGATACAATGTAATTTATGCAATAGTCAACAGTTTGTCGTTCAACACGAACCGCCTCATCGGAAGCTGAAATCGGTAAATTTGTGTCAATAATAGGGATTGGCCCGTAATAGTTTAGTAAAATAAAGTGAAAATTTGCCTTTAAAAACTTTGCTTCTGCTTTCCAAGAATTTTTTTCTTGCTGAGTCATATCCACAACCAGGTCAATATTTTCTATTAAAGTATTACAACTTCTAATAGCTTCCCATAACGAACCCTGAGACGATCCGTTAGCTGAATACCCGGACCAATAACTCATTATTGGCTTACCATCGTTAAGACTACTAGAGTTGTTAAGTTGACCTTTCATCATTTTGATGGCGTTTGTTTCTTTGTCAACCGGAGTAGTCAGTTCATCACTTGCCAAAACATAAGAGGAGTATACACCGTCATTTTTTGGCAAATAACTATAACAATTAGCCAGGGCATTATAGGCCGTTTCTTTCCTGTTAAAAAGTAAGCTAAGCTCTTGGGTCCCATCCGGAACGATGTCTAAATAGTCTTCACAGCTTGAAAGGATGAAAAGTCCTATTAAGAATATATATATTTTTTTGTTTTTTAAAATCATCTTGTTTGGTTTTAAAATTTTAATTGAACACCTAAGTTAAGAACTCTTTGAGGAGGATATCCGAGCCCATTCCCGGCCATTTCAGGATCCCACAAATCAAATTTAGCAAAATTCAGAAGGTTTAGTCCAGTACAATAAATACGTGCATTTAAGTTTGAGAAAAAGCCTGTTTCGGTTTCGGGAAATGTATACCCAACTTCAATACTTTTAAGACGTAAAAAATCTCCATCCCTAAGCCACCACGTGGAAGGCTTTTCATTATTTTCAACAGGGCTTACTGATAACCGAGGCCAAAATGCATTGGGGTCGGGATTATTATCAGACCAATAATTATTGGCAATAATATTTAGCGCATTACGTTCGTTAACAAATGGAGATACTTTATCAGGTTCTATTAAAAAAGATGTTCTAGCGGCTCCTTGCATGAATATTGAAAAGTCAAAGGATTTATATACAGCTGAAAATCCAAATCCATATACGATTTCTGGAACATAGGGCTTGCCAATTGGTGCCTGATCGAGCTGATTAATCACTCCATCTTCATTAACATCTTTATACTTGATATCTCCAGGCAAGTAGGTGTTTGTAGAGCCAAATCCGTTAAACTGTTCTGGGGAGTTAGCAATATCTTCTTCATCAATAAATAAACGCTCTGCTATATATCCCCATTGCTGGTTGATAGGCTGTCCAATTCTACTTAAATTTTGGTTCTGGTACTCAGGCTCACCATTTACTAAAATTTCATTTGTACTGTATGTGAAATTTCCTCTAGCAGTGATGTAAAAGTCACCCGAAAAGGCATGATTATAATCTAATGATATATCAATCCCTTTAGCCTTTACTTCTCCAATATTACTATTGA
Source organism: Flavobacteriaceae bacterium (assembly GCA_018608705.1). GTDB lineage: Bacteria > Bacteroidota > Bacteroidia > Flavobacteriales > Flavobacteriaceae > Hel1-33-131. Next base: position 20,141 of record JABAZD010000064.1, on the reverse strand, counting down.
TAGATGTTGTTAACCCCATAGTTTCCGGAATGTATTGACGTTCCATGTAAATATTCTTTCGGTGCTCTTCAAAGTATTCTGCTAGAATAGTTACCTTGTTAAATAAGCCAATTTCAAGGCCGTAATTTGCTTTCTCAGCAACTTCCCAGGTAACACTTTCATTATCATAACGATTTATATTATAGCCGTTATAGTAGTTATTATAGTTGATTCCCCAGTTATACCCAGTGCCCCCATTATTAAGGTTGACTTCTGACAGGTAAAAAAATCGATCTTCTGGGCCTGAAATACCGTCATTTCCTACAAGACCATATGTATATCTCAGCTTAAATAAGTTTACGGATGGTAAGTTTGTTTCAAAAAAATCTTCATTAGAGATTATCCAACCAAATCCTGCAGAAGGAAAAAATCCAAATCTATTTTCCTTTGCAAATTTTTCTGAGCCATTGTATCCAAAATTAAATTCCGCAAAAAATCGACTGTCGTAATTATAGGATGCTCTTCCAGAGACCCCCATATTTCTTGATGGTAATGTAGTAAAAGCTGTACCTCCTCCAATAGTATTTAAAGCTTCTGAAGCGTTTGCTACTAAGAGCCCCCCAACCTCATGTTTTTCATTGAAGGTACGATTGTACTCAGTAACCAGTTGGTAATAAAAATTACTATTACTTTCGTTTACAATGTTTGGGTCGTTTAAAAATTCGGTTCCTTCTTGAATTTGATATAAATAGTTTGAGGTTCCCAAATCTGTTTCTAGTTGTCCAATTCCATAAAAGAAAGGGGTAAAGCTTCTATCATTTTGGTTCATTGAATAGGTTCTTACCGACCCCATTCCTCTAATATTCAATCCTTCTGTTATAAATGACAAGTCTTGTTTTAACTCAAATTGAGCTAATGTAGTGTTTTTGAATCGGTCTTTATATCCTTTTACCATATCTGCATACGGATTTGGGTAGCCACCGTTTCCTTTGTTACCAAATAGTGTATGACTTAAGTTCATCGTATTTTGGTCGGGTGTAAATGTTTTTGGAAAGTTAGCTGGATTGGCATCTGCTACCATTTCAAAAATCCTAGTTGCATTATCAATGGGGCCATTGTAACGTTCAAACAAAGAATAATATTTAACAGCTATTTCTGTAGTTTTACTTAGATTGACATTAATGTTTGCCCTCAAGTTGGAGCGTTTAATTTCGATATTGTTATTAAAGTTACTTAGGGGATCTACTTTTAATAATCCATTTTCATTTGCATGTGACACTGATAAATAGTACTGGGCGACATCTCCACCACCAGAGATATTTAAGTTAACTTTTTTATTTAATGCAAAATCATTAAATAATTCATTGTGCCAGTCTACGTCAGGATATAGCTCAGGGTTTAATCCTTGTTCTGTTCCAGTGATCTGTTGTATGGAATACTTCAGTAATGCAGATTGATCTCGCATTCTTTGGGCTTGATTATACATTCTCATATAGTCAACGGCTCCTAAAAATTTAGGAGTCTGTGATGGCGCAGAGAAGTTGTTTTCATATCTGAATGAAACACGTGCCTTACCTTTTTTACCTTCTTTGGTTGTAACTAAAATCACTCCATTTGCGCCACGTGCTCCATACAACGATGTGGCTGTTGCATCTTTCATAATAGAGAATGTAGCAACATTATCGGGTTCTAAACGTGCTAGGTCTTCAGTTGTGATTTCTAGTCCGTCAAGTAATATTAAAGGGTTATTCTTATAACCAAAAGTTGTTACACCACGAATAAAAAACTCAGCATTGTCTGCCCCAGGTTCACCAGAACGCTGGTATGAAATAAGCCCTGCAATTTTACCTGCAAAGGCAGTTGTTAAATTTGAAGATGGGATCTTAAGTTCTGATGCTTTGACTGTCGAAATAGATCCGATCACACTATTTTTTTTCTGTTTTGAAAATGCAACTACTTGAACTTCCTCCAGAGATTCAAGGTCTTCAACCATTATAATATTTACTGTAGATTCTCCTTTAACAGAAATGATTTGAGTTTCAAAACCAATATATGACACAGCTAAGTTTGCATCGGGGGACTGTACATTTAATACGTAATTGCCATCAAAATCTGTAGCAGCTCCATTGTTAATTCCATCTTCAATAATTGTAACACCAATTAAAGGAACCCCCTTTTCGTCTACAACCTTACCTTTAACTATCATTGATTGCCCATAGGAGCATAAAGACATGAAAATTGCAAAGAATACAGAAAGTATTTTAAGTGATTTATTTTTAGTTAGTATCATTAGTTTGGTTTAGTGTCTTGCAAATACAACTAGCACTTGAAAAAGCGCTAGTTGTATTTGAATAAGGCAATATAATTTATCTTTTAATTAGTTTTTCTACATGTCCATCAATTTCAACGAAATAGACTCCAGTATTTAAGTCTTCAATTAAAATTTTATTTGAATTTATAGACTCTGACTTAACTAGCCTCATGTTTATATCGTAGATTTTGACAGTAGTTGTTCTGTTTAGGTTTTTGAAATACACAATATCGGAGCTAGGATTTGGATACATGCTGAAACTATTTGAGTTCAGTTCATTAAGTCCAGCTGTGTTTTGTAATCCAGGTCCTTCAATATTATCAATGTAGAATGTCCCTGTTACACTTGGATCACCAGGTCCTATGAAAATGAATAAATGACTGAAGCTTACTCCGTCTGCAATATCTGACATGTCAAAATAGAGAGTTTGCCATTGATTAGTTGATACAATGTCTTGTCGCACCTCTATGAATCCATTTTGATCTCCATCGTCTCTAGCATCAGCTAATTTTAACATCATTTCAGTTTGAACAGGTGAGTAAACACGAACAGAAAAAAGATCATGCTGACCCATGTCAAATGGATTAATCATTTCCATATGAATACGTTCCCACCCCCACCATGTATCTCCTTTGTCCCATTGTTGAACTCCGTTAGACACATCATCTGGATCAATGGAAAGAACATAAGACCCTGGAGGATCTCCCATGGTCTCTGAGATAATACTTAATGATATGTCATCAAAATCTTCATAAATAATCATTTCAATAGACTCTGTTGTGGTTGTGAAACTCGCTGAAGCTCCAGTTACGGTTTCACCATTTTCAAATTGAATCGTGTTTTCTAAGATCCCATACCAGTATGTAGTGTTTGGGTCTAAAAGGGAAGATGGAACAACATTAATCTGTGTTTTGTCCTCAGAAATCGAAATGATTGACTGGACTACAGCGCCGTTAGCATTATTTTCTCTCAATTCGACCATTGAGCTGATATCTGTAATGGTAGTCCCATCAAGATTTTCAAATGCTAAGTTAGAGACTACAGACATTCCAGATGCTAAAGAAATATCATTTGATCCATCTTCAGGAGTTAGTGTGAGTTCCGCTTGTGGAGCAACGTTACTTTTTTCATAATCATCGAAGTAGTATATATCCCCAGCTTCAGTTCCTCCAGCTTGATTTCTATCAAAGTAAATCTGAGCTCTATCGTAGTTTGTAGCAGTAACTGATCCAAAGTTATATATTAACTGCACCCATTGATTTGTTTCGGTTACAGAAATTGTCTGATCAAAACCTTGTCCATAATCTGGATAGTTTTGAATCCTTACCATAACATCAACGGGTCTATCAACCCAAACTTTCACCTTAATAAATGGAGTTTCTGAAAAGTCTGGAGCATCCAAAGGAGTAGATCCGTTTACTAAATCATTTTCTAAACCTGAATCATTTCCAGCATGAGTGTACTGTCCAACATTCGCTGAGGTGTTAATTCCAGTAGCATCTGGGTTAGAAACCTTGCTAAATCCAGTTCCGCCCCAGCTTACAAAATCAAGGTCTTGATTTACAGTATCAAAATCAAATAGCATCACATTAATATCACCTTCAACAGGGTCTTTTGTTGTAAAAGTTGCATTTACACCAGCTACCGATGCTCCATTTGCATGGAATATTTGATCATCAATAATTCCGTACCAATAGGAGCTTGTGAAGTCTAAACTATTGGTAGGGTCTATAATGATTTCGTTATTGCTTCCATTTATGGAAGCTGTAAATGGAATCTCATCACCATTTATATCGCCTGAACGCAAGCTGACAACTTGATTAATATCACTTATGTTAGCTCCTTGTGCTGCCGTAAACACATCATTTGTTGTTATAATCATGTTGGTGCCTACTGAAACTTCTGTAGCATTATCGATAGGAGAAAAATCATATGCAGCTGAATCATAAAGGGGAGGACCCAAAATATCATCAAAATAATAGTTGTCACCTTGTTCTGTAGAATCTCCACTTACCTTTATGACAATATTATTCATAAAAATATTGTTTTCTCCTGAAAAATCAAAAGTCAGCTCAACCCATTGGTTTAACTGCTCACTATTAACTATTTCTGTTCTTTCAATGTAATTTCCATAATCTGGAGAGTTTTCAATATGTAATGTAACACTTATAGCTTCAGAAGACCATACTTTCATTTTAAAGTACGACAATGCGGACAAGTTAAAGGGTGTAGTAAAAACAGTTGTTGGATCTATAACACCAATTCCTATTCCATTGTCATCACCTGAAGTAAATTGTCCTACAAAAGCGGATGGGTTTTCAGTTGATACATCGGGATTAGTAACTTTAGCAAAACTAGCTGAACTATTCCAGCTATTAAACACTATTCCAGGATTGAATTCATCAAAATCGATATGCATTGTTTCTTGGCTGTACAGAAGCCCCGAGATAATTAATGAGAAAAAAAGTAATTTTTGTTTCATTTGTTAAATTTTTTAAAATTTCAGAAAATCTACATACTCAAATCAATAATTGAGCCATTTTTTTTAATTGTTACAAATATCAATGATATATGCACTTAAAAAAAATTAATATAGATTTAATATAGATTTATTTTTTAAACTTTTTTATAAATTATTGAAAATCAATATTATAAAAAAAACAAAAAGTAGATTAATTAAAGTATAATGTGTAAATAAAAATCTATGTTTTAAATTTCAACAGAGAAGAATTCTTCTCATTTTATACAATACTAATTATGTTTGATTCAAAACTCTCTCTGTCGATTGCGGTATTTTTAACTTTGACTCGATAGTTATAGATAGTATTTACAGAGTACCGTAGGATCTTAGAAATTTGAGAACTACTTGTAATACCAAGCCTTATTAAAGCAAAAATTCTAATTTCGGTACTAAGCTCCTTAGAATTAGGGTTATATTTTACCCTCGAATCTGTTTCTAGCAGTAAATTAAGCTTATCCACAAAATCGGGATAAATATGTAAAAAAGCCTCGTCGAAATTTTTATTAAATATTTTGATTTCACTGTTTATGATTTCATTTGATTTTGTCAGGTTAATCAATTCGTTTACCTTATTGGTGACTAAATGTTTTCTTACCATTTTTCGATAAGACTCAAGTTTGTTTATGTAATCTGAATATAAATTAAGAAATACACCAAGCGAATTAACTTTTACTTTATCCGACTTACTTAGTTCATCATACAAGTTGTTCAGGTCGTCATTAGATTGACTTAATTTAATATTTAGATTTTGTAGTTCCTCGTTAGCAACCTTTAGGTTATTTCTAGTTATTGAAAGCTTTTTAATTTGACTGTATACAAAAATTACTAATCCTAATAAAAAGGCAGCGAGAACACTTATATATATTAAAAGATTCTTCAGTTTAGTGTCTTGTACGTCAGTACTACTTTCATATGCTTTTGTAATCACTGGTAATATGTTGGAGATATTAACGAATCTTAGTGGTGAGTTGTATTTTTCAGCATCTTCAAACGAAAAGTTTATGAATTTATAGGCCCTCTCTAAATCTCTTTCTTTAAATAGTATGGTTGCTAGTTCTGTCATTGAAGCATTATCTTTTACAGCATTTTTTATGTCTGCCATAGCGGACAATATTAAATACCTTTTTTCTTGTTCCACGTCACCTAATTGCTTGTATGACATTGACCTCTCAAATGCTATAAGAGCAAATAGTTTTGAATCGCTTTTTACTTTGGACAATCTCTTATCATTTGTTTTTAGTGCAGCATTTAAAAGGCCACCGTCTCTTTGTTGCTTTTCTAAGAAATTTAAAAATTCCTCAGAATCTTTAGGAAGTGTTTTAACTAAAGAGTCACGATATATCCCATATAGTTCAAGATAATTTTTGCGACTTTCATTGACTGGGGTATAAAAACTTAATCTTTTGTATAATCCGCTATAGTCCGAATAATAACTACTTAACAGTTTTGGATCTAAGGAGTTTTTATTAATTTTATTTAGCAAATCAACAGATTCTTTATATCGCCCTGACGATATTAGAAGCTTTGAAAGTTTTAGGTTACATTCTTCAATTAAATAGTTATTCTTAAGCTCCTTTGCATATTGAAGGTTTAGCTCAATATACCTAAGAGCTTCTTCAAAGCTGTAGTATTCGTAAATTTCAATAATTTTATTTACAATAAAATACTTATTTTCTATTGAGGAGTTCTGTTCATTTAGTAGACTTTTTAAATTACTTAGCTGATTTTCTACATTAGCTTCATATTTTCCGCGCTCGAGCATTACACTATCGAGTTTTTGGATAAGTTGGCCTAGTTTATTATCAGCATTAGAAGTAAAGCCCAAGCATATTGTTAGTAAAAGACAAATGATGATTTTATTATTTTTAATACTCAAAGGTTATTTTTTGAAAGAATTGCTAATTTTTTAAAAATTTTAGAGTGAATTGATCACTTCCTTGATTTACTTTTATAAAATAAACTCCAGATGGAAAGGAGCTCACATCTACTTGATTTACTTTTTGCTTATCAATTAATCTTTGACCAGAAACATTATATATAGCGACATTATAAAACTGAGCCTGACCTGTTATATTTAACATTGATTTTGTTGGGTTTGGAAATACAACAGGGACACTTTTTAAATTAGACGGTACACTTAATATCTCAGTATTAGGCGCATTAGGGCTTCCATTTAAATTAATACAACTCCAGTTTTCAGCTAAGCTATTATCCAGTTCAGGACTAATTAGTTCAATAGTATATCCGCTGTCATTTGCACAGTTTGGCCATGGGCTTTCTGAAGTGTAAGTCACCTGATCCTGAAGAATATTATCAGAATCAAAAAGACGAACACTATCTCCACTTGATCCCAAACCAAATCCTAGGTTTCCGATATAGTTTATTGCGTCTGGAAATATAGAAAGATAGTCTGAAGTGTCTTTAACAGCTACAATAAATCCTTCTCCTTCAATAAAAGTACCCTCTGGAATTACATATTCATGTGAATCGTCACTATCCTTGATTTGCCACAGCGAAAGATCTATCTGATATGGGTTTGGGTTGAATAGCTCTATCCAATCATCAGCATTAGAATCATCAGAAGAATTATAATTGATTTCATTAATAACAATAAGATCGTAGGAATCATTTGGAGAGAAGTACGGGACGACTTCAACATCTTCTGTTAAATTCACATATATAATATTGTCTGTTGAGTTAGATTCACCACCCCAGTGAGAAAATTCATATCCTGTTTCTGGGATTGCCTTAAGTTGAACAGGAACTGTCTCAAAATAATCTCCTTCCCATGAACTTTCTTGAATTTTTAAGTTATTATTTACTTTTACAAATCCTTCATTAGTATCATAATTGGTGATTGTAAGCTCATGATAGTCTGGGAGATCAAACTTAGCTTTTATGTGCTCTTTTGCGTAGAATGGCCTTTGGTCAGCAAATTCCTTCATTGCATCTCTATAATAAGTAGCTAAGTTAGGATCACTATCCCATCTTTCGTAATGGTAGGGGATTTCAGAATTTATATTATTGTGAAGAAGATCAATATGATTTTTTATATTAGTAGCTAAAAAACGAGTGTTTATTTCGTCAGCATATCTATTAATAAACTGGTTTCTAAACCCAATATTAGTAGTTAATTTTCTAAATAATAACGTAGACCATGCAGGGTTTGGCCAATCTGGCCCATTAGGCTCTAATGCAAAACTAAGGGTGTCTTCCCAGAAGTTTCCTGGGTTCCACCAAGGGCCAAATCCAAAATCCGTATCATACATAACCCATCTCCATTTTCCGTTCGGGTAGTTCCAGAATTTAATATTATTTCCAGGCCAATCAGTATTATTATAATAAACATTAGCAGCTTGATATAATGCGTAGTTTACAAGATCAACTCTCTCTATAACATATTCAAAATTAGCATCAATACTTAAATCTATTGAAGCTACATAATCCATAAGGTTATTATAATCATTATTACTACCCTCTAAAACTTCAGCATTATTGGTTAATATTGTAATCTCATCGGCATCAATATTGTGTTTTGAAGCTAACATATGTTCATTGTTTTTTTCTCGCATATTATATAAACCCCAGTATTCACCATTTATATAAGTTGATACAGCATTATGCTCTTGAAAATCTAAGCCTGATCCTCGCATGAGACTTGTAAGGGTAACATCTTTTATTGATGAACGAATCCAGTCCTGGCCTGAGTTTCTAAGAACTAGAGATTGAAAATCGTCATACGAAAGTTCTTCAAAAAATGATTCTTCAAACTTGGAATACCCATATTGTCCTCGAGCAAATAGCGCCAACGAGCGTTGTGCATTCTGTCCCCTAGACCAACCACCAAAAATTTTTAAACCTCCATCAAATTCAGATTGGATTTCATTTGTTTCACTGTCGTAAAATGAGATATGAACAGGTCGTTCCCAATCCTCCCAAAAGTTAGCTCCAAAATAAGGTACCCAAGTGTCATAGGTTCCAGCTTCTCCAAAAACATATATCCCACTTTCTTCATCAAATAAATTTTCAGGTTCTGTAGTTAAAAAAACAGTGTCAATTTCAGGAATATCGTCAAAAATATATGATTTACTGAAAATAGTAGAAGGAAGGTAGTTTGTTTGAAAAATTCTAGCCCTTATAGTAGTATTTTCAACGACCTGAATTGGGGATGAATATACTAAGTCTGTTTCAGTTGGAATACTAGCATCAGTTGTGTACCTAATAACTTGCCCGCTAGAATTTCCTGAAAGAGATAAATTTATGGATTCATTTAAAAATCCACTGTTATTTGAAAAGATGACAGATTCAGAAACCGCGCCTGTGTAATAGTTATTGGAGTTTTGATAGCCTGGTGTGGTTTCTGAGAAAATAACTAAATCAAGATTATCCTCATTAACACCAAGTGAAGTCTCTGGAGGTAAGTTTTCAACAGTAAGTTGGTCTATTATTTCACCAGATGAATCACTCAAAGTAATAGTTTCTGAATTTGAAGATATCTTAAAGTTTGTATGTAGTCCACTAGAACTTAGCTGTAATATCTCAGGGGGAGTTATTCCTAGCCCATTTGGACTAGAGAAAATAGCTGATAAAAACGGAATTAAAGTAAAGTCTGATGAAGTACTACTAATGTTATGTGCTTGAATCGTTAAAATGTTTTCACCTTCAATTAACACAGTATTTGGATCAGTTATTATAAATCGCTCCGGAGAGCCCCCGCTGTACATCAAGGCCTCATGTTGTTGAATCGTTCCAGAATTATATGAAGGAGGACTTCCGTTAATATTTGCTCTTGCTACTTCAACTCCGTTAAGATAAGCTACAAATGCATCATCATAATCTATATCTAGTATAAGTGTATTTAAGTTGTCTAAGTCAGAGATATTAAATGGCTTTCGCAAGTAAATAGAGACCGTGCCGTAAGGAATTATAGTTTCATCATCTTGATCAGCGTATCCAAAGCCAGAGCCGCCTTGCGACCAGTTAGAGTCATCAAAATCCAAATTCATCCAGTTGGTATTGGGCTCAGAAGAAGGGATTAAGTATTTAAAATTATCTCCTTGATTAATAAGAGTTGTGGCATATGATATATTAGGCCTGTCTTTTGAAGAAGCCCATAACAATAGATAACTTTCTGGTGCTAGAGAGATATTTGGAAATATCCATTTGTCAAGTTCCAAAACGTCGTCGGATAAACCCCAATCGTTTATTGAGATAGTTTGTGATCCGTGATTATAGATTTCTATCCAGTCCGGGGTATCTCCATCTTCATCAAAATATATCGAATTTGATGCTGACGCTTCATTAATTCTAATAGATTGAGCATTAATCTCAGTTCCTAGAAAAGTTGATAGAACAATTAATAAAATTTTTTTAATCAATTTTTTGATTTGTGCGTTATTGATAGCTGAAACAAATTTGTAATCCGCTTGATTGATTTTGAAGTACAAATATAAATTATTTCTAGGACTAAAGATCCGACATTATATTACCAAATTGAACGTTTTCATAAACTTGTAAATAGGTCTTAGATTATTAGGATTATAATTAGCATTATAATTTTTGTGCTATATTTGAACGCGTCAAATATATATTTACTTTATTTTTTATCGTTTTAAAGAATTATTTTCACATGAGAATAGTATATTTTGTTTTAATTCTATTCAACTTTCTTGGCATTAATGCTCAGGAACATCCCCCTTTGATGGCTTACGCGCCTGACCTTTATCAGGCTGAAAATCAAAACTGGGGAATTACTCAAACTTCTAATCAAACCATGTATTTCGCAAATAACTCCGGGTTATTAGAATTTGACGGAGTCAACTGGAGTTTATATCCCGTTCCAGACAATTCTATTGTTAGATCTGTGAAGGCTGTTGGTAACAATGTGTATTCTGGTAGTTACATGGACTTTGGTATTTGGGAAATAAACAACAAAAATGTTTTAGAATATACTTCACTTCCCAAAATGTTAGACATTGAATTAAAGAATGAAGAACAATTTTGGAAAATAATTAAGCTAGATGATTGGTTAGTTTTTCAGTCCTATTCAAGAATTTATCTAGTCAACATTGATACAAACGAATATTCGTTTATTGAGTCTGACGATGATATTACAAATATTTTTGTAGTAGACGGGGTTTTGTTTTTTAATAAAAAAAATAAGGGTTTATTCAAATTCAATAATGGAGCAACAGAACTTTTTCTTGATGACTCTAGAATTGTAAAAAATAAGCTTGTTGGAATGTTTGAGTTCGATGGAAAATTACTCTTTCTGACTGAATCAAATGGTTTTTATTTTCTGGAAAATGATAAGTTATCTAATTGGGCTGTAGATACCAAGATAGATTTAAACTCTCTTAGGATATACAGCACAACAAAGTTAACAGATAATAGCATAGTGCTTGGCACAGTTTCTAAAGGCTATTTTCAGCTCACTTCAGACGGAGAATTGAAATATGATTTAAATTTTGAAAATGGACTTAGTAACAATACTGTTTTGTCAGTATATGAGGACCAGCAAAATAATTTATGGCTAGGACTAGACATTGGTATAAGCTTCATTAATTTGTCGACTCAGTTTACTGTTTATAATGACACAAAAGGTACCATTGGCACCGTTTATTCTTCTTTGGTTTATGATGATTATTTGTTTTTAGGAACTAATCAAGGCCTTTTTTATAAACACAGGGAATCTGATGAAAATTTTATGTTTGTTGAGGGAACTAATGGACAAGTTTGGAGTCTTAAAGAAATTGATGGGCTATTATTTTGTGGGCATGATTCCGGAACTTTCATAATCAAAAACAATAAAATACAGCAAACAATTTCTGATTTACCAGGGACATGGGATTTCAAAATTTTAGAAAACAATCCTTCTGTAATTCTACAAGGCAATTACTCTGGGTTAAGCATTTTAGAAAAAAAATCAGGGAAATGGAATTTTAGAAATAAAGTTAAGGGCTTTGATTTATCAACAAGATTTTATGAACAAATAGACGGTAAAGTTTTTGTTAATCACGAACTAAGAGGTCTCTATGAGCTCACTCTTTCAGAAGATCTATTTTCTTTTTCTAATGTATCTAATATATCTTCTTCTGTGAAAAAGGGCATGGGCTCAAGTATTTTAAATATCTCTAATAATTTATATTACTTTTCCTCAGAGGGTGTTTCTAAATACATTGATAGCAATCAAAGTTTTATTACAGTAGACCCTTTTTCAGAGCTTTTGAATAGCTATTCAACAAGGTCAACGTTAATGGATGTGAAGGGTTCTTATGATCTAAAATGGTGCTTCGCAAATGAAAATATTTTGTTACTTAGCCCAGGAAGCATAACAGAAATTCCAAAAACTGAAATTATTCCTGTTTCCCTTTCCAATTTTAAAAAAGTAGTTAATGGATTTGAAAATTTAACAAAAATAGGTTTAGATGAGTACCTTTTGGGTTCATCAAATGGATATTTTGTGTTTAATTCGAGCACAACCAAACCTAATCACCTTCACAAGATAAAGTTGAATTCTGTCGAAGCTAGTAAAATTAACGAAGAAAAATTCAGATTAGTTTTAGACTCAAATAATATTTTAGACTCAGAATCAAATAGCTTATATTTTAATTATTCTATCCCTCACTACCACAACATTGTCAAGAAAAAATACTCTTACAAGCTTGAAGGTTGGTCGACTGAGTGGTCAAACTGGTCTGAAGATAGTTCACAAGTTTTTGAGAATTTACCCTATGGTGAATATCGGTTTGTTGTTAAAGGTAAAATCGGAGTCACAGAAACAGTTAATAGTACCGCTTTCTCTTTCGAAATTAAAAGGCCATGGCTTCTTTCTAATTTTGCGATTTTATTTTATATTATTATGTTTGCCTTGTTGTGGATTATTATCCACAATAGTTATAAAATTTACTACAATAAGCAGCAACTTAAAGTACTCAAGAAATCAGAAGAGGATATATCACTTAGAGAACTAGAGTCTTCACAGAAGCTCATGAAGTTAAATAACGAAAAGCTGAAATTAGATATTGAAAGCAAAAACAGAGAGCTTGCAATATCAACGATGAGTCTAATAAAAAAGAACGAGTTTCTCAATGATATTAAAAATGAGCTTAAGGATAAAGATGGAGTTCAGGATTTAAAAAAAGTTATTAAAATAATAGACAAGAACCTTAATAATACAGACGACTGGAAGCTTTTTGAAGAAGCCTTCAACAACGCAGATAAAGACTTCCTTAAACACATAAAATCTCTTCACCCAAATCTTACTCCAAATGACCTAAGGCTTTGTGCTTATTTAAGACTCAACTTAACTTCAAAGGAAATAGCGCCATTACTAAATATTTCCTACAGAAGCGTAGAGGTTAAGCGATATCGTTTGCGAAAAAAGATAGATTTACCTCACGAATCTAGCTTGACAAGTTACATTCTTGAACTCTAGTAGCACTACAACCCAAGTATACAACCATACAATAGCTATACATTTTGTTTATTAGTCTGTTTAGTAAAAAAAAATAAAACAATTAGAAATCACTATTTTTAATCTTAAAAAATGAGATTTTAATAATTTTAAGGCATTGTTTTTGCTATGTATGTTTTTTGTAACATAAAAATTGACGCTATTATCAACAACTTAACTTAGATTTAACAAAAATTTAATTAAACTAATATTTATGAAAAAAGTATTTTTTGTTTTACTGTTTAGCTTTGCTTTTGCGTTCAACGCAACTGCCCAGAACGTTACAGTAAATGGAACAGTAAAATCCAGCGTTGATGGCTTACCCCTTATAGGAGTCAATATCATCGTAAAAAACACTAGTTCAGGAGCTGTGTCGGATTTCGATGGTAATTTTTCTATCTCAAATGTTCAATCAGATGCAACTTTAGTGTTTACTTATGTTGGATTTGAAACATTAGAACTCCCTGTTTCAGCGGAGATGAATGTGGAGTTAGTTGAAGACAACGAGTCTTTGGATGAAGTTGTTTTGATTGGGTATGGATCTAAAAGTAGAAAAGATCTTACAGGTTCTGTTTCAATAGTGGGCTCCGAAACAATTGAAAAGTTAAAGCCAGTAGACGTCTCTCAGGCTCTTCAGGGAACTACAACAGGTGTTTCTGTTTCTACTCAGTCTGGATCTCCAGGTAGTGGATTTCGATTTTTAATTAGAGGGGTCAGCAGTAATACAGATAATGACCCGTTATTGGTTGTTGATGGATACATTTCTTCATCCTTTAATAGTTTAAACCCGGACGATATTGAAACTATTACGGTTTTAAAAGATGCGCAGGCTGCCATATATGGGGTTGAAGGAGCTAACGGTGTAATATTAGTAACAACTAAAAAAGGAAGGAAAAACTCTGCTCCAACAGTATCTTATAATACTTACGCAGGATTACAAGAAACAACAAAAAAATTATCTCTTCTAAATGCCAGTGAGTATGCGGCCTTAGTAAACGAGGCTTATGCAAACAATGGCCAAGCACTTCCTTATAATAATATAGCTGGTCCAGCTTATGGTACGGATTGGCAAGATGAGTTATTTGACCAAGCATTAATGACAAACCATAATGTTAGTCTTTCTGGTGGTACAGAGAATGTAACTTACTACTTAGGTGCAACACGTTTGGATCAAGACGGAATCATTGCAAGCGATAAATCAAACTATGTTAGAGATAATATCAAATTAAGTCTTGGTATTGATGTTAATGATCGGCTAAAATCTACTTTAAATCTTAACTATTTTTCAAACAGAAGAAAAACGATTAACGAATCTGGCTTAGGTTCTGTGTTGTTTAACGCCATTAGCTATTCTCCTATGTTTGCTTTGGACCAAGAGGACGTTAATGGAATTTTCGGAAATGAAATTATCAATCCTTTTTCACAAATACGTGATACTTATAATACTTACTTTGGTAGTAGTATTGAAGGTAATTTCCAACTTGAATATAAATTAACAGACGACTTAACTGTTACGTCTAGGATGGGTTTCAAAACATATAGTGATAAATCAAAATCATTTTCTCCAATAGTTAATTATGGTGCAGGAAAAGTTTTTAATACAGACCGAAGTACCGTCAACCAAAGTAAAAGTCAGTTCGATTCTTATACATGGGATACCTTTGCTACCTACAAGAAATCTTTTGCTGACAAACACAATATGGAAGCTACAGTTGGAACAACTGTAATCAAAAACTGGGGGAATGGATTATTTGCCACTGGATTTGATGTTCCAAATAATTCTTGGGAGTTTGCTGATATAGCTTTAACTACAGGCACCAGTGATGCTAAAGAGAATGGATCATATATATATGACAACCGTCTATTATCATATTTTGGAAGACTTCAGTATGATTTCAAAGGAAAATATTTGTTATCTGCTATGATTCGTAGAGATGGTTCTTCAGCTTTCGCCAAAGAGAATAGAATTGATTACTTCAAATCTGTAACCGCAGGTTGGAAAATTTCTGATGAAAATTTCTTGAAGAACAATGAAGTAATCGATTTCTTAAAAATTCGTGGAAGTTATGGAACTTTAGGAAACCTTGTTGGAAATGACCTTTATAGATCTGCACTTAGTGGAGAAGCTACTTATGTTTTTGATGGAGCTTTAACAAATGGTGTTGCAAATGGACCTATAGCTAACGCTGCTGCGAAGTGGGAAACAGCAGAAAAACTTGATATTGGTTTAGACGCTAAGTTTTTTGGAAACAAATTAGAAATTGTTGCTGATTACTTTTTAGAAGATAGAGTAGATTTATTAATACCTGGATTACCAGTTTCTGGTATTTTAGGAACTACAGCTCCAGGATCTGGTTCACCAACTGTAAATGCAGGTACAACACGTTCAGAGGGATTAGAATTTTTGATTAACTACAGTGATAATATTACTGATGATTTATCATACAATGTAAGTTACAATGTTACTAAAATTGAAGGAACTGTAATTGATGTTAACGCAGAAGTTCCACTTACAGGTGGTTCTTTTGGAGTAGGCCAGCCTTTACCTCCATCTAGAATGGAAAACGGCCAGCCAATAGGCTATTTTTATGGACTACAAACAGATGGAATTTTTCAAACACAGGCCGATGTTGACGCACACCCTTCTCAAGAAGGCTTAGGTTACGGAGCGGTTCCTGGAGATATTCGCTATGTTGATGTTAATGGAGATGGAGAGATTAATTCGGATGATAGAACTTTTATAGGGAAGCCTTTGGCAGATTACTATATGGGGTTCAATTTTTCAGTTAACTATAAAAGTTTTGACCTTAGCATGTATGCGTTTGCAGAAGTAGGTAAAGACATGGTTAGAAATTATGAACGTGATCAACCAAATGTGAATCGTTTAGATTACTACTTAGATAGATGGACAGGACCAGGAACAAGCAATACGGTTCCTAGGGCCACAACTGGAGCCTCTACTAATAAATTATTTTCTGACTTTTATGTAGAAGACGCCTCTTTTGTACGCATTCAAAACATTCAGTTAGGATATAGTTTACCTACAGAAACGTTAGAAGATTTTGGATTGTCTAAATTACGTCTTTATGCATCCGTAAATAACGCATTTACATTTACTGAATACAAAGGTTTTGATCCAGCAGCGACTACTGGTCAAGCTTTAGGTGGAGGTATTGATGGTGGTTTCTACCCAACAGTAAGACAATATATATTAGGATTAAATATCTCATTTTAAATAAAACATGATGAAAAACAATAAAAATATAATAACAGCAATTTTAGTGTTTGCGCTTGTTGCTGCAGGGATTTACTCTTGTTCAGACGAGTATCTGGACGAAACCGATAATTATAATATTGATTCTCAAGGATACTTTAATTCTGAAGATGATTATTACATGGCACTTGTAGGAGTTTATGATTTATTACAAGCTTCTTATGTTAATGTGTTGCTTGGTGAAATTGCATCAGACAATACATTGTGTGGAGGTGAAAGCGCGACGGATGTTGTTGGTTTTCAACAAATAGACGACATGGGGCATACTTCAGTCAATAGCAACTTAAGAGATGTATGGAGCTGGATGTTCTCTGGAATAAGTAGAGCTAATTATTTCTTAGAATTTCAAGATAAAACAGATTTTGAAGGTAGAAATAAAATGATAGCTGAAGTTCGTTTTCTTAGAGCTTATTACCATTTTGAATTAGTTAAATGGTTTGGTGGTCTTCCAATTAAAGATTATGATGCTGCTCTTTTAGGTTCTGGAAAACGTTTTGCGCCTGGAGATGAACTTTCAATTCCACGATATTCTGCTCAAGAAGTTTATGCGCTTATTGAAAGTGATTTAATTTTTGCAGTTAACAACCTAGACTATATTGCTCCACAAGTTGGACGTGTTACTAAAGGTGCTGCAGAAGCTTTACTTGGAAAAGCTTACTTGTATCAAGACAAATTTAGCGAAGCTGCTACTATCCTAGACAACGTTATTAACAACGGACCTTACCAATTAGCTACTAGCTATGAAACAATGTTTGAAAACGAAGGAGAAAATAATGTAGAGTCTGTGTTTGAGGTTCAATACACCGATGCTGAAGGTGCTGGTTTTGGTTGTCTGCAGTGTAGCGAAGGTAATGTAGCTGTAGGATTCAACGGAATTAGAAACCATACAGGACCTACTTATGATTCTGGATATAGCTTTAATGTACCTACTCAAGAAACTGTAGACAGCTTCGAGGATGGAGATTCAAGGAAAGAGGTCTCTGTACTTGATATTGAAGCATGGGCTGAACAAACAGGAGCTACTTATGGACTTGGATATGAGCACACAGGTTATTATAACAGAAAGTATATCCCTCGTAAGGGCGATCAGAATATTGGTGATCAAAACTTGACAAATCCAAATAATTACCGATCAATTCGTTTTGCAGATGTATTGCTAATGGCAGCTGAAGCGAATAACAGAGGAAGTATTGATGACGCTAAAGCACAATCTTATTTAAACATGGTGCGTGCTCGAGCTTTCGGAGGCGATTCTAATAACATATCTGCTTCTGGCTCAGAATTAACAGATGCAATCTATCACGAGAGACATGTAGAGTTAGTAGGAGAAGGACATCGTTTCTTTGACCTTGTGAGAACTGGACAAGCACCATCTGAAATTGATGGCTTCCAAGCTGGTAAACATGAATTATTCCCAATTCCAATCCAAGAAATTCAATTTTCAAATGGAAACTGGAACCAAAATCCAAACTATTAAAAAACACTATTATGAAAATACTTAAATATATATTTAGTCTTTCTGTTATTCTTTTAGCATTAACCACATGTTCAGATGACCAAAAAGACATAAACTTTAGTACTAGCGTTGAAGCTCCCTCTGAACTGGCAATGCTTTTTCAAGTGACTCAAGATAATACAGGTCTTGTTTCAATTACTCCGACTGCTCAAGGAGCAGTAGAGTTTGACATTCATTTTGGAGATGATACTTCTGACCCTGTAAATTTTACCAATGGTCAGAGTACTTCTCATACATATGTTGAAGGTACATATACAGTGACTGCGGTTGCTTATGGAGTTACCGGATTAGAAACAACTCTTGAACAAGAGCTAGTTGTCTCATTCCAAGCACCTTCAAATCTAGAGGTTGTTATCGAAAATGATTCTGCAATATCTAAACGTGTAAATGTTACAGCTTCAGCTGATTTCGCCGTAAGTTTTGATGTTACAGCACCAGGAACCACAGAAGAGACTCCGTCTCCAGCAACTGGAAATATTGGTGACACTGTTGTTATAGATTTTACAGCACCGGGAACTTATACAATTTCAGTAGAAGTTATGGGAGCGGCAATCGAAACAACGGTTTACACTGAAGACTTTGAAGTTACTGCAATAGAAGCTCCTGTCGCTTCAGCACCTACACCTCCATCAAGAGCTGATGAGGATGTTATTTCAATATTTAGTTCTGTTTACAGCGATCTCCCTGGAACAAATTATTTCCCAGACTGGGGTCAAGGAGGACAAGGAAGTAGCTGGAACATGTTTGATTTATCTGGTGATGAAATGTTACAATACGTAAATTTAAGCTACCAAGGAATTTCTTTAGCTGATGGTACTTCTGTTGATGTTTCAACAATGGAATACCTTCACTTAGATGTATGGACAGCCGATGCAGTTGCTGATATAGAAACTTCTCTAATTAATGGAGCAGATGGAGCTTCCACAGAAACTCCTATTGTTACTAGCTTATCAGCAAATAATTGGACTAGTATAGATATCCCTATTAGTGCATACACTGACTTAGGTCAAGTCGTTAATAGCATATTCCAATTAAAATTTGTTGGAATGCCGTGGGCAGCTGGTACTGTTTTCATTGATAATATTTATTTCTATAAGTCCCCATCAGGTCCATCTCCACTTGAAGGAACATGGAGAATGTCTCCAGAAGCTGGTGCTCTTGGAGTAGGCCCAACTCAAGGGGCTATCAATTGGTGGTCAAATAGTTCTGATGATGTAAATATACGTTCTTGCTTTTTTGATGATACATTTGTATTCAATGGAGGAAACTTTTCAAACGTACTAGGTTCTGAGACCTGGTTAGAACCATGGCAAGGAGTCGATCCTGAAGCATGTGGAGCTCCAATAGCCCCACACAATGGCTCAAGCCCTGCAACTTATGTTTATGACGAAGCTGCTGGCACATTAACCGTTAGTGGATCAGGAGCCTACATAGGTTTATCCAAAGCTCATAATGGAGGAGAGGATGGATCGCCTGCAGATAACACAATTACTTACTTAGTAGAATCACTAGATGCAGAAAATATGGTTCTTGATATTGAAGCTGGTTCAGGAGTATGGTGGAGATTTAGACTGACTAAAGAAGCAGTTGAAACTTCACCTGTTGATGGGACTTGGGTAATCACCCCAGAAGCCGGATCATTGGGAGTTGGACCAACTCAAGGAGATATCAGTTGGTGGTCTATTGACGCTGCTGGAGTAGATCAACGTAGCTGTTATTTTGATGATACATATGTCTTCAGTGGAGGTTCGTTTTCAAATGTTCTTGGTTCAGAGACATGGTTAGAAGGATGGCAAGGCGTTGACGCAGATGGTTGCGGAGCACCCATAGCCCCTCACGACGGATCTAATCCTGCAACATTTGTTTATGATGAAGCAGCTGGCACACTTACTGTTAGTGGTTCAGGAGCTTACATTGGATTACCAAAGGCACATAATGGTGGCGAGGACGGAATGCCGGTAAATGACACTACTACGTACCTAGTTAATCTAATAGATGCCAATACAATGATAATTGACATTGAAGCTGGATCAGGAGTTTGGTGGACTTACTCACTTACTAAAATTTAAAAATAAAAAACATGAA
>JABAZD010000054.1 GCA_018608705.1 Flavobacteriaceae bacterium | reverse complement strand
CCAATACAGAAATTAGCAAATATATTACCCAGCAAATCATCAGACGTGATTTCCCCTGTAATTTCTCCAAAGTGATATAGGGCCTGACGAATATCAATAGCTAATAAATCTCCTGAAAGCTGTTTATCCATTCCATGTTGTACCTTTTGTACATCTGACAAAGCTTTTAGTAAAGAATCATAATGTCTGGAGTTTGTAACAATAGTCTCGTTGTTGCGTAAGGCTCCAGTATTTACAAATTCCAATAACTTTGTTTTTAAACATGTAATCCCCATATCACTCTTAGCTGAGGTATACAAAGTGTGTGGATGTATAATAGATTTCTTAACAGTTTCAATATCAGCTAAATCCATTTTGTTAGCAACAACTATTAATTGTTTGTCTGGATACTGCTCTTGAATTTTTAGTATTTCATTGTTAAATAAAGTAGTTGATTCAGATGTTAGCTTGGAAGCATCTATTAAATATAATATGACTTCTGATTGAGTGATTTTTTCAAATGTTTTTTTAATACCAATACTTTCAATCATATCCTCAGTATAACGAATACCAGCAGTATCAATGAATCGAAATTTAATACCTTCAATTGTGATTTCGTCTTCAATGGCGTCACGAGTTGTTCCTGCAATATCACTTACAATAGCTTTATCTTCATTTAATAACGCATTTAAAAGAGAAGATTTTCCAACGTTTGGTGCCCCGATAATAGATATTGGAATTCCGTTTTTAATTACATTACCTGTAGAAAAGGAGTCAATCAAATGTTTTAATACATTGATAATACGATGAAGTAAATCTTCAAATTGTTTACGATCTGCAAACTCTACATCTTCTTCAGAAAAATCAAGCTCTAATTCAATAAGAGAAGCGAAGTTTAATAATTCGTCTCTTAATTCTTTAATTTCATTACTAAAGCCGCCACGCATTTGCTGCATAGCTATTTGATGGGATGCCTTGTTCTCACTCGAAATCAAATCTGCTACAGCTTCTGCCTGACTTAAGTCTAATTTAGCATTTAAAAAAGCACGTAATGTAAACTCTCCAGGATTGGCAACTCGAGCTCCATTTCGAACAAATAACTGTAAAATTTCTTGTTGTATATAGGTGCTTCCGTGGCAAGAAATTTCAACAACATTTTCCCCAGTATATGATTGAGGGTCTTTAAAAATGGAAACTAAAACTTCATCTATATCCCTACCAGACTCAGTAATATGCCCTAAATGAATCGTATGTGACTTTTGATCACTCATTTTTTTAGAATGAATTGAATTAAAAAAATCATCAATCATTAAAATAGAATTAGGTCCAGAAAGTCGAATCACAGCAAGAGCTCCTGCTCCAGATGGAGTTGCTAAAGCTATAATGGTGTCTTTTAAGTGCAATTGATTTTTTTTACAAAAGTATTAATATTACTTCAAATGGTATAAGTAATAATTTTAAATTATTTTTGTGGTTTATTTTTAAAAAATTTAATATGAGAACATATCTATATACATTTTTGATTATATCATCTTTGATTAGTTGTGATAACCAATCAAAACTATCGACTGACGAATATATAGTAAATGTAAAGGCTGAAGGGGTTTTTAATGGACTAAGAGCATATTTAAAAACGAATACAAACCCTCGTAGTGTTAGAACTACTGATACTGCTATCGTTAGTAACGGTTCATTTAGTTTTAGAGGGAAAATTAATGGTGTGGAAATGCGAACCTTAACAATCGACGGACTTAATGGACAAACTAATATTGTTCTTGAACCTGGCAAAATTCAAGTTACTATATACAAGGATAGTATTTTTTCATCTACAAGTGTTGGAACACCTAATAATGACGTATTTGATGACTACAAGAAACAATACAAAAAACAATATAATGTAATTAGTAGCTTACGAGATTCGATTTTGAAATTAGCAAATAATCCGATAATTTTAAAGCAACTTAAAATAAAAATGAAATCTCAAAAAATATTACTAAAAAACTTTGGATTTAATTTTATCAAAACATACCCTGATTCTGATTTTTCCTTGACATTACTAAATAGCGCACTAGGTCAAAAAGGATTTGATATTGATCTAGCTAAAGAAGCATACGATAAAATTAATATAAGTATAAAAACAAAAACAGTTGAAAATCAAATTATTTCAAACCAAATAAAAACAAAACTTAATAAAGCTAAAAAAACTGAATTAGTAAAAATAGGAGAAAAAGTGCCTGCTTTTTCAGGACCTAACTCAAAAGGAATTTTGTTAGACCTAAATAAAATTAAAGGAAAAGTAACGATTATTGATTTTTGGGCATCATGGTGTAAACCTTGCCGAATCGAAAACCCAAATCTTGTTAATCTATATGACAAATACCACGATAATGGCTTAGAAATTATTAGCATATCCCTAGATTCAGAAACCCAAAGATTAGCTTGGATTAAAGCTATCAAGAAAGATCAGCTAAACTGGTTTAATATTTCAAACTTAAAATCATGGAATGATCCAATTGCGCAGCTTTACGGAGTGAATTCTATTCCAGCTACATTTATAATAGATCAAGACGGTGTTCTAATTGACAAACAACTGAGGGGCCGTCAGTTGGACGAGAGAATAAGGGGACTTCTAGATTTATAACTTAACTATCCAACTAAATCTTTTTGTTTTTATGCATTAAAAACAAAATTAAGATTGGAACAGCTAGAAGTATTACCATCCACAAGTGTTTTTCTAAAACTTGAGGAATAATTAATAAAGTTAAAATATATCCTCCAATAGCTCCACCAAAGTGAGCATCATGACCGATATTACCTTGACGCGACTTCATTCCATAAATTGAATACAGCATATACCCCACTCCTACAATATAAGAAGGAATTGGAATTGGAATAAAATATAGAAACAATTCCATTCCTGGATACAAAAGTATAGCGGAATATAAAATTCCTGTAACAGCTCCACTAGCACCAACAGCTGAATATAAAGATTCATTTTGATGGAAATAATATGACAAAAAATTTCCGCATATTAAACTCCCAAAATATATTAAAAAAAAGTTTATAGGACCTACACTAACTAAAACAATATCGGCAAAAAAATAGAGTGTAAACATATTAAATAATAAATGCTGAAGATCAACATGTAAGAAACCAGAAATTAATAGTCGAAGTTTTTCGCCTCGCTTAATCCCTCCAATATTGAACTTGTATTGCTCAAAAAATAAACGGTCTTTAAACCCTTTGAAGGAACAAATAACATTAATTGCTATAATTATTAAGGTATAAATACTAATGTTCATAAGGACTAAATATTAAATAAACTATATCTTTGCGAAAGCAAATCTAATATTTTTATATGCAACTACTAGCATACATTTTAATATATCCTATTCTTTGGATAGTATCCATGCTTCCATTTAGAATACTTTATTTCGTTTCTGACTTACTTTATATTTTGATGTATTATGTAATAGGTTACAGAAAAAATGCAGTAAAAGAAAATTTGAATCTTGTATTTCCAAATAAATCCGAAGCTGAATTACGTACAGTTTTAAAAAAATTTTACCATCATTTATGTGACATGGTAGTTGAGTCTATTAAATCAATGAATATTTCTATTGACTCTATGAAATCAAGATATAAATTTAATAACCTAGACATCATTACAGGCTATGAAAAGCAAAATAAAAGTATCATTTTGATGTGTGCGCATTACGGAAGTTGGGAATGGATCTTTATTCTTCAGACTTACACAACACATCGTAGTTATGCTATCTATAAAAGACTTCAAAATAAATATTTTGATCGATTAGTAAAATCAATCCGAGCTCGCTACAATAGTTATCTCATTACTACCAAAGAAACGTTTTCTGTTATGGAGGAAGCTAAGAAGAATGGGGTCTTGTCTATGAGTGGTTTTGCATCTGATCAATCTCCAAAAATAGACAAAGCTCGCTATTGGGCAGATTTTATGGGTATTAATGTTCCTGTACATACCGGCGCAGAAGCTTTAGCAAAGAAATTGGATATGCCGGTAGTGTTTTTTTCTGTAAAGCGTATCAAAAGAGGATACTATGAAGCTACCTTTCAAACTCTAGCCGAAAAGCCAAAGTCATTCAACGATTATGAAATCACTGATAGATTCTTAAAACTTGTTGAAGCTCAAATAAACGAGGCGCCTGAATACTATTTATGGACCCATAAGCGTTGGAAACACCGAAAGGTTTAAATTCCCGCTACTTCTTTTATTTCATTTATAATTTTATTTCCTAAATTATCTGCAGCTTTCTGAGTTGGTGCTTCAGTATAGATACGTATAATAGGTTCTGTATTACTTTTTCTAAGGTGAACCCATTCGGTTAGGAAATCTATTTTAACGCCGTCAATAGTAGATATTTGTTCTTCTGAGTACCTAGCTTCAATAGCCGCTAATATGGCATCTACATCAATCGAGGGATTCAAATCGATTTTCTTTTTACTCATAAAATAAGACGGATAGCTAGCCCTAAGGTTACTCACCGCTATTTTACGCTCCGCTAGTAAACTTAAAAATAAAGCAACGCCCACTAAAGCATCGCGTCCATAATGAGATTCAGGATATATAATTCCACCATTTCCTTCACCTCCAATAATTGCGTTAGATGATTTCATTGCATTAACCACATTAACTTCACCAACAGCACTTGCTGTATATATGCCACCATATTTTTCAGTCACATCTCTAAGAGCTCTTGTTGAACTTAGATTACTAACAGTATTTCCTGGTCTATGACTTAAGATATGATCAGCACAAGCAACTAAAGTATATTCTTCGCCAAACATCACTCCATTTTCATCCATAAATGCCAAGCGGTCAACATCTGGGTCAACAGCAATTCCAAAATCAGCACCACTAGCCACTACTTTTTCAGACAAGTCTGTTAAATGTTTTTTTAACGGTTCTGGATTATGAGAAAAATGACCATTGGGTTCACAATGTAATTTAACAGGTTCAACACCTAATCGCTCCAAAAGAAGTGGAATTGCGATTCCACCAGTTGAATTAACTGCATCTACAACCACTTTAAATTTACAATCTGAAATTGCTTTTGTATTTACATATTCTAAATCTAAAACGGTGTCTATATGAATATCAAAATAAGCACGATTTTTGGTTATGATTCCCAATTCATCAACATTAGCAAATTCTACAGCATCAGATTTTGCAATGTCTAAAACGCGCTGGCAATGTATAGAGTTTAAAAACTCGCCTTTGTGATCTAATAACTTTAAGGCGTTCCATTGTTTTGGATTGTGACTCGCTGTTATAATGATTCCTCCATCTGCGTACTCTAAGGGTACTGCAATTTCAACGGTTGGTGTAGTTGATAAATCTAAATCTATCACGTCAATACCCATTCCTACCAGTGTATTCATGACCAAATTTTGAATCATCGCTCCCGAAATTCGGGCATCTCTACCAATTACAACACGGTAAGACTTCTTAGTTCGTTGTTCCTTGATCCAATTCCCGTAAGCGGCTGCGAACTTTACAGTGTCAATAGGAGTCAAGTTAGTACCAACTGCACCTCCAACAGTGCCTCTGATTCCAGAAATCGATTTTATTAATGTCATGAATATATATTTTCAACAAATATAAGACTTCAAATTATTTATATTAAATGTATTTATATTTTTGCCTTACTTTTTATCAACTAATATAATTCCATATATTTTTATACTTTCCCATTTTAACATACGTTTGCGCAATGGGTCTGTGTTTTGGATCACTAAGTTTAGGATCTACATCTAGAGTTTTTTTAGCCCAATGTCGTGCTAAGGATAATATGTCCTTATCTTTTACAATATTGGCTATTTTCAATTCTAAAACCCCACTTTGTTGCGTACCCATCATATCACCAGGACCACGTAGTTTAAGATCTACTTCTGCAATTTCAAAACCATCGCTAGAGTGAACCATCGTTTCCATTCTTGTTTTACTATTTTCCCCTAGTTTATGACTGGTCATTAAAATACAGTAACTCTGTTCACTCCCACGTCCTACACGTCCTCTTAATTGATGGAGTTGCGATAATCCAAAACGCTCAGCACTTTCTATAATCATGACCGATGCGTTTGGAACATTCACACCAACTTCAATCACTGTTGTAGCTACCATAATATGTGTTTCCCCTTTTACAAAGCGCTGCATTTCAAATTCTTTGTCTGCTGGCTTCATTTGACCGTGCACCATAGATACTTGATAATTTGGCATTGGGAAATCACGAACAATGCCTTCATAACCATCCATTAAGTCCTTGAAGTCTAAAGTTTCACTTTCATTTATTAATGGGTATACAATATAAATTTGTCGTCCTTTTGCAATTTCTTGCCTAATAAAACCGATGACTTTTAATCGATTGGTATCATAGCGGTGAACCGTTTTGATTTGCTTTCTTCCTGCCGGTAACTCGTCGATTACGGAAATATCTAAATCTCCGTAAACAGACATTGCTAAAGTACGTGGAATCGGAGTTGCTGTCATTACTAAAATGTGAGGTGGAGAATTATTCTTTTTCCAGAGCTTGCTTCGTTGTGCGACACCAAATCGGTGTTGTTCATCAATAATAGCTAAACCTAAGTTTTTGAATTTAACCTTATCTTCTAACAAAGCATGTGTTCCCACAATAATTTGTAATTCACCAGATTCTAATTGTTCATGTATAACGCGACGATCAGCAATTTTACTTGACCCAGTTAATAATGAAATCTTAACTCCAATTAAATCACAAAAAGGTTTCAATCCATTGTAATGCTGGAATGCTAAAATTTCGGTGGGTGCCATCAAAGTCGATTGAAAATTGTTATCAATCGCAATAAACATAGACATCAATGCTACAATCGTTTTTCCAGAACCAACATCACCTTGTAAAAGTCGATTCATTTGCGCATTACTTCCCATATCAATTCGAATCTCTTTTAGTACTCTTTTTTGAGCATTTGTTAATTCAAAAGGAAGATGATTCTTATAAAATGTGTTAAAGTAATCTCCTACGGTTTCAAATCGATATCCTTTAATTTTAGACTTATGAATAATATTTTTTAAAATAAGTTGTAGCTGAATATAAAAAAGCTCTTCGAATTTTAATCGAAACTGAGATAGACTTAATATCTTTTGATTATTTGGAAAATGTATATTCAAAAGCGCTTCACTCTTGGATATTAATTTTTGATGCTGTAATATTTCTAATGAAAGTGATTCTTCAAAACGACCATTTAATTGCAAAAAAAGCTGTTCCATTACCTTACAAATAACACGATTTGATACACCTCTGTTTGATAACTTTTCTGTTGATGGGTAAATTGGTTGAATAGCCTTTGAAAGCCCCTTGTCAAAAGTAGATTTTAATTCAATATCTGGATGGGGCATACTAAACACTCCATTAAATAGGTTTACTTTTCCAAAAACAACATAATCAGTATGAGTTTTTAATTGCTCATGAATCCAATTGTGGCCTCTAAACCAAACAAGTTCAATAAATCCTGTATCATCTTTAAAAGTAGCCACAAGTCGTTTACCACGCTTCTGTACAATTTCTTTAAAACTTGTTATTTTTCCAATAAGTTGTACTTCCGAATTTGAAGATTGTAATTCTGATGTTCTATAAAAACGTGTGCGATCAATATATCTATTTGGAAATAAATTTATAAGATCTTGATAAGTGTTTATTCCAAGTTCCTTTCGCAATATATTAGCACGACTAGGACCAACTCCTTTTAGATATTCTATTGGAGTTTGAAGTATAGTAGATGTATTTATTGGGGTTTTAATAAATTACTTAGTTTATATATCTTTAATTAACGCAACTAAGTTAATAGTTTTTATCTCTGTTTATTTAAAAATGTCTAACTTGTTTTCCTAATTTTTTTTTTATCGTTATGAAGACATTAATAAAATCAATAAATTATTTTAGCCTAATCACTATGGCAATTTTGATTAATTGTAGCAATGATAGTACAGAAAATAACTTTTCTGAAGATCAGACAACTCCCTCACTTTCAGTTAGTACTCAAACACTAACATTTTCTGATACAGAAATACTTATGTTTTCAGAACCCAAAACATTAACTTTTAGTGGTTTAGATTTATCAGATGTTTTAGTTATTAATACTGGTTTTAATTTTGAAATTTCTTTAGATGCTCAGAATTTTGAATCAGAGATTACTATTCAAACTGTAAATAATCAAATCAGCTCACAAATATTATATGTACGCTTTGCTCCGAGCGAGAATGCAATTGGTCAAATATCAGAAAGCTTAATATTTACTAGCACCAATGCCAATTCACAATCTGTTAACCTAATTGCTAATGGAATTGGAACAAATCCCAATTTAAATGTAAATTATTCTGAATTATTTTTTGATGATACAATTGTTGGAGGTATTTCTGAATCAATTCCTATTGAAATTACTGCTAGTAATTTAACTTCATTTTTAAATATATCTTCAGGTGGTCAATTTTTAATTTCTTTAGATGAAATTAGCTACAATTCTACTTTACAAATTGATCAACAAACTGCAAATGAAGACTTTCTTTTGTATGTACGTTTTGAACCTTCCGAAATTGGTGAATCATCAAATCTTTTAGAATTTACTAGTGAAGAATTAACTCCTGTTTCTGTAGAATTAGTTGGTACAGGTATTCCATTGGTCTATAATTATCAGGCTTTTAATGAAACTCGTTTAGCCTATGGAGGTGGCTTTAGCCAATCGTCTACACAAACTTTTACACTCCATGATGATACAACTAATATTGAATCAGTTATTATGTATTTACAATTAGATTGTCCTTCTGGTGGATGTAATGAATGGGATGTATACTCAAATATTCTAGTTAGAGATCTTTCTACAAACAATTGGTACGAAATAGGGCGTTACATCACTCCTTACGGAGTTGGAACTGACCAACTAGAGCGTGGATTAGAAATAGATGTAACTGACTTTAAATCATTACTTAAAGGGAATGTTGAGCTAAAGGCCTTCATTGAAGTTTGGGGGAGTGATGGTTGGAAACTAAGTGTAGATTTTGACTATATTGAAGGTACACCTGATTATCAATATTATGAAATAGCACCAATAGTTCAGTACAATAATAATTCATTGGCTGGAGTTATATATGGAGAAGATGCTTCAGCATTTGATTTGACAAAAGATGTTTTTGTACCTTCGAACGCGGAAAGTATGCATTTGCGAACAATTATTACTGGATGGGGTCACGCTACACCAAATGATTCAGACGGAAGGCCATGTGCTGAGTGGTGTTACAGAACTCACAATGTTAAAATTAATAATAATCAAGAATTTCAGCATTATTTGGGCCCTATAGGGTGTGTTACTAATCCAGTCAGTCCACAAAATGGTAATTGGGCTCCAGATAGAGCAGGATGGTGTCCAGGGATGGCAGTTCCAAACCGAATCAACTCATTGGAGGCTAGTTTAGCAGGAACTACTTTTAACTTTGATTATGAGTTTGAACCATGGACTAATGATCTCTTATCAACTTCATCAAATATTCATGCCTATTATGCGATGTCTAGCTTCATTGTTGTAAAAAGTAATTCTCCAATTGACAAACCAACAGTCATTAATTAATTAATAAATTATTTATTTATAAAGAAGTTAATTTACTCACTTCATTTTTTAGATAGGATAAAGCAACCCCACTTGAAGATGTATCATTTATCGTCATTGTCAACACTAGTTCTCTAAACTTATCTGCAGTAAGTGTATTATTAGAGGTGTCACAATTTCTAATATATTGGATATTGGAATTCTTAGCGGTTAATATAATATTCCAACACTCCTCTGATACATAAATTTGTTGTAACATATTGTGCTCAAATTCCTGTTCAATGGTTTGAATCAATAAATATTGATAATCTTCTTTTTTAGTAGAAATTGGAGGTACTCTAGTTAATAAATTAGTTAATGATATCCGTTCTAAGAACAACGCCAAACGCTCATAGGCCTGAAGCTTAACTTTGAGAATATCACTTTTTATAGAATCATTTCTAGAAAGG
Source organism: Flavobacteriaceae bacterium (assembly GCA_018608705.1). Lineage (GTDB taxonomy): Bacteria > Bacteroidota > Bacteroidia > Flavobacteriales > Flavobacteriaceae > Hel1-33-131. The sequence goes on along the minus strand of JABAZD010000054.1, from coordinate 149,525 downwards.
AATTTGTTTTTATTTTGATAACTCAAATAGTCTTTTAAAAATTTATAAATAATAACTAAAGCTAGAAAAGCAAAAAACCATTTAAAATTATTTTCTAAAAAATCCATTTAATAAAAAATTAATTGATTACTAGTTGCCAAGTTACTAATTATATTCAAAATCAAGAGGATAAATTACCGAACATAAAGTAAAAATAAACATCAAATATTAGATTTAAAAATTGTTTATAATTTAAGTTAGTAAATTTTAAAATTATAATTAACATTACTTAATTTCACATCTTACAAAAATTCTAATTTGAAACAATATTTAAGCCAACTCAACGAAGCTCAATTAGCTCCTACTCTACAGAAAGAAGGACCTATGATAGTAATAGCAGGTGCTGGTTCTGGAAAAACTAGAGTACTAACGTATCGTATCGCTTATTTAATGAGCGAAGGCACTGATCCGTTTAATATTTTATCTCTAACGTTCACCAACAAGGCAGCTCGTGAAATGAAATCAAGAATAGCTTCTATTGTGGGAGATAGTGAAGCAAAAAACTTATGGATGGGTACTTTCCATTCTGTATTTGCTAAAATTTTACGATTTGAAGCAGACAAGCTTGGTTATCCGTCTAATTTTACTATTTATGACACACAGGATTCTCAGCGCTTGATTTCGTCTATTATTAAAGAAAAAAAATTAGACAAAGATATATATAAATACAAGCAAGTTCATTCTAGAATATCGTCATATAAAAATAGTTTAATCACTGTCAAAGCATACTTTCAAAATCCAGAACTTAAAGAGGCAGACAGTATGTCTAAACGCCCAGAGATAGGAGAAATTTACAAGGAATATGTTTTTAGATGCTTCAAGGCTGGCGCTATGGATTTTGATGACTTATTACTTAAAACCAATGAACTATTAACTAGATTTCCAGAAGTACTGGCAAAATATCAGGATCGATTTCGTTACATTTTAGTCGACGAGTATCAAGATACTAATCATTCTCAGTATTTAATTGTTAGAGCTCTTTCAGATCGTTTTCAAAATATATGTGTTGTTGGAGATGATGCACAAAGTATATATGCATTTCGTGGGGCCAATATCAATAATATATTAAATTTTCAAAAGGATTATCAAGATGTTAAAATGTTTAGACTTGAACAAAACTATCGTTCTACAAAGAATATTGTTAATGCTGCAAACTCGATTATTGAAAAAAATCAAAATAAATTAGATAAAGTTGTTTGGACGGCTAATGAAATTGGAGAAAAAATCACAGTTAATCGTTCATTAACGGATGGAGATGAAGGACGTTATGTAGCAAGTTCTATTTTTGAGAACAAGATGAGAAATCAATCTAAAAATGGCGATTTCGCAGTTTTATATAGAACCAACGCACAATCAAGATCTATTGAAGATGCTTTACGAAAAAGGGGGCTTGATTATAGAATATATGGAGGACTTTCTTTTTATCAACGAAAAGAAATAAAGGATGTACTTTCCTATCTTCGAATTATAATTAACCCTTCTGATGAAGAAGCATTAAAACGGATTATTAACTTCCCTGTTCGGGGCATAGGTCAAACTACCATTGATCGGCTAATAATTTCTGCAAATGAATATAACATATCTATTTTTGAGGTTTTAAGAAATCTTAATAATCTTACTGTCAACATAAACGTTGGTATTAAAAATAAACTACAAAATTTTGCTACTATGATTGAAAGTTTTCAAGTCATGAGTAAAACTACAAATGCATTTGACTTAACAGAACATGTTTGTAAAGTGAGTGGATTAATTAAGGAGTTTAAAAAAGATGGAACACCTGAGGGAATTAGCCGAATGGAAAACATTGAAGAACTTCTTAATGGTATTAAAGATTTTGTTGAGGGACAACAAGAAATAGCTGACTCAACAGGCTCGCTAGCAGAATTTCTAGAGGACGTTGCTTTAGCTACAGATCTCGATAATGAAGAAGGTGAGGAAAGTGATAAAGTTGCACTTATGACAATTCATCTAGCCAAAGGACTAGAGTTTAAATATGTTTATGTAGTGGGATTAGAGGAAAACTTATTTCCTAGTGCTATGAGTATGAATACAAGGAATGAGCTAGAAGAAGAACGTAGATTATTTTATGTTGCCTTAACACGTGCAGAAAAAAAAGCCTATCTTACCTATGCTCTATCCAGATACAGATGGGGAAAATTAGTAGACTCAGAACCTTCCCGTTTTATTGAAGAAATTGATGAACAATATTTAGATATTGTGACTCCCAAAGAAGAGCGTAGATTTAATCCAATGTTGAGCGCTGATATATTTGGAGACGTAGATCCTAATATCATTCGGTATAAAAAACCAGCCTACTTGAAAGCAAAACCTAAAACTAATGAATCTTTCAAAATAACAGCTCCCAAAAACTTAAAAAAAGTTAGTGAAACAAAAAACAACACCAACTTATTTGACAACAAATTAATTGTTGGAGATGTTGTTAATCATCAAAGATTTGGAAAAGGAAATGTTTTAAATATTGAAGGAAAGGCTGCTGACTTAAAAGCAGAAATCAAATTTGAAAATGGTGGAGTCAAAAAGTTGTTACTTAGGTTTGCCAAGCTTGAAATCATTTCATAACCAAGAAATATTTTAAATTTATAAAAGATTTTATGATTTATGACAAAAAACGATGAATTTATTGAAGTTAAGGGAGCACGTGTACACAATTTAAAAAATATTGATGTAAACATCCCTAGAGACCAGTTAGTTGTCATCACGGGTATGTCAGGAAGTGGAAAATCCTCACTAGCTTTTGATACAATTTATGCTGAAGGTCAGCGCCGATACATTGAGACGTTTTCAGCTTATGCTCGTCAATTTCTCGGAAGTTTAGAACGACCTGATGTTGATAAAATCGATGGACTTTCTCCTGTCATTGCTATTGAGCAAAAAACAACCAGCAAGTCTCCAAGATCTACAGTAGGCACAATAACAGAAATTTATGATTTTTTAAGACTCTTATTTGCACGTGTTGGAGATGCTTACAGCTACAACACCAGCGAGAAAATGGTCAGTTACAACGATATACAAATAAAAGACTTGATCCTTGATACGTACAACGGTAAACGCATTTCTATATTATCTCCTGTAATACGCTCAAGGAAAGGTCATTATCGTGAATTATTTGAACAAATTGCTAAACAGGGTTTTGTTAAAGTTAGAATCGACGGAATAATTGTTGATCTTACAAAAGGAATGAAGCTTGATCGTTATAAATTGCATGATATAGAAATAGTTATTGACAGACTTAAAATTGATAAATTAAGTTCGTCTACTAGCCGTTTAAGAGAAAGTATAAATACTGCCATGTATCATGGAGAAAATATTCTAATGGTCATTGAAGAAAGTAGTAATGAAGTTAGATTTTTTAGTCGTAACTTAATGTGTCCAAGTACAGGAATCTCATATCCAAATCCAGAACCAAACAATTTTTCATTTAACTCCCCCAGAGGAGCTTGTACTGAATGTAGTGGCATTGGAACTCTTTATAGAGTAAACAAAAATAAAATAATACCTGACACTTCTTTATCAATAAAAAATGGAGGTCTTGCGCCGCAAGGTGTTCAAAAAGATTCTTGGATTTTTAAACAACTAGAAATTATTGCAAAACGCTATAATTTTAATTTATCTAGTCCCATTTCAAATATCCCAAAAGAGGCATTAGATATCATTCTATACGGAGGAAAAGACAAGTTTTCTATAGAAAGTAAATCTTTAGGGTTGTCAAGAAACTATAATTTAGATTTTGAAGGAATAGCAAACTTTATTGAAAGCCAATTTAAACACTCAGACTCTAGATCTATTAAACGTTGGGCAAAAGAATACATGGATAAAATTAAATGTCCAAGCTGCCAAGGGTCAAGACTAAAAAAAGAATCCTTATACTTCAAAATTAATAATAAAAATATCTCAGAACTTTCTGAGATGGATATCATTAATCTGGTTGATTGGTTTGATAAATTACCAAAAAAATTATCAAAAACTCAAAAGATCATTTCAAAAGAGATTTTAAAAGAGATCTCTACTCGTTTACAGTTCCTTTTAGATGTTGGATTAGATTATTTGTCAATAAGTAGGAGTTCAAAAACACTTTCTGGAGGAGAAGCTCAACGAATTCGTTTAGCTACTCAAATTGGATCACAATTAGTAGGAGTTTTATATATATTGGACGAACCTAGCATAGGTTTACATCAAAGAGATAATGAAAAACTAATTAAATCATTAAAAGCACTTAAAAATGTTGGTAATTCAGTAATTGTTGTAGAACATGACAAAGACATGATTGAACAGGCTGACCATTTGATAGACATAGGGCCTATGGCAGGAAAATATGGAGGAAAGATTATTAGTCAGGGGACTCCAAAAAACATTTTAAATAGTGGTACAATGACTGCAGATTATTTGAGTGGTGTTAGAAAAATTGAAGTACCAAAAAAACGTCGAACAGGAAACGGAAAGTTCTTAGAGCTAAAAGGATGCAAGGGAAATAATCTAAAAAATATTTCTATAAAACTTCCATTAGCTAAAATGATAGGAATAACAGGTGTTTCTGGAAGCGGAAAATCTACTTTGATAAATGGGACCCTTTATCCAATACTAAATAATCATTATTTCCATGGTGTAATGGAGCCAATGCTCTATAAATCAATTAATGGATTAGAAAACCTTGACAAGGTAATTGATATTAACCAATCCCCTATTGGACGTACACCAAGAAGTAATCCAGCTACTTATACAGGATTATTTGGAGAAGTTAGAGCATTATACTCTAAAATTCCTGAAGCAATGATAAGAGGCTACAAACCCGGACGTTTCAGTTTTAATGTAGTTGGAGGGCGATGTGAGAATTGTAGGGGCGGTGGTATGAAAGTCATAGAGATGAATTTTTTACCTGACGTATATGTTGAATGTGAGACTTGTCAAGGAAAACGTTTTAATAGAGAAACCTTAGAGATTAGATATAAAGGAAAATCAATTAGTGATGTGTTAAATATGACTATTGAAGATGCGGTAGATTTCTTTGAACATATTCCAAAAATATATAGGAAACTAAAAACTATTAAAGATGTTGGTTTAGGTTATATTACTCTAGGACAACAAAGCACTACACTTTCTGGAGGAGAAGCTCAACGAATTAAGCTAGCATCCGAACTAAGTAAGCGAGATACTGGAAATACAATTTATATTTTAGACGAACCTACAACAGGTTTACATTTTGAAGATATAAGGATTTTAATGGGTGTTTTAAATAAATTGGTTGATAAAGGAAACACTGTTCTAATTATTGAACACAATCTTGATGTTATAAAAACAGTTGATCATATAATTGATATTGGTCCTGAAGGTGGATACGGAGGTGGTGAAATTGTTGCAAAAGGAACTCCTGAAGAAATTGTAAAAAACAAATTAAGTCATACAGCAAGATTTTTAAAAAAAGAGTTAACTTAGGAAACATTTAATATTCAGACATGGGACAAGAAAAAAAACATAAAGGATGGAATGAAATAAAAACAAATGATTCCTGGGCGATTTTTAAAATCATGGGAGAATTTGTGAATGGATTTGAGAAAATGAGTAAGATTGGCCCTTGTGTTTCTATATTTGGATCTGCACGTACTAAGCAAGATGATAAGTACTACAAACTATCTGCAGAAATTGCAACATCAATAGTAAAAGCTGGATATGGAGTAATTACTGGAGGAGGACCTGGTATAATGGAAGCAGGAAATAAAGGAGCTCATTTAGCTGGTGGTACTTCTGTTGGTTTAAATATTGAATTACCATTTGAACAACACAATAATCCTTACATTGATTCTGATAAAAGTATAGACTTCGACTATTTTTTTGTTAGAAAAGTTATGTTTGTAAAATATTCCCAAGGAATAGTAGTGATGCCTGGTGGATTTGGAACATTGGATGAACTTTTTGAATCGATCACATTAATTCAAACTCACAAAATTGAAAAATTTCCAGTAATATTAGTTGGTAAAACATTTTGGGGTGGTCTTTTGTCGTGGATAAAAACTACACTAATGGAACAATTTGAAACTATTAGTCCAAAAGATCTTGAATTAATTCACTTAGTTGATACATCTGACGAAGTAATTGAAATACTAGACACTTTTTACAGGGAATACAATTTAAGTCCTAACTTCTAAATTATTATTTCATCAAAAAATCAGATTATTTCTGTGAATACTCAAGCCTTAAGTCCAAATTTTTTTATAAAAATTGTTTTAAATTTCGTAATATTTTCATCTCTATTAATTGTTGACAGTCAAAATAAAATTGAGATTAACAGTGTACTAGACGTAGATAGCAATACAATTACAATAAAACAAAAAATCACTTATCATAACAATTCTGAGTCATCTTTAAGTGAATTATATTTTAACGATTGGAATTCAAGTTTTAGTAGTTCTGATTCACCACTGTCCGAAAGATTTGTTGAAGAGTATAATGGTGATTTACTAAAACCTAAAAAAAAACTAAGGGGTTTTACGTCAATACATACTATAAAAAACGAACAAAATGAGCTCCTATCCTATTCGTACCTAAAGAATCAATGTGACCTTTTTAGGATTAAGCTCAATAAAAATTTATTACCCTATAAATCCCATACTATTTTTATTGAATATACATTACAAATTCAAAATGAACGTTTTACAAAATATGGAGTAACTAATAAAAAAGACTATTTTCTAAATTATTGGTACATAACTCCCGTAGTATTTTCAGACTCTGAATGGAAATTATACAGTAATAAAAATTTAGACGACTATTATACTCCAAAATCTAATATCAAACTCACCATAGAGACCCCTAAAAACTACAGTGTTTCTTCAGAGCTAAATCTTAAAAGAACAACTAATAAACTTGGCAAAAATAAATTTTATTTAGAAGGCAAAAGACGAACAGATACAAGACTCAATATATCAAGAAAACCATTCATTGAACATAAAATAGGTAGCTTAAACGTTATAAGTGATAGCTTTAGTTCACATGAATCTTTAGCAATGGAAATAAATTCATTTAATAAAGTGATTGATTTTTTAAGTGATAAAATAGGGTATTATCCTCATAAAAACTTGATGATATCAAGAGTAGATTTAAAGAAAAACCCAATATATGGATTAAATATACTTCCAGGATTTTTAAACCCATTTTCTAAAGAATTTGAATATGAATTAACCATTGCTAAAAACCTGATTAAACTTTATTTAGACCAATACTTAAACATGGATCCTAGAAAAGATCACTGGTTAAAATCAGGGCTTGAAACAATATTATTGATGAAATACGTAGACCTTCATTTTAAAGATCAAAAGATGCTTGGTAAATTTTCAAATATCTGGGGTGTTAAGAATTATAATTTGGCAAAATTAAAATATAATGAGCAATACCAACTTGCCTACATGCATATGCTTAGAAATGGTAGAGACCAAGCGCTAAGTTTACCCAAAGACAAATTATTGAAATTTAATGCAAAGTTAGCAAGTAAATATAAAGCAGCTAAAGGATTAATGTTTCTAGAAGACTTTATTGAAGATACTAGTATTGATCAATGGATAAAAGAATTTGTCGTTAATAGCAAAAATGAGCTTAAAACAACGAAAGATTTTGAATTATATATCAATTCGAAAAGTAAAAAAGATCTTAGTTGGTTCTTTAGCTCATTTATTATAAACACCCAACAAATTGATTATAAGATATCTAAATTTGAAAGTGACAAAGACTCTATATACATCAAAATAAAAAACCTAAAAAATAGTGACGCCCCAATTTCATTATTTACAATTAAAGGGGACTCCGTAATTACAAAAGATTGGCTTTTAGGCTTTAAAAAAGAAAAGCAATTTGTCATTGAAAATAAGTTTTACGATAAATTAGTTTTAAACTATGATCAAATTGTCCCTGAATTCAATACAAATAATAATTGGAAATCTGTTGAACGAAATGATCTGTTAAGTAAACCCTTTCAATTTAGGTTTTTTAAAGACTATTCTTCTATTTATAATAATCAACTATACTTATTACCAACTTTAGAATATCGAAATATTTATGATGGTGTTAACTTAGGGTTGAATATCAACAATAATGGAATATTAGATAAACCGCTTACCTTTGGACTGGCTCCTAACTATAGTTTAAAATCTAAATCAATAACCGGATTTACAAAGTTTGAATATAATAGCTATTTTCAAGACCAAGATCTTTACAATATTAAATTTGGACTATTTATTTCACGCTCTAGTTTTGCAGAAAACTCATTTGTTTCTAAAACACTACCTTACTTGTCTTTCAATTATAGAGATTCTAAAAACTTAAGATCAAATAAAAACAAAAGTGTAATCTTAAGATATATTGGCATTGATAAAGATTACGTAGAATCTACTAATAATGAAACGGCTTTGCCTTCCTATGGTGTTTTTAACATTAGATATTTAAATTCTAATCATGGATTTAAAAAACATTATAGCTGGTTTTTTGATTCACAATTCTCTGACAAATTTGGCAAAATTTCTTTTAACTATGAATTTAGAAAACGTACTAACAAGAAAAGTTTTTATAGCATAAGAATGTTTGCAGGTACATTTGTGTACTCAAAAATCGATTTTAATCAAAGTAACTTCAATTTTGCTTTGGATAGGCCAACAGACTATTTGTTTGATTATAATTATTTAGGTCAATTTGAGTCTTCGGGAATCTTTAGTCAGCAAATTATAATTGCAGAAGGTGGATTTAAATCTAAACTTACTACTGCATCAGCTAATCAATGGATGACTACTTTAAATGCTAGTGCCTCAATATGGAGGTATATACAAACTTACGGAGATATTGGGTTTATAAAGAACAAAAATCAACAAGCAAACTTTGTTTATGATGCTGGAATACGATTAAATCTCGTTACCAATTACTTTGAAATTTATTTTCCATTTTATTCAAATTTAGGATGGGAAATTACAGCTCCTAAGTATAATGAAAAAATTAGGTTTGTTTTTACTGCAGACCCTGTAGCTTTATTTGGATTATTTAAAAGAGAGTGGTATTAATTAATGTTAAGGTCTTGAAATATTTGAATTAATTAAAATTACAAAGCATTGGTCAAAGCCTCTAAAACTTTTATATTTGCAATATATTTGAATTTCTTAATATGTTAATTAAAAACGATCCTACTAAAGACATTACCTTTGATGACTTCAAAGCTGATGTCTTAAACGACTACAAAATAGCTTTTACTAGTAGAGAGTGTAGCCTGCTAGGACGTAGAGAGGTACTAACTGGAAAAGCAAAATTTGGGATTTTTGGGGATGGAAAAGAATTACCTCAAATTGCCTGGGCCAAAGCATTTCAAAAAGGGGACTTCAGGTCAGGATACTATAGAGATCAAACCTTTATGATGGCTATTGGAGAACTTAATATTGAACAGTTTTTTGCAGGTCTATACGCACACACAGATATAGCAAACGACCCTATGAGTGCGGGAAGGCAAATGGGAGGACATTTTACAACCCATTCTTTGGATAAAAACTTCAATTGGAAAAATCTTACAGAACAATATAATTCTAGTTCAGACATCTCTCCTACTGGTGCACAAATGCCAAGATTACTTGGGTTAGCACAAGCTTCAAAAGTTTACAGAGAATTAAAAAGTAAAAATTCAAACAAATTTTCTAAAAATGGTAACGAGGTAGCATGGGGGACTATTGGTAATGCCAGCACTAGTGAAGGAGTTTTTTTTGAAACAATTAATGCTGCAGGGGTACTACAAGTCCCAATGGTAATCAGTATTTGGGATGATGAATATGGGATTTCTGTACATGCTAAACACCAAACAACAAAAGAAAATATTTCCGAAATTTTAAAAGGATTTCAAAGAGACTCTAAAAGTAACGGATATGAAATGTTAAAAGTCCATGGATGGGATTATGTTGAACTAATTAATTCTTACCAAAAAGCTAGTGAGATTGCTAGAAATGAACATGTTCCAGTTATGATTCACGTAAATGAACTAACACAACCTCAAGGGCACTCAACTTCTGGATCTCATGAAAGGTATAAATCTGCTAACCGACTAAAATGGGAACGATCTAATGATTGTAACATTAAATTTAGACAATGGATTATCTCAAATGATATTTCATCAGATGAAGAGATTACAATTTTAGAAAGAAGCATAAAAAAAAGTGTTAAAGAAGGCAAACAAAAAGCATGGAAAGATTTCTGTGACCCTATAAAAGCTGAAAAGCAAGAAGTGGTTCAATTAATGAAATCTGCTTCAGATTCATCGTCTCAGAGCGTTTTTGTAAATAAAATCATTGACCAATTAGAAAGTATTAATGAACCACTAAGGAATGATATCCTAAGTAGGGCTCGTAAAACATTAAAATACTTAATACACGAGGATAATAATGCTAAAACACAACTAATTTTTTGGATTAATTCATATTTCAAAATAAATCAGCCAAAATACAGTACTTTACTTTACAGTGAGTCTGAATCCAGAGCTACTAATATAGCTGAAGTATTACCTTTATATGATTCAAATTCAAAACTTGTTGACGGACGTATCATCTTGAGAAATAATTTTGATAAAATATTATCTAATAAGCCTGAAGTCTTAATTTTTGGAGAGGACTCTGGGGCTATTGGTGACGTTAATCAAGGTTTAGAAGGACTACAAGATAAATTTGGAGAAATAAGAATCTCTGACACTGGAATACGAGAAACGACTATAATTGGCCAAGGAATTGGAATGGCACTACGTGGGCTAAGGCCAATAGCAGAAATTCAGTACCTAGATTATATGGTTTATGCACTTCAAATAATAAGTGATGACTTATCGACATTACATTACAGAACCTTTGGTAAACAAAAAGCTCCAATGATTATTCGAACTCGTGGTCATCGTTTAGAAGGCATTTGGCATTCTGGCTCACAATTAGGTGGTATATTAAATTTAATTCGTGGTGTATACGTGTTAGTCCCTAGGAACATGACAAAGGCAGCAGGTTTTTATAATACATTACTGGAAAGTGACCAGCCAGCAATGGTTGTAGAATGTCTGAACGGATATCGATTAAAAGAAAAAGAGCCATCAAATTTAGGAGAGTTTAGAACACCAGTTGGAATCGTAGAAACGATAAAATCTGGAAATGATATAACTATTATTTCTTATGGGTCAACACTTCGAATTATTGAAGAAGCGGTTAAAAACTTACAAGAGGTTGACATCGATGTTGAGATTATTGATATTCAATCTCTGATTCCATTTGATATTAAAAAAGATATTTCAAAAAGTATTGAAAAAACAAATAGACTTCTAATTGTTGATGAGGATGTTCCAGGAGCTGCTTCTGCATACATTCTTAATGAAATTTTACAGAACCAAAATGTTTATGAATTCCTGGACAGTAAACCACAAATGTTAACTGCAAAGGATCATCGACCAGCTTACGGAAGTGACGGAGATTATTTTAGCAAACCATCTGTAGAAGATGTTTTTGAAACTGTTTATGGTATGTTTCATGAAGCTGATCCTAGCTCCTATCCCAAATTAAGATAGTTTTTCTATTGTAAAATTCAACTTGATAAATCTTTTGTAAAATTGTAACATTACGAACACTAATAATTGAAAATATTCTTAATGGGAGGCCAGAATTCAACATCAAAAAAAAATAACATGCTAAATAAATGTAAAGATCTTACAATATGGGAAGCACTAATTCCTGTAATTGCTCTAATATTTATGTTATTTTATAATGTTTTCTATGTCTTTGGTGACGATGCTTTAAGTGGAAGTAATCAATTTATTCTTTTGTTAGGGGCAGCTATCGCAGCGATTATTGGGTGTTTAAAAAAAGTAAAATACAAATACATGTTAGATGTGGTTGCTGAAAATGTGAAATCTACTACCGGTGCTCTTCTAATTTTACTACTAGTTGGCGCCTTGGCTGGCACTTGGCTTATTAGTGGTATTATTCCTTCAATGATTTATTATGGATTACAAATATTAGATCCTACTTTTTTCCTAGTTGCATCTGTAATTATCTGCTCAGTCATATCCATTGCAACAGGGAGTAGTTGGACAACTTCTGCAACAGTAGGTATTGCTTTAATTGGGATTGGAAATACTTTAGGTATTTCTGCTGGGATGACAGCAGGAGCAGTACTATCAGGTGCATACTTCGGAGACAAGATGTCCCCACTTAGTGATACAACCAATTTGGCTCCCGCAATGGCTGGAAGTAAATTATTTGATCATATCAAGTATATGGCATACACAACCGTTCCAACAATTATAATTACATTAATAATATTCTTGATTATTGGATTAAATATAGAAACGAATGGAACTCCAGATATTTCTGACAAACTGGAAGCCATAAACGGTGCTTTTAATATCTCGCCTTGGTTGTTCACTGTTCCATTGATGATAATTCTTTTAATTATTAAAAAAACACCGCCTTTAGTCGCTCTTTTACTTGGTACTCTTTTTGGTGCTTTAGCCGCAATTATTGCCCAACCGCAAATCGTCATGTCTATTTCAGATTCTAGAATTCTAAATTTCGAATCTGCTTACAAAGGGGTTATGAAAGCGATCACTGTGGATACCGCAGTAGAGACTTCAAGTGTAGAGCTTAATGATTTGTTTACTGCTGGAGGAATGAAGGGGATGTTGGGAACTATATGGCTAATTATCTGTGCAATGGTATTTGGAGGAGTTATGGAGGCTATTGGGGCACTCTCAAGGATTAGCAAAGCCTTACTTAGCCTAGCAACAACAACATTTGGTCTATTTGCAAGTACAGTAACTAGTTGCTTAGCATTAAATGTAACTGCCTCAGATCAATATTTGGCAATTGTAGTCCCTGGTAAAATGTTTAAAAAGGCCTATAAAGATAAAGGGCTAGCGCCTGAAAACTTAAGTAGAACTCTTGAAGATTCCGGAACAGTGACCTCTGTACTAATTCCTTGGAATACCTGTGGAGCATATCAAAGTGGAGTTCTCGGAGTTTCCGTTGCTGATTATTTTGTGTTCGCCTTTTTCAATTGGATTAGTCCTTTTACAACCCTCTTATTTGCCGCATTTTCTATCAAAATCAAAAAATTAGTAAAGTCATAATTTAGGCTAGTTTCAACAGATAACTATAACTTATAGTTGTATAAGAAATTATAATTTTTAACTAAACTTAAAAGAGATATCAAATAGTATATTTACTTAAAATATTTTAATTTAAAAATCAAACTATGGCAATTGTAGGAAAAAAATTTCCAAATTTAAATGTTGACGCAATGAACGAAATGGGCGATACTTTTAAAGTAAACGTCCTTGAAGAAGCAATCAACAATAAGAAAAAAGTAATTTTATTTTGGTACCCAAAAGATTTTACATACGTATGTCCAACAGAACTACACGCTTTTGAAGCGGCGAAGGCTGATTTTGAAAAAAGAAATACAATCGTTATTGGAGCCTCATGTGATACTCCTGAGGTTCATTTTGCTTGGTTATCAACTCCAAAAGATAATGGCGGTATTGAAGGAGTTACCTACCCTATCTTAGCAGATTCTAACAGAAACCTAGCATCAACTCTTGGTATTTTGGATATTTCTGATGAAACGTATAATGAAGAAACTGGTGTTGTACTTGTAGAAGGTGACAACGTTACTTACAGGGCGACTTATATTATTGACGAAGAAGGAACTGTTGTACATGAAAGTATAAATGACATGCCGCTTGGTAGAAACATTGCGGAGTTTTTAAGACTTGTTGATGCTTACACTCACGTTCAAGAAAAAGGAGAAGTTTGTCCTGCAAATTGGGAAGAAGGTAAAGACGCAATGAAAGAAAATGCGAAAGGTGCAAAAGATTACTTGACTAATCATTAAATTATAGTTATGGTGCTAGAACTTTTTGAAGACAATTTAGAGTCTATTATTAATGAACATCCTTTTGTTGTAGTACAATATTCAGCTACATGGTGTGGAAATTGCAGAATAATGAAACCTAAATTTAAAAAATTAGCTTCTGAAATGCCTGATGCTAGCTTTGTAATTGTAGACGCAGAAAAATTTGCTGAAAGTAGAAAATTAGCAACCGTAGATAATTTACCAACATTTGCAGTTTTTAAATCTGGAAAATTTGTTAACCAAATTCAAACAAATAAGTTTGACGTTTTAAAAGATCTTATAGATGAAGCTTCCCGTAATTAAACATTTAACACAATTTATTGAAGCTAATGACGAGGACTATATCGTAGAAACAATAGAGACTTTAGAAGCTCTAACTGAAGTTCCTAGTCTTAAAGACGATGAATTAGATGTTATTGGTGAATTGATATCAAACATGTATGGGTCACTTGAAGTACATAAAATGATTAAAAGTGGAATACCTCAAAAGGACGCATTAAAAGGCTTTATGAAACGGGTGTTGGGTTCTATAGATACTTAGAGCTATTAATTTTACACTAAAAAAAAACCCTTCTTGTTAAAAGAAGGGTTTTTTTAGTGTAAAAAATAAATTATTTAGAATCCATTTTGTCTTTAAGCGCTTGTAATGCATCATTAGCATCCCCTAGAGTAGGTTTAGCCTCAGCAGCACTACTAGCCGCTTTTTTAACTGCCGCTTTTACATTTTTGACTTCTTCAGCTTTAAACAGAGCCGTGTGAGAAGCTACTACACGCTTGAATTCTTTGTTAAACTCAATAACAATAAATTCGGCTGCTTCACCTTTCTTAAGCTTGGTTCCATCTTCTTTTTCAAGATGACGAGAAGGAATAAAAGCAATTACGTCATCATTAAATTTAACAGTTGCTCCTTTGTCAACGATCTCATCTATTGAAGCGTTGTGTTTAGAGTTTAGCCCAAATTCAGTTGCATATTTATCCCAAGGGTTATCTGTAGTTTGTTTATGACCTAAGCTTAATTTTCTAGCTTCAACATCAAGTTCAAGAACTACGACTTCAAGATTATCTCCAACTGCACAAAATTCACTCGGATGTTTAACTTTCTTAGTCCATGATAAATCTGAAATATAGATTAACCCGTCTATGCCTTCTTCTAATTCAACAAAAACACCAAAGTTTGTGAAATTTCTAACTATACCCGTGTGTTTGGAAGCAACCGGAAACTTAGAAGTAATGTCTGTCCATGGATCAGCAGATAATTGCTTAATTCCTAATGACATTTTACGATCTTCTCTATCTAAAGTTAAAATCTGAGCTTTAATTTTGTCACCTACTTTAACAAAGTCTTGAGCTGAACGTAAATGAGTCGACCAAGACATTTCAGAAACATGTATCAATCCTTCAACTCCTTCAACAACCTCTATAAACGCTCCGTAATCTGCAATTACAACCACTTTACCTTCAATTTCATCACCTATTTTAACATCTTCACCAAGAGCATCCCATGGATGTTTACTTAGCTGCTTAAGACCTAATTGGATTCTTGACTTGTTTTCATCAAAGTCAAGGATTACTACATTTATTTTCTCATCAAGTTCAACGATCTCACTAGGGTGATTAATTCTTGACCAAGAAAGATCTGTGATATGTACTAATCCATCTACACCACCTAAATCCATAAAGACTCCATAGGATGTAATATTCTTAACAATTCCTTCTAATACTTGTCCTTTTTCTAGTTGGCTAATAATTTCTTTTTTCTGAATTTCAATATCAGCCTCAATAAGAGCTTTATGGGAAACTACAACGTTTTTAAATTCGTGGTTAATTTTTACAACTTTGAATTCCATAGTCTTATTGACATATTGGTCGTAATCCCTAATAGGCTTCACATCAATTTGAGAGCCTGGTAAGAATGCTTCAATTCCAAATACGTCAACTATCATCCCTCCTTTAGTACGACATTTAACAAAACCGTTAACAATTTCTCCAGTCTCATTAGCTGCGATCACTCGATCCCATGCTTTTATAACCCTAGCTTTACGGTGAGATAATATTAATTGACCTGTAGCGTCTTCGCGAACGTCAATTAATACTTCTACTTTATCACCAACGGCTAAATTTGGATTATAGCGAAATTCGTTTAGAGAAATAACTCCTTCAGATTTTGCATTAATATCAATAATAGCATCACGATCGGAAATATGAACAACAGTACCATCAACAACCTGATCATCAAGAGTGTCAACAAAATTACTAGCTACTAGCTTTTCAAACTCAACAAGTTTATCATCATCTACAGGATCAATACCCTCTTCGTAGTTATGCCAGTTAAAATCTTTAAGGAATTGCTCAGGGTTAACTTGAGCTTCGTTTGATTGTGGTACTTCAACTGCAGTATTTTCTGGAGTTATATCATCCACATTAGTATTTTTTACATCAGCCATAGCTGTTTAAAATTTGTATTTTATAGAAATTAGATTCGATTAAGCACAACTATAAAAGTGTTGTTAATTTATTTTATTTCCCTTTACTGAACCTACTAAATGCTAAAGGAGTGCAATTTTACAACTTATTTATAATTTTACCTAATGTTTATAAGCTGATTTTGTGAGAAAATCATATGTGGCATATACCCTATCAATAATTCAAATAAATTATAATTGTAAACAAGAATTAACTAATTCCATAATTTTTTCGAACTGCTGTTCTTGTGAAAGTTGTGAATTATCAAATTCAATAGCGTCATTTGATTTCAAAAGTGGTGAATCTTTTCTTGTAGAGTCAAGTTCATCTCTTAGATTGATGTTATCTAAAACCTCCTGCAATGAAGGGCTAGAACTATTTGTTGAAAGTTCATCATATCTTCTTTTTGCACGAATATTAGCAGAAGCAGTCATAAATAACTTTAATTCAGCATTTGGAAAAACTACAGTACCAATGTCTCTACCGTCCATTACAATACCCTTTTGCGCTCCCATTTGTTGTTGAAGTCTAACCAATTGTTGACGAACTTGAGGTATTGCAGCCACTATACTGACTGCGTTCGAAACCTCCATAGATCTTATGGCCTTACTAACTTTCACATCATTTAAATACACATCAAATGAGTTTATATCCATATTATGTTCAAAAGCAATACTAATATTAGGAAGTTCTATTATCATTTTAGGCGTATTTAACTCTCCACCATTTATAAGTTTTTTTTCTAATACATATAACGCAACTGCCCGGTACATAGCACCAGAATCTACATATGTATAATTTAAGTGTTTTGCTAACCGCTTAGCAAGAGTACTCTTTCCTGTAGATGATAATCCATCAATTGCTATTATAATTTTTTTCACTAATTTAAATTTATTTGTATTCCAATAAAACTTGTATTTGCCGCAGATGAGTAACGTGAATGAGTATAATTTAACCTCATTTTATTAAATTTTAAGCCAATCCCAAAAGACAATCCAGAAAAATTTCGTTGTTCTAAAATTTTAAGCTCCTGTGACCTTCGAAAATTATAACCTAATCTAAGGTTAAAACCTTTTTCTGGAAATAATTCAACCCCAATAATAGTATGCCTAAATAGGTTATTAACAAAGGTAAGCTTTTCTTCAGTTTGATTTCCATCTAAATCTGTTGTAGCTCTTGATGGATTTGGAGATCCAATAGGCCACTTTTGTAAATTTTCAAATGTTAAATGCCATCTTATTGGTACATTTTCAAGAGTTTGAGAAAAACCTAAATCTATCTCAAATGGAAGAGATTCCTTCATACCCGCATAAGTTGTTAACTGAGTTCCAAAATTACGAATTACTAAGGCAGCATTAAATTCTAAATTTGGATCTATGTATATAATCCCAATATCGGTTGCAATACCAAATGAACTGTATTGTTCTAATTTAGAAGTTATCAATTTAAGGTTTGCCCCAACATGAAAGTCTGAATAACCTATTTGAGTAGCATATCCAACAGAAAGAGCTGCTTCATTTCCAGTAAAAGTGCCAGTATTAGAGCCGTTTTCATCATATCCATCAAAACTTCCATAGTTAATATATGTCATTCCTACATGAAAAGTTTGAGTTCTGCGATCAATAGTGTAAGCATAAGCTGCGGTGCCGTAACGAATATCTCCTAAGTAGTTAGAATAATTGAAAGACAATTGATTATCCATGTCTAGATTTATAGTAGCTGGATTGTATAATGCTTGAGTAACATCATAATCAACATTTGTTAGCACTTTACCACCAAGAGCGGCCTGCCTTGGAGATGATATCAAGTTGAGGAATTGATAAGTTGATTCTCCACCAAGTTGAGCTTGAAGACTAGTCATTCCTAATAAAACTATAATAGATGTGACAAATAATCTCATTTAATGTAAAAATAAATAATTCAACTCAAAAACGATTATAAGAACAGTTTATTTCATTACAGATGCGATAAATAGCTAAAGTGATTTTGCATGTTTAACTTTTTGATTAGTGACAGCTAAATCAATGACATCACTCATCTCTGTTACAAAATGAAACTTCAATCCCTTTAAGTATGAAGAATTAATCTCATCAATATCACTTTTATTTTCTTTCGATAGAATAATTTCTTTAATTTTTGCGCGTTTAGCTGCCAAAATCTTTTCTTTTATCCCTCCTACTGGTAAGACCTTACCTCTTAATGTTATTTCACCAGTCATAGCTAAACTCTTTTTAATTTTTTTCTGAGTGAATAAAGAAACTAAAGATGTAAGCATAGTAATTCCCGCGCTAGGTCCATCTTTTGGGGTAGCCCCTTCTGGAACATGTATATGAACATTATAATTTTCAAAAACAGAAACGTCTATGTCATATAATTCTGCATTAGATTTAATATACTCCATTGCAATGGTTGCTGACTCTTTCATAACCTTGCCTAAATTACCTGTAATATTTAGATTTCCTTTTCCTTTAGACAAAATCGACTCAATAAATAAAATATCACCACCAACTCGAGTCCATGCTAAACCAGTAACAACTCCAGCTACATCATTATTTTCATATTTATTCCTCTCTAATTTTGGACTTCCAAGAACATCAATAATTGCTTCATTAGTTACTTTGATATCATATTTATTTTCCATAGCAATATTCTTTGCCGCAAACCTGACCATTTTAGCAATCTGCTTCTCTAGCCCTCTTACTCCTGATTCTCTTGTATAACCCTCAACGATTTTCTCTAGTTGTGGTTGCGCAATTTTGAGATCAATGGGTTTCATTCCATGCTCTTTAATCTGTTTGGGAAGTAAATATTTTTTTCCGATTTGAACCTTTTCTTCAATAGTATAGCCAGTTACATTAATAATTTCCATTCTATCTAGTAATGCAGGCTGAATAGAATTTAAACTATTAGAAGTGGCAACAAACATTACTTTTGAAAGGTCGTATCCCATTTCTAAAAAATTATCATAAAATTCAGAATTCTGTTCTGGATCCAAAACTTCTAACATGGCAGAGGACGGATCTCCTTGGCTAGAGCTTGATAATTTATCAATCTCATCTAACACAAAAACAGGATTTGAAGTCCCTGCTTTTTTTAAGCTTTGAAGAATTCTCCCTGGCATTGCACCAATATAAGTTTTTCTATGGCCTCGTATTTCAGCTTCATCTCTTAGTCCGCCTAAAGAAATTCTTACATATTCTCTTCCTAAAGCTTCTGCAATAGATTTTCCTAATGATGTTTTACCAACTCCTGGGGGACCATATAAACAAAGAATTGGTGACTTCATATCGTTTCTAAGTTTTAAGACAGCTAGATATTCAATAATTCTTTTTTTAACTTCGTCCAAACCAAAATGATCCCTGTCCAGAATTTTTTGAGCACGTTTAAGGTCAAAGATATCTTTACTGAAGTAGTTCCATGGTAAATCTAAAAACAGGTCTAAATAATTTCTTTGAATTGAGTACTCTGCTACTTGAGGGTTCATTCTTTGTAGTTTACCTATCTCTTTATTGAAATGTTTTTTTACTTTTTCATCCCACTTTTTAGATGATGCACGCACTTTCATTGCTTCAATTTCTTCTTCATAGCTTACACCTCCTAGCTCCTCCTGAATTGTTTTTATTTGCTGTTGTAAAAAATACTCGCGTTGCTGTTGACTCATATCGTTCTGAACCTTTGACTGAATATCATTTTTGAGCTCTAAGCGTTGAAATTCTACATTCATATGCTTTAAAGTCAATAAAGCTCGTTCTTTTAAATCATGAATTTCAAGTAATTTTTGTTTTTCAATAACTGAAAGGTTCATGTTAGAAGAAACAAAATTGATTAAAAAGGAATTGCTTTCAATATTTTTTATTGCAAATGAAGCCTCACTAGGAATGGTTGGACTTTGCTTAATAATCTGAAGTGCTAAATCTTTAATCGATTCTAAAATAGCAGGAAATTCGGCACTATCACTAGGATTGATTTCTGGAACACTCTCGATATTAGCTACCATGTAAGGAGTATCAGAAATTATTTTAGATATTTTAAATCGTTTCTTACCCTGAATAATAACTGTAGTATTTCCATCAGGCATTTTAAGTACTTTTAAAATTCTAGCTACAGTCCCAGTTGTATGGATATCTTCAATTGAAGGATCCTCAATAGTTTCATCTTTTTGGGAGACAACTCCAATTGTTTTTGAACCAGAGTTTGCGTCTTTGATTAGTTGGATTGATTTATCACGCCCAGCAGTAATAGGAATGACAACACCTGGAAACAAAACAGTGTTTCTGAGTGAAAGAATAGGAAGTGATTCGGGAAGCGATTCATTTTTTATAGCCTCTTCATCTTCAGAAGTCATTAATGGAATTAGTTCTGAATTTTCGTCAAAGTCTTGTAATGACAAACTGTCAAGCATTGTGAATTTTGATTTACTCATAATTATATTAGGTCATTCTGTCATAAAACAGAAATATTTTTATTGTTAATAAATTAATATTTAATTGCTTTAATCATACTCAACAGATGTGGCAACGAAATAATCTAACAATTTAGTCCAATTGTTATGCCATTCAATTAATTTAAAGAGACAATAATAATTCTATTTAATAAAATCAGTAATTTTTACTTTAGATAAAACTAAAAAAGATAAGGCAAAAAATGCAACTAAAGATAATACTGAATACTGCATTGATCCTGTGAGAGATATTAGTATCCCAAAAATAAACATCCCTAACACAATTGCAATTTTTTCAGTAACATCGTAAAAACTAAAATAGGTTGCATTATCATGAGTTTGAGGGAGAAGTTTAGAATAAGTTGAACGTCCTATAGTCTGGGTGGCTCCTAATACAAAGCCTAATAAAATACCTAATCCATAAAAATAATAATCAACGTTAGGTTGATTGATATCTAAAGAATAACAAGAAAAACAAACCACTCCCCAGACAACTAAGGATAATTTTAATGATTTAATATTTCCAATTTTCTTTGATAATTTAGAAAACAAGTAAGCTCCGAATATGGCGACTATCTGAACTAGAATAATAGTCAAAATTAAATTAGTCGTAGGCAATCCAAGCTCTTTACTTCCAAAAATTCCTGCCATAAGGACAATCGTTTGAACACCAACACTAAACAAGAAAAAAGATATCAAAAAATATCTTAGTTGTGGTAAGTTTTTTAGTTCTCTAAGAACTAATCTCAGTTCTCTAACTCCTTTCCATATATAGTCCTTTTCAGGCTTACGATTATAGATGTCATTTGGCAAACGACGGTATGTGATTTGTGCAAAACCAAACCACCATATACCAACTAGCAGGAATGTAATTCGGGGAGCTAAACTTGGATCTAAAATCCCAAACCATTCTGGTTTTTGTACCATAACCAAACTAAAAACCAATAACAATACCGAACCAGCATATCCATAAATAAAACCCTTTGCACTCACTTCGTCTTGTTGATCAGGAAAAGCAATTTCGGGTAAATATGCATTGTAGAACACTAAACTACCCCAGAAGCCTATACTGGCTAGTATAGTAAAAGTTAGAGCCACCCATAATGTCTCAGGTCCATTAAAAAAAAACAAGCACATCACAGATAAAGATCCCAACAAACAAAAGAATTTCATAAACTTAAGTTTATTCCCCGTATAGTCCGCTATTGCCGATAGTAAAGGTGAGCAGAAAGCTACTATTAAAAATGACAGTGAAAGAGTATAATCATATAAAGAAGTAGGATTCCAAAAAATCCCAAAAAAAGAAATATCTCCATTATTGTTTGCAAATGAGCTAGTAATACTACTATAATAAATGGGGAAAACAGCTGTGCTAATTACTAGTGGATAGACAGAGTTAGCCCAATCATAAAAAGCCCATGCTTTTGTTAGTTTATTGCTTCCTTTGACAAACTTATTCATAAACAAAGATATTAATTATAAAAACCCCCCTAAAATAAGATTTTAATTTAAAATAAGGTGAGATTATCTAAAAGATGTAACTCCAAATTTGAGAGCCTCAGATTTTGCATCTTTAGCCAAGGCCTTCAGCTTAATTATTCTAGAATCATTTGAAGGATGAGTACTTAAAAATTCTCTTGGAGATTTATCACCACTATTAGACTTCATTCGTTCCCATAAAAGAGACGCTTCATCTGGGTTGTAGCCAGCTATAGCCATAAGATATAAACCTATTTGATCTGCCTCTGTTTCGTGACTTCTGCTAAATGGTAACATACCTCCAATAGAAGTACCTACTCCGTAGGCTTTCTTCCAAATTTCTTGTTCTTTGGCAGTCTTATCATTTGTTACAGCTGCTATTCCTGCTGCACCTGCTTGTTGAATGATTGCAGCACTCATTCTTTGTTGACCGTGATTTGCTAATGCATGAGCCACTTCATGGCCCATTATAGCTGCTACTCCAGTCTCATTATTTGCAACTGGAAGAATTCCAGTGTAAAAAACAATTTTACCTCCTGGCATACACCAAGCATTTACAGATTCATCATCAACTAAAGTATATTCCCATTTATATTTATTCAAATATCCATCAAAACCGTTAGCATCTAACCAGCGTTCTGCAGCTACAGAAATACGCTGACCAACCCTGGTAATCATCTTAGCTTCATTAGTTCCAATTATTACCTTGTTATCGTTTAGAAACTTGTCATACTGATCGAAAGACATGGGGAGTAATGTTGAGTTGGGCACAAGAGCCATTGTCTTTTTCCCTGTAAATGGGTTCGAGGCACAAGATATTGTCAATAAAGAAAATAAAAAAGTTATGTATGGGTATTTCATTTGTTTTTAATTATTGATAAAACGTTTGAAAATTCAAAATATTGAATTTAAATACTTAAAATACATCACAAAGTTATGTGAAAATTAATTTTACAAAGTAGAAAATTACTTAATTTTAAATATAATTCAAAAATATGACAGATATTAATAGAATTACTTACACATTATTTATATGTCTTTTTTTTTCCTGCCAAACTTCAGCTCAAAAAAAAGAAATATTCAAGATTACTAAATCTGATCAGCAGTGGAGAAATGAACTTACTGAAAGACAATACATGGTTTTAAGGAAGTCTGCTACAGAGCAGGCATTCTCAAGTCCTCTTAACAAAATATACTCTCATGGAATTTACAGTTGTGCTGCATGTAATACACCATTATTTGAAGGGAAACATAAATTTGACTCTGGATCTGGATGGCCTAGTTTTGATAGAGAAATCAAAGGAAATGTTGCTTTTTCAATAGATTACAAAATTGGTATGGCCAGAACAGAAGAACATTGTGCAGTATGCGGGGGTCATCTAGGTCATGTCTTTAATGATGGACCTAGAAAAACAACAGGCAAACGTCACTGTATTAACGGGGTAGCACTGAAATTTACTCCTCTAAAAAAATGAATATTAATAAATCAGAGTCAGAGTGGAAAGAGATTCTTAGTGATGAGGAATATAGAATCCTAAGAAAAAAAGGAACTGAATTACCACATTCAGGAAAATTCAATCTTCATTTTGAAAATGGAACATATTGCTGTTCAGCATGTAATGAAGAGCTATTTGAAAGCAACACTAAATTTAATGCACAATGTGGTTGGCCTAGTTTTGATGAATCTATCAAAAGTAAAGTTAATTATATATTAGATAAATCACACGGAATGACACGAACTGAAATTATCTGTAATTCATGTGGAAGCCACCTTGGACATGTTTTCAATGATGGTCCTACAAAATCAGGAACTAGATATTGTGTAAATTCTGTTAGTTTGAAGTTTAAAAAATCATAATCAAAATTTAAATAATTACATCTAGGTTTTGTAAATTTGTACTTTAAAAATAATTCAAATCTTATTTTATGAGTAAATACGATGTAATCGTTTTAGGTAGTGGGCCTGGGGGCTATGTAACTGCAATTAGAGCCTCTCAATTAGGTCTTAAAACTGCTGTTATCGAGAAAGAAAGCCTTGGTGGTGTTTGTCTTAATTGGGGCTGTATTCCTACTAAAGCACTTTTAAAATCTGCACAAGTTTTTGAATATTTAAAGCATGCTGATGATTACGGCCTTACTGTCAAAAATTTTGACAAAGATTTTGATGCTGTTGTTAAAAGAAGTAGAGACGTTGCAGAAGGCATGAGTAAAGGTGTTCAATTTTTAATGAAGAAAAATAAAATTGATGTCATTTTAGGATATGGTACTTTGAAGCCAGGGAAGAAAGTTGATGTTGACGGAAAGGAATACAGTGCCGATCATATTATTATTGCAACAGGTGCAAGATCTCGTGAACTACCTAACCTACCCCAAGACGATAAAAAAGTTATTGGATACAGAAAAGCGATGACTTTAAAAAAACAACCTAAGAAAATAGTTATTGTTGGTTCTGGTGCTATAGGAGTAGAATTTGCCTACTTCTACAACTCTATGGGTACAGAAGTTACTGTGGTTGAATACATGCCACGAATTGTTCCAGTTGAAGATGCAGATGTATCTAAGCAACTTGAACGCTCGTTCAAAAAGAGTGGTATTAAAGTATTAACTTCGACAGAAGTAACATCAGTTGATACAAGCGGAGACGGAGTAAAAGCTATGATTAAAACTAAAAAAGGAGAAGATGTATTACAAGCTGACATGGTTTTATCAGCAGTAGGTATTAAAACAAATATTGAAAACATAGGTTTAGAAGACGTTGGGATTGTAACTGACAGGGACAAAATATTAGTTAACGACTTTTATCAAACAAATATTCCTGGCTATTATGCTATTGGAGATATAACGCCTGGTCCTGCCCTAGCCCATGTGGCATCTGCAGAAGGAATTTTATGTGTTGAAAAAATTGCTGGACAAAACGTCGAGGCTATTGACTATGGAAATATTCCTGGATGTACATATTGCAGTCCAGAAATAGCTAGTGTTGGAATTACTGAAGCGCAGGCTAAAGATAAAGGAATTGACATTAAAGTTGGTAAATTTCCGTTTTCCGCATCTGGAAAGGCTAGCGCTGGTGGACATAAAGAGGGATTTGTAAAAGTTATCTTTGATGCCAAATATGGAGAATGGCTTGGATGTCACATGATTGGAGCTGGGGTAACTGATATGATCGCAGAGGCTGTCCTAGGACGTAAACTCGAAACAACAGGTCACGAAGTGTTAAAAACTATACACCCGCATCCTACTATGAGTGAAGCAGTGATGGAAGCAGTTGCTGATGCATATGATGAAGTGATACACATCTAAGGTTATTTGATTTATATAAAGGCTGTCAGAAATGGCAGCTTTTATGAGATAAAACTTTGTAATGCTAATTCATAACTTTGCAAACCAAATCCTAGTATGACTCCCTTGGCATTGGCTGATATATAAGATTGGTGTCTAAATTCTTCTCTAGAATAGGTATTTGATATATGTACTTCAATAACGGGAGTTTGAATAGCTTTGACGACGTCTCCAATACCAACAGAAGTGTGTGTATATGCAGCAGCATTTAGAATAATTCCATCGTATAAGAAACCAACTTCTTGAATTTTATCTATTAATTCCCCTTCAATATTAGATTGAAAAAGAGATAGCTCGAAACAATTGTACTTAACAATTAGATCCTTATAAAAATCTTCAAAGGATTTTGAACCATAAATCCCAGGTTCTCTTTTACCTAGTAGATTTAGGTTTGGGCCATTTATAATGATTATCTTTTTCATTTAATAAAAATAAAGAGTTTTAATTAAAATTAAACAAAAAAAAGGAGCCAATCGGCTCCTTTTTTAAAATTTTGTATGCTTAATTATTAGAAGCTATAAACAGCAGCTAAATTAAAAGCAGTTAAACCACCTGCAGCAGCAGCATCATTATCATAAAATACGTCTTCGCTAGCAGCATCTAATCTTAATTCTGGCTTGATAGTTAATGCACCAACAGTATAATTAGCTGTTAATGTTGGACTAAATACATTTAAGCCATCTTCTACAAAAAATGCACCCATATCAAACATCATGTATTCTAAACGCATTCCCCAAGATAAATTATCAGAAGTCTTGAATTGTGGATAAGCGGAAATTGATGTAAAACCTTCATGAAGGAAAACGTCTCCACCTAATGGAATAGTTTGGTAATCGTCTCCACCATCTTTAAAATCAGCAATGTGCGCGTTTAATGCAACACTAAATGAATCAGATACATCAAAAGCAGTCTTAAAATCTATGTACGAAGTTTCTTGGCTAGCTAAAATTGATAAACCAGTTTTTCCTTTCCAAACACCAGCACCTATTGAATAAGCACCACTACTGTTTTGGTTACCCTGGATAACATTTACTGGATTCATTAGTCCTAAACCAAGTCCCCAGTCATTAGCAAGCATAAATCTAGCAACTAAGCCGTTGAAGTTTCTTGCAGTAAATGAATACATGTGTGACATGCTGTAATGAAAATTCTTAGCAGCTGACAGTTCTTCAAAACCCATCCAGTTGTTAAAACGACCCATTTGAAGTGTCATTTTATCTGTAGCATTCCAATACATGTAGGCTTCATTAACAATATTTCCAGCTCCATTGTATTCATCAGCTCTTTGACCCATAGCTAAGTCGGCAACAAAACCAACTTTTTCTCCTTCGTAAGAGAAATTTACATTAGCTAAGCCCAAAGAAAAACCTGAATCATTGTTAAATGCACTGAAATCCCCTTGTTCTCCTAGAATTGTATTAGCATCTCCATCATTTGAAGATGTTAAATTAGCTCTAAAATAAGCATCAACAGAACCAGTTACTTTAAAAGTTGGTTCATTCTCCTGAGCAAAGGTAAAACCTACAACCGCAAGAGATAAAATAGTAATTAATTTTTTCATAATAATTTTTTTAGTTTATGATTAATTACTGCAAATTTAAACAAAAAATGTAAATGAACCAATAAAACATGCATTTAATCGATAAAAACAGTCTCCTATAGAGTAAATTAGTGGTATTATAAAAGTTAAAATAATGTGAAATAACAAATATATTCATAGAAAACATAGTTTTTTTTATGTGCAATTAGTAATATCTTTGACATCCTTAATAGATAAAAATAGTTATGAAAAATAGATTATTATCGTTTGCATTAATGACCATATCTTTTCTTGGTTATGGACAAAATCAATTAAAATATTCTCAAAGTATTACAGCTGCAGAGCTAAAGGAAAAATTATACACTTATTCATCAGATGAATTTGAGGGGCGGGAAACAGGAACAAATGGCTTAACCATTGCTATTAATTATCTAAAAGATCATTATATCGAATTAGGTGTCAATTCAGTTAAAGATGATGGTGATTATTTTCAGAATGTCCCCTTAAAGCTGATAGAGGCTCCTAGCGTTTCCATAAGCATTGAAGATAAGTCTTTTACATACTATAAAGATTATATAAGTATGTCAGGGGGTGAATCTATTACAATTGAATCCAAGGACATCATCCTTGTTGGTTACGGAATTAAAGATGAAAAATATAATGATTATGATGGAATTGATGTTGATGGTAAAATTGTAGTTGCTAGTGCAGGTGAACCCTTAAACAAAGACAATAAATACCTTATTAGTGGTACTTCCAAAAAAACAAAGTGGTCTAATAACCGTCAAGAATTAAGATCAAAGTTAAATACTGCAAAAGAACTAGGCGCTAAGGGATTCTTTTTAATTAATGACCCTATGTTTAAATTGTATGCTCCTTATTATAAAGAAAAAGACAATCATGGAGGTGAAAGTGATTTATCTTTAGATGTTAATGAAAAAGAGATATATAGTTTTTTAGTTGGTAAATCTATGGAAACAGCCCTACTACTTGGAAATCAAATAAAAATCGATTATGAACAAAAAAGTAAGCCTATTTCTTCTGATAATGTGGCAGCTATAATCAAGGGAACAGAAAAACCAGACGAATATATTGTACTTTCTGCACATCTAGACCACATTGGAATGCACGATGGTGAAGTTTTTAATGGTGCAGACGATGATGGCTCAGGAACAGTAGCTATATTAGAAATCGCAGAAGCATTTAAAGCTGCTTTAAAAGACGGTAACGGTCCTAAGCGATCAATTATCTTTTTACACGTAACAGGCGAGGAAAAAGGGTTGCTTGGCTCTCAGTACTATACAGACTATGATCCTCTTGTACCTTTATCGCAAACTGTAGCAAACCTTAATATTGATATGATAGGACGAACAGACCCTAAAAGAATCAAAGGAAAACGTAATTATATTTACTTAATTGGCAGCGATAAGCTGAGTACTGAATTACACGAACTTTCAGAAGATGTAAATTCAAAGTATACAAATATTGAATTAGATTATACCTTTAATGACGAAAACGATCCAAATCGCTACTATTATCGATCGGACCATTACAACTTTGCTAAAAACAATATTCCAGTTATATTCTATTTTAATGGCACTCATGATGATTATCACCAAGCATCAGATACGCCAGATAAAATTCAATATGATTTACTTGAAAACAGAACAAGATTAGTATTCCATACCGCATGGGAATTAGCTAATAGAGATAAAGCTGTGCGTGTTGATAAAGCTACCAAATAAATCTAATTAACAAAAAAAGCTTCTCTTTTAAAAGAGAAGCTTTTGCTTTTTGGGTGGAAGACCGGATTCGAACCGGCGACCCTTGGTACCACAAACCAATGCTCTAACCAACTGAGCTACAACCACCATTTTGCACTTATATAATGCGAATGCAAATGTATAGTATTTATGATTTTATACAAACATTTTTGTATTTTATTTAAGGTCAAATAAGGAATCAATTGCAGGAAGACGTTCTACATTAAAACCCTCTGCATATGAGGTTCCAGAAAGGCGTCCTAAGTCTGCAGCTCTATAGCGCACACTATCAATGAAATTCTTTGACGATATTGGAGTATCTGGTTCTTTACTTTTAGAATCATAAAACTGAGTTGAATAAGCCATTACAGCTTCCATTTTTTGATCAATATGTTCACTTATATCAACTACAAAATCAGGATCAAGAGCTTTCCATTGAATATAATGATAGATTGATTTAGGTCGCCATGGCTCCTGTACATCTTGTGAATCTAATGATTTGGTCTCTATCTTAATCAATCCGCTTAAAAAACAAGCGTCACTAACCAACTTACTGGCAATCCCATGGTCAATATGACGATCTTCAATAGCATTACACAACACTATTTCTGGTTGATGGTGTCTTATTAATTTAATCACTTCCAATTGATGTGATTTATCATTTACTATAAAACCATCCGCAAAACTAAGATTCTTTCTAAAAGAAACTCCTAATATAGAGGCTGCAATACTAGCTTCATTCGCTCTAGTTTGAGAGGTGCCACGAGTACCTAGTTCTCCTTTTGTTAAATCAATTACCCCAACTGTTTTACCACGTTGAATTTCTTTAATAATAGTACCACCACAGCTAAGTTCTACGTCGTCAGGATGGGCGCCAAATGCTAATATATCTATTTTCATATGTTAACTTTATGATTTACAGACAATTAATGCCTGTTCTATATCTTTAATTAAATCAGATTTAGTTTCAATTCCAACTGAAAAACGAATAAGTTGGTTTGTGATTCCTTGTGAAATTCTATCAATCTCAGTAAGTAACGAATGAGATGTTTTGTAAGGCAGTAACATGGTGCTCTCTACCCCTGCCAAACTCATTGAAGGTTTAATAAGTTTTAAGGCTTTTAAAAATGTTTCTGCATCATATCCATTTACTAATTCAAAAGACATCATAGCGCCAAAACCTTTCATTTGAATTTTTGCTAAATTATGGTACTCATTAGATTTTAACCCAGGATAGAAAACGGTTTTAACCGCTTGATGTTTGTCTAAAAAAGTAGCTAATTTTTTAGCATTCTTTTGTTGTGCCTTTACTCTAATACCCAGAGTCTTCATGCTTCTTTCAAGTAACCAAACTGTATAATCACTAAGATTACCTCCAAAATCTTTTGACAAATTCCATATTTTACCCATGATTAGTTCAGAGGATGCAACAGCACCTGCTGTGATGTCGCTATGACCTCCAAAATATTTAGTAGCACTGTGCATTACTATATCTATTCCTAGATCAAGAGGGTTTTGCACAATGGGTGATGCAAAAGTATTATCGGCAGCTGTAGTTATACTATAACTTTTTGCAAGTTTTGCTATCCCGAAAAGATCTACAAGTTTCAATAATGGATTAGAAGGAGTTTCTAAATATATTAGTTTAGTATTTTCTTGAATACAGTTTTCAAATGACTCTACAGATAAATCTTTCGTAAAACTATAATTTATTCCGTAGCTTTTGAAATGTGACTCAATTAGACTTCTGGTACCACCATAAATGTCATTTTGTATAACAGCGTGATCGCCAGACTTTAAAAAAGTCAATAAAGTAGATGATATAGCAGCCATACCAGAACCAAATATCAAAGCAGATTCAGCATGTTCTAAGGCTGCAACTTTCTTGGAAAGACTTTCTTGGTTAGGAGTATTAAAATAGCGTGGGTAGCGTTTAATGTTAACATCTAAAAAATCATAAGATGTAGACATGTACAGAGGCGATACGGCCCCCTTAAAAGTAATATCTTTTAATTCACCTTCATGAATACAAATAGTATTTATTCCTTTTGTATTTGAGCTCATGATTACAAATTATAAAATTAGCTTAGCTTTTTCCTATGTCATTAAATTGTTTAATCAAAACAATTGCCCATATCACTACACATAATGACACAAATACAGAAAAAATTAATACTATACTGTTAGCGGTCAATACGAAAAAGTTTAAAAAATATCATTAGACCTATTAACATCGGCGCCCAGATCCCTACAAAAATACCATGCAACTTATCTCCGGAAAAAAACAAATATTCAGAGACTACAATGATTGATGCACATAAACAGAGCAACAAAATGTTAGTAATACCGAGCTTTTTAAGTAAATTCATGTTATATATTAAAGTTCAAAATTATAAAAAAATTATTATTTAATCTTAAATATTTCATGAAATCTACCTAATGATATTTATTATCTTCGTAAAAAAAAAAAGAATGCTTAAAGCTGTACTTTTTGATATGGATGGTGTAATAGTAGATACAGAGCCATTACACCACAAGGCTTATCAAATGATGTTTCAGGATTTTAATATAAAGGTCTCAGAATCAATGTATCGTGGATTTACAGGACAATCCACACGAAGTATATGTGAGTTTTTGTGTGATTTTTATAAGTTAAAACCCAAACCAATTGATTTAGAAAGAACTAAACGTATCCATTTTACAAAGCTATTTTTTGAAGATCCCGATCTTCGCTTAATTGATGGCGTTGAAGATCTTATTAAAAATTACCATTCCAATGGACTTACGTTAATTGTTGCTTCCTCAGCGTCTATCTTTACCATCAATAATGTTATGAAACGTTTTGAATTAGATACTTATTTTAAAGACAAACTAAGTGGCGCAGATCTAAAAGCCTCAAAACCACATCCAGAAATATTTATAAAAGCGGCAATCTCAGCTGGAGTATCACACACTGAATGCTTTGTAATTGAAGATTCTACAAATGGAATTGCTGCAGCAAAAAAAGGTAACTTTTTTTGTGTTGCCTTTAAGAGTACTAACTCAAAAGACCAAGACTACTCAAAAGCAGATATGCTAATTTCTGATTTTGAGGCTATCAAATATGATAAAGTTAGAGATCTGTTTAATTAAACTTAATTTAAAAAATATTTTTTATGTTTTCTGTAAGCTAAAATAGATATGAAAGTCAGTGAAATTAGGGTGGCTACAATGTAATTAATGCTTATTTCTTGGTCATCTTTTGCATATGAATGTAAGCCAGCTAAATAAAAATTAACTCCGAAGTAAGTCATCATTATACTACCATATGCTAACACAGAAGCTACACTAAAAACAAAACGACTTCTAAGTCCAGGAATTAGACGCATGTGAATTACAAATGCATATATCATAATACTTATTAAAGCCCATGTTTCTTTAGGATCCCAACCCCAGTAACGCCCCCAACTTTCGTTGGCCCACATACCCCCTAAGAAATTTCCAATAGTTAACATTACTAAACCAACAGTTAAAGCCATTTCGTTAATGATGGTAAGCTCTCTGATATTTAGACCCATCTTTTGCTTGTTTTTTTCATTAGTTAATATCATTAACAGAAGAGAAATAAGTCCTAATATCATTCCAAGGGTAAGAGGTCCATAGCTACCAACTATAATAGCAACATGAATCATTAACCAATAACTATTTAAAACTGGCTGTAAATTTCCAATAGATGGATCCATCCAGTTCCAGTGAGCTATCATCAATATCATAGAGGTTACAAAAGCGGTTGAAGCAAAAGTTAAATCACTTTTCTTTCCCAACATCACACCAAAAGCCATGGTCGCCCAAGCTACATAAATCATTGATTCGTAAGCATCACTCCAGGGGGCATGGCCTGAAATATACCATCGAGTTATTAAACCAAGCGTATGAAGAACAAAACAAACCCAAATTAAATACTTGAATGTTTGAACCGAATAATACAAAACTGTACTACGATCTTTAAAAATCTGAACAATAAGTAACAAGAACATTAAACTACTAGCATACATGTAATATTCAAATAATTTCTTAAAAATATCGTAGCGGTTATACAAAATTTCAGCCTCTACCTTATCTTGACTAATAGTTGTAGATCTGCCAAACTTTGTCTGAGTAGCTTTTATCGCTTCTAATAATTGTTGGCTTTTTGAAAAATCTGTATTTAAAGCTTTATCATTTTGGAGAGTTGCCAAATATGCAATAAAACCTGTTTTAATAAAGTTTCCATAAAGAGAGTCCTTCAATATATAGTCTCTTTCTCTAAATTCTTTTGAAGAAACCCAAGTATTATTTTCATCATCCGGAATTGGATATATACGTAAAGCATTCCCTTCCAAAGTATTAAACAATAAACTTACACGTTGATCAGTCTCTTTAAAAATCTTTTGAATAGCAGTAGGTACTTGGGCACTGTAAGCATCTTCTAAGTATGGCCCTAGCTTATAATCTAAGTTTGGGTTTAAAAAATCAACTAAAGCGGCATATTTGGCGGTTTTTTTTAACCCTAATATTGTTCGAATTGTGTCTGCTTTTTTAGCTTTTAGATAGATTAAAGGAACATTGTACCACAATTGTGGACTTTCTTGCATAGAAAGAAATACTTGATTGGCATCAAAACCATTATAACTATCTTTTTTACTTAATTTACGTAACAACTCAGATGCATAAGTATTTATTGGCTTCATTCGCCCATCCGTGTCTTGTACAATTAGATGACCAAATCGATCAGCTTCAACAGCAGGAGTTATGTTAATGTTTAAAATCGAATCTAGCTGTGTTTGAGTTGGACGAACATTAGTATGATTTGAACTATGTTGAGATTGTGTGAATCCATTGAAAGAAAAGAATAATAAAATTATGATAACTAGCTTTGACTTCTTTTTCTTGATTTTGTCAAGCTGACGACGTAAGGACTCCATACGTGCATACTTTGACAATAATATGGCCATCAATCCAAAATACAATAGATAATATCCTAGATAAGTAAACCAAGTCCCCCAATAATCATGGTTTACAGATAAAATAGTCCCCTTTTCGTCAGGATCAAAAGAAGATTGGAAAAACTTGTAGCCACGGTGGTTTAATATGTTATTCATATAGATGTGAAAATCAAAATCCCCTTTTTCAGCATCAAATACACTAACTTTACTTTCAAATGAGGAATAGCTCTTGTCAGTTCCTGGATAACGCTCTGCAATAAAATCATTTAGTTTAACTTCAAAAGGGAGTTCTAAAAGCTTTGATCCATATTTGAAGGCAAAATCTAAACCCCCTACTTCAATTTGCTTGAAGGGGTTGTTAGCACCCTTACCTCCTAGTAACTTAACTATTTTAGTATCCTCGTTAGCTGTTACTTTTAAAACAATTCCGTCTTCATCTCCTTTTAGCAATCTTGATTTTTTTACAATATCAAATTTACCTTTAATTACCGGCTTTGGAAATACAATAGCTTGATTACCTATAATGTAACGTGATCTCAAAACTAAGGTTTGTACACTATCTTTGACCAAACGACCTTGTAAACCAGTAGCCATCGTCATATATTCCCCATCATATGGCGACTGAATTGTTAAATCGTTTTCAGAATAAGTTATATTAATAGCTCCTTCTGTTGGTTTATTAAGCGCATACAGCACGTTGTGTATGCTACTAACCTGCCCTAATTTAAGAAAGTGATTGTGAGGTGCTCCATCACCTGCTTCAACAAGCTTTAAATAGTACTCTCCGTCGACAAAAGGTATAATATCCTCCTCTGCACCTTCAATAAAATCAACTAAGTCGACGGAAATTACAGATGTGTTATAAGTGGTGGTAAGTGAATGTTTATTTAATAGTCTTGGTGAAAAATCTACTTCTTGTTCTTCAACACGACGAACAAGTTGTCCGTTAATTTTAAAATCTCCATCAATATAAGTAGTTAAGTATGTTTTTTGTGACAAGAAGGTATTTTCTGTAGAGCCTTCGCGGATCGACATCATCCCTTCAAAACCATGATATCGAGTAATAAAAGCACCTAAAAGGATGAATATAAAAGATAGGTGAAGGGTTAGTGTTGCCCATTTTTCTTTCCTTAATAATCGATATCTAAAAATATTTCCCGTAAAATTAATAATAAAGAAACACATGATTGCTTCAAACCAACGAGCGTTATAAATAAATGTTCTGGAATACGGCGTAGGGGATGTACTTTGCCCTATGTCCATAAAAGTTCCCACGGCCATTGCAATTGCAAAAATAATAAAAAGAGATCCTGTTAATCGGGTTGAAAAAAGAAGATTAGTTAGTTTTTTTAGCATGCTAAAACAGTCACATTTAATTGAAATGCAAATGTACTTATTATAATAGGAAAAGTCATTTATGTTAATCAGTTTTAACAGTTATTTAAATAAAATAAAGGCATTGATTTAGTTAAACTTTTAAATGACAGATTACTTGTTTATTTTAGCGAAATGATATCAGTAGTTGTTTTAGGAGCTGGAAATGTTGGTTCTCATTTAGTGAGAATTATGCAATCTGTAAAAAAGGTAAAATTAGTTCAATGGTACAGTCGAGACAAAAACTCAATTAAATCTGATACAAAAGATATTGAACTCTGTAATGACTTGAAAAATTTAAAGACTGCAGATATCTATATTATTGCTGTAACTGATAAGGCAATTGAAGCGCTTTCAAAGAAATTACCTTTTGAAAATCGATTAGTAGTTCATACTTCTGGAAGTATCCCTCTCAAAAAAATAGATATTAAGCACAAAAGAGGTGTTTTTTATCCTCTTCAAACCTTTTCTAAGTCAGCTGATTTGGAGTTTTCAGAAGTTCCTTTTTGCATTGAAACAATGAGAAAAGAAGATTCTAATAAACTTATAACTCTTGCTAAGTACATGGGAAGTCCGTCGTATATGATTAATACAGAACAGCGGCAGGCTTTACACTTATCAGCGGTGTTTATTAATAACTTTTCAAATCACCTGTATCGTATTGCTCATGAACTTAGTGATTATAAAAGTGTTAACTTTGATGTATTAAAACCACTAATTTTAGAAACTGCAAAAAAAATACAATCTACTTCCCCCTACAATGCTCAAACAGGACCAGCCAAACGAAATGACCAAGTAACTATTAATCATCATTTAAGAACTTTAGAAAGCCACCCCGACTATCAAGCCATATATAAACAACTTACAAATTCAATAAAAATAACTCATGGACTCAAAAAGCTATAAAGAATATCTAAATGACATCAATACATTTATTTTTGATGTTGACGGTGTATTAACCGACAGTTCAGTATTAGTTACTAGCGATGGTGAAATGCTAAGAAAAATGAGCACTAGAGACGGTTTTGCATTAAAAACAGCGGTTGATGCTGGTTTTTTAATTTGTATTATTTCGGGAGGTAAAAATGAAGGAGTCAGAAAACGACTAGAAGGATTGGGAGTTCAAGAAATTAGTTTGGGAGCTCATGATAAAGTTGTTAATTTAAATAATCTTGTTACAAAACACAGGCTAAAACTTGAAAACATTGTGTATATGGGAGATGACATCCCAGATATACCGCCTATGAAACTTATTGGGCTTCCCACCTGCCCTCAAGATGCTGTTCCAGAAGTTAAAGCTGTATCTAAATACATTTCTCACAAAAATGGAGGCCATGGATCTGTACGTGATATTATAGAACAAGTCCTAAAAGTCCAAGGCCATTGGATGAAAGAATTTGATGCACAATATGATTAAACTATAAATATGCTTGCAGATATTTTAAAAGATAAACGTCTAATCTTGGCCTCTTCCTCTCCAAGAAGGCAAGAGCTAATCAAAGGCTTAGGTTTAAAAGTTGAGATACGTATTAAGCCTATCATAGAAGAATATCCTGTACACTTAAAGCATTTTGAAATACCTGATTATTTAGCACAGCTTAAATCTATGCAGTTTGAAGACACACTCACTCCCAAGGACATTCTTATCACAAGTGACACTATTGTTTGGTTCAAAAATACTGCCTTAGGCAAACCAACAGACGCAAATGATGCTTTTCAAATGCTTAGATCTCTAAGTGGTCAAACCCATGAAGTAATTACTTCAGTTTGCTTCAAAACTTCAGCAAAATTAAAAACTATTAATTCCATTACCAAAGTAACTTTTAAACAACTAAGTAATTCAGAAATTAATTACTATATCAAGAATTTCAAAGTCCTTGACAAGGCTGGGTCTTATGGAATTCAAGATTGGATAGGACAAATTGCTGTTACTAAAATAGAAGGTTCGTATTTCAACGTAATGGGGTTTCCAATGGATAAAATCTATAACACTCTACTTACATTCTAGGAAAAACTCAAGAGCTCGTTTTTCATTGTAATAAAAACCTTTTCGAGAAATAAAACCAACATGCCCCCCCCATTGCGGAGTCTCTAAATAAAGAAATGAGTTTTTTTTAGCTTCCTCATACGGAAAACAGTCTTTAGATAAAAAAGAATCATTCAAGGCATTCAAAATAAGAACGGGAATGTTTATG
The DNA here is from genome assembly GCA_018608705.1 of Flavobacteriaceae bacterium. GTDB lineage: Bacteria > Bacteroidota > Bacteroidia > Flavobacteriales > Flavobacteriaceae > Hel1-33-131. The sequence continues at coordinate 112,011 of JABAZD010000054.1, read as the reverse complement.
GATTTAAGAAACTGAAGGCTACTCGCTTTTGCATAATAATCTTGTGCATTTTTAAATCCGTGAGCACGTGATGTATAAACTTCATCAAAATCATTGAGAGTAAAAATATTTCGGATTTGAGAACTGGTAATTAAATTTGGAAATTGTTTTTGTTTCTGTTTTAATAGCTTTAATAATCCCCATAAAAAATTAATTTGATAAGGAAGGTTCTTTAACTTATGTAGTGCTTTTGCAGAGCCAGACAAGTCGCAGGGTGCAGAAACAGCCATTCCCGCTTTTACTTGAGTGGGTATATCATTATCCTCTCCTAAGTATTTTAAAAGAATATTTGCACCAAGGCTTATACCTTTTATAAAAATTGAATCATACCTATTAAGTGAAATAACATGATTAATAACATCCTCAAGATCTTCTGTCATTCCAGAGTGAAAAGACGAGTATTTCATATTCAGTTCTCCACTACAACCGCGAAAATTTACACAAATAGCATCAATATTATTATTATTAAATAACAAAGCTGGACCAGTTATATATGGACGTTGACCATGTCCTTCCATTCCATGCAAAAGCACAATGATAGATTTTGATGACTTTTTAGCATAACTCCAATCTAAATCAATAAAATCACCATCTCTTAGTGTAATCCGTTCTCTATGTTGAATTATTTTCAACCGCCTAACCAGACCAGAATAAATAGTAGATATAAAACCGTTTTTAAACAGTAATGAAGGATTAAAAGAGCTATTAATTACTGGCATTATTTATTATTGAAATTTTCAAAAAATTAATTGTCTTTTTGGATGATATAAATCTATTGTCTGCACGCATTCCTAAAACCCATACTACTTGATCATTACTACACAAAATTAGGACATTTTCTTTTTCAACTAATGATAACTTCTGATCTTTAAAAAACTTACTCAGCTTCTTCTTGCCTTTCATGCCACTTGGATAAAAGTAATCACCTTCATTCCAATTTCGCAGAGTTAATGGAAACTTTAATGTTTTCAAATCTAAAATTACTGATTCAGGTGATATTTCTGGAACGACATTAGTTGAATCTATTTGTAAAACAATTCCATGACCAGGAATTTTAATCAATTTATGTGAATTTTGAATAGAAATATTTACCACTGACTGGGCTTTGATTTTACATAAAATCAAATTAGTTCTATTTTTAATAAGGCGATGTGATGGAGAAGAAATTTGTTTACCCGACTGTGCCTCTAAAAGAGTCATAATTTCACTCCAATCTGTAAAGCCGTAAGATTTAAGAAGAAGATATATGTAAGCCTTTGGGTTATTTAGAGCCAGTATCTTGTTAATATCGTATAAAATTTGATCTTCGCTAACTGAGACTATAACCCGATCTTCAATCTCTAATATATAATCTTCTAATACAGATTGTGATTCATTTAAATATTTTTGAGTTTTGTAAAAACTATCCATAAATGATGGATTAGTGTCTTTTAAAAGTGGAATTATTGAGTGCCGTAAGTTATTACGTAGATATATCATTTTTTTATTGGAACTATCTTCGTGCCATTTTAAATTTTCTGTAGTTGCAAAATCTAAAATCTCATGCCTTGTGAACTGCAACAAAGGACGAACAATAGATCCATTTATGACTGGAATTCCAGTAAGTCCTTCTAGACCAGTTCCTCGCGATAAATTAATTAGAAATGTCTCTAAATTATCGTCTGCATGATGAGCGGTTAGCACAAAATCAAATCTTTGCTGTTCCTGAAGCGACTCAAACCAATCATACCTTAGCTGTCGTGCAGCCATTTGAGTTGATTGCTTTGTGGAATTTGCGTAGCCATTGGTGTCAAAACGATTTGTAAACAACTTAATGCTGTGTGTTTTAGCATATGTTTTAACAAGATCTTCATTTTCGTTACTTTCGTTTCCTCTTAAATTAAAATTGCAATGAGCTAAATAAATATTCAAATCTAATTTTAGGCATAAGTCAACCAGAACCATACTGTCCAAACCTCCAGAAACAGCCACTAATAAGCGAGACTCTTTAAGAAAAGAAAAATTTCCATGTAAAAGGCTTTGAAAGGTTTTAAGCATCTGACAAAACTACAAATTAATTCTCCAAAACACTACGCATAGCTTTTGCTTTCACTAGACATTCTTCATACTCTCTTTGAGGAGTACTTTTAGAAGTAATAGCACTGCCCACAGAAAATGAAACATACGAATTAGATGCATTATATAAAATACTTCTAATAACAACATTGAAATCGAAGTCACCCTCTGGAGTAAAATATCCTACAGCTCCAGAATAAACACCTCTTTTAGTCTCCTCTAGTGCTTCAATAATCTTCATCGCTGATATTTTAGGAGCTCCTGTCATACTACCCATAGGGAAAGTTGCAGAAATAACATCTACTGGTGACAACGTTGGTGAAACTTCAGCCTCAACTGTTGAAATCATATGATGAACTTGTTTAAAACTATGTAACTCGCATAGCTCTGTAACTTTAACAGTTCCTTTTCTGGCTATTTTAGATAAATCATTTCGAACCAGATCAACAATCATAATATTTTCACTTCGTTCTTTTTGATCATTTTTCAATACAAATTTTAGTTTCTCATCTTCGCTAATATCGTCAGACCGTCTGGTCGTACCTTTTATTGGCTGAGAAGTAATGACGCTCCCCTCTTTTTTAATATAACGTTCTGGTGAGGACGATAATAAAAATTGACTCCCGTTTTTAAGAAAAGTTGCAAATGGTGTTTGTGCAATTGAGTTAAGACTAAAATAAGTTTTTAGAGGGTTAAGCTTCGCGATCGCATAAAACTCTTGACAAAAATTAGCCTCATAAATATCTCCTCTTTGGATATGAGATAACATTGTAGTTACCTTTTCAATGTATGAGTCTTTAGTTAGTCTGGATTCAATCTTTATATTGTTGGTAAAATTCGATTCATTTGTTATGGAAAATGAACTTATAGTTGCTAAATCGAAATCAATATCGTCAGAAACACAATTTAAATATTTAATAGCTAATTTGTTATCCTTAAATAAAAACAACCTCTTAGGTTGAAAGAAATAAAGGTCAGGAAAATATAAACCATCAAAATTTTTTGAACTAAGAGGCTCAATATCATTTTTCAAATCATATGAAAGATATCCAAAAATCCAATCATTAGTCAATTCTTGGTACTCTTTTAATTTTTTAAAACCATTTAAAGCATCAGTTTGAATCCCTGTAAAAGCATCAATTGCCAAAACAGCATCATAGCTAGCATGAGATTGTAATCGATGGTTAGAGTCTAGCCAAACAACTTCTTCAAATTGTTGAGCCCAAGACAATAACTTAATTTTAAACTCTTTAATATTTGGAATTAATATTTCTTTATTGTGACGCACTAAGATTAATTTTAAAAACAAAGTTAATCAGTTCTAAATAATAAATCATCACTTTAGAAGAATACCTTACCTTTGTGGTAAATTATTACCAATGTTATCTTTCGAAGACTTCAAATTGACAACTCCTTTAATCAATGCACTAAAAGATTTAGGATATGTCAAACCAACCGCAATTCAAATAGCTGCATTTAATGTGCTTTGTGCTGGAAAAGATGTTGTAGGAATTGCTCAAACAGGAACAGGAAAAACATTAGCTTACTCACTACCTATTATTAGAAACTTAAAGTATTCTAGCGATGAAACTCCGAGAGTTCTTATAATGGTGCCTACTCGTGAGTTAGTTGTTCAGGTTGTTAATTCGTTAGAAGCTCTTAATCTTTACACGAACAATAGAGTCTTAGGGGTCTATGGTGGTACAAACATAAATACACAAAAAAATCAGATCTCGAAAGGTATTGATATCCTTGTTGCGACTCCTGGAAGACTTTACGATTTAGCATTAAGTAGGGTGTTAAAACTAAAAAATATTCAAAAACTAGTCATAGATGAAGTTGATGTGATGCTAGATTTAGGATTTAGACATCAACTTATAAATATTTTTGATCTTCTTCCTTCACGTCGACAAAATATTATGTTTTCGGCAACAATGACTTCAGATGTAGATGCATTAATAACTGATTTTTTTATTAATCCAGAACGTATTTCGGTAGCCCTATCTGGTACTCCACTCAAAAATATTATGCAATTTAGGTATGAAGTACCTAACTACTACACAAAATTAAATTTAGTTCGTTTACTGACAAGCGATCTTGAAGTTTACTATCGTGTACTGATATTTGTTTCTAATAAACGGATGGCTGATAGACTGTTTCTATCTTTAAGTGAATGTTTTCAGGACGAGTGTTGTGTAATTCATTCAAATAAAACACAAAATTATAGATTAAGAAGTATCGAACAATTTAGAAGTGGAGTTAATAGAATATTGGTTGCAACAGACGTTATGGCAAGAGGATTAGACATTGATGATGTTTCACACGTTATTAATTTTGATACCCCTGAATATCCTGAAAACTATATGCACCGTATTGGTAGAACTGGAAGAGCAAAAAGAAAAGGAATTAGCTTGCTTTTTTCCAAAGAAAATGAAATGGATTACAAGAATGCCATTGAAGAATTAATGAAAATAAAAATTGATAAATTAGAAATTCCTAATGAAGTCGAAATTTCAAAAGAATTAATTGAAGAGGAGCGTACACAAATAAAAGAGCATTATAATCCACATAAAAAAACAGACTTAGATAAACCTGGACCAGCTTTCCATGAAAAAAGTGAAAAAAACCAAAAGGAAAACCTAGGCGGATCTTACAAACGTATCATTGCGAAAAAATATAAGAAACCAAAGACTAGAGGGGATAAAAATTATAACAGACGAAAAAAGAAATAAAAACCTTCATTTAAGTTAATTATCTACCCACTCTAAAAAAGTTTTATATATGTAGTGCGCGATCTTCAGTAGCCGCCAATGCAGCTTCTTTAATTGCCTCAGAAAATGTTGGATGTGCATGAGACATTCTTGAAATATCTTCTGCTGACGCTCTAAACTCCATAGCAACAACAGCTTCGGATATCAAATCAGCACAGCGAGCTCCAATCATATGAACTCCTAAAATTTCATCTGTTGCTTTATCTGCAAGAATTTTGACAAATCCATCTAAATCCATACTAGCACGACTTCGTCCTAACGCACGCATTGGAAATTGACCTGATTTATAATCAATACCCTCATCCTTTAGCTGATCTTCAGTTTTACCAACTGAAGCAACTTCAGGCCAAGTATATACCACGCCAGGAATTAAACTATAATCAATATGAGGTTTTTGACCCGCAATAGTTTCGGCAACAAAGACTCCTTCTTCTTCAGCTTTATGAGCTAACATAGCTCCTTTTACAACATCTCCTATTGCATAAATGTTTGAAGTTGAAGTCTGTAACTGACTATTGACTTCTACTTGCCCATTATCTGTTAATTTAATTCCAGCAGATTGGGTATTTAAACCTACAGTATAGGGGCTGCGTCCAACAGAGACTAAACAATAATCTCCTTCAAACTCAACGAGTTCTCCTTTTTTATTTACAGCTTTAACCAAAACCTCATTTCCATTTCTTACAACAGAAGTTACCTTGTGAGACACTTTAATATTAAATTTCTGTTTTCTAAATACTTTGTTTAATTCTTTGGATAAGCTCGAATCCATTGTTGGAATAATTCGATCCATGTATTCAATTACAGTTACATCGGAACCGAGACGTTTGTAAACTTGACCTAATTCCAATCCGATAACACCTCCGCCAATAATGATCAAATGTTTAGGAATCTCCTTTAATTTCAATGCTTCTGTAGATGTAATTATACGTTGCTTATCAACTTTAGCAAAAGGCAAGGAAGTAGGTTTACTTCCGGTTGCTATGATAATATATTTAGCTTCTATTTCTTGATTTGTATTTCCAGTAATCTTAATATGAGTAGCATCTTTAAAAGCACCCATCCCGTGGTAAACATCAATTTTATTTTTGGTCATTAAGAAATCAATACCTACAGTAGTTTGATCTACTACAGCTTGCTTCCGTCCAATCATTTTTTCTAAGTTGACTTTGATTTCTCCGGGAATTTCAATACCATGAGTCTCAAAATGTTTTACAGCATCATCGTAGTGATGAGAAGAATCTAGTAAAGCTTTACTGGGAATACATCCAACATTTAAACAAGTACCACCTAAGGTGGCATACTTTTCTATGATAGCAGTTTTCATTCCTAACTGTGCACAACGAATAGCAGCTACATAACCACCTGGTCCGGACCCTATGATAGCAACATCATATGATTTCATAATAAATTTATTTTAATTTAATAACAAAAATACAAACATATATTAAATGAAAGAATCATTTTACTTCTAAATATTAACAGCTGTTGAATGTTTAACTTCGGAAATCACAAACATGCTATGCGTACTACCAATATGATCAATGTTTGTAAGTTTAGAAACCATGAATTTGCGAAAAGAATCCATATCTTCCACATGTACTTTAAGCAAGTAATCATAATCACCACTCAAATGATAGGCTTCTAGAACTTCGTCTATAGTAACTACTTCTTTTTCGAATTGATTTACAAGTTCTTGAGAATGTTTAACTAATTTAATATGGCAGAAAGCAACAAAAGCCCTTCCAATACTCTGCTTATTAACTAAAGCAACATATTTGTCAATAACTCCTGCCTTTTCAAGTTTTTTGATACGTTCATAAACCGCAGTCACGGACATATCAAGTTTGGAAGACAACTCCTTATTAGTTTGTTTTGAATCTTTCTGTAAAAGGTTCAAAAGCTTAGTGTCTATTGCATCAAGTTTCATTTTGAAAAAAATTCTAATTATTATTGTATCTAGTAAAAATATAAATTAATTATCTATAAGAAGATCAATATTTAGTTTTATTTATTGAAAACAAATATAATTATTGTATTAAGTTCTAAAATTAATCAAATTTGATAAAAATAAAACTAAAAAAAATGGCTATTAAACCGGCAAATAAAATACAAGATTTACAATATTTTGGAGAATATGGTGGGGTCAACCCCTCAGTATCAGATTCATCTACTTTCACTTTTCACTCTGCTAAAAAAATGTTTGATACGTTTGAGGGTAATGCAGATGGCTGTTATTTATACGCCAGGCATACTACTCCATCTAGCATTTACTTGGGGCAAGCACTTGCAGCTATGGAAGGCACTGAAGCAGCGAATGTTTCTGCTTCTGGAATGGGATCAATTACTTCAGTTCTAATGCAATTATGCACTGCTAATGATCACGTTGTTTCAAGCCGTACTATTTACGGAGGCACTTATGCCTTTCTGAAAAATTTTGCACCTAAATTAAATATCAATACAAGTTTTGTTGACATCACTAATTTAGAAAGTGTTGAAAATGCAATCACGCCTAAAACTACCGTTCTCTATTGCGAATCTGTAAGCAATCCGTTATTAGAAGTGGCAGACATCCCAAGCCTAGCTAAACTCGCTAAAAAATACAACTTAAAACTAGTTATAGACAACACGTTTTCACCACTGTCTATATCTCCCAAAGAGCTTGGAGCGGACATAGTTATACATAGTTTAACCAAATTCATTAATGGTTCTAGCGATACAGTTGGTGGCGTTGTTTGCGGAACACATGAAATGATAGACAGTTTAAGAAGTGTTATAGATGGGGCTGCTATGTTATTTGGCGCTACTATGGATAGTCTTCGAGCTTCTTCAATACTAAAAAACCTTAGAACTCTTCACATACGAATCAAACAACATAGCATAAACGCAATGTACTTGGCCCAGAAATTTGAAAACGACGGCGTAAAAACTGTCTATCCAGGGTTAAAATCTCATCCCTCGCATACAATTTTCAAAAGCATGATGAATACTGAATATGGATTTGGTGGAATGATGACCATAGATGCTGGCAACTTAAAAAAAGCGAATGCGTTAATGGAGTTAATGCAAAAAGAAAACTTAGGATACTTAGCGGTAAGCTTAGGGTTTTACAAAACCTTATTTAGCGCACCAGGAACCTCAACCTCTTCTGAGATACCGGAAAATGAGCAAAAAGAAATGGGATTATCTGATGGGCTTGTTCGGTTTTCAATTGGATTAGATAATGATATCCAACGTACTTACAATAAAATGAAAGATTGCATGCAAAAAATTGGAGTAATTACTTAAATTCCTTTAAGCCGAGCCCAAAAAGAATTTAAAGAACCTGTGCTGACATCAGGAGTATAAAAAGGAGCAGCTTCCCAACGGTCCCCTGTTTTGGAGATTGTAAATTTAAAAATGGTCGAGTTAGGATCTTCTTCATCCATTAATGGATACCTTAGATCTTTAAATAAATAAGTTTTAGAATTTGCTGTTTCACTCAAATTATAGTACCCACCACTAAACCAAGCAAGAGTTTCTAAATCTTTAGTCTTTTCATCTATCAAGTTATGATTCTTTGGCAGTTTATGCCATCGACTTATAATTGGTTTAGTATCCAAAATTGAATAAAATCCAACAAAGTAAGCATCTTCTGTTTCAGCTATTCCGTACCAAAGAAAATTATTTAAAATTGTAGGTTGAGTTTGAAAACGCAAATAATCAATGTTCTTATCTACTAAAGCTTGCTTATAAATTCCATTAACATAATATTTATTAACCAGTGTTAACATCATATACAGAGAACTAACTCCTAAACCAATCTTTAAAAATAGCCGACGTTTTGTTGAAGTTCTTTTAAAAAACATAACCACTATTAACGATATTAAAAAAGGAAGTGTATATATTGGGTCTGCAACCGATATGTTATTAAAAGCTACTCTGTAATTTGAAAAAGGTGCAAATAACTGGGTACCATAAGCAGTAAAAGAATCTAAAATTGGGTGAGTAAAAATTGATGCGAAAAACAACCAAATCCACTCCTTTTGAGTTGTCATGCCTAAACGCTTTCCACGATTATAAACCCTGAAAATCAAAAACCCAAATATAAAGGCAGCTAAAATAGCAAACAGAAATGAGTGCATAAATCCTCTATGAAATGCCATAGAATCAATTTCGCTATCGTAAATTATTTTACCAATAAACACATCTAAATCGGGGATAGTACCCCCTATTGCACCAAAAAGCAATGCACGATTACCTATTTTTTTTCCAAGCACGGTTTCACCGCAAGCCGCACCTAATACTATTTGAGTAATTGAATCCATAATAAGTAAACAAAAATACAATTATTGAATTAATCAAATCAAGAAAACATCACATTAATAACTTAAATAAAAAAAGAAACTTGCAAACAGGCTAGACATCAATGATTAACTTATCAATTTATATTTTTTCTTAAAAAAATTGTATTATTACAAGAATTATGAAAGCGGCTACAGTCATACAACTCAGAAAAGAATTAGAAACTTTAAATGAAGACTATTTAAGGGAATTATGTTTAAGACTTGCACGTTTCAAAATTGAGAACAAAGAACTACTTACCTATTTGTTATTTGAATCTGAAGATGAAGCTTTTTATGTAGAGGCAATTAAAGAAGAAGTAGATCAATTATTTAAAGAAATAAATACTAACAGTTATTTTTACATAAAAAAAAGTGTACGTAAAATTTTACGTTCATTAAAAAAATATGCACGGTATTCAAACAGTAAAGAAACAGAAGTTGAACTACTACTATATTATTGTTACAAACTAAAAACACTTAAACCCTCCATAGGAAATAGTGTTACTTTGACAAATATATTTCTAAAACAAATTGAAAACATAGAAAAAAAAATAATCAAATTGCACGAGGACTTACAATTTGATTTCCGAGAAAGACTTAAAGAACTTCAGAATCAATATTAACAACATAGAAATGGAAATATTAGGAATAGATATTGGAGGAACTGGTATAAAAGGAGCTATTGTAGACACCATAACGGGTGAACTAACAAGTGAAAGGTTACGAATTCCAACTCCAAAACCAGCAACTCCTGAAAATGTATCAAACACTATGATAGAATTTATCAAAGAATTTGAATGGAAAGGAGAGATAGGAGTATCATTCCCGACCATTATAAAGAATGGAAAAGCGATGCATTTTGGTAATCTAGATCCTTCATGGAAATTTACTCAAGTAGACAATCTATTTAAAAGTAAAACAAACAATAACTATTACGTGGTCAATGATGCTGATGCTGCTGCTATGGGTGTAATGGAGTTTGGAGTTGGTAAAGATAAAATGGGGCTGGTTATAACGATAACATTAGGGACTGGAATAGGATCTGGGGTGTTTTTTAACGGACAGCTACTTTCTAATTTTGAACTAGGAAGGCTATATGGTCGAAAAGGAGATATAATGGAATATTTTGCTGCAGATTCTGCTAGAAAACGAGAAGAATGGAGCTTTAAGTCTTGGGGTAAACGGGTTAATTTTTTTTTAAAACATGTTGAAAAAACATTTAATCCAGACCTAATAATAATTGGAGGAGGTGTAAGTAAAAAGATGAATAAATTTAAAGACTATATAACTATTAAAACTCCACTAAAAGCAGCAGAGTTAAAAAATAATGCTGGTATAATAGGGGCTGCAATATTTGCAAAAAAGCAACTCTACTCTAAGTCTTGAAATTTTTTGTATCTCATTAAAATAATAAATAATTCAAAATAAAATTGTTAATTTATTTTTGATTATTTAAGAATATTGTAAATAAGTTCGTTGTATAAGTCTTTGTGCCCTAAGTTAGCATCAACTCCTTTACTTTTGATATCATACATACGTAGTGTTTCAAAAACTCCGCTTATACGTTTCATTGGGAAATTTTTTGAAACAGCAATATACTCACCAACAAAATAAGGATTTACACTTAAAGCTTTTGATAATGCTGTAGGATTCTTTACACCAACCGTGTGTAATGTCATTAATTTTGTGAAGTACAAGTACAAAATTGAAATTGTCAATACAAATGGGTGTTGTTTGGGATTTTGTGCAAAATAATTTACAATCTTATATGCTTTAACATGATCTAAATTACCAATTGATTTTTGTAGTTCAAAATTATTAAAATCTTTGGATATGCCTATATTTTGCTCAATTATTTCAGGTGTAATTAACTTTTCAACTCCTATAACAATTTCTAATTTATTAAGTTCGTTTGAAATTTTACTTAAGTCATTACCTAAAAACTCAGTCAACATAAGAGCTGCTTTGGGAGTAATTGTTATGAGCTTAGATTTTAAAAAATTCTGAATCCAAGCTGGAACCTTGTCTTCATATATTTTTTTACTATCAAAAACAATAGCTGATTTTGATAACGATTTATAGAGGGCCTTTCTCTTATCTAATGTCTTGTATTTATAGTTAAACACCAAAACAGTTGATAGTTGTGGATTCTTGACGTAATCGACTAGCTGTTCAATTGTTTTTGTAAGGTTTTGTGCTTCTTTAACAATGACTACTTGTCGATCAGCCATCATCGGGTAGCGTTTTGCATGGGATATTATGTCTTGAACTGAAACTTCTTTACCATACAAAACAACCTGATTAAAGCCCTTCTCTTGATCAGTAAGAACATGTGACTCAATATGATCAGAAATCATATCAATATAATAAGTTTCATCTCCCATTAAAAAATAGATAGGTGCAAACTTATTTTTTTTAATATCAGATATTAGTTGGTTAATAGAATTCATTCAAAAAAAATTACCAAATTTGTAATGTGAGAAATTTAAATTTTCCGTCATATAAATTCAGGATCAAAAATAGCGAAAATAATACTCATATTTTTGATGTTATTCGTAAAAAATTTGTTGTACTTCAACCAGAAGAATGGGTACGACAACATTGTATTCAATTTTTGATTAATGAAAAGAATTTCCCCGTTAGCTTAATTAATGTTGAAAAGGTTGTCCAGATAAATGGGCTTAACAAACGATATGATATTGTAGTTTACAACTCTGATGGCAGTATTTATCTTATTGTTGAATGTAAAGCTCCAAGAGTGAAAATATCACAGTCAGCTTTTGACCAAATAGCTAGATATAATTTAGCACTAAAAGCATCATGTTTGATGGTTACCAATGGATTAAATCATTATTTTTGTACCATGGATCATAACTTGGGTATCTATAATTTTTTTAAGGAACTTCCGAGTTATGTTAAAAAAAAGATTTGAAACTAGCTATAGTAATACTTAATTGGAACGGAAAGGAACTATTAAAGGCTTTTCTGCCATCTGTTATTAAACACTCTTCAAATAATGAAATCTATGTTGTTGACAATGCTTCTACCGATTCTTCAGTAAAGTTTTTAGAATTAAATTATCCTCATATAAATTGTATTCAACTTAAACATAATCTTGGATTTGCGGCGGGATATAACGAGAGTTTAAAGCAAATTAATGCAGACGTATATTGTTTGTTAAACTCTGATGTAGAAGTCACAAAAAACTGGATATCTCCAATAATGGATGTTTTTAAAAATGAAAACAATACTCATATAATTCAACCAAAGATATTAGATTACAAAAAGAAAAACTACTTTGAATATGCTGGTGCAGGGGGTGGCTTTATTGACAAGTTAGGTTATCCCTACTGTAGAGGTCGTGTTTTTAACAGTATTGAAGAAGACAAAGGGCAATATAATGACCGAACAGAAATATTTTGGGCCTCTGGTGCTTGTTTTTTTATCACCGCTGCTTGCTACAAACATTTAGGAGGGTTCGACAATACATTTTTTGCGCATATGGAAGAAATTGATCTGTGTTGGCGTGCAAAAAATAAAGGATATAGAATTGAATATATAGGGAATTCAACAGTGTATCATGTTGGAGGCGCCAGTTTAAATAATTATAATCCTAAAAAAACATACTTAAACTTTAGAAATAGCCTGTATTCATTAGTTAAAAACACTCAACATCAACTAATTACTGTAATTTATCTCCGATTATTATTGGATGGAATAGCAGGGTTAAAGTTTTTATTTCAAGGGGAACTTAATCACACATTTGCAATTGTCAAAGCACACTTGAATTTTTACCAAGCGCTTCCAAGACTTATAAAACTCAGGAGGCAAACAATTAAAACATCAAAACCGGAAAACCTACACCCTTCAATAGTTTGGTCATATTTTGTGCTTAAAATTAAACACTACAGTAAATTGCATAAATAAATAGCTGAAAAGGCAACTTATAAAGTAATTATTTTATAATTTTACTTTTTTGTAATTTAAATTATTAAGATGAATAAAATTTATACATTATTATTATCCACATCAATTGTATTGGTTTCATGTGGGACCAAGAAAGAATTAGTGGCTGCCCAAGAAAAATTAAAAAACACTGAAAATTTATTAAATACAGCTACAGTAAAATTAAATAGTTGTTTATCTGATAAAGCTGTTGCAAATGCTAGTTTAAGCGCATTAAAGGATCAATTAGCCGACCTTAGAAAAACAAATGACGCATTAATTACTAGTACAAAAGAAATAACTCTGTTGACTGCAAAAGGCGCAGACAACCTAGAAAAAACTCTTGAAAGCTTACAAGAGAGAGATTCAAAAATCAATCGCCTGCAAGATGCAATTTCCAAAAAAGACAGTGTGACCCTTGCTATTGTATCTAGTTTGAAAAAATCTGTAGGAATTGATGATCCAGATATTGAAATCAATGTTGAGAAAGGAGTAGTTTTTATCTCAATTGCAGATAAATTACTATTTAAAAGTGGTAGTTTTATTGTGACTGAAAAGGCTAAAAGTGTTTTAGCAAAGGTTGCTAAAGTAATTTCTGACAAGCCAAATTTCGAGGCCATGATTGAAGGTCATACAGATAGTCAATCTTACTCAAACGGAATCTTAGTTGACAACTGGGACCTTAGTGTCAAGCGCTCAACTTCTATCATAAGAGAACTGCAAATAATGGGGGTTAATCCAGCACAATTAATTGCCGCAGGAAGAAGTAGTTATGTTCCTTTAACTGATAATGATACAGCTCTTGGCAGAGCAAAAAACAGAAGAACACGTGTTGTTGTAATGCCAAAAATTGATCAATTCTATGAAATGATTGAAAGTGAAATGAAAGCTCTTTCTGGTCAATAAAACTAAATAAAAGTATTTATTAAAGCCCACCGTTTTGGTTGGGCTTTTTATTTGATAGCTAATAGCTTTATTTTATATTTGCTTTAAAGCTTTAACATCTAACAATGAAGATATCATATAACTGGTTAAAACAATTTATAAAAATTGACTGGAGTGCTGAGAAAACCTCAGAGCTTCTTACTAACTTAGGACTTGAAGTTGAAGGTTTAGATGTTTTTCAATCTATAAAGGGGGGATTAAAAGGCATCGTCGTTGGACATGTACTAACATGTGAACAGCATCCAAATGCTGATAAATTAAAAATCACAACAATTGATATTGGTGAAAAAACTCCACTAAACATTGTTTGTGGCGCTCCTAATGTTACAAAAGGCCAAAAAGTAGCAGTAGCTAAAATTGGAACTACTTTGTACACTAATGAAGGAGAGGCTTGGACCATAAAAAAAAGTAAGATAAGAGGGGAAGAAAGCCACGGAATGTTGTGTGCTGAGGATGAAATAGGATTAGGTAAATCCCACGAAGGAATCATGATATTAGATGAGGCATTAGATATTGGAACTGCAATAGCAGATCATTACAATGTTGAAGATGACATTGTTTTCGAGATTGGACTTACTCCAAATCGATCAGATGCGATGAGTCATTACGGAACCGCACGAGATCTTATGGCTGGGCTTTCGCAATACGGGACCAATACAAAGTTAATAAGCCCTTCAGTTTCTGGGTTTCACGTCGAAAACAGAGGACTGAAAATCGATATAAATGTTGATGATAAAATTAAAGCTCCAAGATATTGTGGATTAACCATTTCAAATATTGTTGTCAAAGATTCACCAGCATGGTTGCAGAATCGACTTAAATCTATAGGATTAAGCCCCATTAATAATATTGTAGATGCAACGAACTATGTATTGCACGATTTAGGTCAACCACTTCATGCCTTTGATGCCGATAAAATTAATGGTAATAAAATTAATATTAAGACTGTAAAGTCAGGAACAAAATTTGTTACTTTGGACGGGGTTGAACGTATTTTACACCACGATGATTTAATGATTTGTGACCAAGATAAACCTTTATGTATTGCAGGTGTTTTTGGTGGGGAAAACTCTGGGATTTCGGAAAGTACGTCTTCAATATTTTTAGAAAGCGCATATTTCAATCCAATAAGCATTCGTAAAACTGCTAAAAGACACGCTTTAAATACTGATGCTTCATTTAGATTTGAACGTGGCATTGATCCTAACATAACTAAATACGCACTTAAAAGAGCAGCCTTGTTAATTACAGAGATTGCTGGAGGTAAAATATCTAGTGATTTAATTGATGAATACCCCAACAAGATTGAAGACCCTCAAGTATTTTTAAGTTTTGATAAAACAAACAAATTAATAGGACAAGAAATCCCTAAAGAAAAGATAAAAAGTATTCTAAGTGCTTTAGAAATTAAAGTCAATAATGTCACTGAAACCGGATTAGGACTTACTATACCAGCATACAGGAATGATGTGCAAAGAGAAGTCGATGTAATTGAAGAAATTTTAAGAGTATATGGATACAATAACATTGGAATAACAAATAAATTAAATGCGTCTATTTCAAATACTTCTAAATTTGAAAACCACAAAATTGAAAATATTGTCGCAAATCAACTTGTAGGTCAAGGCTTTCATGAGATTATGACTAATTCCCTCACCACTGACAAATACAAGTTAATTAGTAAACAATTAGACCCTGATAACAATGTCAAAATATTAAACCCTTTAAGTAATGACTTGTCTATAATGCGTCAGTCTTTAATTTTTTCAGGATTAGAAACTTTAGCCTTTAATATTAACCGTCAACAACTTGACCTAAAGCTTTTTGAATTTGGAAAAACTTACCATAATTTTGATGAGCGAAAAGAGGAATTTAATCACTTATCCATTCTATTAACAGGAAATAAGTCTGAAAAAAGTTGGAATTCTAACAAAACAGAGGTTGATTATTTCTACTTAAAAGGAATTGTTAAAGCTGTTTTAGATCGTTTAGGTATAAAAAAATTTAAAAGCTTCCCATTATCTAATGATATTTTGAATGAAGGTCAGCAATTAAACGTAGGAAAACACTCAATTGTAGAATTTGGGAGTTTAAAAACCATTGCGCTCACCCCTTTTGGAATCTCACAAAAAGTTTTTTGTGCTAACTTTAACTGGGATAATTTAATAAAAGTAATTAATCAGAACACAATTAAGTTCAAAGACATCTCAAAGTATCCTGAAGTTAAACGTGATCTTTCATTATTGATCGATGAAGAACTTACTTTTGAGAATTTATATAAACTAGCAAAACAAACTGAAAACAACTATTTAAAAGATGTAAATCTATTCGATGTTTATACAGGAGATAAATTAGCAAAAGGTAAAAAAAGTTATGCCATAAGCTTCACGCTTCAGGACAATAAGCAGACTCTTAAAGATTCTCAAATTGATAAAATAATGTTAAAAATTCAAAAACGTTTTGAATCAGAACTAGGAGCTGAATTACGATAACTATCCTTCTCTGGAAGCTAAATAACGTTCAGCATCTAATGCAGCCATACACCCGGTACCCGCAGCAGTAATAGCTTGTCTATATACATGATCTGCAGCATCGCCACTTACAAAAATGCCATTAACGTTTGTCTTTGAAGTTCCTGGCTTATTAATTATGTAGCCTGTTTCGTCTAGTTTTAGAAAAGCATTAAAAATATCCGTGTTAGGCTTGTGACCAATAGCAACAAAGAATCCTGTAGCAGAAATGTCAATTATTTCATTAGATAATTTATTTTTTGCTCTTACACCCGTTACCACCTGACCGTCTCCTAAAACTTCTTCAGTTTCTGTGTTGAACAAAATAGTAATATTTGCGGTGTTTTTAACACGGTTTGCCATGATTTTAGAAGCCCTAAACTCGTCACGCCTAACTAGCATTGTCACTTTAGTACACAGCTTAGATAAATAATGTGCTTCTTCACAAGCTGAATCTCCGGCTCCAACAATAACTACTTCCTGATTTCTATAGAAAAACCCGTCACACACTGCACATGCAGATACACCTCCGCCTAATTTAAGATATTTTTGTTCAGACTGTAATCCTAAATATTTTGCACTAGCTCCCGTGGAAATAATTACAGTTTCACAATGAATTTCTTTAGTATCGTTGATCCATACTTTATGAACTGGACCTGAAAAATCAACCTTGGTCACCCAGCCATCTCTTACGTCAGTACCAAACCTCTTAGCCTGGGCCTGAAGTTCCATCATCATTGCTGGTCCGGTAATACCATCAGGATATCCCGGAAAATTTTCAACATCATTAGTAGTAGTTAATTGTCCACCGGGTTGAGTTCCTTGATATAAAACAGGAAACATATTAGCTCTAGCGGCATAAATAGCAGCTGTATATCCAGCAGGACCTGAGCCAATAATCATACATTTTACAGATTCAATAATATCAGACATATTTTAAATATTTAGTTTACAAAAATAATAGTTTTAAACAATAATCAAACCTTAAGTTATCAACATTGTAATTTTAAAATCATGACTAACAAATCAAATTATGATTGAATAATCCAAAACCAATAAAATAATCTTAACTTTGTTAAAACTGAAATACTAGACTTATGCTAATTATTGGAATTGGAGGGGGAACTGGTAGTGGAAAAACTACCGTTGTAAATCAAATTATTTCAGAATTTCCAAAAGGAGAGGTACAAGTAATTTCTCAAGATTCTTATTATAAAGACACCTCTCACTTATCTTTTGAAGATCGTTGTAAGATCAACTTTGACCACCCACAATCCATTGATTTTCAGCTACTTGAAACTCATTTAAAAGACCTTAAAAAAGGTAAAAGTATAAATCAGCCAGTATATTCATTTAAAACACATAACCGCACAGGAGATACAACTTTAACTGAGCCTAAAAAAGTAATTATTGTAGAAGGAATATTAATTTTATCAAATACACAATTAAGAACTATTCTAGATGTTAAAATATTTGTTCATGCAGATAGTGACGAACGTTTAATAAGAAGGTTAAAAAGGGATATGGCAGAAAGAGGGCGTGATTTAGATGAAGTATTGGATCGCTACCAAACTACCCTTAAACCTATGCATCAACAGTTCATTGAACCAATGAAAGCCTACGCTGACATCATAATTCCTAATAATAACTACAACTCGGTCGCTGTAAACGTTGTAAAGTCAATTATAAACGATCAACTCTAATGCTAAAAAAAAACAAAAAATTATTAGTGCTGCTTAAACCGTTAAAGAGTGTTTATACACTAATCTTGATTGCATTTATAATTTGGATGTCAATATTTGATACGAATTCATGGTTGATACACTCAGAACTAAATAAGGATATTAATACGCTAAATTCAAAAATTGAATTTTATTCAACTGAAATAGCAAAAGATAAAAATGAAATAAAGAAATTGAATACTAGTGATGGTATAGAAAAATATGCTCGAGAACATTATAAAATGAAAAAAGATAATGAAGTCATTTATCTAATTGAAGACCAGGATAGTTTAAAAGACTCAACTAATGAGTAAAACATCTCTTTTTGAAAATTTTGAACCAACTTCTGAAAAACAGTGGAAACAAAGAATTCAATTTGAACTACAAGGAAAAGATTTTAATGACACATTGGTATGGAAATCCCTTGATGGAATTGACGTAAAACCATTTTACCATTCAAACTCCTTTTCTAAATCTCCTAAAATAGAATACAATTCTTCCGAATGGAAAATTGGTGATACTGTTTTTGTTAACTCCGTTGAAAAAAGTAATTTACATGCCTTAAATCTTATTGAAAATGGAATTGAAACTCTATATTTTATAATACCCAAAGAACTAAAGTCTTTAGAATCGCTTTTAGTTAATATCGATTTAAGTATTATTACTATTTACTTTGAGACTTTATTTATTTCAGATGATTTTACAAGGATATTACAACAATATTCACACAACAAAAATTCAATATTTTATATTCTAAACGATCCAATTAGACAGCTTTCCAAATCAGGAAACTGGTTTGAAAACATAAAATCTGATATAAAAAATCTAAATAAAATTCTTGTTTCTGGAAATAACCTTAAAGGAGTTATTTCAGTTGATTTAGGATTATTTCAAAATGCAGGAAGTAGTATAATACAACAATTAGCCTATACCCTATCCCAAGCTAACGAATATTTAAATTTATTAGATCTTAAGCTTATAAAATCTATTGTATTTAAAGTTTCAGTTGGAAGCAATTACTTTTTTGAAATTTCAAAACTCCAAGCTTTAAGACTATTGTGGCAAAGTTTAACCAAAGAGTATGGAGTTTCAATAAACTGCCATATAATTACTCAACCAACTAGGCGCAACAAAACAATATACGACTACAACACTAATATGATGCGAACTACCACTGAATGCATGAGCGCTATCTTGGGCAGTTCAGATACTATAATTAATTCAGCCTATGATAGCCTTTACCATAAAAACAATGAGTTTGGAGATCGACTATCTAGAAATCAATTATTAATTCTTAAAAATGAAAGTTATTTTGATGTTGTTTCAAATCCAACTGAAGGAGTTTATTTTATTGAGTCACTTACCAACAGTCTTGCTCAAAAGGCTTTGAACTTATTTAAAAATATAGAAAAAGAAGGAGGCTACTTAAAACTATTGAAAAAAGGTGTAATTCAGCAAAAAATTAAATCTCATGCAATTCAAGAACAACTTTCATATGATGAAGGAAGCGAAGGACTTTTAGGGACACATTTTCAACAAAATTTTGATGAAATAATGAAAAATCAGCTGGAATTGTACCCTTTCTTAAAACAAAAAGTTAGAAAAACAATTCTGGAGCCAATAATTCCAAAGAGAATTGCAGAAGAGTTGGAAATAAAAAGGCTAAATAATGAGTAGGAAAAATATCCAACATATAATTTTAGAAGGCGTTAAGTCAAAAAACACTAAAAAAGATCTTTTTAAAACTGCTGAAACTATTAATATCAAATCTCATTATAGTGTCAAGGATACAAAAAATTTAAAACATTTGGATTTTCCAGCAGGAAATACTCCTTTCCTAAGAGGACCTTACAGTACTATGTATGTTCAACGTCCATGGACAATTCGCCAATATGCCGGATTCTCGACAGCTGAAGAGAGCAATGCTTTTTACAAGAGAAATTTAAAAGCTGGACAAAAAGGTCTATCAGTGGCATTTGATCTTCCAACACACAGAGGGTATGATAGTGACCATGACCGTGTATTTGGAGATGTAGGTAAAGCTGGGGTAGCTATCGATTCAGTTGAAGACATGAAGCTACTGTTTAAGGATATCCCATTGGACCAAATGAGTGTTTCAATGACTATGAATGGAGCTGTATTGCCAATAATGGCATTTTATATTGTAGCTGCCCAAGAACAGGGAGTTAAACTAGAAGATTTAAGTGGTACAATTCAAAATGATATTTTAAAGGAGTTTATGGTTAGAAACACATACATATATCCACCAGTAGATTCGATGAAAATAATATCTGATATTTTTAAATACACAAGTGAGTACATGCCCAAGTTTAACAGCATCAGTATTTCTGGCTATCACATGCAAGAAGCCGGCGCCACAGCTGATATTGAATTGGCTTACACCTTAGCAAACGGTTTAGAGTATGTCCGAAATGGATTAAACTCAGGGCTGAAAATAGATGACTTTGCACCACGTTTATCATTTTTTTGGGGAATTGGTATGAATCATTTTATGGAAATTGCCAAATTAAGAGCGGCACGGATGTTATGGGCTAAAATGATTAGTGAGTTTAACCCTAAAAATCCAAAATCATTAACTTTAAGGACTCACTGCCAAACTAGCGGATGGAGCTTAACAGAACAAGATCCTTTCAATAATGTAACTCGTACCTGTATTGAAGCTGCTGCAGCTGTTTTTGGAGGAACTCAAAGTTTACACACAAATGCCCTTGATGAAGCCATCGCATTGCCAACAGATTTTTCAGCGAGGATTGCAAGAAACACACAACTATATTTACAAAAGGAGACTAAAATAACTAAAACTGTAGACCCTTGGGCAGGAAGTTATTACATAGAAAAACTAACTCACGAAATTGCCGAAAAGGCATGGAGTCATATTCAAGAAGTGGAAACACTTGGTGGGATGACATCAGCCATTAAATCTGGTGTCCCTAAGCTAAGAATTGAAGAGGCTGCTGCTAGAAAGCAAGCACGAATTGATTCTGGTCAAGATATTATTGTGGGAGTCAACAAATTTAAACTAAAAAACGAAGATCCATTACAAATTCTAGAAGTAGATAACGATCTTGTAAGATCACAACAAATTAAACGATTAATCGATATTAAATCAACTCGAGACAATAAAAAAGTTAAAAATGCTTTAAATAATTTAACAAAAGCTGCTTCAAATGGCTCTAAAAATTTATTAACTTTATCCGTTGAGGCTGCTCGTTTACGTGCTACCTTAGGAGAAATTAGTAGTGCAATAGAAAAAATATTTGGAAGATATAAAGCAGAAATTAAAACCTTTTCTGGCGTTTACAGTAAAGAAATAAAAAATGATATGTCATTTGAAAAAGCTAAAAAATTAGCAGATCGATTCTCAAAAGATGAAGGTAGACGCCCTCGAATTATGATTGCAAAAATGGGACAAGATGGTCATGACAGAGGTGCGAAAGTTGTTGCTACTGGTTATGCTGATCTAGGCTTTGACGTGGACATTGGTCCATTATTTCAGACTGCTGAAGAAGCTGCTAAACAAGCAGTGGAGAATGATGTTCATATATTGGGCGTATCTTCACTTGCTGGAAGTCATAAAACTTTAGTTCCCAAAGTAATTAATACACTTAGAACTTACGGCAGAGGAGATATTATGGTTATAGTTGGAGGTGTAATTCCGAAGCAAGATTATCGCTATTTGTTTGATGCAGGTACTGTGGCTATATTTGGCCCTGGCACAAAAATCAGTGATACTGCTATTACTGTTTTGGAGATTTTAATAAATTAGTGTTTTGGACACTAAATTTATGATAGCTTTAGTTAGTTAAACATATTTGTATAATTGATTAAATCAATTTATTTATTGAGATTTATTCTTGCTAAAATTGTATTTTTACATCATCAATTAAATTATGGGAAAAATAATAGCTGTAGCAAATCAAAAAGGTGGTGTTGGAAAAACAACGACTACAGTAAACCTTGCAGCTTGTCTTGGAGCTTTAGATAAAAAAGTCTTACTGATTGATGCAGATCCACAAGCAAATGCCTCTTCTGGACTAGGAATTAATGTTGAAAAAATTGAATTTGGAACTTATCAACTTTTAGAACATAATTGCACAGCTGATGAAGCCATACTAAAAACCTCTGCAACTAATGTCGATATTATACCATCTCATATAGATCTAGTAGCTATTGAAATAGAATTAGTAAATGTTGAAAAGCGTGAATACATGCTTCAGCAGGCAATAAATTCGTTAAAAAAAAACTATGATTATATACTAATAGATTGTGCACCATCCTTAGGCTTACTAACCTTAAATGCATTAACAGCTGCTGACTCTGTGATAATTCCTATTCAATGTGAATACTTTGCGCTTGAAGGGCTTGGGAAATTGTTGAACACAATTAAAAGTGTTCAAAAAATACACAACAAAAAATTAGATATTGAAGGGCTTTTGCTAACTATGTATGACTCTAGGTTAAGACTATCAAATCAAGTTGTGGACGAGGTGAAAATACATTTTTCTGAAATGGTATTCAAAACAATCATTCAGCGTAATGTTAAACTTGGTGAGGCTCCTAGCTATGGAGAGAGTATTATTTATTATGATGTTAATAGTAAAGGTGCCACAAATTACTTAAGTTTGGCTAAAGAAATTATCAGAAAACAGTAAAATAATGGCCAAAGCTATTAAAAAACAAGTCTTAGGACGCGGACTTGCAGCGCTATTGCAAGACTCAAAAACAGAAGAATCCAAAGAAGAAAGCTTAATTTATAGATCTCAAGTAGGAACTATAGTTGAGTTAGAACTTGGACTAATAGAATTAAATCCTTTTCAGCCAAGAACACAATTCAACAAAGAAAGTATTCGCAATCTAGCAACGTCAATACAAGAACTTGGAGTCATACAACCAATAACAGTTCGCAAAACAACGGACACTAACTTTCAGTTAGTTTCTGGTGAACGCCGTTTAAGAGCTACTAAATTAATAGGATTAAAAACAATCCCTGCATACATAAGAGTTGCTAATGATCAAGAATCTTTAGAAATGGCGTTAGTTGAAAACATTCAACGTCAAGAATTAGATCCTGTAGAAATTGCGTTAAGTTATCATCGCCTAATTGATGACTTAAAACTGACTCAAGAACAAGTGAGTCAAAGAGTCGGAAAAAAACGTTCGACTATTGCAAATTATTTAAGGCTATTAAAGCTAGAGCCTTTAATTCAAACAGGAATGCGAGACGGTTTTATTTCAATGGGACACGGAAGGGCGATCATAAACATTAATTCTCACTCTGACCAAATTAAAATTTATAAGGAAATTCTATCAAAAAAACTTTCTGTTAGAGCAACTGAACATCTTGTAAAAGATTATTACAAACCTAAAGATCTAAAAAAGCAGACAAGTAATGACCTTCCAGAATTTGTGAAAGATGGTATACCAAAAATTGCGGACTATTTTGGAAACAAAATCAATATAAAAATGGAGAAAAATGGAAATGGAAAAATACTAATTCCTTTTCATTCTAAGGGTGACTACCTCCGAATCTTAAAACTATTAAAAAGTGATTCATAAGTATTATTTGTTCTTAATTTTTATCGCTTACCCTTGGTCAAGTTTTGCTCAGACAGTAGCAGAGTCTGAAGTTATAGTTAAACAAAAACAACCTGTTAGTTATTCAATTGATCCATTATCTCCAGCAAGAGCTGCATTTTATTCTGCAATCATTCCTGGACTTGGACAGGCTAGAAACAAAAAATATTGGAAGATTCCTATTATTTATGCTGCATTAGGAACTGGACTTTATTTTTACACAGATAATAATAAAGTTTACAAGCGATACAGAAACGCTTACAAAAGACGATTGTCTGGATTTAGTGATGATGAATTTTATGGGTCTGGAGCTACTCCAATCCTTTCGAACGAAGCATTAATTAGAGCTCAACAGACTTTAAGGAGAAATAAAGAACTATCTCTTTTGATAACAATTGGACTCTACGCATTAAACATTCTAGAAGCAAATGTAGACGCTCATTTATTACAATATAATGTTGATAATAATTTAGCTATAAAACCATACATTGATTTTGAAACCCCTGAAAACTCAGCTCAAATTGGGTTGACTTTGAATATTAATTTTTAAAATGAAAATAGCACTATTAGGATACGGTAAAATGGGAAAAGTGATAGAGACTATTGCGCTAAATCGTGGACATGAGATATCATTAAAAGTTGATAAGTACTCTATAGATTATGATCTTAGCTCCGTTGATGTTGCGATTAATTTTAGTACACCTAAATCAGCTGTTGAAAACATCAGTAAAGCACTCGAAAGTAATGTACCTGTTATATCTGGTACTACAGGGTGGCTTTCAGAACTTGAAACTATTGAAACACTTTGTAACAAAAAGGAAGGGGCTTTTATTTATGCCTCTAATTTTAGCCTCGGAGTCAATATTTTTTTTGAGCTTAATAAGGTTTTAGCTAAAATGATGAATAATATCACAGATTATAATGTAGTTTTAGAAGAAACTCATCACACACAAAAAATCGATGTCCCATCAGGAACTGCAATTACACTCGCTGAAGGTGTGATAGAAAACAGTAATTACAACTCTTGGGAATTAGCACCTGCTAAAGACAATGAAAAGTTAGAAATTAATTCTAAAAGGTATGCTAATATTCCTGGTATACACTCCGTGAATTACAACTCTAATATTGATGAAATCTCTATCAAACACACTTCTCACAACAGGGAAGGATTTGCCTTAGGCGCAGTCGTTGCTGCAGAATGGATTATTGGTAAAAAAGGAGTTTATACAATGAATGACGTCTTGAATATTAAATAACAAACTCTAGCTGTAATAAAAGCAGTTAGTCTTTTAAAAAAAAAATATGGATTTAGTACAGTGGCTCAAATTTTTCTTGGTGATTCAATTGATACATGGGCTTGGAACTTGGAAGTTATATGTAAAAGCAGATCGAAAAGCTTTCGAAGCTTTTATTCCCATTTTCAACAGCTTAATCTTAATGAAGATTATTAACCGACCTATGTGGTGGGTATTCCTTCTATTTATTCCTGTAATTAATGTGATAATGTTAATTATTATATGGGTTGAAACTGCTAGAAGTTTTGGCAAAAACAATTACATAGATACGATTTTATCAGTACTAACTTTAGGCTTTTATTCTTATTACCTTAATTACTTCACTGACGTAAAGCATGTTAAGAATAGAAGTTTGATACCAAAGTCTAGTTCTGGAGAATGGGTTAGCTCAATATTATTTGCTATTGTTGCTGCGACAATAGTACATACTTATTCTCTGCAGCCTTATGTCATCCCATCTTCTTCTCTAGAAAAATCTTTATTAGTTGGTGACTTTTTAATTGTGAGTAAAATGCACTACGGCCCACGAGTTCCAATGACTACAGTGGGAATGCCAATGGTTCATGACACAATTCCAATTTTAAATAAAAAATCCTACCTTTTTAATGACCGAATTGAAGAGAATAAAACGTCGTGGATTAATAAACTACAATTACCCTACCTTAGAATTCCAGGTTGGGAAACAATTAAACGAAATGAAATAGTGGTCTTTAATCAACCTGCAGACACTCTGCAAGATATGAATGATTTTACCCCTGACAGAAACTACTACAAGCCAATTGATAAAAAAACAAATTTAGTAAAACGCTGTGTAGCTATCGCTGGAGATACATTAGAAATTATAGAAGGTTATGTTTATATAAACGGACTAAAAAATACGCTTCCTTACCGTGCGAAATTACAGTTTAGTTATGAAGTTACTTTAAAGCCTGGTAAATCATTCGAACGTAGTATCATTGAGCAACTAAAGACAAGATATGATATAACTGATGGCATTTACCAATCTGGAAATAAAATAATTATTCCCGCTGCGTCAGATGAAGCCGTCAGCATATTTAAAAACCATCCAAGCGTTGCTAAAATTGATAGATATATTCAAACTGAAGGAGAACGAGATATATTAAAGTTTCCTCAAGACCCTAGCATCAACTGGAATCGAGATTTTTTTGGTCCGCTATATATTCCTGAAAAAGGGAAAAGCATAATTATCAACTTAGATAACATTGCCATTTACAAAAGAATCATAACAGAATACGAAGGCAATAAATTATCAATAAAAGGTAATCAGATCTTTATAAATGAAAAATTAACTAAAACCTACACATTCAAACAGAACTATTATTGGATGATGGGTGACAACCGTCACAATTCTATTGATGCTCGTAGATGGGGATTTGTGCCATTCGATCACGTGGTAGGAAAACCAGTTTTTATTTGGATGAGTTGGAATTCAAATGGAAAAGGCCTTAATAAAATAAGATGGGAAAGGCTGTTTTCAACAGTACATCCGGATGGAGAACGTACCTCCTATTTCATACATTTTTTAATTTTGATTGCAGTATATTATGGCTTTAAAAAGTGGCGTAAGCGAAATAATACATCCGTTTAATATAAGTGTATGACACTCATTTATCCAACGTATTTTCCAAATGTAGCATCTTACATAGTAATGACACACGCTGAGAGTCTTATATTTGAGGTGCAGGATTCTTATCAAAAACAAACTTATAGGAATCGCTGCTATATTTATGGATCTAATGGAAAATTAGGATTACATATTCCTGTTCAACACTCACAAAAAAACAGACAAAACACCAGTGAAATACTGATTGACAATTCTAGTAGATGGCAATCAACACACTGGAAGTCGTTAGAAAGTGCTTACAAGACATCGCCTTTTTTTGAATTTTATCAAGACGACCTTATTTCTCTATTTACAACAAAAAAAGACTCTCTTTTAGCATTCAATTTTGAATGTATTGAAGTCATTAATAGTTGTTTAGATTTAAACATTGATTACTCAATGTCGTTAGAATTTAACAAAGAAATCCAACATAAAGAATATCGTTACTTAGTAAATGCAAGAAAAGAGAGCGAAACTATAATTACCCCATATATGCAAGTGTTCAATGATAAATATGGATTTATAAATAATCTTAGTATTTTAGACTTGTTATTTAATGAAGGTCCAAATGCAAAGTCTTATTTAAGAACACAAGCATTGACTTTTTAATCTTCTAAAACAAACTCTGACATTATTGGAAAATGATCAGAATAAGAAACTTCGTTAAAAGAAGAGAATTTTCTAACTTTAATTCCGGGATCAGCCAATATAAAATCAATTCTAAAAGGAAAATATTTAAATTTAAAGGTGCGGCCAAAACCTGTCCCAGCTACATCAAAAGCATCTAACATATCTGATTTCAGAATTCTATATACATACGAATAGATCGTATTATTAAAATCACCACACAATAGGGCTTTATAAGGTGATTTAGACATGTGGTCAGCGACTAACTCAGCTTGATATTGTTGATCTTTAAAAGTAGACCCTAGGCGACTTATTAGCATGTTTGACTGCTTTGAGTCAAGTGTTTCAATATTAGTATTTATGCCTGAAGACTGAAGATGAATGTTATAAACACGTATAGTGTCAGATTTGATAATTATATCTGCATAGATAGCATTATTAGAAGACTCAGGGAAATCAATAGTGCCAGAATTAAGTATTTGATATTTAGATAAAATTGCCAGATTTGAAGAATATCTCGACGAATTCTCAGTGAAATAAGAATAAGAATAAGATTTAAAAATAAGATGAGTTCCTGAATCATATTCTTGAAAACATATAATTGAAGGCGCTTTTTCTTGTAAAAAATTTTGAATCTTTTGTGGAATAAGAGGTTCATCAATCCAGTTATATATATTAAAAAGGCGGACATTATAGCTCATAAGCGAGAAGCTAGATTCGGATGATATTGTTTCGGTCGAAAATTTATAAAAAGACAGGATAAAATTATATCCTATGACTAAGACTAGAACTGACATTAAAAATTGTTTTTTTAATCTCAAAAGCCAATATATACAAAAAATAATATTAAGAATAATTAGCAAAGGAACAGAGAGACCTAAAACAGATAAAAACGAAAATGTGTTTGGAGGAACATATGATAATCCATATGAAAGAAGTAACAAGACTGCAACAACTGAATTAATCAGAAACAGTAACTTATCTATAAGGTTCAAATTTTTCAATGGATTTATTTTCCTGCTCTGAATAAAAAATCTTTTTCTAATTGGGTTAAACTTTCATAACCACTTTTACTTATTTTATCAAGTATAAGGTCAATTTGCTTTTGACGCGTAAAACTATCAAATTCCTTTTTTTTCTTTCCAACTAACGAGCTATTCTTTTTACTTTTTTTCTTGTATACCGTTTTCAAATTAGAACTTGAATAAGAAAAAAAGTGTATAATTTTATTAATAAATTCTCCAATATCAATTCCTTTTTTAAATTGAATAGCGTAATATAAACCAAGGAAATAGCCACCAAAATGTGCGATAGTTCCCCCTGAATTTTGAGAAAATAAGCCTGGAACATCAAGAATAACCAACGCAATTCCAATGTATTTTAATGGAAACTGAAACGTAAAGAAACGAACCTCTTTATTAGGTAAATAAGCACATAAAAAAACAATAACAGCACGGACTCCGGCAGAAGCTCCTACTAGTGGACCTACTGTATTTAAAGTTCCTGAAGGGAATAAATTATAAACAAACACAAAGGCTAGGCCTCCTGAAAGAATTCCTAACAAATAAACCTTAAGACACAGGTTTGCTTTAAATAAATTTGAAAAGGAACGACCAAAGAAATATAAAACTATCATATTAAATAACAAATGACTAAAACTATAATGCGTGAAGCCATAAGTAATAAGGGTCCACGGCACCAAAATCACTTTAGATGCAGATTTAGGAAGTGACAACCATTCCAAACCAGATCCAGATCCCTGAAACTTTAGAACGGTTGAGGTTAAAAAATAAATAACAAAGTTCACAACAATGATTTTTTCAAATACATTGAGCCTTGATAATTTATTTCTGATATCTTGAGTGAGATTTGTCATTAGTTCCACCGGAATTTGTCAAATTGATTTTTTTTCCAAAAATACATTAATAAGAAGCCTGTAAGTGCGCCTCCAATATGTGCAATATAAGCGGTATTACTAGGGCTAAAAATAGATACTCCAGTAAATGCAGAAATTAAGTCCAAACCAATGATTCCTGGAATAAAATACTTAGCTTTTATAGGAATTGGTAGGAATATCATCATTAGTTCCGCATTTGGATTAAGCATACCAAAAGCTACAAGTATACCCATTATTGCACCTGACGCACCGACCATTGAACCGTTACTAGTGACAATTAAATCGAATAGCATTCGAAATGAATCTACATCTAATTGATTCATCGTGTAGCCAAAACTATCAAGAATTGGCTCTAACTTAGAAATCAAAATATCACCCTGAAACATTCGATCACTTAAAATATCTAACTTTAAAACTTCTTTGATAAAATCAAATGAAAATCCTAATGACTGAAGTTCAATCAAACTAGGGTAAATCTTAACATAATAAACTATAAAGGTCAAGGCTACGGCGCCTAGTCCTGATGAGATATATAAAGTTAAAAACTTACGTTGTCCAAAAACTCTTTCAACTGCTATTCCAAACATAAACAAAGCGAACATATTAAACAACAAGTGCTGATAACCTCCATGCATAAACATATGTGAGAACACCTGCCAAGGCATGAAATAATCACTAAGGGGGTAATAAAGTGCTAATAGGCCATAAAAAAGATCTTTATTTCCAAGTAAATAAGTACCTGCAAAAACGATACAATTTATGATAAGGAGATGTTTTACTGTAGGGGTAATATGTCTCATTTTTAATTAAATTTTTTATCTAATTCATCTACTTTAATAGTCACAAATATTATTTTATTTGAAGGGGAAATCGCTGGTTCCTTGCAAGAAAACAAAGTATTTACTATGTACTCCTGCTCTTTACGTTCTAATTTCTTTCCATTTTTAATCGCTAAACTTTTGGCAAGTGATTTTGATAATAAATCACTTACACTAAAATTTACATTAGGTATTTCGTTTTCAATATCATGGATCAATTGATCAAACACACTTGAAGTATCTGAATCTTTAACTCCGATAGGTAATCCTATTAACTCAATAATATCATTAGTAAAGGTGGAAAACACAAATCCAGTTGTTTCTAAAGCTTGTTTAAGGTCTTTCAGTATATAGATTCCAGAGGTTGATAAATTTAGTTTTAAAGGGAATAATAACTGTTGACTAACGGCCTCATTAACGGTTATTTTTCGAAGATAATCTTCATAAAGAATCCGCTCATGCGCACGGTTTTGATCAATAACAATCATACCTGATTTAATCGTATTAATAATGTATTTATTGTGAAGCTGAAATGTTTTTTGAACCTTTCTCTCTGTTGTTTCATCAAATATAGATGATGTCATTTCATCAGATTCGTAGGAAACTTGTGAAAAATCATCTGAATTTGATTTAGACTCTAATCCAACATATAAACCTTCCCAACTTTCTGAAGAAGATTTGGAATAGGAAGTTGGTGCATGGCTTGTCTTAGAGAAAGGATTAAACGAACGGTCTACCTCTACTTTTGGAGCCAATGCTTCACCTCCATTAAGTGCGTAAGGAGTATCTAAATTTTTATCGCGTTCAAAATCTAAAACAGGAGCAATACTAAATTGTCCTAAGCTATGTTTAATAGCTGCTCTTAAAATAGCATAAATCGTCTGTTCATCATCAAACTTAATTTCAGTTTTTGTAGGATGGATGTTTATATCTATACTATTAGGGTCAACTTGTAGGTATAAAAAATAACTTGGGTGTCTTCCAGGCTGTAGTAAGCCTTCAAAAGCGGATGAAATTGAATGATTTAGGTAGGGACTTTTTACATATCTATTATTGACAAAAAAGAATTGCTCACCTCTTGATTTTTTTGAATACTCTGGCTTTCCAACAAATCCAGAAATTGATAATATTTCAGTAGTTTCTTCAACAGGCACTAGTTTTTCGTTAGTTTTTCTACCAAACGTATTTACTATACGCTGTCTGAAACTACCATTTAGTAAATTAAATAAATCACTTCCATTGTGGTACATTGAGAAATTAATAGAAGGATGCGCTAGAACAACACGTTGAAATTCATCAATAATATGACGTAATTCTACAGCATCAGATTTTAAAAAATTACGTCGTGCAGGTATGTTAAAAAACAAGTTTTTAACTGCTATAGAAGATCCCTTTGGAGTGGTTATAAGCTCTTGGGATTTAAAAACACTCCCTTCAACGGCCAATAAGGTTCCCAATTCATCAGAATCTTGTCTAGTTTTCATTTCTACATGAGCAATCGCAGCTATGCTAGCTAAAGCTTCTCCTCTAAATCCCTTGGTGCTAAGATTAAATAAATCATCAGCAACTTTTATTTTTGAAGTCGAATGACGCTCAAAACTCAGTCGAGCATCAGTAACACTCATTCCTTTACCATCGTCAATCACTTGAATCAAAACCTTACCTGCGTTTTTAACTAGCAACTTAATAGAAGATGCACCCGCATCAACCGCGTTCTCAAGAAGTTCCTTAACAACCGAAGCCGGGCGTTGAACAACTTCACCTGCAGCAATTTGATTAGCCACATGGTCTGGTAATAATTGAATTATATCAGCCATTTTTAAAAGAATATACTTAAATCAAAATTTATAATCCAAAGGAAGATAAATGTCAAAATTAAAATTATGATAGAAACTCTTTTGTTGGCTATACGGTTAGGGTTCGTTTTGTAGTCGCCAATTGCATTTAAGATTTTACCTTTTAAATTTGTCTTTTCTATAGTCACGCGAGCATCGTCAAACTTATGTTTTAGCTCAAAAGGATTACGCTCGCCTTTGTAAAAGCGAGGAATATAGTTAAATTTATTATTTTTCCTAGTTTTAAAAATTCCCATTATTTAGAAAATAAGTTGTCTAAAAGTAAAATACAAATACAAAAAATTAATGCTAACTCCACAAGCCAAATTAGTGAAAAACCACTTCTGTTTCTAGAATTTTAAGCTGAAATATGCGTAATTAATTCATCAGTTTTGTTATAATATTCATCTCGAGGACAACTTAACTCAAAAACTAAAGATGATTTAAAAAACACATTTTTTTCTATATATTCAAAAATAATCAAATCAATGAACTATAAGAAGAGTAAATAAGGAAAATTATTAACAGTTAATAAGGGATTACATATTAGCACATAGATGAGCCATTTTAATAGCAGTAATAGCGGCTTCCACTCCTTTATTCCCGTGCTTACCGCCAGATCGATCAATAGATTGTTGTAAGTTATTATCAGTTAAAAGACAAAAAACCACCGGTACATCATTTAGTACATTTAAATCTTTAATACCCTGGGTAACACCATCACAAACAAAATTAAAATGCTGAGTCTCCCCTTTTATTACACTTCCAATAGCTATCACAACATCTACTTGCTGCTCTTGCATTTTTTTTGAACCAAAAATAAGCTCAAAACTTCCTGGTACATGAATTATCACAACATTTGAAACTAATACGTTACAATCCGAAAAAGTATTTAATACGCCATTGAGCAATCCTTCTGTAATTTTTGAATTCCATTCAGATACAACAAGTCCGAATCGAAAGCTTGACGCGTCTGGGAGTTTAGATGAATCGTAATTTGAAAGATTTGTATTTTTGGTAGCCATTATTGATTTAAAGCTGCTTCAGCTTTCCCAATGAACACATCGATATCTTTGGCCTCGGCACTATCAGGAAATTCTAATTTGATTTGATTGAAAAAAGCTAAAGCTTTGTTATATTTATCGATTTTTAATCCAATAACTCCCGCTTTGTATAAATACATGGGGGTAGTGTAAATATTTGATTTTAATTTGGCTGCCTCTACATAATAACCATATGCATCTTCTAACTGTTCAAGCTGTACAAACGCATCTCCAATAGCGCCCTTAGAAATAGGTCCAAGTACATCATCTTCTGATGAAAAATTATTTAGGTAAGTGACTGCATTAGAATAATCTTTCATATTCAAGTATGCAATTCCTGCATAGTAATTTGCTAAATTTCCAGCTTTAGTACCACTGTAGACGTCGGCAATATCTAAAAAACCATATTTACCATTAGCTCCATTTAAAGCTAATGTGAAAAGTGAATCTTTGGAAGCACCATTAACTGCTTTATCAAAATATTGCTGTGATTGAAACATATCATTTGTTGCCTTGCTTTCTTTAGGTTCTTGTATGATTTTATTAAAACCTAAATATCCAAGAACTAGAAAGGCTACAAAAATTATTACTATAAATATATATTTTTGATTTCTTATAACCCATTCTTCAGTTTTGGAGGCACCTCCGTCCAGAGAACTAACTATAGAAGCGGTAGTTGATTCATCCTCGATAGATATTTCTTTTTCTGCTTTCGTATTCGGTTTTCCGCCGCGTTTTTTATATGTTGCCATGTTAGTTTTATTAATTAAGGTCAAAAATATAATTTTTATTCGTAAAAAAAAGGCAAATTATTTGTTATTTTTCAATAATTTGCATCAACTTTAATAAGCGCCCACAAGAAGATAAATTTAAAAATAGAGCCATTTATTATGATTTTAAAATCATTAAGTTTATTAAACTATAAAAATTTCGATGATTACAAGGTAGAATTTGATGCAAAAATTAATTGTTTTGTTGGACCTAATGGAGTAGGAAAGACAAATATTTTAGACGCCATTTATCATTTATCTTTTGGGAAAAGTTATTTTAATCCTATTGCCTCTCAAAACATTAAGCATAATGAAGACTTTTTTGTAGTGGACGGAGTCTATGAAAAAAACGAACGTTTTGAAAAAGTAATTGTATCTCTAAAAAAAGGGCAAAAGAAAATAATCAAGCGAAATGGAAAAGCATACGATAGGTTTAGTGATCATATTGGATTTGTACCCTTGGTTATCATATCTCCTGCAGACCGAGATTTAATTATTGAAGGGAGTGAAATTCGTAGAAAATTCATTGACGGTGTTATTTCTCAAAGTGATAAAAGCTATTTAGAATACTTATTAAATTACTCAAAAATACTATCACAAAGGAATGCTCTTTTAAAATACTTTGCATTAAATAATAACTTTAATAAAGATTCTTTAGATGTTTATAATGAACAACTTAGTAATTATGGTAATAAGATTTACAACAAAAGAAAATTATTCTTAGAAGCGTTTGTACCAATATTTAAAAGTCGATACAAATCAATCAGTAACAATAATGAAATTGTTGAGTTGTCATACTCTAGTCAACTGCACGACAACTCGCTATTAGAATTGTTTAATAAAAATATAAATAAAGACCGAATGCTTCAATATACAAGTGTAGGTATTCATAAAGATGACCTTGACTTTTCAATTAAGGGTTATCCTGTTAAAAAATTTGGCAGTCAAGGGCAACAAAAATCATTTATAATCGCTCTTAAGCTTGCTCAATTTGATTTCATTAAAAGACAAAGCGGTGTTACCCCAATTCTTCTGTTGGATGATGTTTTTGACAAACTAGATGAACAACGTGTTTCCCAAATAATTAAACTGGTAGATGACGAGAATTTTGGTCAACTATTTATTTCTGATACACATATTGACCGGACGGAAAAAGCAATTAAAAGTGTTCATCAATCTTATCAAATGTTTGAATTGTGAAAAAAATAATTACACTTTTATTGCTATTAACACTATACAACTGTCTATCAGATGAAACAAAAAAAATACCATTTATTGAGGGTTATTGGGAAATTGTAAGCGTTACAAAAGACCAAATAAAGATCAAAGATTTTAAGATCAGTGGAACGATTGATTATTTTAAAATTAATGATGATTTGAGCGGATACAGAAAAAAGGTAACTCCACGTTTTGATGGTGCTTTTGAAATATCACAAAACCAATCGAATTTTAATCTAAGTACTGAAAATAATAAACTATGGATAATTTACAGCAATAATGGTGTTGTTTACAGAGAGGAGATTACGCTAGCTAACAATACTAGTTTAATCATCTCAAATAGCAACGGGTTTATTTACCACTACAAATCTTACGAACCCTTAATTTTTAATTAATGAGTAAACGATATAATGATAAACAAAATATTGACGATTTACTAAAATCATTTGTAAAAGAAAACAAACTTGAAAAAGGTTTAGATAAAGTAAATGTGGAAGCAGCATGGAGAGATTTAATGGGAAATGGCGTTAACAATTACACCAACAGCGTCAAACTTCACCATGACACTCTATATATAGAACTTAGCTCTTCAGTGCTTCGGGAAGAACTTAGTTATGGAAAGGATAAAATCATAAAAATAATAAACGAGGCGTTGGGGAAAAACCTCGTTAACAAATTAGTATTGAGATAAAAAAAAGCCACAAATAAATAGCGGCTTTTTTCATAATTTTGAATATGTTAAAACATTTCTCTTTCTGAAAAATGAAATGCGGCTTCAATAGCTGCATTAATATCGCTATCACTTCCGTGTACAGCGTTTTGACTGATTGATTCAGCAAACATATTACGTATTGTACCCTCAGCTGCCTCACTAGGATTTGTAGCTCCAATTAATGTTCTAAAATCTTGAACAGCATTATCTTTTTCAAGGATGGCCGCCACAATAGGACCGCGTGTCATGTATTCTACTAAGTCGTCGAAAAATGGACGCTCGTTATGAACTGCATAAAATGCTTTTGCATCTGCAGTTGTAAGTTGAGTTAGTTTCATTGCAACAATTCTAAAACCTGAGGACGTAATTTT
Source organism: Flavobacteriaceae bacterium (assembly GCA_018608705.1). GTDB lineage: Bacteria > Bacteroidota > Bacteroidia > Flavobacteriales > Flavobacteriaceae > Hel1-33-131. Next base: position 75,895 of record JABAZD010000054.1, on the reverse strand, counting down.
TTCTAATATTGCACCAATATTTCCGTTTTCAACAGAATCTGGTTTGAGCATTGTAAATGTTTTGTTTGTGACCATGTTACCTTTATAAATTTTATGGCAAAAATAAGATTTTTATACAGATAATCAACTTTACAGCTATTTTAAAAATTTGTATCTTTGTTTTCTATGGACACATCATCTATTTTGGATATTAAAAAATTATTATCTACTTCTAAAAAAGTAGTAATTGTACCACATAAAAACCCTGATGGAGACGCTATGGGTTCAGCACTAGGTTTGTGTCTATATCTTAAAAAGAAAGGTCATATTGCAACCGTTATAGCACCAAATGACTATCCAGAATTCCTTAAATGGCTTCCTGGTAATGATGAGGTTATTAACTATGAAATGGAGAATAGTATTTCAGAAAATATTATTTCTTCAGCAGATGTAATTTTCACATTAGACTTTAATATCCTGCACCGTTGCGGAGAAATGGAGACTCCAATTAAGAATGCAAATGCAGTAAAAATAATGATCGATCACCATCAAGAACCTGACTCTTATGCTGATTATACATATTCAGATGTCAACATGTGCTCAACTAGTCAAATGGTATACCACTTTATTGAAAAAATGGAAGATCTAAACTACATTGACATTGCAATTGGAGAAGCGCTTTATACAGGTATAATGACAGATACTGCCTCATTTCGATTCCCACTTACTACAAGTATAACACACAAAGTCATTGCACAATTAATAGAATTAGGAGTTCAAAAATCTAAAATTCACGACGCTATTTACGACACGAATAGCTTTGGACGCTTACAACTATTGGGGTGTGCTATGAATAATTTGCAATTTCTAGAAAACTACAGTACATCTTACATTACACTAACCAAGAAAGAGCTTGATTATCATGGATTTAAAAAAGGAGATACTGAAGGATTTGTTAATTACGGATTATCGTTAAAAGGCGCTAAGCTTGCTGCAATATTTATTGAGCACAAACAGGAAGGCATTATTAAAATCTCTTTTAGATCCAAGGGAGATTTTGACGTAAATAAATTCGCGCGTAACCATTTTAAAGGCGGAGGTCACAAAAATGCTTCTGGCGGAAGAAGCAACCTCAACTTAGAAGATACCATCTCAAAATTCACTAACTTACTAACAGAATATGAATTAGAACTTAATTCATGAAAGAGGCTCTATTTTACTTAATAACACTGTTATTTTTCTCTAGTTGTGATCCTTCACAACCCCGTAGTCCAATTTCTAACAACTCAGGTACATTTATCGATGCTTCTGTAAAACGAAATAAACAACTCAACAAATTTGAATACGAAAAAATTAAAGCTTTTGTAGAAAAGTCTACTAAAGATATATTAAGTTCTAATTATGGGTTCTGGTATTATTATAACAAGAAACAAGAAAACAACAAAAATTACCCGAGATTTGGTGATCAAATTCAATATAAATACGACGTTAAGACACTTAAAAATGAGTTAATTTACTCGGAGGAAGAATTAAGTATACAAAACTATTTTATCGATCAACAAGAATTGTTCTCTGGGCTTAGACATGGATTAAAACTAATGAAAGAAGGTGAAGTAGTTACTTTTATATTCCCATCTCAAATAGCCTATGGTTACTATGGAGACAACAATCAAATTGAAAGAAATCAACCTATTATTTGTAAAGTCACTTTAATCAAACATCAAATAAACTAAACTTTTAAAATTAATAAAAAGAGAAATGAATTTAATAAAAACAATCATTAAAGTATTTGTCTTTCTACTACTGGTAAGTGCTAGAACATGCAAGGAAAAATACCCTGAATTAGGAGAAGGACTCTACGCAGAGTTAATAACAACTAAAGACACAATTGTTGTTGAGTTGAATTATAAAAAAGTTCCCTTAACTGTTTCTAATTTTATTGGACTTTCAGAAGGAACTCACCCAATGTTAGTAGACTCATTAAAAGGTAAACCATACTACAATGGAACTATATTTCACAGAGTTATTAATAAATTTATGATCCAAGGAGGCGATCCTTCTGGAACAGGATCAGGAAGTCCTGGGTACAAATTTGAAGATGAGTTTAACGACAGTCTTTCACATAATCAAGCTGGTATACTTTCTATGGCAAATTCTGGGCCTTCTACAAACGGAAGTCAGTTTTTTATTACAGATGCTCCAACTCTTCATTTAGATAACAAACATTCTGTTTTTGGAAAAGTGGTTAAAGGACTTAAGGTAGTAGAAGCAATCTCCAGTGTAGAGGTTGCTCCTGGATCAAACAAGCCATTGGAGGATATTATCATATTGGAGCTAAATATTGTGAGGCAAGGAGATGATGCGAAAAAGTTTGATAATGTAAGTAAATGGAATAAAGAATTGCAATTGTCGCAAGAAAGAAAAATGAAAATACTTGAAAAAACAAAAAAGATAATAAAAGAAATGAAAACTGTCTTAAATGACTACAAAAACAAAGCTAGTAAATTAAATTCTGGTTTGTTAATTCATACTATTTCTTCAACTAAAGGAATTAAACCCCGTACAGGGTCTAAAGTAAAGCTAAATTATGAAGGATATTTCACAGACGGTAAGTTATTTGGAACTAACGTTAAAACTATTGATCAAAAATATGGAAGCTATGACCACCGCAAAGATACTCAAGGCGCTTATAGCCCAATCTCAATGCCTCTGGACGATGAAGCTAAAATGATACCTGGGTTCAAGGAAGGTGTTTTTAGGATGTCATTGGGGGACAAAACATTTTTATACCTTCCATCTCATATTGCTTATGGCGAAGAAGGTCGAGGTAAAATAAAACCAAATACTGACTTAATTTTTATTATAGAAATGTTAGAGATAATAAATTAGGTGACTAAAGATATTTCTCTATTCTTTTGGGATATTTTTTAAAATCTCTAACAGAAAATTCCAAAACTTATTAACGGAAGATATTTGCACACGCTCGTCTGGCGAATGCGCCCCCTTAATATTAGGTCCAAAACTAATCATCTCCATTTCCGGATAATTAGTTCCCAGAATACCACATTCCAATCCTGCATGACAAGCAGCTACGTGAGGCTTTTCGTTGTACATTGACTCATACAAACTTCTCAACAACTGTAATATTGAAGAATCCATATTTGGAGCCCAACCTGGGTAATCACCTGACATTGTTACCTTACAACCAATTAATTCAAAAGTTGACCTCAAAGTCATAGCTAAATCTATTTTTGTTGACTCTACTGAAGACCTAGTTAAACAACAAATTTTAATATTGCCGTCTTTTACTACTACACGCGCTATATTATTAGATGCTTCTACAAGGCCTTCAATATCAGGACTCATTCTGTAAACACCATTCCATGCAGCATAAAGTGCACGCGTTAGCCCCAGCTGAACATCTGAGTCCATAATTAACTTTGGAGTATCAATATTAGTCAAACTAATCACTAAACCTGGCTCTGTGGTCTTAAGTTCTAATTTAATGGATCTAATCAACTCACCTAAATTGTGTAAAAATGAAGATTCATGAAGACTATCAATAGCAACAACGGCTCGACTCTCTCTTGGAATCGCATTTCTAAGGCCTCCGCCATCAATCTCATTTATTCGCAAACCGTATTTTTCGAAACTATCAAAAAGAATCCTGTTCATAATTTTGTTTGCGTTCCCAAATCCTTTATGAATATCCATTCCTGAATGTCCCCCTTGTAGTCCATTAACTACAATCGAATATCCGATTTTACCTACCGGAGTAGACACTTGTTTGAAATCTTTTTCGGCTGTAACATCTATACCTCCAGCACAACCAACTCCTATTTCATCATCCTCTTCAGTATCTAGATTTAATAAAATGTCGCCGTTTAAAAGCCCTTCCTTTAGCCCCATAGCTCCAGTCATTCCTGTTTCTTCATCTATTGTAAATAAGGCTTCGATAGCTGGATGTGAAATATCATTACTTTCTAAAACAGCCATAATTGTAGCTACGCCTAAACCATTATCAGCTCCTAAAGTTGTTCCATTTGCTTTGACCCAGTCACCTTCTATATACATTTCTATTCCTTGAGTTAGGAAATCAAACTTAGTATCGTTATTTTTTTGATGTACCATATCCAAATGAGATTGCATAACAATAGACTTACGGTCTTCCATCCCAATTGTAGCCGGTTTTTTAATGATAACATTACCAACTGAATCTTCGATTACTTCAAAGCCTAAAGATTCTCCAAAATCAATCATAAAAGCGATGACACGTTCTTCTTTTTTAGATGGACGAGGAACAGCATTTAAATCGGCAAACTTATTCCAAACCGATCTGGGTCTTAAATTGCGTATTTCATTACTCATATTAGGTTTTTTTTAGTCATACAAAGGTACGTATTACTTCCCATTCATAAATTAAAATTATTACTTTTGAAAAATGTCACAAAAACTGAAATACATAATTATTTTTAGCTTAATACCTCAATACTTATCGCTACTAATATTGAAAAATAAGCCAGGTTTTGTAGAAAATTATTACAGTTCAGGACTCTATCCTATTGTTTCTAAATTATTAAATACAGCATTTAAATGGATTCCAATATCAATAGGAGATCTATTATATATATCGTTTATTATATACACTTCAAGATGGTTTTTAGTGAACTATAAGCGTATTAAAACTCAGACTAAGTCCTTGTCTACAGATGTATTATCTACAATTTCTATTATCTATTTCTTATTTCACTTTTGTTGGGGGCTTAACTACTACCGCAACTCTTTACACGCAACATTAAATCTTAAAACAACTTATACAACACACCAACTAAAAACTATCACGAATGAGTTGGTATCAAAAACAAATAGTCTTCACTTAAATATTACAAATGATTCATTACAAAAAACTGATATCCCTTATTCATTTAATGAACTGACAACCCTTAGTCAACAGGGCTATAGAGAGCTTGAGATTAAGTATCCTCTTTTTAGACATCCTGGCCAAAACAGTAAGAAGTCACTCTTTAGCACCCCTCTTAGCTATATGGGTTTTGGCGGATATCTCAATCCATTTACGTTGGAAGTACAAGTCAATAGTTTAATGCCAAAATCAAGTCTTGCGATTACAATAGCCCATGAACAAGCTCACCAGTTGGGCTATGCCGCAGAAAATGAAGCAAATTTTATAGGATTTTTAGCATGTATTCACAATAAAGACCTCTACTATAAATATACCGGTTATTCATTTGCACTGCGTTATTGTTTACAAGAATTAAGCCGAAGAGATATCGATTATTATAAAAATATAGTCAGTTCAATTAACCCTGGAATTTTAATAAATTTCCAAGAAACTACAAAGTTTTGGAAGTCTTATAACAATCCGCTAGAACCAGTCATTAAGGGTGTTTATAATAATTTCCTAAAGGCTAACAATCAAGAAAAAGGAATTGAAAGCTATGGCTATGTTGTTGCTATGATTGTTAATTATCTACAAATAAAATAATACATAATAAAAACGTAATTTAGATGATGCGTAATTAAAAAAACTGTGATGAAATTATTTACCTTTATTTTGTTAATTAATTTCACCAACTTAACATCATCTAAATCATTAAATATTATTGACAAAGCGCAATACTTCTTCTCACATTCAGATCCAGATTCAGATTCAAAACTACATAAAATAACAGTTGAAAAAACAGAGAAAGACCTACTGATTTCTATAATAATACATTCTAAATGGGTTGATTTTAGTTCCATTGTAAAAATGACTACTCATGACCTAAGAGTTCTGTTAATTACACAACTCAACATACGGACAAGTGAAACTATCAAATATTTAAATAACAAAACTAATCATGAATTATCTTCTTATTGTCTAGTTTATACTTTTATTAAAACTGCTGCCATTCGTACGGAAAGTGAACTAAAAGCAATGAATTTTGAGGACTTAAGAAACAGCTTAATTATTGAAAATTCAAAGTATTTAGACATTGAAACTATAGAAACTCTTCAAGCTCTTGCAACAAAAAAACTAGTCCAACTAGGATACAGTTGGTACCTACCAAAAAACTATAACTCATTCATTAATTTTGATGAACTTCAAAACTCTACATCCAACTTACATTCTAAATTTAAATTAAAAGATGACCTAGGGAGAGAAATGAATGTTATAAAAATTGTAAAAACAATTGAGATTGATTCTAATAAATTCTCTTATTTAGGGCTTTATCACATAAGGGTTTCTAAAGATAATTTTAATTTACAATTAGCAGGCTCAAACGACTTGTTTAATTGGAGCTTTATCACTGAAATTGATGACAACGCTCATCAAGGAGATATCGTAAAGTGGAACAACGGTTATCTTTTAGCTTATGAAGAAGATAAAATTCAAGGAGCTAATAATATTGCCTTAAAATACTATAAGGATTATAGTAATTTAATATTAAATCATAGCATATATAATAAACATCTAAACACATCAATACATAAATTTGGAGTTGAAGGAACACCAGATATTAGAAAAGTAACGGGGGACTCCCCATTAAATGGAAACATCTTAATTGGATTTCATTATTACGACGGTGCGGTCGATAATTTAGCAATGGGAGTATTGCAAAATGGTGAAACTTGGACAACCTGGAAAAACGTTTTAGTTGTAAGTAATTTAAGAGACCAGAATTTCAAAGGAAATATTGGAAGCCGAAAAGGGTTTCATTGCCATGGAAAAACGTTAACTCTGCAAGAAGCTAGACTTATTAAAGGCGATTGGAGTAGCTGGAAAATAATGCTAGGTCTTAACGGATATTTTACCGAAGTTTCAATTTCTACCCCAAAGGGATCTATATCATTTGCGAATCCATCAATAACTGAAATCGAAGCTAATAAATATGCTGTTTCGCTATTCCTTCCCTCAGAAGGAAATCATTACAGCGAAAACGGAGAAGTCATTTTTTTAAAAAATAAATAACATACTAAACTAAACAATACAAACTATATAATGAACAAACAAAAAATATTATTTCTACTTTGTCTAGCACTGACAATATTTGACACTTCAGCGCAAGCATGTAACGAAGAGCTAAGATTCACAAATACCGACTATTTTTCAGAAACACAAATTGATTCTCTTATAAATGTAAGATATAGTGAAGCGAAAGATTACAAGGGAAATCTACAAGACTTGAAGATGGATGTATATTATCCAAATACTGAAATTGACTTACTAAATAAGCGACCTTTCGTACTTCTAATTCACGGAGGTGGATTTACAGGTGGGACTAGAAAAAGAATGACTTATCACTCAAAAGAACTATCCAAAAGAGGATTTGTAGTGGCAACAATAAGTTATCGCCTAGGTTTTGATAATGAAGATTTTAATGGAGTTCAAAAAGCAGCTTACAGGGCTCAACAAGATGCAAATACAGCTCTCAGGTATATTGCTAGTCAAAAAGAAAAACTAAAAATTGATCCTTCATGGATTTTTATTGGAGGATCTAGCGCTGGTGCAATCACCTCATTATCTACAAGCTATGCAAGTCAGCAAGAATGGAATCTAATGGTTCCTCAATTTGAATCTGAAATGGGCCCTTTAGAGTCCACTAACAATAGTCTAAATAAAATTTTTACAATAAGGGGTATTTACAATTTCATGGGTGCAATTCCACCTGTTGTTTTTAGTTCAGGAGATTTAATTCCTACTATTTCGTTCCATGGGGATCTCGATACTAGAGTTCCTATTGGAAAAAATGTAATGACCGGTTTTGGGTCAAGACCAATTCATGAAATTCTTACTGAAGCTGGAATATGTAACGACTTAACTATTGTTCCTAATGGAGGTCATAATATTTATTGGTCTAAGAGAGATGTTGACTTTAGAATTAATAGGGTTGCTTGTTTCTTTAAAAGCTTAATTTGTAATACATGTGTGGATTTTATAGCAGAAGAAAGTATCCCAGCTACATGTGCTAATTAAAAATAAAATAACTTATAAAACTAAAATATTTTAACATTTTGATATTAAAAAAATCTAATAAAATAATAGTATTTTATTTACTTTATTTATTAGCAATTCAATACACAGGAAGTACAATTGCACAATGTGAAGAAGAAGTCACCATTGAGAGTTTATATAATCCCGGACCTTTTGAGGTGCAAACTCTTAATGAGTCGGATGGAATTCGCAATGGTCCGGACTATTCAGGAGCTACTATCTATTTTCCTACAAATGCCAGTCCTCCATTTGCTAGTGTAGCAGTTGTTCCAGGGTTTAATTCATTACCATTTACTATTGAACAATGGGGTCCATTTTATGCATCGCATGGAATAGTAACTATAGTTATAGGGACTAACAGTCTTTTTAATTTCCCCGAGGCACGTGCATTAGCCTTGTTAGATGCCCTTGATACAATTAGAGCAGAAAACAGTAGAGTTAATTCTCCACTTGAAGGAGCTCTTAATTTAAATCAATTAGCTGTTAGTGGATGGTCAATGGGTGGTGGTGGTGCTCAAAGAGCAGCTGTCTTAGATGATAGAATTTCAGGGGTTGTAGCATTATGCCCTTATTTATTTAATGCGAACCTAAATCATAATAGTCCAGTATTAATTTTTAGTGGCGAAATCGACCCTACAGCACCTCCTGAATTACATGCAGATGTTCATTATAATTCTACTCCAAACGAAACCAATAAACTACTTTTTGAAATTGATAATGGAAATCACTCTGTTGCTAATTCTCCAAACGGAGGTAACGGAATCATTGGGAGAATTGCGCTTTCATGGTTAAAATTATATGTAGAACAAAACAATTGTTATTGTTCTTTACTTATTGAAAATCTTTTGGTGAGCCCCCCTGAAGCTTCTAAGATAGAACAGAGTTTTGAATGTGAGTTTCTTGGTACTAACGCGACGGAATTATCTATTAAAGTCTATCCAATCCCTACAAACAACTTCATAAACTTAAAAATAAAAAAGGACGTTGAGTATGAACTTATTTCACCCTTAGGTCATCGCATGTTTAAAGGTACTTTGAGAGGAGAAAATAAACAAATTGACCTATCTAAACTACAAGTAGGATTGTATTATTTAAGAATAAATAACCATAGTATTAAAATAATAAAGCAAAATTAATTAGCTGAGTATCTATTATGTAAAATAGATTGATGGTTAGAGAACTAAATTCAATAAATAACTAAAGTCTAATTTGTTAAATTTATTGATATAACTCTCTTTATTTGTTTGTCGCTCTTAAAATATAATAATTATAATTTTTTCATTTAAAGTTTATACCTAAATTTATAAACTATCAAAATCATATATCATGTTAAAGAAACTTTTATTTTTTTGTATACTTTTTATAGATCTTTCATTGTCAGCGCAAGATTATTTTCCAAAAAATGATGGTGTAAAATCAAAAAATACAAATTTCACAGCTTTAGTTAATGCTAAAATTTTCATCACACCAACCAAAAAGATTGAAAATGGAGTTTTACTAATTCAAGAAGGTCGCGTGATTGAAGTTGGAGAAAATGTTAAACTTCCTCAAAATACTGTAATAATTGATTTAAATGGGAAGTTTATATATCCTTCTTTTATAGATATTTATTCTGATTTTGGAATTCCAAAGACAAAACGCAAAAGTAGTGGCTCTGGCTCTGCTCAATATGGACCAAGTCGAGAAGGTTTTTATTGGAATGATCACATACGCCCAGAACAAAATGCAATTGACCAATTTAAATATGATGAAAAAATAGCTAAAAGCTTATTAAAAGCAGGCTTTGGTGTAGTCAATACCCATATCCAAGATGGAATTGTACGGGGAACAGGCGCCTTAATCGCCCTAGACTCAAAAGGGTCTGATTCTCAGCGCATCTTGTCTGACAAGTCAGCACACTATACATCCTTTTCAAAAAGTGTAATTTCCCAACAATCATATCCATCATCCATTATGGGCTCAATGGCTTTATTAAGACAACTTAATCACGATGCGGAGTGGTACAAAAATGGAAACATTCAAACTAAAGACCGTTCTATAGAAGCCTTTAATATAAATAAAAACAAAGTTCAGATTTTTGAAGCTGGCAGTAGAGCTAATGCTTTGAGAGCTGATGCTGTTGGAGATGAGTTTGGAATCCAGTATGTAATTTTAGGAGGTGGAGACGAGTACGAACGTATTAACGACATTAAAGATACACAAGCCACATTCATCCTTCCTTTAGACTTCCCTAAAGCCTATGATGTTGAAGATTCATTTTTAACAAGTTCGTTAGAATTGGAAGCCATGAAAGAATGGAATCAACGTCCTGGGAATCCTGCAACTTTGTATCAACATGGAGTGTCTTTCACATTTACAACAAAGGGTTTAAAATCCATTAAAGACTTTAAAACTAACCTCTTGAAGTCTATAAAATATGGCTTAAATAAGACCGCTGCTTTACAAGCATTAACCTCTCAACCTTCAAAAATTTTGGGAAATTCAAAACTTGGTAATTTAAATGTTGATAGTTATGCAAACTTCTTAATTACTTCAGGAGATATATTTGAAGCTGAAACAACCCTTTATGAAAATTGGGTTAATGGCTCAAGAACGATCATTACCCCTATTTCCAAAACTGACCTCAGGGGTGACTACCTTTTTACAATTAATAAAGACTCCTATAAACTAAAAATCAGTGGCACATTACTTAAACTTAAATCCGAAGTTACATCAGATTCATTGAAATTGAGTAGTGTTTTAAATTATAAGAATGACTGGATGCAATTATTATTTTCGTCTAAAGATACTACTAGTCTAGATTTTATAAGGTTCAATGCTAAAATTTTATCAAATATAAAATCAATAAAAGGAAAAGCAATCTTAGCTAATGGCTCTAACTCTAGCGTGGAACTGAAAAAAGTAACAGACACAACCAAAACATTAAAACAAAAAACCAAAAAAGAGTTGGCATCTCCATTCATAATTCCTGTTAGTTATCCAAATGGTGCCTATGGCTTTTCAAAAATCCCTGATAAAGAAACTCTCCTGTTTAAAAATGCTACTGTTTGGACTAATGAATCTGAAGGTATCCTAGTGGGTGCAGATGTACTTGTCCAAAATGGTTTAATTTCAAAAATCGGAAAAAATCTTAAAAGTAAAAAAGCAATAGTAATTGATGCAACTGGAAAGCATTTAACAAGTGGAATTGTTGATGAACATTCACACATAGCGGCTGCTAGCATTAATGAAGGTGGTCAGAACTCTTCTGCAGAAGTAAGTATTGAAGATGTAATTGATGCTGATGATGTTGACATTTATCGAAACTTAGCAGGTGGTGTAACCTCAATACAAATATTACATGGTTCTGCCAACCCAATTGGAGGTCGCTCCGCTATTATTAAGTTAAAATGGGGCTCTTCAGCAAAAGAATTAATTTATAATGATAGCCCAAAGTTTATAAAGTTTGCTTTGGGAGAAAATGTAAAACAATCTAACTGGGGTAGTTTTAACAGATTTCCACAAACGCGAATGGGAGTTGAACAACTTTACATTGATTATTTTACACGCGCTAAAGCATATGACGCCAAACAAAAAAGCGGTAAATCTTATCGAAAAGATGTTGAAATGGAGGTTCTAGCTCAAATACTTAATAAAGAACGGTTTATTAGTTGCCACTCCTACGTACAAAGTGAAATTAACATGCTTATGAAGGTCGCTGAAAAATTTGATTTTAACATCAATACCTTCACGCATATTTTAGAAGGCTACAAAGTAGCTGATAAAATGAAAGCTCATGGAGTTGGTGCCTCTACTTTTAGTGATTGGTGGGCCTACAAATTCGAAGTAAATGATGCAATCCCATACAATGCTTCCATATTAAACGCTATGGGAGTTGTAACAGCTATCAATAGTGATGATGCCGAAATGTCTAGACGTCTTAACCAAGAAGCTGCAAAGGCCATAAAATATGGTGGGACTTCTGAAGAAGACGCCTGGAAAATGGTTACTCTTAACCCGGCTAAACTACTTCATATCGACCATCGTGTGGGAAGTATTAAAGTTGGAAAAGATGCCGATCTTGTACTATGGAGCCATAGCCCATTGTCAATTTATGCGAAAGCAGAAAAAACAATAATAGAAGGCACAACCTATTTTGATAGTGTAAGGGATAAAAATATGAGAACTTCTATTCAGTCAGATAGAAACACACTTATAGAAATGATGTTAAAAGAAAAAAATAAAGGCATGAAAACTCAGCCAATTAAGAAAAAAGATAAGCGATTACTTCACTGTGATTCCATGGATTTTAATAAAATATAAACACAACAACTATGAAAATTATAAAATTAATATCTATTGTAACTGTTTGGGTAACTGCGCTGAATGCACAACAAACGCCAGGCAATCAACAATCAAACTCAATAGCTATTATTGGAGCCACAGCACATATTGGAAATGGAAAGGTAATAGAAAATAGCATCGTTATTTTTAAAAATGGAATTATTCAAAATATCTCTATGCTTAAAGGTGGCGAAGATATATCAAAGATGGATGTTATTAAGGCATCAGGGCAACATATCTACCCTGGGTTTATTGTTCCTAATTCAACACTAGGACTGATTGAAATTGATGCAGTAAGAGCCTCTGACGACAATGAAGAAATCGGAACATGGAATCCGCACATTCGGAGTCTTATTGCATATAATGCAGAATCTAAAGTTGTTGAAAGCATGCGCCCTAATGGCGTACTTTTGGCGCAAATAACCCCCAGAGGGGGGCGTATTTCAGGGACATCTTCTGTTGTACAATTAGATGCTTGGAACTGGGAAGATGCAGTAGTTAAACAAAATGATGGCATTCATCTAAATTGGCCCAGCACATTATCTCGTGGTCGTTGGTGGCTTGGAGAAAATTCTGGACTCAAAAGCAATCCAAAATATAGCAGTCAAACTGCAGAAATAGAAGCATACTTTAAGCATTCTAAAGCAAATTCAAAAAGCAGTAATGGGATGCAAAACCTTCCTCTGAGTGCTATGAAAGGGTTGTTTAACAATTCAAAAACACTTTTTGTTCATGTAAATGATGAAAAAGGAATCATTGATGCAGTTGAATTTTCAAAAAAACAGGGCATTAAAAAAACAGTAATTGTTGGAGGCTATGAAAGCTATAAGTTAGCAACATTTCTGAAAGAAAATAATGTATCTGTACTTCTTCAACGTATACATTCTAGACCTAGTAACGACGATCATGATTACGACCTTCCATTTAAAATGGCAAAAATATTGGTTGATAACGGCGTTACAGTGGGCTTGGAGACAAGTGGAGACATGGAGCGCATGAACTCTAGAAACTTACCTTTTTATGCAGGCACAACAGTAGCGCACGGACTTTCAAAAGAACAGGCGCTTCAGTTAATTTGTTTAAATACCGCAAAAATATTAGGAATTGATGCTAAATATGGCTCTTTGGAGATTGGGAAAAGCGCCACTTTATTTGTAAGTACTGGAGATGCATTAGATATGCGAACAAACCAGCTAACAAATGCATTTATTGACGGACGAAAAATAAGTTTAGAAACCCATCAAACAGAGTTATGGAAACGGTACTCAAAAAAGTACAGCACAAACTAATTAAGAGATTAAAAAAATAATTTAGAGGCATGCTAAAAAAGATCAGTAGTGTTCAAAACCCCTTTGTAAAACAATTAGTCCAGCTCAAAGAAAAATCTAAATTAAGGAAACAAACTGGCTTATTTATTGTCGAAGGCAAACGTGAAATTTCATTAGCCATAAAAGGATGTTACAAGCTAGAAACAATTTACTACTGTGCGGACTTATTTTCTAACGCTGAAGCAGCTGCTTTAGAAGCATATGAAATAGATGTTATTGAAATCTCAAAAATGGTATATGAAAAGGTAGCTCATAGAGGTACAACAGAGGGAGTAATTGCAGTTGCAAAAGCCAACAAACTTAGCTTAAATAACTTAAAAATAACATCTCAAAACCCTCTAATATTAGTCGCTGAATCACCTGAAAAACCAGGAAATATTGGAGCATTGTTACGAACTGCTGACGCTGCTAATATTGATGCAGTAATCATTGCTAATCCGTTAACCGATATGTATAATCCAAATATTATCAGATCGAGTGTTGGAGGGGTCTTTACAGTACCTATTGCTACAGGCACCACTAACGAGATAATTCAATATTTAAAAAGTAACAATATTGCCATTTATAGTGCAATACTTCAAGAATCGGTAGCGTATGATTCTATTGATTTTAGAATACCTTCAGCTATAGTCATCGGGACTGAATCAGTTGGGCTTTCAGAAAAGTGGCGTAAAATATCTACTGCAAACATTCAAATTCCAATGCAGGGAAAATTAGATTCTATGAACTTATCTGTAACCGCTGGAATAATCATATTTGAAGCAAAAAGACAGCGTAAATTCATATAAAATTAAGCTATGTAAACTTTTAAAATATTTTGTGTAAAAACTAAGTATTGTTATTGCGTGTTTCGTTTGATTGTATTAATTTTAGATAATGACAGACGACGAAATTGTTAATGAAAATAATGCTATAGCGAAAGAGTACAAGGAACTACTCAAAATTAGTTACCGTACCCTGTCTACAAAAGACAAAAAACTAATTAGAAAAGCATTTGATGTCGCTGTTGATGCTCATTCAGAGCAACGCAGAAAATCTGGAGAAGCTTATATATTTCATCCAATAGCAGTAGCGAGAATAGTTGCTTCAGAAATTGGACTAGATGCAAATTCTATTGCAGCCGCATTACTACACGATGTGGTAGAAGATTGTCAACGATACAATATTAAAGATATTGAACAATTATTTGGAGAGAGTGTTGCAAGAATAGTTAACGGTTTGACTAAAATATCTAACATAAAAAAAGATATGAACGTGTCAATGCAGGCCGAGAACTTCAGACGAATGCTTCTCACATTACATGATGATATCCGGGTAATCATTATAAAGATTGCTGATCGACTCCATAACATGCAAACAATCCAGTCAATGAGTGAGGATAAGCAGCTTAAGATCGCTTCTGAAACTCTATATATTTATGCTCCACTTGCACACAAAATAGGACTTTATAATATCAAAACAGAATTAGAAGACTTATCTTTAAAATACACAGAACCCAATATATATAATGACATAATAAATAAGTTAGAAGAAAGTAAAGAAGAACAAGATTTATATATAAAAAACATTAGTAAAGTATTAAAAAAAGCCTTAAACAAAGAACAACTTAAGACTGAAATAAAAGGACGTCCAAAGTCAATTTATTCAATAAGAAGAAAGATTAGAGATCAAGGAGTGTCATTTGATGAAGTATATGATAAGTTTGCAGTTAGAATTATCTACAAATCAGAACTAAAAAACGAGAAATTCCTAGCTTGGAAAATCTACTCTATTGTAACTGACTACTTTCGACCAAATCCTATTCGTCTTAGAGACTGGATTTCTGCACCCAAATCTACTGGATACGAAGCTTTACATATTACTGTAATGGGACCCAAAGGTCGATGGGTAGAAGTTCAGATTAGAAGTGAAAGAATGAATGAAATTGCTGAAAAAGGCTATGCAGCTCACTATAAATACAAAGAAGGTGAAGATCAAAATGATGAAAACTTAGAAAGTTGGATTGGAAAGCTTCAGGAAGTGATTGAAAACCCTGATTCTAATGCCGTGGAATTTGTCGAACAGTTTAAACTTAATCTTTATGCCAAAGAAATTTTTGTTTTTACTCCAAATGGAGATTTAAAATCTCTTCCAAAAGATGCAACTCCATTAGATTTTTCTTTTAGTATTCATACCGAAATCGGAATGAAAACTAGAGGGGCTAAAGTAAATGGTAAATTAGTACCATTGAGTCACACTTTACAAAGCGGTGATCAAGTAGATATAATAACTTCTGAAAATGCAAAGCCGACTTCAAACTGGCTAGATTATGTAACAACAACTCGTGCAAAAAGTAAAATAAAATCCTCGTTAAAAGAGGAAAAGAAAACAATAGCCGAAGACGGAAAAGAGATCTTAAGACGTAAACTAAAACAACTAAAGATTTCTCTAAATGAAAAATCCGTAAATGAACTTGTCAACTTTTTTAATCTAAAAACAAGCTTAGATTTATTTTATAGAGTAGGAATCAGTAGTATCGACAATACCATGCTTAAAAGTTTTGCTGCTTCTAGAAGCAATGCTTTAGTAAGTTTTATAAAAAATAAAATTTCTAGGAATAAAACGACATTAAAAGAGTCTATTGAAAAAGAAGAAATTACTTCAAAGTACGATATGCTCGTATTTGGAAATGAAGAAGAAAAACTAAATTATAAATTATCAACATGCTGTAATCCAATTCCTGGTGATATGGTTTTTGGATTTCTTAGCATCAAAGAGGGGATTAAAATTCATAAAAAAGTATGTCCTAATGCTTTAAGCCTAAGATCTAACTATGCCTACAGAATTATGTCTGCAAAGTGGATTGATTCTAGTCAACAAGTGTTTAGAGCTATCGTAAAGATTACAGGAATTGATAGGCTTGGATTAGTAAACTCAATTACTAAGGTAGTATCGGAAAACATGAATGTTAATATTAAAAGTATAAAATTTGATACAAATAGTGAGTTGTTTAACGGAGAAATATCTGTTGAAGTAAATAATAATAACTTTGTAATCAAGCTAATGGAAAGACTACAAAAAATAAATGGTATTGAAAAAGTGTTTAGAGTCTAAAATTAGTTTAAATTTGAACATCTTATGAGTATAAAATCAAAAAATAAAAACCAGGAAATTGTAAAAAATGTATTTACAAAATTTCTTAGTGAAAAAGGTCATCGAAAAACTCCTGAGCGTTTCGCTATACTACAAGAAATTTATGAAAATGAAGACCATTTTGATATAGAGTCATTATATATCAATATGAAAAATAAAAATTATCGCGTTTCAAGAGCTACATTGTATAATACTATCGAATTACTTTTAGAATGTGCATTAGTTAGAAGACATCAGTTTGGTCAAAATCAAGCACAATATGAAAAATCATATTTTGACAAACAACATGATCACGTTATCTTAACCGATTCAGGTGAAGTTTTTGAGTTTTGTGACCCAAGGATATTATCGATTCAAAAAACAATAGAAGAAGTATTTGATATTAATATCGACAAGCACTCTTTATATTTTTATGGGACTAAAAGAAATACTAAAATTAACGATTAGAACATGGCAGTAGATTTACTACTTGGGTTACAATGGGGTGACGAAGGAAAAGGAAAAATTGTAGACGTATTAACATCAAACTATAATATTATTGCCCGATTTCAAGGTGGACCAAATGCTGGTCATACACTTGTTTTTAACGGAATGAAACATGTACTACATACCATCCCCTCAGGGATTTTTCATAAAGAAGCTGTTAACCTCGTTGGAAATGGAGTTGTCATAGATCCAGTCATTTTCAAGAAAGAATTAGACAAGTTATCTCTACAGAAAGTTGATTATAAAAAATCATTAGTTATTTCTAGAAAAGCACATTTAATTTTACCAACACACCGTCTTTTAGATGCGGCCTCTGAAGCTTCAAAAGGGAAGGCGAAAATCGGATCTACTTTAAAGGGAATTGGACCAACATACATGGATAAGACAGGTCGTAATGGTATAAGAGTTGGCGACTTAGAATTGGATAATTGGAAAGAAAAATATAGGTCATTAGCTAACAAACATGAATCAATGGTTAGTTTTTATAACGTTGATTTAGAATATGACCTTAATGAACTAGAAGTTGAATTTTTTGAGGCGATTAAGGTTTTAAAATCTCTAAAATTTATTGATTCAGAAGAGTACTTGCACCAAGCTCAGCGTAATGGAAAATCTATTTTAGCAGAAGGAGCTCAAGGCTCATTATTAGATATTGATTTTGGCACATACCCTTTCGTAACATCTTCAAACACTACTGCAGCTGGCGCCTGTACAGGCTTAGGTATTGCTCCAAATGCTATTGGGGAAGTATATGGAATATTCAAAGCTTATACCACCAGAGTTGGTTCAGGCCCTTTTCCTACCGAGCTATTTGACCAAGATGGCGAGACTATGGGACGTGTCGGTAACGAATTTGGAGCTACTACAGGTAGATCAAGGCGTTGCGGATGGCTCGACCTAGTAGCGCTAAGATATGCGTGTCAAGTAAATGGAGTAACTCAGCTAATGATGATGAAGGCTGATGTCCTATCAGGTTTTAAATCATTAAAAGTGTGTACTTCATACAAATATAAAGGTGAAATCATTAATCATTTTCCATATAATGTAGAAGCTCACAATTTAAGCCCCATATACACAGATTTTGAAGGATGGGTTGAAGATCTTACAGAAATGAGTAATAAATCAACCCTGCCAAAATCACTAAATACTTATATTGATTTCCTTGAAAAAGAATTACAAATTCCAATAAAACTAGTATCTGTTGGTCCAGACAGAAAACAAACAATTTTTAGATAATAATTAAAATCTATCCTTGTGATAGATTTTTTTTTAGTTCATAAAATAATCTTAAATCATAACTGAAAATCTCAATATTAGCTATATTTAATCAAAAACAAAATGAATTATAATAGTTTTAATTTTTTTACATTCTTGATAATTATGACAGTAACAAGTCTGAATGCTCAAGAACGAAGAAAGATTGAAATAAAGTTCGCTCCATTTATGACTTTTGATGAATCCAGACCTGATGCCACTATACTAACTAGAGATAATTCAAAACAAGTACACATTAAACACGAAGGTATTGAAATGTGGTGTGACGAAGCCATTTATGATGCTAAACAAGACTTCATAGAAGCTTACGGGAAAGTCAGAATTAATCAAGGAGATACAATTAATATGGCCTCAAAATACGTAGAGTACAGTGGTAAAACTAAACTAGCATTTGCAAGCGGAAGCGTCATTTTAAAAGACCCTAGTTCGGTTATAACTACTGATACACTTTACTTTGATCGAATTAAACAAGAAGCTTTCTTTGAAAATAACGGAAAAGTGGTTAAAGATACTTCTGGAACTATAACAAGTGTAATTGGTCGATACTTTATGAAAACTAAGAAATATCAGTTTGTTAACAATGTTATATTAGTTAATCCAAAATATATAATCAAATCAAATCAACTTGATTTTTATAGTCTTTCTGGCTATGCATTTTTATATGGACCTACAACAATAACAAGTGAAACTAGTGTCATATACTGCGAAAGAGGTTTTTATAATACTATTGAAGACACAGGATACTTTGTAAAGAAATCAAAAATAAATTATGATGAACGAATTGTTGAAGGAGATAGTATATACTTTGATAGAAATAAAAGTTACGCTTCAGCCACTAATAACATAACAATAACTGATACACTAAACAACACCATAGTTAAAGGGCATTTTGGCGAAGTATTTAGGGACAAAGATTCATTGTATATTACACAACGTGCTTTAGCAATTACACTTCAGGAAAATGACTCAATATTCATTCACAGTGACACATTAATGGTAACTGGAAAACCAAAAAAAAGAACAATACGTGCCTACTACAATGCAAAAATATATAAGTCGGATTTAAGTGGAATAGCAGATTCTATTCACATCAATCAACATGTTGGATTAACTCAACTAATTAATATTGACAAAAGTAAAACTAAAGATGTTTTTGTGAAGAAACAAAAACCTGTGTTGTGGAATATTCAAAATCAAATCACAGGGGATTCTATCCATTTAATTTCTAATGTAAAAACTGAAAATTTAGATTCTTTAAAAGTTTTTAATAATGCATTTGTAATAAATAAAGACTCATTAGGAGATGGCTACAACCAAATTTCAGGTAAAAAACTATTTGGACTATTTAAAGACAATAGTCTATCCACTATTGATATTATTAAAAATGCAGAAACTCTATACTACCTAAGAAATGAGTATAACGAACTAGTAGGGATAGACAAATCAAAATCTGGAGCAATTAAAATTTGGTTATCAAATAATGCCATTGATGAAATGAAAAAAACTAATCAAATTGGAGGTAAAACTTATCCAGAACTAGACTTTCCTGAAAATGAAAAAATTATTCGTGGATTTAATTGGCGGGAATCAGAACGACCAATAAGTAAACTTGACTTATTTAAAGATGACCCTCCTCTAGTCTTGAAAGTTATTAAAGGATTAGACGCCTATATACCCCCAGTTGAATTTTTTGACTCAAATCTGTTAGACCGAGTTGAGAAAGCCCAACCAAAAACTTCAACTAAAAAGAATAAAAAATATAGTAAAAATAACAATAAATCAGCTAGAAAAATTCCGAAGAGTTTATTTAAAAATAATAATTAAAAATTGTGATAAGTAACGATTTTTTAAAATATCAAGCACAAACCACTCCTCATCCCTTAGGTATAGAAATATCTCATGCTGAAGGTTCTTATATATATGATAAAAATAAAAAATGCTATTTAGATTTTGTTGCCGGAGTTTCTGCATGTAGTTTAGGACATCGACATCCAAAAGTTGTGAACGCTATTAAAAAACAACTAGATTCATACATGCATGTCATGGTATATGGTGAATGTATTCAGTCACCAGCTGTTAATCTTTCAAAATTACTTTCTGATCATCTGCCGAAAAAACTTGAAAAAACATATTTAACAAATTCAGGAACAGAAGCGGTTGATGGAGCCATGAAACTTGCACGACGTTACACAGGTCGCTCAGAGATAATAGCAGCAAATAAAGCTTATCACGGAAATACTATGGGAGCCTTGAGTATTATGGGATATGAAGAAAGAAAACAACCCTTTAGACCACTAATACCCGATGTACGGTTTATCGAATTTAATAACCAAAAAGATTTATCAAAAATTACCCAAAAAACAGCCGCTGTAATATTAGAAACCATTCAAGGAGGTGCTGGTTTTATCCAGCCAATAAACGGCTATTTGACCAAAGTTCAAAAAAAGTGTAATGAAGTTGGTGCTTTACTAATACTTGACGAAATTCAACCTGGAATTGGAAGAACCGGAAAACTGTTTGGTTTTGAAAATTATAACTGTATCCCAGATGTAGTTGTAACTGGAAAAGGGCTTGGAGGTGGTATGCCAATTGGTGCATTTACAGCTTCAAAAGAAATGATGAACAGCTTATCTGTCAATCCTAAACTAGGTCATATTACTACCTTTGGTGGACACCCAGTAATAGCAGCCGCTGCTTTAGCAACGCTTAAAGAAATTACATGTAGTACCTTAATGAAAGACGCCCTTTTTAAAGAAAATTTAATTAGAAAAGAACTTCAACATCCAATAATCAAAGAAATTAGAGGAAAAGGGTTAATGTTAGCCTTAATAGTTGAGTCAGCAGAAATAGCTAATAAAATAGTACTTCAATCTAAGGAAAATGGTTTAATCTTATTTTGGCTTCTATTTGAACCAAAAGCAATTCGTATTTCCCCTCCGTTAACAATAACAAAAAAAGAATTATTATTTGGATGTGATATTATTACAAAAGTTTTGAATTCAATTTAGAATATTAATGTTAATTATTTTGTTGAAAACATTAAAACCATGTAAGCATTTGGTAACATTATACTTTTATTTTTAATAATAATAAAAAATGTTTATGGAGTTCGACCAATCAGAAGAAAATCAACATGTTACAGTTTCAAAGTTTGAATCCATGTTAAAAACAAACAATGTATGTTTTTTTGATTCCAATGAGTTTGAAAATATTATCCATCACTACCTAGAAAACGGTAAAGTTTCTCTTGCTAAAAAAGCTATTAAGCTCGGACTAAGTCAGCACCCATCTTCTTTAAATCTTAAGTTGTTTCAGGTTGAAATATTGATCTTCGAAAATAAACTAAATGAAGCTGATAGGCTGTTATCTCCCCTGTTTGAAATTGAGCCTAACAATGAAGAACTATACATCCAAAAAGCGAATATCTATTCAAAAAAAGATCAGCATCAAAAAGCGATAGAGATTTTCAAAAGTGCTGTTGAAATTTCAGATGATTGTTCAGACCTATATTCGTTAATTGGGATGGAGTATTTATTTTTAGACAAATTTCAAGAAGCCAAGCTTAATTTCATGAAATGTATAGAATTAGATTTAGAAAACTATTCAGCACTTTATAATATTATTTATTGTTTTGACTTTTTAGACGATAGTGATGGTGCAATTGTTTATCTAACAAATTACCTGGAAAAAAACCCATACTGTGAAGTCGCATGGCATCAATTAGGGAAACAATATAATACTACAAAAGAGCTATTAAAAGCTGTAACTGCCTTTGATTTCGCAATTATTTCTGATGAAACTTTTGTTGGTGCATACCTAGAGAAAGCTAAAGTATTGGAGAATTTAAATCGTTTTGAAGAAGCCATAGAAAATTATGAAATTACATTAGCCATAGAGAATACAAATCCTTTTGCTTTAATAAAAATAGGATATTGCTATGAGAAACTTGAAAAACTAGAATTGGCACTTCAATATTACCTCAAAGCAGTTGAAGAAGATCCTGCTTTAGACAAAGGATGGATGAGGATCACTAAGTTTTTTAATTCTAAAAAAGAATATTTGAAAGCTTTGTATTACATAAACAAAGCGATTGAAATTGACTCCGAAAACTCATCTTATTGGATATTATATTCAAATATTAACGAACGACTAAATAAGTTAGAAGAAGCAGAACGAGGCTATAAAAAAACGTTAGAGCTAGGTGATGTAGAACTTAACATATGGCTTTCAAGAGGGGATATTCTAATTAAGCTAGGAGAATATGAAGCAGCAAGTTTTAATTTTACTCAAGCATTAGAATATTACCCTAATAGCGAAGAGCTGGAATTTCGACTTTCTGGAATTTGTCTTAAACTAAATGATTCGGAAACTGGTTATGCCCATTTACTTACTGCTTTACACATTAATTCAGAGCACGTTTTTATTTTGGAGGAATTGTTTCCGGACGTTTATAATCGTAAAGCCGTCCTTCAATTAATTGAAAATTTTAAAAATACTTAAAAGTAAAATTTCATATATTTACTTTAGCGTCATCCTACAGTATAAATAGTATAAAATTACTTTATAACACGCTTATCACTTCAGTCATGAAAAGATCTATAATTGATTATCTTGTTATTTCATTGAAAGGGATGGCTATGGGTGCTGCGGATGTAGTTCCCGGAGTTTCTGGTGGAACAATCGCTTTTATTTCTGGTATCTATGAAGAACTTATTGAGTCCTTAAATAATATCAATAGTTCAATTTTTAATGAATTGAAATCTAAAGGAGTTAAATACACTTGGAAAAAATTGAATGGCCCCTTTTTGCTTGCGCTTATGTCTGGAGTATTAATTAGTGTTTTCTCGCTCGCTAAAGTTGTTGAGTGGTTACTAGAACACCAACCTATACTCTTATGGGCATTTTTTTTTGGTTTGGTTTCTGCAAGTATAGTATATATAAGCAAACAAATTAAAACTACTTTATGGGGTCTTCTAGGACTTAAAGTGTATTTAGCTATTGCTATTGGAGGTAGTTTTGCCTACTTTATCACTATTCTGAATCCTATTGAAACATCAGACTCCAATTTATTTCTATTTTTTGCTGGAGCATTAGCGATTTGCGCAATGATATTACCTGGCATTTCAGGAGCTTTTATTTTAGTAATTATAGGCGCATACGGACCAGTTCTAGAAGCAATATCAAATAGAGACATCAAAACTATATTAGTCATAGGTGCAGGAACTATTGTAGGACTTCTCTCCTTTTCAAAACTTTTAAAATGGTTGTTTAAGTTCTACCGCCAATTAACTTTAGCAGTTCTCACGGGGTTTATGATTGGATCCCTAAATAAGATATGGCCATGGAAAGTTACGCTAACCTACAGGATAAACTCTGAAGGTTTTAAAGTACCTGTAAATGAAAAAAGCATATCTCCTTTTAGTTATGACGGAGACCCACAATTTATACAGGCAATTTGCTTAATGTTATTAGGTTTTTTCATCATTCTATTTTTAGAAAAAATAGGCAACAATAAAAAAACAGTTGATAAATAAGTACCAAAAATCTAACTCATTTTCATTGATCCTAAAAGGGATCATTATGGGAGCTGCGAACAAGGTTCCTGGTGTTTCTGGTGGAATAGTAGCGTTTGTAATGGGCTTTTATGAGACGTTTATATATTCCTTACAAAGGTTTAACTCAAAATCTATAAACTTGTTTTTCCAAGGACGCTTCAAGAGTTTTTATGTTTATGTAAATGGACGCTTTCTATCACTTCTTTTTCTAGGAATGATAATCAGCTACTTCAGCATCTCTAAACTACTAGATTACTTAATAATTCGCTATGAGCTCTTTGTGTGGAGTGTATTTTTTGGAATGATCATGGGGTCTATTATTTATATTTATAATAATTATCAGTGCTGGAATTTTAAAACCGCCATCACCGCTTTAATAGGTATAACAATAGGCATTGGGATTAGTATTTTAGATCCTGCTACACAAAACGATAATCTTTGGTTTGTTTTCTTTTGTGGTATAGTTAGTGTTACAGGAATGGCATTACCAGGCTTTTCTGGTTCATTTATACTGATATTACTAGGTAACTACGTAATGTTGCTTGTAGATTCTGTAAACACGCTTTTTGATACGTTTGTCTATATGTTTACTGGTGACTTTAGTTTTACTTTAGACACTGAACACATGAGATTATTAAAAGTCTTAATGGTATTTACCATGGGTTCCGTCATTGGACTCATTAGCCTATCTCATGTACTGACATATGTACTTAAACGCTATAAAAATATAACTTTGGCTCTAATTATGGGGTTTATTACAGGCTCACTAGGAGTAGTTTGGCCGTGGAAAAAAACTATTTTTAAAAAAGATGATTTAGGAGAGATGCTTGTTGATGCTAACGGAGCACTTATTATAGAAAACTATCAACGCTATTTGCCAGAAATTAATATTCATACTTTTTCACTCATCCTTTTTATTATTTTTGGGATTAGTATCGTAGCTGGTTTAGAATGGTATGGAAAAAAGAGAAAAAATAACATATGAAGATTTTTGGACTGATTGGAAAAAATATCGACTACTCTTTTTCTAGAAGTTATTTTAGGGAAAAATTTGAGACCAACAAATTAGATTGTTCTTACAAAAACTTCGATCTTGAAACTATTGATTCATTTATTGAACTAAAAAAAAATTGCAAAGTTTTCTCAGGCTTCAACGTAACTATTCCATATAAAGAAGTCATCCTTCCCTACTTAGATTACATTGACGAAGAGGCCAAAAGAATTGGAGCCATAAATACCATTAAAATTAAAAATAATAAATTAATTGGCTATAATACAGATCATTACGGTTTTAAAGAAAGTCTAGTTAAGTATTTAAAACCACATCATAAAACAGCTCTAATTTTAGGAACAGGAGGGGCTTCAAAAGCAGTAGCTTTTGCATTAAGAGAATTAGGAATAAAATTTGAATATGTATCAAGGACTAAATCCCCAGAAATCAAACACACATATAATACACTAACATCAACTGAAATTGAAGCCAATAAACTAATTATCAACTGTACTCCATTAGGAACATTTCCTAAACTAGAAAAGTGTCCTGAAATCTCATACGATCAACTCGACAAATATCATTTACTATTTGATCTAATATACAACCCGGCTCAAACTAAATTTCTCAAAAATGGAAAATTAAGAGGAGCTAAAACGATTAATGGCTTAGAAATGTTAATAAATCAAGCAGAAAAATCATGGGAAATATGGAATTCTTAAACGAAAACTAGATTTAATATAATTAGATAATTTGTAGTTTAAATGGATAATGTTATATTTATGTAAAGTATTTAATTAAACATTGAAAGATATGTCAGAGCAAGTTACCCTGCAGGAAGCAGACGGAGATAACCCAAAAGTCGGTCCTAAAAAAATTAATATTAAAGAAGATACAAATTCTTCTATTAAGGATGTTAATTTTAGTAAAACATTTGAAGAGTCCACTTCAGAAAAAGACAAAGACAGCTCAACAATTGAGAGTTTTCAAAAAAATAACCATCAAATAGTTATTGAAAGTGAAAGTGAAACTAAAATCAAAGCTGAAGATGATTTTGAATCTTTATCTTTAGAACAACTTGTAATTAATTTTGAGTGTCTTTTAGAAGAAGAAAATTCTCAGAATGTACGAAACAATATTAATCTAATTAAAAATAGTTTTAGCACTTCATTTGCAATCTTAATTGCAGAAAAAAAAGAAAAATTTTTAGCTGAAGGAGGCAATATAATTGATTTTAATTTTAAAAGTCCACTTAAAAAGAAGTTTAATGATTTATCAAAAGTCTTTAGGGAAAGGCAGAAATCCTATCAAGAAAATAAAACTAAACAACTAAACCAAAACCTTGAAATTAGGCTTCAAATCATAGATGAAATTAAAGGACTTATTAATGTCGAAGGTGATATTAATTCTTCATATAAAACTTTTAAAAATTTGCAAGAACGCTGGAGGAATACCGGGCAAATCCCTTCAATTAATAATAACAATACTTGGAACAATTATAGACACCACGTAGAAATTTTTTATGGATTTTTACATCTCAACAGAGATTTAAGAGACTTAGATTACAAGCATAATTTAGAACAAAAGCAAAAGATAATTAAAAGTACTGAAGAGTTAGCATCTGAAACTGACTTGAACAGGGCTTTTAGAGAACTTCAGGCGCTTCATAAAATCTGGAAAGAAGAATTAGGTCCAGTTGAAAAAGAATTTAAAGACGATTTGTGGGATCGATTTAGTGCCGCTACTAAAGTAATTAATGATAAGCGTCAGCTTTACTACGGACAGCTTGAGGAAGTTTACAAAGAAAATCTTGTTGTCAAAAATAATATTATTGATGAAATTAAAGCACTCTCAAAAATACCAACTCTAGCTCACAAAGATTGGCAAGTAAAAATAAAAGAGATCGAAGCTCTTAGAGATTCATTTTTCAAAGTAGGCAAAGTTCCTTCTAAGCAAAACGAAAAAACATGGAAAGACTTTAAAACCGCTGTAAGAACTTTTAATAAAAATAAGAATACCTTCTATAAAACGTTAAAAAAAGATCAAACAGAAAACTACCTCAAAAAGGTAGAGTTAGTAGAAATCGCTGAACAAAACAAAGACAGTTTAGATTTACAAACAACTTTAGTTTTGATGAAAGATATTCAAAATCGATGGAAATCTATTGGACATATTCCTAGAAAAGACAGCGAAAAATTATGGAAACGATTTAAAGGTGCATGTAATTTATTCTTCGACCGATATCACGAACAAAAAAATAAAGGATCTGAGGAAGAATTAAAATCTTTTGATGAAAAAAGTAGTTTACTTGACACACTAAACTCATTCAGTCCTGGAGATAATAAAGATGCTAACTTGAAAACTTTAAATCAAATATCTGTTGATTGGAATAAAATTGGAAATGTACCACAAAACAAACGTTTTATTGATGGTAAGTTCTATAAAGCTCTTGATAATTTCTATTCCAAAATAGGACTTGATAAAGAGGAATTAAAAAACTTAAAATACAATCTAAAACTCAACACAATTTCTAATGATTCTCGTTTATTAAATAATGAAGTGATTTTTCTAAGAAAAAAAATAGATGAAATAAAAAGTGAAATAAACCAACTTGAAAACAACCTACAGTTCTTCTCAAATGTTGATGACGACAACCCTCTTGTGAAAGAAGTTCATTTAAATATTAGCAAACAAAAAGACGCTTTGAAAGCTTGGGAGTTAAAATATTCAAAAATTAAAAAAATAATAAATTAGCTATTTATATATTTTTAGCCTCATCCCAATAAATTCCCATCTCAGCCAAGGACATTTCGGAAAGCGATTTTTGATTCTGATTCGCCTTTTTTTCTAGATATTGAAAACGTTTAATAAATTTCTTATTTGTGCGTTCTAAGGCGTTTTCAGGGTTAACATTTAAAAATCGAGCATAATTTATTAATGAAAATAAAACGTCTCCAAACTCATCTTCTATAGCGTTTTGATTCATATTTAAAATTTCTTCTTTTAATTCCTTTATCTCCTCTTCTATTTTGTTCCATACTTGGTCAGTATGTTTCCAATCAAATCCAACTCCAGCCACTTTTTCTTGTATTCTACTTGCTTTTACAAGGGCAGGAAGACTGTGAGGAACTCCTTCAAGAACACTGTTTTTTCCTTCTTTAAGTTTTAGGTTTTCCCAGTTATGCTTGACTTCAGTTTCATTCTTAATTATTACATCACCATAAACGTGTGGATGTCGATGAATCAATTTTTTACAAATTGTATTTATGACGTCTGTGATATCAAAATCGTTAGTTTCACTACCAATTTTAGAATAGAACACAATATGAAGTAAAAGATCTCCTAGCTCACCTTTAACTTCATTTAAATCAGCATTTAAAATAGCATCCCCTAATTCATAAGTCTCTTCAATTGTTAATGGACGAAGAGTTTCCATAGTTTGCTTTTTATCCCACGGACATTGTTCACGAAGTTCATCCATAATTGTTAATAAGCGATCAAATGCTTCTAATTGCGTTTTTTTATTTGTCATTACTAAGATTTATATAATTACTGATATACGTGATTTAAAAGGAATAAACTATATTAAGATTGAATTTACAATTTCAGAACCGTAGACTAATTTCCATACAATATTCCAAACCATGCCATATTGGACGATTGGGTACTGAATATTAAAAAGCTTGATAATATTATTTTTGCATAGCGTAAAAATATGTAATAAAAATATAGCTTTATATTCTATGAAATCACTCCAGAACCAACTAATTCGTCTTCTAAATACCAAGCAACAAACTGACCTTCAGTAATAGCTGACTGGGGCGAATCAAATACAACATATATCCCATCTGAATTAGAATACAAGGATGCAGCTTCTAGTTTTTGTCTATAACGAATCCGGGCCATCACTTTTAAAGACTCTCCTAAATCAATCTTTAAATCAGGTCGAACCCAATGAACTTCAGATGACTGAATTAAAAGAACAGATCTATACAAACCAGGATGATTTTTTCCTTGTCCAGTATAAATAATATTATCTACAACGTCTGTATCTATAACAAAAAGAGGTTCAGAAGTACCGCCAACCCCTAAGCCTTTACGCTGGCCTTTAGTGAAATAATGTGCGCCTTGATGGCTACCTACTACTGTTCCATCTGAACAAACATATTTGGTCTTCGTAGCTCTAAAAGCTAATTCTTCTTGAAAAGTTTTAAACCTAGGTTGATTAATTAAATAGGATTCAAAACTTTCAGGAATTTCGATAATTTGTCCTTCTTTAGGCTTTAATTGCTGTTGCAGAAAATCAGGTAACCTAACCTTTCCTATAAAACATAATCCCTGGGAATCCTTTTTATTCGCAGTTATCAAATTTTGTTTAGCAGCAATTTCTCTAACTTCAGGCTTCGTTAAATCTCCTATAGGGAATAATGATTTTGACAATTGCTTTTGTGATAATTGACACAAAAAGTAAGATTGATCTTTGTTATTATCAACTCCTGAAAGTAATCGATATACTGGAAAATCAGAGCCTGTTTTGATTTTATCTTTCCTACAGTAATGTCCTGTCGCAACAAAATCTGCTCCTAGAGATAAGGCTATTTTGAGAAAAATATCAAATTTAATCTCACGATTACAAAGGATATCTGGATTTGGAGTACGTCCATTTTTATATTCATTAAACATATAATCGACGATCTTTTCCTTGTACTCCACACTAAGGTCTACTGTTTGAAAGGGGATATTTAGTCTTTCAGCTACCAACATAGCATCATTACTATCATCAAGCCAGGGACAATCATCAGAAATAGTCACAGAGTCGTCATGCCAGTTTTTCATAAACAAACCTATTACGTTATATCCTTGTTCATTTAACAAATAGGCCGCTACACTAGAATCTACTCCGCCTGAAAGACCAACAACTACTGTTTTCATTCCGTAAATTTACGAATTAATTTATTCTAGGACTAGTTATTATGTGGGTGTATTAAAACAAAAAGCTACCTGTTTAGGTAGCTTTTTGAAGTATATCAAAAGATGAATTATTTTTTTTGCTTTTGCTGTGCTTGCTTTTGTGCTTCAGCTTGCTCCATTATTTCAGCCATCTTCTTCTGAAAACGGTTTTGTGGTTTGGGTTTTTTAGCTTTGCTCACTTGAATTTTTGCTAAGACCTTAGATTCATCTATAATAAAGTTTTTTATAACTAACATAATTCCAATACTTATCAGATTAGATATAAAATAGTATAAACTTAAACCAGAAGCATAATTATTAAAAAATACTAGCATTAATATTGGAGAAAAATAGATCATATATTTCATCATCTTAGCCATATCAGGCATTCCCTCCTGGATTGGAGCCTGAGTAGCCATCTGTTGGCCAGTAGTCATTTTCATGTAAAAGAAAATCGCTATTGATGCTAGGATAGGAAATAAACTTATGTGATCACCATAAAAGGGAATATAAAACGGAAGCTCAGCAATTGAATCATATGAACTTAAATCCTCAACCCACAAAAATGGCTTTTGTCGTAACTCAAATGCAACCGGGAAAAACATAAATAGAGAATAAAAAACTGGAACTTGAATTAATCCAGGTAAACATCCGCTAAGTGGGCTAGCACCTGCTTTATTTTGAAGTGCCATTGTTTCTTTTTGAACCTTCATTTTATCTTTCTTATATTTTTGTCTTATAGCATCAAGCTCCGGTTTTAAAATTTTCATTTTAGCCTGCGATAGAAATTGCTTGTATTGCACAAATGACAGTAATACCTTAACCATAATAGTCATTACTATAATTGCTATTCCGAAGGAAAGATAATTAGTTAACCATCCATACAAAGGACTGAAAACTGATTTATTAATCCATCCAATTATTCCCCATCCAAAAGGAATACTTGCTTCTAAATTTTTATTATACTTATTTAAAATTTTATCATAGGTAGGACCATAATAAACGTTCATATTATGAGTTAATTCTCCACCAGAAAAATTTAAAGGAAGATTAAGTTCGTATCGCTTGGTAAATAAAGTATCTACTGTTTCGTCATTAACAAGGTTAAACGATTTTAAATTGACGTCTTTAAAAGGAATATCTGGAACTAAAATAGAGCTAAAAAAATGCTGTCTGAAAGAAATCCATGAAACATCTGTCACAGATTCTTCATCGTCTCCTGTTTGAGATAATTTATTTGTTTTTTCTCCTTCATGTTCAAAAGAAAGTCTTGTATACCGATTTTCAAAAGAGATGCTTTTACCATGACGATAGGCATCAAATTTCCAGTTCAATTGAACATCTTGGGATGTATTAAAAATAGATGATAGTCCCTGGGAACGTACCGAAAATCCGAGCATATGATCATTAGGCTTTAATTCGTAACGGTATTCTAAAAATTGAGACTCTGATACTTTTAGTCGCATTGAAAGAATTTGATTATCACCTGTTGTTGTAAGTTTTGGCTGAAAATATAATTCTGATGAATTTAATATACGATTATCTGCTGTTGCAAAATTTAAGTTGAATTGCGAACTTCCATCCTTTATCAGATAAACTGGAACAGAGTCATGATTGACATAATTTTTTAATTTTACCTCTGAGATAAACCCTCCTTTATTGTCAATTTTAAGAGACAATACTTCATTTTCAAAAGTTGTAGATATTGAAGTTGCTGATGGCAAAGACATTGCGTAGGCAAAATCACCAACTTTAGACTTAAAATCTTCTAAATTTTGTGAACTACCAGCTGTTTGAACTTTCACTTCCTTCTCAACTAAAGTTGCCTGATTTAAAGACGACTCATTGGAAAGTTCCTCTAGCCTAGCTTCTTCTAAAGAAGCTAATTCCTCAGGAGTTGGTTGCTGCTGCCACAACATAAATAGCAGGATAGCTCCAATAAGTATAAATCCAATGACAGTATTTAAATCTATTTTTTTTTCTTCCATTGTTAATTTTTTTTAATAAAATTCAAAGTTGTACAGTATGTAAATGAATTATTATTGTTTATTAGTTTTATACTTCAAGGCCGCTTTTATAAAAGACAAGAACAAGGGATGAGGGTTTGCTACTGTACTTTTATATTCTGGATGATATTGCACTCCAATAAACCATGGATGACTGGGTATCTCTACAATTTCAACAAGACCTGTCTGAGGATTACAGCCAGATGATAACATTCCTGAGTTTTCAATTTGGTCTTTAAAATCATTATTAAACTCATATCTGTGCCTATGGCGTTCATGAATAATATTTTTATTATAAATAGTTGCAACTTTACTATTTTCTAAAAGATTACATTCCCACGAACCTAATCTCATTGTCCCCCCTTTTTTGGTTATGAGTTTTTGAGCTTCCATTAAATCGATTACTGGAAAAGGAGTTAATTCATCCATCTCAGATGAATTTGCTTTATGTAAATTTAAGACATTTCTTGAGAATTCAATAACTGCCATTTGCATCCCTAAACAAATTCCAAAAAATGGAATGTTGTGTTCTCTAACATATCTTATAGCCTCGATTTTACCTTCAATACCTCGTTCTCCAAAACCAGGAGCTACAAGAACTCCATCTAAATTTTCTATTTTTAATTTTACATTTTGTGCGTCAAGAAATTCCGAATGTATAGAGACTACTTTAACTCTAACCTCATTAGCTGCTCCAGCGTGAATAAAAGCCTCTAAAATAGATTTATAAGAGTCTTGCAGCTCAACATATTTACCTATTAGTCCGATGACAATATCACTTTTAGGGTTTTTAAGCTTTTCAGTAAAATTATTCCAGGATGTTAAATCAGGTGTATGAGCTTCAAGTTGCAGCTGGTTTAACACTACCTTATCTAATCCTTCTTCAAGCATCATGTTAGGAACATCATAAATAGTAGAGGCATCGATTGATTGAATTACAGACTCTTTTTTTACATTACAAAAACGAGCTAATTTTGTTCGAATACCATCATTTAATTCGTGTTCAGTTCTACAAACTAATATATCAGCTTGTACTCCACTTTCCATTAGTGTTTTAACACTATGTTGAGTAGGCTTAGTTTTAAGTTCTCCCGCAGCTGATAAATAAGGGATTAATGTGAGATGAATAACTAGTGCGTTTTCATTACCTAGCTCCCATTTTAATTGCCTAACAGCTTCTACATAGGGTAATGATTCAATATCTCCAACAGTGCCGCCTATTTCAGTTAGAATAATGTCATATTCACCTGATTTTCCTAAAATCTGAATACGATGCTTAATTTCATCTGTGATATGAGGAATGACTTGTACTGTTTTTCCTAAAAACTCCCCGCGTCTTTCCTTGTCAATTACACTCTGGTAAATACGACCAGTCGTTACATTATTTGCCTGTGAGGTGGGAACATTTAAAAAACGTTCATAATGACCCAAATCTAAATCTGTCTCTGCACCATCATCAGTAACATAGCATTCTCCATGTTCGTAAGGGTTCAGGGTACCTGGATCAATATTTATGTAAGGATCCAACTTTTGAATCGTAGTTCGATAGCCTTGTGATTGAAGTAGTTTAGCAAGTGAAGCTGCTATAATTCCTTTTCCAAGCGAAGAACTTACGCCTCCTGTAACAAAAATATATTTGGTAGTAGTGTTTGTCATTATGCGTTGTTAAACGCAAACAAATTTACAAATAAGTATTGAAACAATTAGTAAATTTTCAAGTTGTTTATAAACAGACAATATAAAATAAAAATAGCACCATAAAGGTGCTATTTTTATTAATGAAAAAATGATTATTTAATATCCATTAATTCAACATCAAAAATTAAATTTGCATTTGGAGGAATGGCTCCGCCAGCTCCTGTACTACCATAACCTAAATTACTGGGAATTACAAAACGTGCTTTATCCCCAATTTTTAAAAGAGATATTCCTTCATCCCATCCAGAAATGACCTGTCCCACACCTAATTTAAATTCTATAGGTTCTTTCCTTTTGTATGATGAATCAAAAACAGTTCCATCACTTAATTGACCTTTATAATGAACTGAAACTGTCGCACCTTTAGTCGCTTGAGCACCACTACCTTTTTGAAGAATTTTGTAACGAAGACCACTGTCAGTTTTTTTAAATCCTGTAGCTAATTTATCAATTTCAGCTTCAATTGATAATTTTTCATCTGCTAATCGCTTTTCTCTAGAACCTTCAAAATTACGAAAGGCCTCAACCGATTGAAACTCTTCTGCAGCATTACCAACTGATATAATCTCAACAGATTCTAAGGAATCTCCTTGGACAATAGTGTCAACAACAGACTGGCCTTCAATAACATTTCCAAAAACAGTATGCTTTCCATCTAGCCAAGGAGTTGGAATATGTGTAATAAAAAACTGACTGCCATTTGTTCCGGGTCCAGCATTTGCCATTGACAAAATACCAGGAACATCGTGCTTTAAATCTTGGTTAAATTCATCATCGAATTGATATCCTGGATTACCAGTCCCCGTTCCTAGTGGACAGCCTCCTTGGATCATAAAGTCAGGTATTACTCTATGGAATTTTAATCCATTGTAGTAAGGCTCTCCTTGTTTTTTTACTGAATTTTCTAAATTACCTTGAGCTAATGCAACAAAGTTTCCTACAGTTCCAGGAGTTTTCAAAAATTCTAAATTAACTAAAATCTCACCTTTGGAGGTGATAAATTTTGCGTATAAACCGTCTTTCATGCGTTTGATTTTATTTTTTAACAGCTGCAAATATACTGAGGAATTACTAACAAATAAGATTCTTTAGTAGTTTTGTTATTGAGCATGTTAATTAGCTACCTCACTAATGAATTTTATACGGTATAATCTGAGTTCTTGATCATCATAATCTCCATCAAATTCTTCAATAGCAGCTTCAATATCATCAGATTCAGAATCCATAAAATAATCATGAATTTCATCTTGTTGGTCTTCATCAAAAAGCTCATCAATCCAATAATTAATATTTAATTTTGTTCCAGAAAAAACAATAGCTTCTAGTTCTCTAACAAAATCAGACATACTCATTCCTTTAGCTGAGGAAATGTCATCTAGAGGAAGTTTTCTATCAATATTTTGAATAATATATAATTTAAGAGAGGAATTAGATCCTGTGGATTTAATCACCATGTCTTGCATTCGATCTATTTCATTTTCGTCTACATAACGTTTTATTAACTCTATAAAATCATCTCCATAACGCTTCGCTTTTCCCTCTCCAACTCCGTGAATATTGTGTAACTCTTCAATTGTTATTGGATATTTTAGCGCCATATCTTCCAGCGATGGATCTTGAAAAATAACAAAAGGTGGAACTCCCAATTTTTCTGCATTTGATTTTCGTAGATCTTTTAACAATTTAATTAAATTTGAATCTAATGCAGCTGTAGAGTTACTAAGTCTGTTATTCGAACTTACTTCATTAAAAGTGTGATCTTCAGTCATTTTAAATGAAGATGGATGTTCTAAATAATTCCGGCCTTCTTGACTAATTTTTAAAACACCATACGACTCAATATCTTTACGTAAAAAACCTGCAACTAGGGACTGCCTAATCAATGCCATCCAGTAAAGTGGTGGTTTTTCCTTTCCTTTGCCGAAAAACAATTTCTCATTTGTCTTATGAGATTTAATAAGTGCATTTTCTTGACCGGTAAGTACATTTACTAAATCCTTACTCTTATATTTTTCATGAGTAGAGGATACAACATCAAGTAGTAAGTTTAGTTGATTCATAGCCTCTGATTGTGGCTTTGGATTACGAACATTATCATCCATATCACAACCATCACCAGTTTTTGAATCAAAGTGTTCACCAAAATAATGTAAAATAAATTTTCTTCTTGACATAGAAGTTTCAGCTAAGGCTACTACTTCTTGCAATAAAGCAAAACCTATCTCTTGTTCAGCTACAGGCTTACCAGACATAAACTTTTCTAACTTCTCAATATCCTTGTAGGCATAATAGGCCAAACAATATCCTTCTCCTCCGTCACGACCAGCACGACCAGTTTCTTGGTAATAACTCTCAATACTTTTTGGTATATCGTGATGAATTACAAAACGTACATCCGGTTTATCAATTCCCATACCAAATGCAATTGTTGCTACTACTACATCAACATCCTCCATCAAAAACATATCTTGATGTTTTGAACGAGTTTTTGCATCTAAACCCGCATGATATGGAACCGCTTTAATTTGATTTACTTGTAAAATTTGTGATAACTCCTCAACTCTTTTTCTGCTTAAACAATAAATAATACCTGATTTAGCTTCATTTTGCTTGACAAACCTAATTATATCATTATCAACTTGTGCTGTTTTAGGCAAGATCTCATAATACAGATTTGGTCTGTTAAAGGAAGCCTTGAAAGTTTTAGCATCTGTAGTTCCCAAGTTTTTTAAAATATCTTCCTGAACTTTTGGAGTGGCAGTTGCTGTTAACCCTATAATAGGAATATTATCTCCTATCTGTGAAATAATATGCTTTAGATTTCTGTATTCTGGTCTAAAATCATGACCCCATTCACTTATGCAATGAGCTTCGTCCACAGCCATGAAAGATATGGTTTGATCTTTTAAAAAAAGTATATTTTCTGATTTAGAAAGCGATTCAGGAGCTACATACAAAAGCTTAGTGACTCCAGATTCAATATCAGACTTAACTTGTTTGATTTCTGACTTATTTAAGGAAGAATTTAAAACATGAGCTATTCCATCTTGATTAGAAATCCCTCGAATTGCGTCTACTTGATTTTTCATTAAAGCAATTAAAGGAGATACTACAATTGCAGTACCTTCTTGCATTAGAGCAGGGAGTTGATAGCAAAGAGATTTTCCGCCCCCGGTTGGCATAATTGCAAAAGTATTTTTCTTAGAAAGTATACTAATTATTACTTGCTCTTGAAGGCCTTTGAATTTACTAAAACCAAAATAAGATTTTAGCGCAGAATATAATTCTTTAGTTGAAATACTCATTAATAATTAAATTTCTTAACTTATATTTAGGAATATTATATTATTTAATCAAAAACTAGAATAAACTTAAGAAACACTCCTATTTTTTTTGTTTTTTTGTAACTTATTCTAAAGGTATATATATTTGAATAAGTACACAACCAAAAGATAAAAAATTTGAACTCGAAAAAAGCCATATTATCATACGCCAAAAACACTATAATTGATGAAAGTGTTGCAATTTCAAAAATTGCTGATTTACTAGATCATTCATTTGCAGATGCTGTGGAGTTAATTTTCAACTCCAGAGGGCGTGTAATTATAACTGGCATAGGAAAAAGCGCTATAATTGCTAACAAAATTGTGGCGACACTTAACTCTACAGGGACTCCTTCAGTATTTATGCATGCTGCTGATGCTATTCATGGTGACTTAGGCCTTGTACTGAAAGATGATGTTGTAATTTGCATATCTAAAAGTGGCAATACACCAGAAATAAAAGTTTTAATCCCGTTACTAAAAAAAACTAAAAACCCACTTATTGCTATCACAGGAAATATGAATTCTATGTTAGCAGAGCAAGCAAATTTTGTTTTTAATTCTTATGTTGAAAAGGAAGCATGTCCAAACAACTTGGCTCCAACCACTAGCACAACAGCTCAACTTGTCATGGGCGATGCCTTAGCAGTTAGCCTTTTAAAAATTAGAGGGTTTTCAAGTAATGATTTTGCTAAATATCACCCTGGCGGAGCACTAGGAAAAAAATTGTATTTATCTGTTAAGGATTTACTTATTCTAAACGAAAAACCTACTGTATCTTTAAAATCAGGAATTAATGAAGTAATAATTGAAATTTCCGAAAAACGCTTGGGGGTTACTGCTGTTACAGAAAACAGTAGAATAGTAGGGATTATAACTGATGGAGATTTGAGACGAATGCTTACCAAGAGTGAAGACTTCTCAAAACTATCAGCTGAAGATATCATGAGTAAATCTCCTAAAACTATAAACATTAATGCTATGGCTATAGAGGCGATGGAATTAATGGAATCAAATAAAATCTCACAACTTTTAGTTGAAGATAATGAACAATATGCAGGAGTTATTCATCTTCACGACTTAATTAAGGAGGGGATTATTTAACCATGGTAAAAGAGAAAGAAATGTCCTTTTTAGACCACCTTGAAGAGCTTAGGTGGCATATTATAAAAGCTACGGCGTCAGTTATCCTAGCGGCTGGCTTGGCTTTTTTAGCAAAAGGTTTCTTATTTGATGTACTAATTTTTGGCCCAACTAAATCTGATTTTTTTACATATGAACTACTATGTAATGCTTCCAGACTAATGGGGTTTGATAGTTTTTGTAACACTAACTTCGATTTTGAAGTTCAAAGTCGTACAATGGCCGGACAGTTTTCAGCACACATCTGGACTTCAATAACTTTTGGTTTCATATTAGCTTTTCCATATGTTATTTATCAATTTTGGAAATTCATAAGCCCAGGCTTAGATCGCAAAGAGAAAAATAGCTCAAGGGGATTTATATTTATTTCATCTACCTTGTTCTTTATTGGAGTCTTATTTGGTTACTACATTGTTTGCCCCCTTTCTATTAATTTTTTAGGAACTTACTCTGTAGCTGAGCTTGTACACAATGATTTTGATTTAAACTCATATATAGGTTTAATTAGAGCATCTACCTTAGCTTCTGGACTTATCTTTGAATTACCAATAATCATTTATTTTCTAACCAAAATTGGATTGGTAACGCCTGAATTTCTTAAAAAAAACAGAAAATATGCATTAGTTATTGTTTTAATTTTTGCAGCAATCATAACACCTCCAGATATTGCCAGCCAGGTAATTGTAGCTATTCCTGTGCTCATACTTTACCAAGTTAGTATTCTAATATCTAGGATCGTATTAAGAAATCAGAAACGAAAAGAAAACAATGGCTAACCAAGTAAAAGAATTTAACGCATATCGCAAGAAAATGAATTCTAAAATTCTTGCTGAAAACAATACTGTTATTAAACGTATTTTTAACTTGGATACAAACGCCTTCAAGCAAGGTGCTCTTGATACGAAAACAAAAGAATTATTAGGTCTTGTAGCCTCAACTGTCTTAAGATGTGATGACTGTGTTCGCTATCATCTTGAAAAATGTCACTCTGAAGGACTAAATAAAGAGCAAATTGCTGAAGCTCTTAGTATAGCGACATTAGTTGGAGGTACAATTGTTATTCCTCACTTAAGACGAGCCTATGAATATTTAGATGAATTAGAGGCCTAAAAAATTTATACATTCTAGTTAAATTTTATTTTAACTGTTCAAAATTTATATCGTTTCACTATTTTTAATTAATTTTAAAATACTAATGAAATTAAGAGTTCAAAATTTAATGAAGTCCTATAGTGGACGTAAAGTTGTAAAAGATGTTTCTTTTGAAGTCAATCAAGGTGAAATTGTTGGACTACTAGGACCCAATGGTGCTGGAAAGACTACCTCATTTTACATGACCGTTGGGTTAATTAAACCTAACGGAGGTGCAATATATTTAGATGATACAGAAATTACATCATACCCTATGTACAAAAGAGCACAAAGCGGTATTGGATATTTAGCTCAGGAAGCTTCTGTGTTTAGAAAATTGAGTATAGAAGACAATATTTTGAGTGTACTTCAAATGACTAAATTATCAAAAAAAGAACAGATTAAAAAAATGGAATCACTAATCGACGAATTTAGTCTTAATCATATTCGAAAAAGTCGAGGAGATTTATTGTCTGGTGGCGAGCGAAGACGAACAGAAATCGCAAGAGCTTTAGCGACTGACCCAAGTTTTATTTTACTTGACGAACCTTTTGCAGGAGTTGACCCTGTTGCTGTAGAAGATATTCAAAGAATTATTGCTAAGCTCACTAAGAAAAATATTGGGATTCTTATAACTGATCATAACGTACAAGAAACCTTAGCTATTACAGATCGTACATATTTAATGTTTGAGGGTAGCATTCTAAAAGCTGGTAGCCCTGATGTGTTAGCTAACAACGAAATGGTAAGAAAGGTTTATCTTGGGCAAAATTTCGAACTTCGTAAGAAAAAACTAGAATTTTAATACGTTTTAGACTTTTCTATTAAATCGTAAAAGTTTTCTAAATAGCTTTACCAACAAAACTGAAATAAATCCCACTGAAGCGCCAATAATTAAATCCCTTAAAGCTCTAGGGATATTTTCTAAAAAGTGGTGAAAAAAGGGAATATTATGTACGAAAATTCCCCCAGAAACCAATAATAATGCTACAGTTCCAACCAATGATAAAAATCTTATAACAACTGGTAAAGCATTAACGAGTCCCATACCTAAAAAATACAAACTGTTTTTTCGGCCTTTACTTGCTTGCACTAGCTTATAACCCAAATCATCCATTCTTACTATTAATCCTACCACTCCGTAAACACCAATCGTAGCTAACATAGAAATTAAAGTCACTACAATAAGTTTTATTTCAAACGACTCATTAATTACAGTACCTAATGCAATAATAATAATCTCTATGGATAGAATGAAATCGGTCAATACAGCTGACTTAATTTTTTTATTTTCTAAATCTAGTAAAGCTTGTTCAGAAAGAAAGTCAGTTTTGAGGTTATTAGAGACAGCTTCATAAGGATAAAAATAATCTACAATTTTCTCTGCTCCTTCAAAAGATAAATAAATACCACCTATTACGAGCACTACTAAAATTATTGAAGGTAAAAAAGCGCTCAACAAAAAAACTACAGGTAAAATAATTAACTTATTTAAAAAAGAGCCCTTAGTTATAGCCCATAATACTGGAAGCTCTCGAGAAGAAGAAAAACCAGAAGATTTCTCTGCATTAACTGCCAGATCATCAGCGAGAATACCAGCTGTTTTTTTAGCGGATACTTTAGTCATTGTAAGAACGTCGTCCATGAGAATAACAATATCATCAAGAACTGCAAAAAAGCCAGAAGTCATATGATTTATTGTTTGATAAATATTAACGACAATACCAAATATCCAATTATTGCAATTGGAATACCTATGAATTGAAAAAACATGATAACTGTTAGCGAGAATATGATTAATATGTACCTATGAATATTGTCTTTAAAATTCCAGTTTTTAAATTTTAATGCGATCAATTTAAATGGAGCATTTAGCAAATAACTACTTATTATAGTAAACACTATTAAAAACCACGGATTTAAAATAATTTGTTGAACAGCGTCGCTCGGTTGATACTCTAAAATTAATGGCAAGGCAATAATCCATAGGGTATTTGCTGGAACTGGTAATCCAATAAAAAAGTCTGATTGATTGTCAGAAAGATTAAACTTAGCTAGCCTATATGCAGAAGCAAGAGTTACTAGTAGTCCGAAATACGGGATTGTCCCAGTATTGTCCAAAGTTAATTGTGGAGTAAGACTAAATAAATGAAAAAGAACTAAACCAGGAACCAACCCACTAGTTACCATATCTGCTAAGGAGTCTAACTGAACTCCTAAGCCACTCTGAAGCTTTAACTTGCGGGCTATAAAACCATCAAAGAAATCAAAGAATATCCCTATGCAAACAAACAAAGCTGTGAATTTCATATCACCACCGATGGCATATATAACGGCGATAGAGCCAGACAATAAATTTAATAATGTTATAAAATTTGGTATATACGCTTTCACACTAAATTGTATTTAATTAGTAAAAATAATAAACTATTTTTGTTATACAATAACAAACAACATTATCTAAAAGAAAACACAGATTATAATTATTTTTACTTAGAAAAAACTTTGCAAATCTTAAAATTAATTTTCTTGCTTTTAATTTCTTTTTTATTAGAGGCACAAACTGGGCGTAAATATTCAAATGAGTTCATGAATATTGGGGTTGATGCTTCAGCTTTGGGAATGAGTAATGCCGTAGTAGCATCTTCACAAGATGTCAATTCAAGCTACTGGAATCCCGCAGGACTTGTGCATATAGACGATAGGCAAATATCGGTCATGCACTCTAGTTATTTTGCAAATATTGCTAATTACAACTATTTAGCTTTTGCAATGCCATTAGATGACCAAACTGCAATTGGTATTTCTTTGATTAGATTTGGAGTAGATGATATTCTCGACACTACCAAACTAATCGACCAACAAGGAATAGTTAATTATGATCGTATTAATTTATTTTCTGCAGCCGACTACGGACTTATATTTTCTTTTGCCAGAAAACTTCCTGTTCAAGATTGGAATTACGGAATTAACGCAAAAGTAATTCGACGGATTATTGGAGATTTCGCGACTTCATGGGGTTTTGGATTTGACCTAGGAATTCAATTTGAATCAAATGGGTGGAAATTTGGATTAATGGCAAGAGACATAACCACAACTTTTAATGCCTGGGACATAGACAAAGAACGGCTAGAAGATATTCAAAACGCCATTTCAGGTGAAAACCAAGAAGCACCAGAAACTACAGAGTTAACTCTTCCGAAACTACAACTGGGAGTGTCAAAATTATTTATATTCAGTTACGACTACACACTAAAAACAGAAATCGATTTGATAGCTAGATTTGAACAAAACAATGACCTCATATCCACCTCTTTAATAAGTATTAATCCAGCAATTGGTTTCGAGTTTGGGTATACAAATCTCGTGTTTTTTAGAGGAGGTATAGGTAATTTCCAAAATGAATTACAAATAGATAACTCAGAATCATTAACCTTTCAACCGAATTTTGGAGTTGGATTTAAGTATAATGGTATACATTTAGATTATGCATTCACTGATATTGGTGATCAAAGCACTGCCTTATATTCTAATGTATTTTCGCTAAAAATTGATTTAAGTATCTTTAGATAATGATATTAAAAAAAATAACAACACTCTTTATTTTATTATTCTCGCTATTGTCTAGCGCACAGATTAAACTATCAAACGCTTCAGAAATTAGTGTTTTAACCATTGGTTCAGGTCATTTATTAAATGATTCTTTTGGACACAGTGCCATTCGAGTAAAAGATTCATTATTAAACTTTGATTTAGTATTTGACTACGGACGTTATGATTTTGAGTCAGAAGGCTTCTATTTAAAATTTACAAAAGGTAAGCTTGACTATATGATTGGCCGTACAGCTTTTAACGATTTTTTATCGTTTTATATATACCAAAAAAGACGAGTAAATGAGCAACAACTCAACTTAAGTTTAAAACAAAAAACAGCTTTTTATAATTTTCTAACAGAAAATATGAAAGCTGAAAATAAATACTATCCGTATGATTTTTTCTACAATAATTGTGCAACCAAAATAACAGATGCCATTGAATCTATCTTGGGAGACCAAATTAACTACTCTCCTCCTAGTACATTCAAAAAAGAAACATTTAGAAACTTAATTCGTTCCGATCTAAACGTAAACTCTTGGGG
Organism: Flavobacteriaceae bacterium; assembly: GCA_018608705.1. Classification (GTDB taxonomy): domain Bacteria; phylum Bacteroidota; class Bacteroidia; order Flavobacteriales; family Flavobacteriaceae; genus Hel1-33-131. The sequence goes on along the minus strand of JABAZD010000054.1, from coordinate 32,444 downwards.
AAGCTTGGGTATCGATATCGCTCTTGGGTCAAAAATTGATCAAAAAGCAACAATAAAGGAACATGTTTTTTTACCAAAAAATCTTTATTTATTACTTGAAAATGCCAGCGGAGCATCCACAGATTTAAAAATTGTTAAAAAATCAAAATTATTAAGTTCACAAACTGCAATTACTAAAACTTCTGCAGGACTAGTCAGCCCATTAACCATTTTGTCGTTAATAGCCCTGGCGATCCTATTTATTACATTTAATGACTACAAAAAAAATAATAGAAGTGTATGGTTAGATGTGAGTTTATTTGCTTTTACTGGCTTTGTAGGGGTTGTTTTACTGTTACTTTGGTTTGCAACAGACCATAAAGCTACAGCGTATAATTATAATTTATTATGGGCTTTTGCAACTAACCTTCTCTTTATTCCCTCTATTTTAAAAACCCAACTAACCAATCGCGGAATTAAATACATAGTATTTTTAGTGATCCTATTAACTTTATTGATAATGCATTGGATGACCGGTGTTCAATCATTTTCGATTGGATTAATCCCATTTCTAATTGCTATAAGTGTACGATATTTATTTTTAATTAGTCATTTCAAAAAGTTAATTCAATTATAAATCAAACTTTACTTAAAAACAAAAATTTGAATTACCTTAACGTTGAAAATATATCAAAATCTTATGGCGAACTAAGTCTTTTTGAAAATCTGTCATTTAGTATTCATAAAGATCAAAAAATAGCTTTTATTGCCAAAAACGGTACTGGAAAAACTACTATTTTAAATATTCTTTCTCGAAAAGATACTGCCGACTCAGGACAGATTATTTACAGAAATGATTTAAGAACTACGTTTCTTTCACAAGAACCTGTTTTAAACCAATCTCTTACAGTAGAAGAAACCATTTTAAAATCAGACAACCCTATTTTAAATGTAATTAAGTCCTATCATACAGCTCTAGAAAATCCTGAAAACAGTAAAGTGTACCAAGCAGCATTTGACGATATGGAACGCTATCAGGCGTGGGACTACGAAACACAATACACTCAAATTCTCTTTAAACTAAAACTAATTGACTTAAATCAAAAGGTTAGTGAACTTTCCGGAGGACAGCAAAAGCGGTTAGCTCTAGCAAATACCTTGTTAAGTAAGCCTGACTTGTTAATTTTAGATGAACCCACTAACCACTTAGATTTAGAAATGATCGAATGGTTAGAAACTTTTTTTGCTAAAGAAAATATCACCCTTTTTATGGTGACGCATGACCGTTATTTCTTAGAGCGTGTATGTTCTGAAATCATCGAACTAGACGAAGGCTGTATTTATAACTACAAAGGAAATTACTCCTATTACTTGGAAAAAAAACAAGAACGCATTGAACGAGAAGCTATTGAAACAAACAAGTCCAAACAGTTATTCAAAAAAGAACTTGGGTGGATGCGTCGCCAACCAAAAGCACGTACCACTAAATCAAAGTCAAGAATTGATGACTTTTATGAAATAAAAGAACGAGCAAGCAAGCGTAGAAATGATCACGAAATTCAACTAGAAATTAATATGGAACGTTTGGGGAGTAAAATCCTAGAGATCTATAAAGTTTCAAAGGCATTTGATGAAAAATTGATTTTAGATAAGTTTGAATACGTATTTCAAAGAGGAGAACGCATTGGAATAATTGGTAAGAATGGGACTGGAAAATCAACCTTTCTTAATATGATTACTGGAAAAACTCAACCAGATAGTGGTAAAATCATTCAAGGAGAAACTATTAAGTTCGGGTATTACACCCAGAATGGCATCAAAACTAAACCGATGCAAAAAGTAATAGACGTGGTTAGGGATTATGGCGACTATATACCCCTTACAAAAGGTAAACAGATTAGCGCCCAGCAACTATTAGAACGTTTTTTATTCAGTCGACAAAAACAATATGATTTTGTTGAAAAATTAAGTGGTGGTGAACGTAAACGTCTTTACTTATGCACCGTATTAATACAAAACCCAAATTTCTTAATACTCGATGAACCAACAAATGATTTAGATATTGTGACACTTAACGTTTTGGAAAATTTTTTACTTGATTTCCCTGGGTGCTTACTTGTTGTGTCTCATGACCGCTATTTCATGGACAAAATTGTTGATCATTTGTTTGTGTTTAGAGGGAAAGGTTTAGTAGAGGATTTCCCTGGGAATTACTCAGATTTCAGGAATTATGAAGATAGTGTAATCTTAACATCAAAGCCAAAAAAAATGGCAACATCCCCAATGGCTATCACTGCCAAGCAATCCCAAAATAAACTAAGTTTTAATGAACAAAAAGAACTTAAAAATATTGAAAGTAAATTGAAATCTCTTGAGTTTGATAAGAAAGAACTCGAGTCTCAATTTTTGGTGGAGGAAATCAGTATGGACACAATAGAATTACTTTCTACGGATTTAAAAAAACTACTGGAGATCATAGAAGAAAAAGAACTAAGATGGTTAGAATTAAATGAAAAACTAAATTGAATCGACCGCTTTCATATTTGAAATTTTGGTGGTACTCCAAAAATGAACATGGAGTTCATTCCCCTTTTGTTTTTGATTTGATTACCAAATGCTTTTACAATAGTAACACTCATAGCAACTACCCTCTTTTTCAAAAAGATGATGCGAAGATTCAATTTTTGGTGCGCCTAGGGTTATATTTTGGATACAAAAATAGCTATCTAGACGCTTCCATTAAAACTAATTTTGAGCATGCCTTAAACATGCACAGTGTTGTTGAAAAATTTAATACCACTGAAGAACTGATTAACCTTTCAAAATTAACTTTACAATTACCTAGCCTTATTTGCATAAATATAAAAACAATTAACATCCCCGTACTTTTAAATTTTTTTAAAGAATGTCACCGCGACTCGATTGTATTAATTCCTTTTCTACGAAAAAGTAAGATCAATTACAAAAGCTGGAATCAACTTAAATCATCCACTGAAGTTTCTGTATCTATCGATACTTATAACTGGGGTTTATTATTTTTTAGAACCGAACAGCTTAAAGAACATTTTACAATAAGGCTTTAATACTTTGCTGTTTTGTAATATTCATATTAACTTTAAACCAGAAAAAATCAAATGAAGATTTACACAAAAACAGGAGATAGCGGAACGACAGGACTTATAGGCGGTACTCGATTGCCGAAATACGACTTAAGAATTGAGTGTTTTGGAACTGTTGATGAGCTAAATTCTTATCTTGGACTCATAAGAGATCAAGAAATTCCTAGTGACTCTAAGGCCATCCTAATTAATATCCAAGAACAGCTTTTTGCTTTGGGTTCAAACTTAGCAACTGACCCTGAGCTACAAAACAACTTAAAAGGAAAACGTTTTCAAACTCCAGTTCTAAAATCTGAAGCTACTACTCTTTTAGAAACTGCAATAGACTCTATGAATGATGGTTTACCTCCTCTAACCCATTTTATTTTACCGGGAGGGCACTCAACAGTATCATACTGTCATATTGCTAGAAGCATTTGTCGTCGATCTGAGAGAATTACTACAAAACTCCATGCTAAGCAGCCTGTTTCAAAAGAAATATTAATTTATTTAAACCGTCTATCTGACTTCTTATTTGTGTTGGCGCGAAAATTATCAATGGAATTAAAAGCAGAAGAGATCAAATGGTTCCCTAAAAAAACGAACTAATTAATGATCATAATTTCATGTATTTCTGATAAAAATAATTTAGTTTTCATGGAAATTAACAAAGTTCATAACTTTATTGATGAAATAATTGCTTTTTTACTTGACTTTTTCAACTAAAAAATTATTTTTGCAGAAATTAAATATTTCAAAAAATGTATTGGACTTTAGAACTCGCATCTTTCCTTAGTGATGCTCCTTGGCCAGCCACTAAAGATGAATTAATAGATTATTCCATAAGGACAGGCGCTCCTCTAGAAGTAGTTGAAAACCTTCAAGCAATTGAGGATGAAGGTGACTCATACGACTCTATACAAGAAATTTGGCCCGACTATCCTTCAGACGAAGATTATCTTTGGAATGAAGATGAATATTAAAAACATGATAATTATTTAAAAAAAAGTCTCGTTTGGGACTTTTTTTTTGCTTTATTTCACAAAGAAATAACAACAAACATTATCTTTGACTGTATAGAGTTAATGACGATTATAAATATTTAAACATAATGAGTTTACTGAATTCAGTACTAAAAGTATTTGTTGGAGATAAATCCAAACAAGACGTTAAGGCTATTATGCCTATTGTCAACAAAATTAAAACATTTGAAGTCCAGACACAAGCTCTTAGTAACGATGATTTAAGATCCAAAACACAAACTTTTAAAACAACTATTGAATCTGCCTGTTTATCTATTGAAAATTCAATTTCTAAATTATATTTAGAAGCAAATACTTCAGAAGACATCGACAGAAAAGAGGAAATATACCAAGAAATTGATAGTCTAAAGGATGATGCATACACTAAAACTCAAGAAGTTTTAGAAACTATTTTACCAGAAGCGTTTTCGGTTATTAAAGAAACTGCTAGGCGTTTTGTAAATAATACCAGTATTGAAGTAACTGCAAGCTCTTATGACAGAGAATTATCTGGGACTAAAAATTACGTAACCTTAAATGGTGAAAAAGCTTTTTGGGCTAACTCTTGGGATGCTGCTGGAAAACCGATTACATGGGATATGATACATTATGATGTTCAGCTTATTGGTGGAGTTGCAATGCACTTAGGAAAAATTGCTGAGATGCATACTGGTGAGGGAAAAACATTAGTCGCTACACTTCCTGTTTATTTAAATGCCTTAACTGGAAAAGGAGTTCATTTAGTTACTGTCAATGATTATTTAGCAAAAAGGGACAGTGCATGGATGGCGCCTATTTTTCAATTCCACGGCCTAAGCGTAGATTGCATTGATTATCACCAACCTAACTCACAAGAAAGAAAAAACGCCTATAATGCTGATATTACTTATGGAACCAATAACGAATTTGGTTTTGACTACTTAAGGGATAATATGGCACACACGCCAAAAGACCTGGTTCAACGACCTCATCACTATGCAATTGTAGATGAAATTGATTCGGTTCTAATAGATGACGCTAGAACCCCACTAATCATTTCTGGCCCGATTCCACAGGGTGACAGACATGAATTTATGGAACTAAAACCAAAAGTCGAAGATATTGTCGGCATTCAGCGTAAATACCTTACTGGAGTATTAGCAGAAGCAAAAAAAATGATTGCTTCTGGTGAAACTAAGGAAGGAGGTTTCCAATTACTTCGCGTATTTAGGGGGATTCCAAAAAATAAAGCGTTAATTAAGTTTTTAAGTGAAGAAGGTATCAAACAACTTCTTCAAAAAACTGAAAATTTTTACATGCAGGATAATAATAGAGAAATGCCAAAGGTAGATAAAGAACTCTATTATGTAATTGATGAGAAGAATAACCAGATAGAATTATCTGATAAAGGGGTCGAACATTTATCTGGAAAAGACAACCCTGACTTTTTTATAATGCCTGAAATAGGCATGGAAATTTCTAAGATAGAAGGCCAAAACCTTGTTACGGAGAAAGAAGCCGAACTTAAAGAAGAATTATTTAGAGAATTTGGAGTTAAATCAGAACGTATCCACACCTTAAATCAACTTTTAAAAGCTTATGCCCTATTTGAAAAAGACATTCAATATGTGGTGATGGAAAACAAAGTTATGATTGTCGATGAACAAACTGGTCGTATCATGGACGGACGTCGTTACAGTGATGGACTTCATCAAGCTATTGAAGCCAAAGAAAATGTAAAAATTGAGGCAGCTACACAAACATTTGCTACCGTAACTTTACAGAACTACTTTAGAATGTATCGCAAGCTTTCTGGAATGACAGGAACTGCAGTGACGGAAGCAGGTGAGTTTTGGGAAATCTATAAATTAGATGTTGTAGAGATTCCTACCAACCGCCCTATTGCTAGAGATGACCGCGAAGATTTAGTTTATAAAACTAAGCGAGAAAAATACAATGCTGTTATTGACGAAGTAACCAATTTATCTAAATCAGGACGTCCAGTACTTATTGGAACAACTAATGTAGAAATCAGTGAACTGTTAGGGAAAATGTTGAGCATAAGAAAAATCCCTCATAATGTTTTAAATGCAAAACTTCACAAAAAGGAAGCTGACATTGTAGCGGAAGCTGGACAGCCCGGACAAGTGACCATAGCTACGAATATGGCGGGACGTGGAACTGATATTAAATTATCTGATGCAGTCAAAGCAGCAGGTGGTTTGGCTATAGTCGGAACAGAACGTCATGACTCTCGCCGTGTAGACAGACAATTACGTGGACGTGCTGGGCGTCAAGGAGATCCAGGAAGCTCACAGTTTTATGTATCTTTAGAAGACAACTTAATGCGCTTGTTTGGGAGTGAAAGAATTGCTAAAATGATGGACCGCATGGGTCTTGAAGAAGGTGAGGTGATTCAACACTCAATGATTTCAAAATCTATTGAACGTGCTCAGAAAAAAGTAGAAGAAAATCAATTTGGAGTGCGTAAACGCTTACTGGAATATGATGATGTTATGAATTCACAACGCGAAGTGGTTTATAAACGTCGCTATAATGCTCTTTTTGGAGAGCGTCTACGTGTAGATTTAGCTAATATGATATATGACACATCTGAGATTATTAGTGAGGAAAACAAGGCTAGCAATAACTTTAAAAATTTTGAATTTGAATTAATTCGTTATTTTTCAATGAGCTCCCCTATTTCTTTGGATGAATTCTCTGAAATGTCTTCACTGGAAATAGCTGGAAAAGTTTACAAAACAGCCTTCCAACACTATCTTACAAAAATGGAGCGTAATGCCGAATTAGCGTTTCCAGTAATAAAAAATGTATACGAAAATCAGCGTGATAAATTTAAGCGTATTGTAGTTCCTTTTACAGATGGTGTAAAATCACTACAAGTTGTTACAGATCTTGAAAAATCTTACCAAACTAATGGCAAGCAACTTGTAACTGATTTTGAGAAAAATATCTCATTAGCTATAATTGATGATGCATGGAAAACTCATTTAAGAAAAATGGATGAACTAAAGCAATCAGTACAACTAGCCGTTCATGAGCAAAAAGACCCTCTACTGATATACAAGTTTGAATCATTTGAGTTATTTAAATCAATGATTGACCAGGTTAATAAAGAAGTGATTTCATTTCTATTTAAGGGGGAGATTCCACAGGAAACTGCTGATACCATTCAGGAAGCAAAATCACGTCGACGTGAAAAGACACAAACTACTAAGGAAAATATTCCAAATTTAGATGAGCGTTCTGCTCAGTCAAGAGCTGCTGGGAATAATCAAGGTTCACAACAAAAGGTTGAAACGATTGTAAGAGAAATGCCGAAAATTGGACGTAATGACAGGGTTGTAATCAAACATGTAATGAGCGGAGAAAATAAAACAGTAAAATACAAACAGGCTGAACCACTAATTTCCAAAGGTGAATGGGTTCTAGTTAACTAAAGCTTCAAAATTAAGTTTGGATCTGGACAATTCTCAATATAAAACGGTAAATCTAATTCTGAGGTAACACCTGGGTAATCTCCTAAATAATGTTGTATATCCTTTATGATTTGAAAGTGTAAATGAGGGGCGTAATCACCGTTTACCTTGCTGCTTCCTGTGAAACCAACTACTTGTCCCTGAGTTATTTGAGTATTTTTAATTAAACTTTTAATTGATAGCCTAGACAAGTGACCATAAAGAGAGTAAAAAACAACATTTTTTATACAATGCTTCACAACCAACGTAGGCCCATAATCTCCAAAATTTGTATTATCTGAAAAACTATGTATAACACCATCAAAAACTGCCAAAACAGGAGTGCCTTCCTTACACCACAAATCGATACCTAAATGAATATTTCTAGTGTTAAAAAAACCAATATTATGAAAATATTCGCTTCTATTGTAAAGAGATCGACGTTCTAAATACCCACCAAAGGCTATTAATTTGTGGCGACTCTTTAAAAAGGACTGTAGATAGTTGGACCAAGAAGTTGAACAATCAATATCAAATTCTTCTAAATCTTTATTATTATTTGACAAGTCAATAGGAACGTAAGAATCAAAATCTACACTTGGCGAAACAACCTTGATAGGCGCTTTTGACAACTCCTTTAAAAAAGTATTGAAACCCATTAATCATAATTTAATCTAAAGATACAAACAATATTAGTTAAAAAAATACATTAAATTAGTACCAACTTTTGATTGTGAATGATAATATAACAAATAAAGAGACACTTCGCGAAATTGAAGGGGTTTTCAAACAAGAATCTACTAATAAGGATGCTGTTTCTGAACTAAAAAGAAAACGTAAAGAAGAACTCTCAGTTGAAAAATTACTAATAGGAATTTTAGAAAGTAATACCACAGCATTAAGTCGTGGAATTACTTTGATTGAAAGCCATAAAATTTCTCATCAAACAAAAGCAAAAATCTTAATTGAAAGTTGCTTAGAACACAGAAAACCTTCAATTAGAATTGGTATTACAGGGGTGCCAGGAGTTGGGAAAAGCACATACATCGAAGCTCTAGGTACCCACTTAACTAATCTAGGTTTTAAGGTGGCTGTTTTAGCAGTAGACCCAACTAGCAGTCTAAGCAAAGGTAGTATTTTAGGGGATAAAACTAGAATGGATACTCTGGTCAGAAACAAAAATGCTTTTATTAGGCCTTCAGCAGCAGGAAAATCTCTGGGTGGTGTTGCTAGATACACACGAGAAGCTATTACACTTTGTGAAGCCGCAGGCTACGATGTTATTTTGATTGAAACTGTAGGGGTTGGGCAAAGCGAAACAGCTGTTCATAGTATGGTTGACTTTTTCCTACTACTTAAACTAGCAGGTGCCGGCGATGAACTTCAAGGAATCAAGCGTGGAATTATAGAAATAGCAGATGCTATTATTATTAATAAAGCTGATGGCAATAATAAAAATGCAGCCAAATTAGCGATGCTTGAATTTAAACGAGCACTTCACCTCTACCCTGCAAAAGCAAATGACTGGGTTCCAAAAGTTATAATTTGTAGCGCTATAGAAAATAAAGGAATCGATAAAAGCTGGGAATTAATTAAAGACTACGTAAAACATTCAAAATCAAAGGGTGATTTTATAAAAAAAAGACAAGAACAAGATATATTCTGGCTTATTCAATTCATTGAGAATGAAATTAAAGACCAGTTTTTTAATAATGAGCTAATAAGCAAAGAATTAAATTCTCAAATTAAATTAATCAATGACAACAAGCGCTCTGCTTTTGCAGCTGCTGAGTATTTACTAAACTTGCACAAAACGGGCGCTTAACTCTTGGTAAACTCTATAATAAAGGTATCCAGAGAACACACCAAAACTAAGGCCGCATAAAACATCTAGGGGATAGTGTAATCCCAGGTATATACGGCTGTACGCCACTGTAATACTCCATACAATCAATATTGTTATTAGTTTGTTGTACAAAGGACGAAGCATTAAACCAACGAAAATGGCCGTAGCCATTGAATTAGAAGAATGACCCGAGAAAAATCCGTAAGTAGCTCTACACTTTCCTTGTCTTATTAATTCAAAGACTCCTTCTTGGGAGCATGGACGAAGACGTTCAAATGAGAGTTTAAATAGATTTGTAACTTGGTCTGTGAATAAAATCATTAACCCAATAGTAATAATTAGAACCGCTATACCTTTTTTATTTAAGGGCCTACACATTAAGTAGAGTAAAACCATATACAATGGAATAAAAGTGAGCTTGTTTGTAACTAACAACCAAAGACTATCCCATGATGGAGAACCCAAATTATTTAGAAATATAAGAAAAGTCTTATCAAGTTCTACAAGTTGATCTAGCATAATTAATTGTCGTAAGTTGAAACTTCTTTGTCATAAAACTGTGTAGCTTCTCTAATAGCCGTTTCTGTTTCTGAAAGAAGATCTTCCTCATCTTGAGTATCAAAATCCTCTAACCACTCCACATTATCAGTCTCTAGATTAATAATAAATCGAGGGAAATCTGTGTGAATCACAAAGATAGCGTTAGGGAAGTCTGTATTGTCTCCGAGTATAAATTTTGGTAATTCCATAGTATATTCGTTTAATTAGCTTTAATCAATCGATTAGTTAAATAAATAAATCTAAGATATAAAAAAATAGAAGCTGACGCTAATCCCACCAAAAGACCAATCCAAATACCTGTACTTCCATAAAAGGTTTCTTTGCCAAGAAAATAACTTGTAGGGAACCCTATTATCCAGTAAGCTGTAAATGTAAGCAATGTTGGTATTTTAACGTCCTGTAAACCCCTTAGAGCACCTAAGAATACGATTTGAGCACTGTCACTAATTTGGAACAGAGCTGCCACAAGTAGTAGTTTTGAAGCAATTGCTACAACTTCTTGATTGTCTAAATAATTATCTACATCTTTTAAATCAAGATAAAAAGCTGGTAAAACGTCATTTAAGACCAAGAAAAGAAATGCGAAAATAGACGCAAACATAATTCCCATTAAAAATATAGACTTCGCAATTCGCTGTAACTCTTCATAGCTTTTCAATCCCTTTTGATTACCAACACGAATTGTAGCGGTAACACTTAAACCCATCGCTATCATAAAAGTCATTGAAGATAAATTGAGTGCAATTTGATTTGCTGCTTGTGCATTTTTCCCTAACACCCCACTCAACCATACGGCAGAAGTGAAAATAGCAACCTCAAAAAACATTTGCATGGCACTTGGAAAGCCTAAATTAATTATTTTATTTAGCATTTTACTCTCTAAAGTAAATAGCTTTATTTTTGTAACAAATGAGCTGGTTTTTTTATCATTTTTAAGAAGAATCCATATAATTGCAATCATGGCAATACGTGAAACCAAAGTACCAACACCAGCGCCAACAAGACCCATTTTTGGAAAACCAAATTTTCCAAAAATTAAAACATAATTAAACCCTATATTTATAAGGTTACTAATAATAGTCGCATACATCGCGTGTTTAGTCAATGAAAGGCCGTCACTAAATTGCTTAAATCCTTGAAATATAATTAGAGGAATTAAGGAAATTGCAATGATATTTAAATAAGGCATTGTTAAAAGCACTACTTCAACAGGTTGTTTCATGAAATACATGAGTGGCTTAGCTAATAAAATCATACCAAAAAGCAAGAGACTTAAAAGTGTACACAAAAACAAACCATGTTTGAATGCAGATTTCCCCTTTAAAAAATTATTTTCAGAATCCGCTTCCGCAACTAATGGAGTAATAGCTGTAGAAAATCCTATTCCCAATGACATCGCCACAAAGAAAAAACTATTACCAAGTGATACAGCCGCTAAATCTGCTGATCCTAACTGACCTACCATAATATTATCTGCAAAACCGACGAAAGTATGACCCAATAGAGACATAATTACAGGAGCAGATAATTTCCAATTGTAACGAAATTCTTTTGTTAGATTTGCAAGCATTTTAAAAATACAATGTTAAAAAAAGCAGCTATTAGCTGCTTTTTTTATTCTTCTTTTTCTTCTAAAACTGGTGTTTTAATTTTAAAATCGAAAAACTTATGTTCATTCAATAAATTATACCAACTTAAAACCTTCTTAATATCACTAGCATATACACGATCTTCGTCATAATCAGATAACACAGAAAAGAAATAAGCTTCTAAGTCATCTTTGGAAGCCTTTGGGCTTATACTTGTTAGATTTCCGTTTTCCTTTTCAAATATTTTAGAAAAAACAGTCTTTATAGGAATTTCTTCACTGAGTGTATAAATGGCAATTTCACTTAAAACACTAACATTACTACTAATGCTAACTGAGATTCGTTTTTTATCTAACAAAGACTCTGCGATAAAACCCCCACGCGATTGAGTGATTAGTTTATACAAACCAGGTTTTTTTGAGATAGCTAAAATTTTATCTAATTCCATTTATTAAATTAAGTTATTTATTTAAGTTCTTTTTTTGGACATATTAGGAAAACGCATTCTGTAATCAACACTTGTCTTTCCTTTAGAAATATTAGTCAACTTACCTTTTAGAAGACGCTTTTTTAGAGATGATACTTTATCGGTAAATAAAACTCCTTCTATATGATCATACTCATGCTGAATTACTCTAGCAATTAACCCATCAAATGATTCAATATGTTTTTTAAAGTTTTCGTCCTGATATTCTATTCTAATTTCTGACCTTCTTAAAACCTCCTCACGAACATTTGGAATACTCAAGCAGCCTTCATTAAAAGACCACTCCTCACCAAATTCTTCAATAATTTTGGCATTAATAAATGTTCTTTTAAAACTTTTAAGTTGTTTTTGTTCTTCCAAAGAATACCCTTCATCTTCTGCAAAAGGAGATGTGTCTACAAGAAATAATCGAATTGAAAGACCAACTTGTGGAGCTGCGAGTCCAACTCCATGAGCACCATACATAGACTCATACATATTAGCAATGGTTTCCTTCAATCTAGGAGTTTCTTTAGAAATCTCAGAAGCTCTTTTTTTAAGAACCGGATCTCCATAAGCTACAATTGGTAAAATCATATTTTTACAATAATGGTCAAAAATACAATTCTTTGGTTTTATAAAATAATAAGTAAAGAATTATTTGTTGGCAAGATAGGACTGAAGAATTATAGTAGCACTAATTTCATCAACAAGTGACTTGTTTTTACGCTTATTTTTATTAATACCACTAGCTATCATGGTCTGGAAAGCCATTTTCGAAGTAAAGCGCTCATCAACTCTTTCAACAGGCATATTAGGAAATTTATTATTTAAAATTTTAATAAATTTCAAAATTAAAGGTTCACTTTCCGAAAGCTCATTATTCATTTGCTTTGGTAATCCAATCACTATTAGATCGACTTTTTCAGAAGAAGTGTATGATTTTAAAAACTCAATTAAATTTTTAGTGCTTACACTAGTTAAGCCTGAGGCTATAATTTGCATCTCATCTGTAACAGCTATTCCTGTTCGTTTACTTCCATAGTCAATTGCCAAAATTCTTCCCATCAAGAACAAAAATAAGAATTTTAAACGGATATGACTAGCTCTAAAAGCATTCTAAACTAGAAATTAAAACATATAATTATTTTATATTTTTAAGGCTATATTTGTAAAAAACACATGATGACTAATTTACAAACACTTATTGAATCAGCTTGGATAGACAGGACGCTCTTACAGAAAAATACAACAAAAAAAGCTATTGTATCTATCATTGATTTACTGGACAAGGGAGAGCTTCGCGTAGCAGAACCAACTACAGGAGGATGGCGAGTAAACGAATGGGTTAAAAAAGCAGTAGTGATGTACTTTCCAATCCAAAAAATGGAAACCACACAAGTAGGTCCTTTTGAATTTCATGACAAAATACCTTTAAAAACAGGATATGCAGAAAAGGGCATCAGAACTGTTCCACATGCGGTTGCTAGACATGGAGCTTACATCTCTAAGGGAACTATTTTAATGCCTAGCTATGTAAATATTGGAGCTTATGTAGATGAAGGAACCATGGTAGACACCTGGGCTACAGTAGGAAGTTGTGCTCAAATAGGGAAAAATGTTCACCTCTCTGGAGGGGTCGGAATTGGCGGTGTTTTAGAACCTCTTCAAGCAGCACCAGTTATTATTGAGGATAATGCTTTTATTGGTTCCCGCTGTGTAGTGGTAGAGGGTGTGCGTATCGAATCCGAAGCAGTTCTAGGAGCCGGAGTTATATTAACAATGAGTACTAAAATAATTGATGTAACTGGAGATAAACCAAAGGAGTATAAAGGATTAATACCAACAAGATCCGTTGTTATTCCTGGGAGTTATTCAAAAGAGTTTTCTTCTGGAGCATTTAACGTTCCTTGTGCATTAATAATAGGAAAACGAAAAGAAAGTACTAATAAAAAAACCTCTTTGAATGATGCATTAAGAACACACAATGTAGCAGTATAACAAATTTTAAAATTGTAACTTTTATTTATAAAACTCCTTAAATATATGTTCATTAAACTACGGAAAATAAGCTTACGACTTTTAAAGAAAATACGATATTTCCCTCCAAAAATATACGCTTATTTTCTTTACGAACACTATACAGGGAAGAGATTGAATCTAGAAAAACCTATTGAATTTAATGAAAAAATTCAATGGTATAAAGTTTTTTATCATCCAAAAATATTAAACCAACTAGTTGATAAGTATGCTGTTAGATCTTATGTTGAAGAAAAAATTGGAGTAAAATATCTTAATGATATTTATGGGGTATATGAAAAACCTGAGGAGGTCTGTTTTAGGTCCTTACCTAATCAATTTGTAATTAAAGCCACACATACCAGTAGTCATAATTTAATTGTTACTAATAAAAACAAGTTAGACACTAAAAAAGCAATTAAACTATTCAAAAAATGGCTTAGAAAAAACCAATATTACAGAACAGGTCAAGAATGGGCTTATAAAGATGTAAAACCTAGATTAATTGCTGAGAAATATTTAAAAGAAGACAAAAGAACTTCGCTAATTGACTATAAGTTTTACTGTTTCGACGGAGTCGCTAAATTCTTAGAGATTCACTTAGACAGATCTGATAATCATAAAAGAGGGTTTTTTGACCTAGACTTTAAGCCCTTACCATTTAGATATGTTTCTAAGGAAAAAAGTTTGCTACTAAAAAAAGAAAATTATGTAGAAAAACCTTCAAATTTCGAAGAAATGATTAAGTTATCAGAAACATTAGCTGATAAATTACCTTTTGTACGTGTTGACTTTTACTCCATCAAAGGGCAATCTGTTTTTGGAGAAATGACCTTTTACCCCTCAGATGGAAGAAAAGATTTCATTCCTGATAAATATAACAAAATAATAGGGCAATACATGAAACTTCCTGAACTCAAAAAAAGACAGAAGTTAATAACAGAACTCTAAATTATGACGAAAGATAAAACTAAAACTCATAATATCGACGCTGTAATATTATGGGTAAACGGAAATGACGATAAACATAAAATAAAAATATCAAAATATGTTGACAATAAAAATGATATTTCTTTAACAAAATTTAGAACAAGGTTTGATCAAGTTAATGAAATAAAATTTACAATTGATTCCATATTAAAATTCGCCCCGTATATTGAAAACATACACATTATTACCGATGAACAAACCCCAAAATTTCTAAAAAAAAGAGAGATCAATGACTATTATGAAAAGGTTTTAATTATTGATCACAAAGTAGTATTTAAAGGTTTTGAGGAATTCTTACCTACATTTAACTGTAGGCCCATTGAAACCTGTATGCACAGAATACCTGGACTAGCAGAACATTTTGTATATTTTAATGACGACTTCTTTTTAATTAAGCATACTAAACCAACTGATTTTTTTAGAGATGGGCTTCCTGTATTAAGAGGAAAATGGCTAAAGTTCGACAACGACATTTTTTATAAAAAACTTAAGAAAGTTAGAGCAGGACATAAAAAGGCGCAACAAAAATCGGCACAACTTATTGGGTTAAATAAGTACTATAACTTCAAACATACTCCACACCCGCTTAGAAAGTCTACATTTGAAGCCTATTTCCAAAACAATCCAAATATTTTTGTTGAAAATATTAAATATAAGTTTCGTAGCGAAAATCAATTCACTCCGCAGGGATTAGCAAACCACATTGAAATAAAAAATAAAACATGTACATTAATTTCAGAATTAGAACTGCTCTACATGAGGTCCTATAAAAAACCGCTTTTTTTGATAAAATTTATTTTTTTATTAAAAGGAAACAGAAAACGTTTTTTAGGTCTACAAAGTTTAGATCAATGTCCGTCAAAAACTCTGACATTCTTAACTAAGTGGATTGAAAACAGACTAAATTAAATAAAAACATATAAAATAGGACTATTTTTTCCAGAACATCAACTTCTTTTTTATGCGTTTTTTTCGTAGATATTTGTATTGAAATTTACATGTATATTTCCACATAATTTTAAAAACATAATCGCTTGGTTCGCCTACACATTTTGAATACTCATCGCTCATCACTTTAACAATAGATTTATTAGATGTTAATTTTGCAAAATTAGCAATTCTAACTTCAAGACAAAGATCCATGAACTTCATTCTGTTCAAGTCAACAAGATAAAAGTCATAATCATTATCGTTCTTTATAATTAAAGTGTTTCCAGGTGAATGATCTAAAAAATTAACTCCTTTTTGGTGCAGATCATAAGTGAATCTAGTAAAAGCTCGAAGAATAATTTCATGATCTGGATAATTTAGATCTTTTGTAAGTTCCCTGAACGTTAAGTCACAATTCAAGTGTTTACTTATGTAATAACTTTTTCCAAAAAATCCAAAATTAGAAAACTCGTAATATGCTATAGGAGTTGGTGATTTAATTCCGAGTGAAAATAAACGGTTTGCAAACTCAAAAGAACGCTGGGCTTTACTTTTCCTTATGAAACCGTAAATTAAACGATTAATAATAATCGGAGTTTTAAAGGCTTTTATGTTAACCGTAGTTCCGTTTAAATCAAATAATTTGATTGTGTTTCTTGAATCTTCACCAAATTGTTTACCAGAAAAATTAAAATCGGAAATAAAATCATCTAATTCAGTTATATCTTTTTGGAATAAAGGAGCTATGGTTTTTTTCATAGTGATAATTAAATCAATTTGAGATTTGGGTATTTATTATACCAGATTCTGTCCAAACTTTAAACTCATTCCTTGTTTTAGATCTTATAGCTAAATTCTTTTCAATAGAATCTTTGTTTTTATATCCTCTGGGATGGTCTAAATGTACACAAATTGAACTGTAGCGTATTTGCTTACTTTTTAATCCATAATTAAACAGGCGTTCACCAAGCTCACGGTCTTGACCTCCGTACTGCATACGTTCATCAAAACCATTAATTGCAATAATATCTTTTTTCCAACCAGAAGCATTGTGACCATTCCAACTAGCATTTGTAGGAGTTACATTATTTAAAAACCATGACTTAAATTTAGATGAAGAGAGCTTATTATTTTTAAATGAATATTTTAATCCATTAGATTTTAACCACTTTAAGTCAAAACAACTTCCATTATAAATATCATCAATATTGGTTAATTTTGATATGCTCATAGGTAACATAAAATAGCCGCCAGATAAAAAGTAACCATCTTCCTTGTGGTCAATATGAACTTTAACAAAATCGTGTCTGGGGATACAATCTCCGTCAGACATGATGATGTATGGAGTATTACATGCTATAATTGCTTTGTTTAATATTTTTGACTTCTGAAATCCATTGTCTTCGTGCCAAACATGAATAATTGGATAAAAAACTTCATTTTGGAGCTTTTTGATAAGATCAAAAGTAGCTTGAGTGGAACCATCGTCAGCTATAATAATTTCAAATAATTTATAGGTTTGATTATTATAGCCATGAAGTACTTTTTCAAGCCATTCAACAGAATTGTAGGTACTTATAATTATGGAAGTGTCAATAGATGTCATTGAGGCAAATATAAAGTTTTTTTGTAAGTTTACAGTTTAATATCAACGGCAAAAGTTTAGCGTGAATTCATCAAAATCTGTATCATATTTTGAAATAGAGCTTTACTAAATTTTCAATTAAAGTTAACATAAATTATGGCTAAACTATCTGCAATAATTCCCACTGGCAACGAATTACATAATATTGAAGGAGTTATCAAATCTGTAAGCTTTGCTGATGAAATAATTGTAGTAGATAGCTTTAGTAATGATGGCACTTTTGAAATAGCTAAACAGTTGGCAACTAAAGTTATAAGGCGAAAGTATGAATATTCTGCATCACAAAAAAATTGGGCAATTCCTCAGGCTAACTATGAATGGATCTTATTAGTGGATGCCGACGAACGGGTAACTTCAGAACTAGAAAATGAAATTAAATTATTAATGCAAAACCCACCAAATGACATAGCGGCATATTGGATTGGAAGAAATAATCATTTTATGGGTCAGAAAGTAAATTTCAGTGGCTGGAAAAATGACAGTGTAATTAGACTTTTTAAAAGAGATCTTTGTGCTTACGAAGACAGACTAGTTCACTCAGAAATTCTTGTTAATGGAAAAATAGGAAAGCTTAAAAATAAATTTTATCATAATACATACGTTACTTTTGACAAGTATATTGAAAAAATGAACCGTTACGCAACATGGCAATCAATAGATTATGATAAAAAAACAGGGCAATTAACTCCATATCATTTTATACTTAAACCATTTTGGGGGTTTTTTAAGCACTATATTTTACAAAGTGGGTTTAGAGACGGTGTAGTTGGTTTAGCTATTGGATATATACAGGGATATGTTATATTAATCAGATATATAAAACTTTGGTTACTGAGAAAAAACAGACTTTAATCCAAAATATAAATTAAATTAAAACCCCATTTATGAATTCCATTGAACTCAACAATACTATTAAAACGCTTAAAAAAGGTGGGATTATTCTTTACCCTACGGATACTGTTTGGGGTTTAGGGTGTGACGCAACTAATTATTCAGCAGTCGAAAAACTATATAAATTTAAAAAACGGGAGAATAGAAAAACTATGATTTGTTTAGTGAGTGATTTCAAAATGTTAAATTATCACTTGGAAGAAATCCCAGAAGTTGCTTACAGTATAATAGAACATGCCTTAGACCCTACTACTATAGTGTATGACAAGCCTTTGAGAGTCTCCGAAAACCTCATTGCAGCTGATAACACATTAGGTATTCGTATGGTTAAACAAGGTTTCTGTTCTGATTTACTAACAAGGTTTAAGAAACCAATTGTTTCTACATCTGCTAATATTGCAGGAAAATTGACTCCAAAAACCTTTCAAGAAATCGAAGAGTATATTTTAAAAGGTGTAGACTATGTTGTAAATTTGGAGCATACAAAAAAAACTTCTAAACCATCTTCGATTATTAAATTAAGCAACAACGGAGAAGTAAAAGTTATTAGGAAATAATTTTTTAATTGTAAGCATACTATACAACAATGAATTACAAACATGCGCTTTCAGCTCCAATTTTTGAAATCATCTCTAAATCATCAGAGCAACTTGGTTTTGACTCTTATGTAATTGGAGGTTATGTACGTGACTTTATTTTAGATCATGGCTCAAAAAAAGATATAGACATTGTTGCTATAGGTAGTGGAATTGAACTTGCTAAACGCGTTTCAAAAAACTTAGCTAATAATCCAAAGGTTCAAGTTTTCAAAACCTACGGAACAGCAATGATTAAATATGAGGGTATTGATATTGAATTTGTAGGAGCTAGAAAGGAATCCTATTCAATAGATAGTAGAAACCCGACAATTGAAGGCGGCTCTTTAGAAGAAGATCAAAATAGAAGAGACTTTACAATCAATGCTTTGGCTATTAGCTTAAATACGACTAGCTACGGAGACCTTTTAGATCCATTTAACGGAATAAGTGATATAATGTCAAAAAGGATCAAAACACCCTTAGAGCCCGCTATTACCTATAGTGATGATCCATTAAGAATGCTAAGGGCAATTCGGTTTGCAACACAATTAAATTTCACCATAGATCCCGCTTCTCTAAAAGCGATCAAAGAACAATCAAAACGGATTGAAATTATTACAAATGAACGAATTAATGTAGAACTTCAAAAAATATTAGAATGTAAAAAGCCTTCTATTGGTTTTTTACTTCTTGAAAAAACAGAGCTACTTAACTACATAGTTCCTGAACTAACAGCCTTGAAAGGAGTTGATGAAATTGAAGGACAAAAGCACAAAGACAACTTTTACCACACTCTAGAAGTTGTAGATAATATTTCTAATTACACTGAAAATATTTGGCTTCGATGGGCAGCTCTTTTACACGATATCGGTAAGGCACCAACCAAACGGTTTGATAAAAAAGTAGGCTGGACTTTTCATGGTCACGAATTAAAAGGATCTAAGATGGTTTATCACTTATTTAAACGTCTTAAGATGCCATTGAATGACAAAATGAAATATGTTCAAAAACTTGTCTTTATGAGTTCAAGACCTATTGTTTTAGCTCAAGAAAATATTTCCGACTCTGCGGTAAGACGGTTAGTTTTTGATGCTGGGGAATTTGTTGAAGATTTAATGACACTCTGTGAAGCAGACATCACTACTAAAAATTCCTTTAAATTTAAAAAATACCACAATAACTTCAAGCTAGTCAGAAAGAAGATAGTTCAAGTTGAAGAACGTGATCGTTTGCGGAATTTTCAGCCTCCAATTTCTGGAAAATCAATCATGAAAGCTTTTAATCTAGGTCCTTCTAAAGAAATAGGAATTATCAAAGAATATATAAAAGAATCTATCTTGGAAGGTATTATTCCTAACGACTCTGAAAAAGCTTTTGAGTTGATGTTAAAAAAAGGAACTGAATTAGGGTTAACAATTTCGAATGAAGAATAAATTTAGAAAACTTTCAAAAATCTCTTTGACACTCATTTATCTAGTAATTGTGGCCGGGGCTATTGTACGTATGACTGGCTCAGGAATGGGATGTCCAGATTGGCCTAAATGTTTTGGCTACTACATCCCTCCCACTGACAGCAAACAACTATTATTTAAACCTAATAACTACTATGAAAAAGGAATGATGGTTCTGTTGGATGACGAAGCGTTTTTAGTAGCAAAAAAAGATTTTACTTCAAAAGACTTATTTGATGCTACTAATTGGAAAGTTTACAGTAAGCACAACTATGTTTCTTATGACCCCGTTCATACTTGGGTAGAATACATCAATCGGTTGATTGGTGTTTTGTCAGGGATTCCCATTTTGATATTCTCCATTTTATCTTTTTGGTTTTGGAAAAAAAATAAATGGATTCCTATTATTTCGATGCTAACACTTTTTGGAATGGGTTTTCAAGCTTGGCTGGGAAAAACTGTGGTTGACTCCAACTTAGCGCCTTACAAGATCACTGTTCATATGCTAATGGCACTGCTTATAGTTGCGTTTATTTTGTATTTGATATTTGCTTCTAAATCTAGTTATAAACGTCAGATATATCACAATAAGTTTTATAAAATCCTTGTTTTTGCAATTATACTTTCGCTAATACAAATAGTCTTAGGCACGCAAGTAAGGGAGTTTGTAGATGAGCAAACAAAGCTAATTGGCTATCAAAAGACAATGTGGTTAGATTCGCCTGAACTAAATTTCTACATTCATCGTTCCACTTCAATATTAGTTTTGTTTTTAAATGGATATTTATGGAACTTAAACCATTCTAACAAACTTGGGTATTCTAAAATGAAACTAGTAATCTATTGTGTTGTTTTAGAAGTATCAACTGGGATAATGATGTACTACTTTGATTTTCCATTTTTAAGTCAACCCTTACATTTAGTAATTGCATCAATATTATTTGGAATTCAATTCTATGTCCTTCTAGAATGTCTTCACAAAAAAAGGCAAAACCAACACGCATAACAAAATGGAACTTATATTTGTAATATAATATTAAACTATGATTTATAGATTTAGAGTTGTCTTAGATAACGACACAAAAGAAGATATTTTTAGAGATATTGAAATTAGAAAAACAGACTCTTTGGAAGACCTGCACAATGTAATCACTCAATCCTTTGGGTTTGATGGTAGTGAAATGGCTTCATTTTATTTAAGTGATGATAATTGGAACCAAGGAGAAGAAATATCTTTATTTGACATGAGTGAAGGGGGAAGTGACATTCAACTAATGAATGAAAAAAGTATAGACAAAACAGTATCAGAATCTAGTACTAAACTAATCTATGTATATGATTTCTTAAACATGTGGACCTTTTTAGTAGAGCTAGCTGAAGTAGTTCAAGAAGCACAAGGTACAGACTATCCCAACTTGATGTATGTTCACGGACAAGTCCCTAACCAAGCGCCAGAAAAAACTTTCAAGGCTGAACAAAATGAAGACGATTTAGACGAATACAGGGATGATTATAATAGTGAAGACTATGACCAACTAGACTATAATGATAACTGGGATTAAAATACGATTTCAGTATTCTCTGTTTCGTAATTTCGTTTTACGAATTCCAATGCATTCTTTAAAATTTCTCCCATATTTTTACTTTTCATAAACTTAAGATCTTTAGTATATTCAAATATTGTAGTTTTTAAAAGTAATTCATTTTCTGGAATAGAAATAGTATCATCTGACATACTATTAATCAATTCACTAATCCTATTTTCATAACTCATAAGTCGCTTGGCAATTATGGAGCGCTCTTCTAATTTGTATTGATTAATTGACATCTTTTCAAATTTTTCAGAAACTAAATCAACCATTATAAAATTTTCCTTAAAGAATTGTGGACGATAAACATTAAATTTACCCTCATAAGACTGCTGATCAAAATCGATAGCGCGTATCGAATATACTACATGATCAAAATCATGCGTTGGCACTACTACATAGTTATAAGACCGCATATCGCCCAACAAACGAATCATACAGCGTTCGTTAAATTTAACAAACTCCTTAGCGATTTGTGATTTTTCAGAAGAAGAACAACTAGGCAACATATGTTCAATAAACTCATCTCCTGGAATGCCAGTAATATGCTCTTCAATTAAAGTATCATTATAAACTAGGAAATTTAGATTATGTGGGGATAACATATGTTCTAACTCTAGTCCGTATATTCTGGAGGCGTCTGCTTTTTTTACATAAAAATACGCGTAATTATCATTTAGAATATTTCTAATTTTTATTCGAAAAGGTTTAGAGTTCCCAAACGTACAATAATCAATCGCATCAACATTTAAAAATGGAATAATTTTTTGATTCCCATCAGAATGTAATGTTGTATATATTCTTTTAAGGTTTAAATCTATCTCTTTGCGTTCAGACTCATTGTAATAAGTCCGAATCCAAAGTGTATTTTTATCATTCTTATCAAAAACCTCGACAGAACCTTGGAAACGTAGTAAGTCATCGTAAAATATAGGTAAACGAATAGTACGATTGTATTTTTGTAAGTATACTTTTAGCAAGTCGCATACAGGATAAGATGGCTTCTTAAGAGATATTTTTAAATCGTCTTTCATAATTAAGGCTGATTTCCAAAATTAGGATTTATTTTTAACTTGTAACAATTATAATTATTTACTGTCTAACTAGTAATGTAACTAATCAAAAATTAAATAATTGAACTCGATTTTAAAAATATCAAATCTAACAAAAAAATTCGGTGACCTCAATGCAGTAAAAAACTTAAGTTTTAATATCGAAAAAGGTAACGTATATGGCATTTTAGGCCCAAATGGAAGTGGTAAGTCCACAACTTTAGGGATTGTTTTAAATGTTATCAATAAAACTTCTGGAGATTTTTATTGGTATGGAGGTGATTTAACAACTCATCAGGCATTAAAAAAGGTGGGAGCTATTATTGAGCGTCCCAACTTTTACCCATATATGTCTGCTTATCAAAACCTAAAACTGGTTTGTAAAATAAAGGAAATTAGTCACGACTCAATAGAAAGAACTCTAGATATTGTTGGACTATTAGACCGAAAAGATCATTTTTTTGATAGTTTTTCTTTAGGAATGAAACAAAGACTGGCTATAGCTTCCGCTCTTTTAAATGATCCAGATATTTTGATTCTTGATGAACCTACAAATGGATTAGATCCTCAAGGAATACATCAAATTAGAGAAATCATAAAGACAATTGCTGAAGCCGGAACCACTATACTACTAGCCTCCCATTTGTTAGATGAAGTTGAAAAGGTGTGTAGCCATGTGGTAGTACTAAATAAAGGAATTAATATATTTTCAGGCAGGGTAGATGAGTTAATCTCAAGTAATGGTTTTTTTGAGCTTAAAACATCGCAACAAGACGAATTAATTAATTTGATTGATTTACATCCTAATTTTTCAAATACGAAAATTGAAGGAAAATTAATTACTGTATTTCTAAAACTTCCAATGGACGCTGAAGAGTTCAATAAATTACTTTTTACAAATGGAATTATTCTTAGCCATTTAGTTAAACGAAAAGAAAGTTTAGAAGAACAATTTTTACAACTAACTGAGAACAAATGAAACGACTAATAGAAATAGAGCTTCAAAAACTTTTACTAAACCGAACTAGTAGAATTTTAATATTCATATCGTTTCTACTACCATTGTGTGTGATTTTATTATCTGCTATAAAAATTAATTTCTTTGGATTCTTTACTCTGGAGCTTGGAGAACTAGGGGTTTTCAATTTCCCAATAATCTGGCATATAACAACATTCTTTTCAGCTTTGTTTAAATTCTTTTTCGCAATAGTAGTAGTATCAATGATAGGTAACGAATACAGCAATAAAACATTGAAACAAAACCTAATTGATGGACTTAATAAAAAAGAATTTATACTTTCTAAGTTCTATGTTATCATCTTTTTTTCTTTGATCTCAACAATAATAATTTTTATCCTGTCTTTAGTTTTAGGGCTTATATATTCAAGTTATGATGAGTTCCATATTATTATTCAGGAAATGGAGTTTCTAATTGCTTATTTTGTAAAACTTGTTGGATTCTTTTCTTTTTGTCTGTTTTTAGGAGTTTTGGCTAAACGTTCTGGATTTGCATTAGCTTTTCTATTTACTGATTTAATTTTAGAATGGGTAGTTTTAGGAATTATTACGTGGAAGGGTAATTACGAATTAGCACAAAAGGTACAAGATTTTTTACCATTGACATCAATGTCGAATTTAATTAAACAACCTTTTCAACGAATTGCGATGACTAAATTTCCGGGAAATTCAGATATAATTTATGACTATTCTGTTCATTTTGAGACTGTTTTAATTGTAATTTTATGGACTGTATTTTTTGTGTATTCTTCTTATAAATTATTAAAAAAAAGAGATTTATAACAACTTATTTCGACAAATATACTAATTTTAAATACTTATTCACTCTTTTGTTCTAGAGCTGACTTTAACTTAGCTTTGCAACCATGCAATTTAAATTAACTTCAAGCTTCAATCCAACAGGAGATCAGCCAGCTGCTATTAAACAACTAGTCGATGGGATTGAATCCAATGAAAAATACCAAACTCTGTTAGGAGTTACAGGTTCTGGTAAAACCTTTACCGTTGCTAATATTATTCAAAAAGTACAACGGCCGACTTTAGTTTTAGCACATAACAAAACCCTAGCTGCACAACTCTATTCAGAATTTAAACAATTTTTTCCTGAAAATGCAGTCGAGTATTTTGTGTCCTATTATGATTATTACCAACCTGAAGCATACATGCCAGTTTCTGGGACATATATTGAAAAAGACTTATCAATAAATGAAGAAATTGAAAAACTACGTTTAAGTACAACCTCTTCTCTATTGTCGGGTCGCAGAGATGTGATTGTAATAGCGTCTGTTTCATGTCTATATGGGATTGGAAATCCAGTTGAGTTTCAAAAAAATGTTATTAATCTAAAAGTTGATGAGGTCATATCTAGAACTAATTTGCTACACAAACTAGTACAAAGTTTATATTCTAGAACCGAAGGAGAATTTAATCACGGTAATTTCAGAATTAAAGGAGACACTGTTGATGTTTTTCCAAGCTATGCAGATTATGGATTTAGAATTCATTTCTTTGGTGATGAGATTGAGGCTATTGAATCATTTGATATTAATACAAATAAATTAATTGAAGATTATAAAAGTATCACTATTTACCCTGCAAATATGTTTGTTACCTCACCAGATATTCTACAAAATGCTATCAAAGATATCCAAGATGATTTAGTGAAACAGCACGATTATTTTAAAGATATAGGTAAACACTTAGAAGCGAAACGTCTAAAAGAAAGAACAGAGTTTGACCTAGAAATGATTCGAGAATTAGGCTACTGTTCAGGAATCGAAAACTATTCTCGTTATTTAGATGGTCGGTCTCCGGGTACTCGTCCCTTTTGTTTGTTAGATTACTTTCCTAGTGACTCATTAATGGTAATTGATGAAAGCCACGTCACTATTTCTCAGGTTCATGCTATGTATGGTGGTGATAGGAGTCGCAAAGAAAATTTAGTTGAATATGGGTTTAGGTTACCAGCAGCCATGGATAATAGACCGTTAAAATTTGAAGAATTTGAAAGTCTACAAAATCAAGTTTTATATGTTAGTGCTACCCCTGCAGATTATGAACTTGAAAAATCAGATGGAATATTTGTTGAACAGATAATAAGACCAACTGGCTTATTAGATCCTATTATAGAGGTTAGACCGAGTTTAAACCAGATTGATGATCTCATTGAAGAAATTCAACAAAGAGTCGAAAAGGATGAGCGTACTTTAGTAACTACTCTTACTAAACGAATGGCAGAAGAGCTAACGAAATATCTAGCACGAATTCAGATCCGTTGTCGTTATATTCATAGTGATGTAGACACATTAGAACGCGTTGAAATCATGCAAGATTTAAGAAAAGGTATATTTGATGTTCTTGTAGGGGTTAATTTATTAAGAGAAGGCTTAGATCTTCCTGAAGTTTCATTAGTTGTAATACTGGATGCTGATAAAGAAGGGTTTTTAAGATCAGCAAGATCGCTCACTCAAACAGTAGGTAGAGCAGCTAGACATCTCAATGGTAAGGCTATTATGTATGCAGATAAAGTTACTAAAAGTATGCAAAAAACTATAGACGAAACTAATTACCGTAGAAAAAAACAAATTGAGTATAACTCTTTAAACAACATAAAACCTACTGCTCTCAATAAAAGTTTAAATAATGCATTAACAAAAAATTCAGTAAGTAGTTATTATTATGAACAAGAAGCATTAAAGGCATCTGAGCCAGAAAATGATTATTTGACCTTGAATGAATTAGAACAAAAAATAAGAGATACTCGTAAACTTATGGAATCAGCAGCTAAAGATTTAGATTTCTTACATGCCGCTCAATTTAGAGATCAAATTAAAATTTACCAAAAAAAGATTGAAGCTTTAAAATAAATAAAAAGCAGCCTCAATAGGCTGCTTTTTATTTATTTTATTTATTTTATTTATTTGTAGACTATCCTAAAACTGCCTGTACTTTATCAGCAGCCTCTTGGAACTCAACAGCACTTTGAACATCAAGTCCAGAATTATCAATTAATTTCTTAGCTATATCTGCATTAGTCCCTTGTAGACGAACAATAATTGGGACTCCAATCGTTCCCATATTCTTATAGGCATCTATAACACCCTGTGCAACACGATCACAACGCACGATTCCTCCAAAGATGTTTATTAAAATTGCTTTTACTTCAGGATCTTTCAAAATAATTTTAAAAGCAGCTTCTACTCTTGCAGCATCAGCTGTACCACCAACATCTAAGAAGTTTGCAGGATCACCTCCAGCTTGTTTTATTAAATCCATTGTAGCCATTGCAAGACCAGCGCCATTGACCATACAACCCACATTTCCGTCAAGATCGACATAATTGAGACCTAAAGTATCTGCCTCTACTTCAATTGGGTTTTCTTCGCGAATATCTCTTAAATCTAAATAATCTTTATGTCTAAACAACGCATTATCATCAATAGTTACTTTTGCGTCTACAGCTAGAATTTTATTATCACTAGTTTTCAAAACAGGGTTGATTTCAAATAAAGAAGCGTCTGACTTATCGTAAGCGGTGTATAGTGATGATACAAATTTTGTCATGTCTTTGAAAGCAGCTCCAGACAAACCAAGATTAAAAGCAATACGGCGTGCTTGAAATGGAAGCATTCCAGTAGAAGGATCAATTTCTTCAGTGAATATTAAATGAGGTGTTTCATCAGCAACCGTTTCAATGTCCATTCCTCCTTCTGTAGAATACATAATCATATTTTTGCCAGATGCTCTATTCAATAGTACAGAAATATAAAATTCACTTGTTTCTGATTCTCCTGGATAATATACATCTTCAGCTACTAATACTTGGTGTACTTTTTTTCCTTCTGATGAGGTTTGAGGAGTTACTAATTGCATACCAATGATTTGTTCTGCTATAGATTCAACTTCAACCAAATTTTTAGCTAATTTAACTCCGCCACCTTTTCCACGGCCACCAGCATGAACTTGGGCTTTTATCACATGCCAGCCAGTTCCTGTTTCCTCAGTAAGTTTTTTAGCTGCTGCGACAGCTTCCAAAGCGGAACTTACTACTATACCTTTCTGAACTTTAACTCCAAAAGTGCTTAAAATTTCTTTTCCTTGATATTCGTGTAAATTCATCTATTAATGGATTTCTTTTTTATTCCTCAGTTGGGAAAAATGTATATAAAATTAAAGTGACAAAAGTAATTAACCTATGGCGTTTTACCAATATTTTTTGTCATGATTTTATTAGATTGATTTTTAAGTTTATTAATGTTTCAATCCTTTAATGATAGAAAAAGCTTTATCTACTAAATGTTCTTCAACCAGTATGGTAAACTCGTTGGTTGTTGAGATAATTTCATACAAAGTGACATTATCCCAAGCCAAACGTTTAAATATTTGATAATATAAACCAACAATTTTAGAGCTTCGTTCTGGAAGATTTAACGTAATAGCAGATAGACTATCTTTTAAAGCTATTAACTTTTCATCTTTAAATACTTCTTCTATATTGTTCTTTTCAGAACTAGAAATGATAAAATTACTTTCGAAAATCCCACGGGTGAATGCGTAAAATATTTGATGATTTTTTTTTATTTTTTTTAATACTTTAGAATGGCTGTTTATTAAAGTCTCAGAATTTTGAAAAGTAAAATCACTTAAGTTTGAACGTACTGTAATATCTCCTAAATTTTTAAATACATTTTTTATGAAAACTTCATTCTCAAAATCTACTGGTGTCTTATAGCGCCTCAGAGCCATTGTTATTGCACCATTTTTAACAGGTTTTCGTAACATCTCAGAAACAGTATGGTTCAAATCTTTAGCTAGGGCTGAAAAATTAATAATCTCCCTGGATAATGCTTCCTCTAAATAAGGCCGAGCTACTAAAATTTCATTTACACAAGAAGCAATAGTCTTCAATTTGTTTATTATTTAACATTAAGTGTAAAAATAGATTAAAATTTTAATATTTATTGCAGTAAAAGAAAATAAAGATAAGTTTGAACTGAAATAATAATTAAAATGAATCAAGAAACATTATTACAAATAGAGAAAGAATATAAGAGTCCTGTATACGTCTATAATGCAAATAAAATTGAAGAACAATACAACCGACTCACATCAGCATTTAGTAAAATTAAAAAGCTAAAAATAAACTATGCAGCTAAAGCATTGACAAATATTTCTATCCTAAAGTTTATTAATAAACTTGGAGCTGGGTTAGATACTGTTTCTATACAAGAAGTTAAATTGGGACTTCACGCGGGATTTAAAGCAGAAAATATAATCTATACTCCAAACGGAGTATCTCTTGATGAGATTGAAGAAGTGGTTAAACTAAAGGTGCAAATTAATATTGATAGCTTATACATGTTAGAACAGTTTGGAAGCAAACACCCAACCACTCCTGTTTGTATAAGAATTAACCCACACATCATGGCCGGGGGAAACACCAATATTTCAGTTGGGCATATCGACTCAAAGTTTGGAATCTCTATACATCAAATACCATTATTAATACGTATTGTAAAAAATACAAAAATGATTATCAATGGAATTCACATGCACACAGGAAGTGATATTCTTGATATAGATGTGTTTATGCGTGCTAGTGAAATTTTATTTGATGTCGCAATACAATTTAAGGGGCTTGAGTTTATTGATTTTGGTTCAGGATTTAAAGTTGCTTATAAGGAAAAAGGACTCGAAACCAACATTGAAGAACTTGGAGAAAAACTTTCTAAACGATTTAAAAAATTTTGTAAAAATTATGGAAAGGAATTAACATTGATATTTGAGCCTGGAAAATTCTTGGTAAGCGAGTCAGGTTATTTTTTGTCTAGGGTCAACGCTATAAAGCAAACTACATCCACAGTATTTGCCCAGTTAGATACTGGCTTTAATCATTTGATTCGACCTATGTTATATAATTCAGATCACCGAATAGAAAATATTTCAAATCCAAAAGGAAAGAAACGTTTTTATTCAGTCGTAGGATATATTTGTGAAACAGACACTTTTGCTAATAATAAACAGATTTGCGAAATTAATGAAGGGGATATATTAGCTTTCAAAAATGCAGGTGCATATTGTTTCATGATGGCTAGTAATTACAACTCAAGATTTCGACCTGCTGAAGTAATATGTTATAACGGTAGAACACAGCTTATAAGAAAACGAGAGGCATTTGAAGATTTAATATACAATCAAACCTTAATTAACCTATAAAGCATTAATCTATAGACTCTTATAATATTAAAATTTAATAATTTTTAAAAAATTGATAGTAAACTAAAATATAATATTAACTTTGTAATCTAAAATTTATATAAAGTGAAAAACGGTACAGTAAAATTCTTCAATGCATCCAAAGGATTTGGATTCATTACTGAAGATGATTCAAACACAGAGTATTTTGTACACGTTACTGGAATAATCGATGAGATTAATGAAGGTGATGCTGTTGAATTTGAATTAAAAGAAGGTAGAAAAGGAATGAATGCAGTAAACGTTAGAGTTCTCTAACTTTTATAAATACATTATTTTTTACAAAAAGCCTATCCTAACAGATAGGCTTTTTTGATTTAATTATTTCCCATCTACATAATCTTGTAAATAAGAAAATGAAGAAGTTAATTTTCCGTTTTCAGTCATTTTAGCTCGATTAAGTACCCCTCCATGATCGTTATTAAAAAAAGCAGGTAAAATATTTTCTACAAAAGAATTACCAAAACCTTCACTAGCGTCTTTAGGCAATTCACATGGTAAATTATCTACAGCCATTACAGCAATAGCAGAAGTGTTTTTAAAATCGACTTCTGACTCTGTTTCTGGGTCATATCCATAGATAGGTTGATCAATTGTTGAAGGACGAATAGTACAAGCTACAGGTCCATCAATATCACAACTGATATCAGCAACAACTTTTAAATTGAAGCTCGACGCCTTCGCTTGCTCACGTGTAAAAAAAACTGGAGCATCTTTACCATAATAATGACCAGCTATGAAAAAATCGGCAATTTTAGTAAATCGATCAAATATCGATTTGTAAGCTTTTGGGGATTCAAAGAAATCTTTTTTTCCTATTGACATACCATCATGACGTTCGCAATAATCCAAAACATCTAACTGTACATACACCGCCTCTTCAAATTTGTCATTTAAAAATTGATTCACAGAAACCTGTTTAATATTCAAATGATCTAGAATTTCTTTAGCGCCTTGACCGACACGTCCTGTCCCAGTTAATATAATTTTTACACTTGGAATATTAATTTGATCTAATTGTTTATTTAAGGCTAATCTATCAACTAATGTATTTGCTTTTGGAAGCTTAAAACTGTTTAGTTTTAATCCTAAAGCTCGAAATCCATTATAGGCGCCTACTACACCAGCATAATAACCAAAACCAATTAATCGGTGATGAAATTTGTTAACTAATGTTTCATGATCATAAAGAGTAATATTTTTATCTAAAATTGCTTGTAGAAGATTTCGATTATATGGTTGTTTTTTTATTGTATGACTAAAAAAGAAATAACTTTTGTTGGGAATAAGTGCCTCAATGGGCACTTCCTTTACTCCAATCAAGACTTCTGCAGAGCTCACATCGGATACAATATCAAGTCCTACAGAACTGTAATCCATATCAGTAAAAGCTCTGATGGGAGAAGACTCGATTATTAATTGTGCTGAGGGAAAAGTTGAAAGTAATTTTTGACATGACTTTGGATCTAAAACAACGCGCCTATCTGGTGGTGATTTACGTTCTTGAATGATAGCAAACTTCATAAAATTAAAGTTAAAAAATAATTTTTTACGAAAGTAAATGGATTTAAGCGGTTGGACAAGTTTTTTTGTAACTTTGCATTTCCCAACTTATGGGGTACTAGAGTGAAGGGGTCGACTGGTATTGACAGCGAGATCTACTAAACTGTAAGCACGTCGTGTGATGATATTGATACACGTTAAAGACCATGTCAACTTTTAAACGGCGAGAATAACTACGCTTTAGCTGCTTAATCCGAATCATAGTAGGATAAGCCTCGGTACACAAGGTGTGCAAGCTAAATGTCTCCTGAAAGCCTTGGTTCACGGCGTTCAAATTTGAGACATCGTAAATGTAAACCTAGAATCTCTGAGGCTTCGGTAGAGGTTTGAAACTAAAGAAGCTAAGAAATAAATGGGCCGTTTTTAGTCAGTTTATTTACGACAATTAAATAAAAACTAAACGTGTAGAAGGCTTTTTATTAGCTTGTTTGGACCCGAGTTCGAT
>JABAZD010000058.1 GCA_018608705.1 Flavobacteriaceae bacterium | reverse complement strand
CACTTTTATTATAGAGGTCCCAATATTTTTGAGGAGCTGTAAAAGGAAGATGAGGCCGCTTAAAGCCGACTGCTAAGAAAAAAGGGCCTGGTTTATTTTGGCTTAAATCTTGTAACATTAAATTCGCACGATCAGCGATGGCACCGTCTATATATGCTTCATCGGGCACATTGGCACTACCAAAAGGAGGTTTATAGTTATCTCTCACATATTTATTAAGATTTTTAACTCCCTTAGAAGTAGCTTCGGCTTTTAACTGTCTTACCTTATTTTTAATGTCTTTATTTTGATAATACCCCAATGCTGGCGGACCATAATCTGAAGAATAGACGAGTTGGTTTTCTTTTATAAAAGGAATAGACCAAGAAGGTAGATCTCTTTTATTATCGACACAGCGGGGATCAAATATTTTTCCAACTCCTAATGTTTGATATCCATTATTCTTAAAGTGTTCTGGAATGGTGAGAATATCTGGATTGATATCTCGCATTTTAGTTTTAAGATCTCTTACCTTGGTATAATCTGGTCTTTTGCCTGTCATTAAACTGGCTCTAGACGGACCGCAGACTGCTTGCTGTGTGTGATTATTTAGAAAAATTGTAGCCTCTTTGGATAGGTTATCCATTATTGGAGTTTTTGCAAACGTATCTCCAAAACTTCCGATAGTAGGTTTCAGGTCATCAATTGCAATAAATAAAATATTTGGCTTTAGAGTATCAGATTGGGCAACTGAAATAAGAGATGATATTAGAGCTGAAAAACACAAAACTAAATTTTTTACTTTCATTTACTTTTTGTTATAATTTACTATTTAACAAATAACTTTTTATAATGCGATGATCCAGAAGTTGTTTCTATTTTTAAAATGTAATTTCCAACTGAATATGTATCTAGATTAATACGATTGGTATTCATTTGTTCGTGTACCAACTGACCTATACTATTAAATATTTTCAAAGAGGACACGACTAAATTTGTAGAAATCGTCACAAAATTTTCGCTAGGATTTGGGAATAATTTGATTATAGTATCGGTTTCAAAAACATCTAGCCCCAAACTGGTGTCTTCAATTAAAACTGAAAAATCATCAATAAGATATATTCCTTCATCTTGACCAAACAATAATTGAACTTGTATTGAAGCAGTGTTTTCAGGGACATCATATAAGAATTCAACTTGCTCGTAGTTAGCACCTTCTAAACTTCCATCATAAAGGTATATCACATCGGAAGGCGTAAATGTTGTAATACCTGAAACAATAGATTTAATCCTTATTTTTATTGTTTGATTTGGCCCTAGTGTTTTTACATAGCCATGAATAGTAATTGTTTTGCCTGTTAAATCCCCTGTGTAAATATTGTTGCTAAGCAGTACTTTATTGTATACATCAGCGTTAGTGACTTCTACTTTACCCCCTACATTACCTTCATATGAATCACCTGAAGCATCTGAATAGTTAGCAGCTGCCAAAGATCCTTGAACAGAAAAAATCCATTGATCTGAATACCCACATTCAAAATCAGGATTGAGAATTACAGAGTCTATACTAGGGCCATAACAAAGTGGCCATGTCCCCGATTCTAAAAGAGCGTCTTTGACATCTGTAACCCAGACGCCTGAAATGGCATTTGAGGTTAACGGATTATCTGTTCTTAAATTAATTGTTTTATTAGATTTATTACCTGCACACCATGCAGAAAATGAAAAACCTCTGTTTATAGCCTGTTCAGCAAGAAATCTGTGGTATTCAACACGACCAGAGTTTTCTGGCCCTCCGAAATCTCCGTCGAGTCCAGTTGAATAATTAACACCATTAGCATTATCTGCACCAAATTCACCAAGAGTTACAGGAATATTATTTAACTCAGACCAAGTTTTTACTTGGTTGAAATGACTAATAATTGTTGATTTTTCCGATTCAGACCCCCAGTTAAAAACATTGTTATTAGACGTAGATGAACTCGTAAAGTTAAATGGTTGATAGTAATGAAAAGAGGCAATCAAGTAGTCGTCGCTCTGTATTACATTTGAACCTATTGCGGTAGGTGCTTGGTAAGAGTTGAGCGTTCCACCAGTTATAATAATACTTCGTGTACTATTATTACCCCCTGTAGCTCTTATTGTTGAAATGATAAGTGTATTTAACGCATCCATTTCATCAGAACTCAATTCAAAATAAGGTTCGTTTACTACCTCAAAAATAAGAGTGTTCGAATAATTAATGAATTGGTTTGCAATAGCTGTCCAAATTGATTTAAATTTCATTAAATCAGCAGCCCGTTTTGATGAGCTAGGGCTAGTATAGTTTGGTTCATTACTATTGAAGGTTGTTAGAAACTCGGATTTTAGCTGTGCACCATGAAAATCTATTATGGTATATAGTTCTTGACTAATCGACCAGTCTACAATAGTCTGCAAACGGTTAAGATAAGTTTGGCTCACTGTGAAATCAGAAATAGACCCACTGTAACTACCAGCAGTCCCAGCATTAGTTGAAAAACCAGCAGTGCTCCCAGTAGTTCGGGAACCATAGAAATCCACTGGAATTCTAACGTTAGAAAATCCCTCGTTTTTAACATCAATAAAATATTGCTCATACACAACAGGAGCCCAATTTCCTTCAACAGGGGCACTTAAGACATTTCCTAGATTTAGTCCTCTTCCCATATCTTGCACCAATTGGTAAGAGCTCACTTGAGACAAAGACTCAGACGGAACAAGAAAAATAATAAAGAAAAAAATATACAATGGATTCATTGCTGTAAAAGTATTTAATTACTAATATACTTAATAGTAATTATGTGCTATTATTAGAAATTAATGAGGCAATAATTAATTTAGACTATTTTTCTAGAACTTTGATAGATAGGATTTAATGTATTATGTATATCATAAACAATGAAGCAAACTATATAAAAATTGAAGATGTTTACAATAAAAACTTAAACTTGGTTTTAAATTATTTAAATTTGAAAGTGTATTTTATATTTTAAAAAATGATTAAAATTTATAGTAACATATTATTTCTGATATTAATTTTCATCTCTTTTGGTTGCAAATCAAAGACTGAATATAATGAATCCAAAAACAAGGTGAAAATTGATGGAATGGTTTGGATCCCTGGCGGTATATACCAACAAGGTGCTTCAATTAACGATAAAATGGCACTACCTCATGAAAAACCATCCCATAATGTTAAGGTTGACGGTTTTTATATGGATGTCACAGAAGTTACCAATAACCAATTTTCTAAATTCGTGGATGCTACTAACTATGTTACAACAGCCGAGCGGCCAATAGATTGGGCATTGATAGCATCTCAATTACCTGAGGGTACACCAAAACCTAATGATTCTATACTTCAACCTGGATCTTTATTATTTAAAAAAACAAAAACTACTGTACCAAATTTATATGATTTTTCTCAATGGTGGAAATGGAGTATTGGCGCAAACTGGAAACAACCTAATGGCATAGGCAGCACAATTATTGGAAAAGAAAATCATCCGGTAGTTCACATTTCATTTCAAGATGCAAAGGAATATTGTAAATGGGCCGGAAGACGACTCCCTACCGAAGCTGAATGGGAGTATGCTGCTAGAGGTGGAAAAAAGGACAAGATATACTTTTGGGGAAACCTTATTGAAAACCTTTCATCTAAAGTGAATAGCTGGGAGGGAGAATTTCCAGTTTCTAACTCCAAAGCAGATGGTTTTGAAAAAAGTGCACCTGTTAAGTCATTTCCTCCAAATGATTTTGGTCTTTATGAAATTTCTGGTAATGTATGGGAATGGACTAGTGACTGGTATAATATCAATTACTACTCAACTTTGGCATCACAGCAGGGTATTTCAATTAATCCAAGAGGAGCAGATGCTGCTTATAACCCAAACAATCCCTTGCTTAGCGAAAAAATCATCAAAGGTGGCTCATTTTTATGTAATTCATCATATTGCGCAAGCTACAGAGTTTCAGCGCGTATGGCTACTGATCCCGACTCGTCCCTAGAACATTTAGGTTTTAGAACGGTTTTAACACCAGAAATGAATATCTCTAAGAATTGATAAAATTATTATTTAACAATTCTAAAGATCTTAGATTCTATCTGATTACTGAATCTTAAAATATAAATACCATGACTTAAATCGTTAAATACTACACTCTTTTGATTTGATTTAATGTTATTTACGATCTTTACTGTTTGTCCAGAAAGATTGAACACTTCTATTTTTGAAAAATTAGCATTACTATTATCAAAACGTATTTCATTTTTAATGGGGTTAGGTCCTATTTTAAAATTTATAAAATTATCATTATTTAATCCTAGTCCTGAAGATAAAATGTGAGGTAAAGCGTCATTAGCCATTTGTTGTGCGTTATGGCCTACATTAGGAACTATATCTAGTTCCCAATTAAATGCTACATCCATGTCCTCTGCTTCTGCCTCGCTAGTGTTAAAGAAATAATTACCCCTTACAAATCTATTAAGACCTTGTTGATTATCAACAACAGTATTATGTCTGAGACCTGATGAGTTCTGATTCGTATCAGATTCTCCCAAATGAACAATCAATTTAGTTGCAAATGCATGAATTATATTAGATTCTAGTAATTCACTGTTATCTATTCCATAGGGGAAACTTACGCCTGCTTCTGGAACTGTATACCAACCAGCATTAGAACAAACAGCTACTTCTAAACGACTGTCGGGTTTAAAGAACAAAAAACGGTGTAGAAATTGGGAACCTCCTGAATGTCCCCATGCTTTATAAGATGTCTGTGTACCTGATATATCATCTAATATAGTATCAAACAAGGGCTCTATAACAGAAAATGTCCATTCATTTTCAGGGTTTCTTGATCCTGGCGTTGGGTTATCTCCATCGTCAAAAACATTTCCCATCAGATAATTATCTCCTAGTCCTGGGTAGTTATTACTTGAAAATTCAGGGGCGATAACTATAAAACCATTGTCATTAGCCATATTAATCCAAAAATCTCTGTGAGTATCACCATCCCTTCCTGATCCATGGAACGAAAATACTATAGGCATAGTCGTTATATCTCCTGAGGGAATATGATAGTAGACCTCTACAGGCTGATCGCTTAAAGGGCCACTAGGAGTATAGGTAAAAGACCCCGTTGAGTTAGAATTTAAATTTTGTGCTGTTGAAAAAGCTGTAATAAACACTAATAGTACACTTGTTTTTTTAAACATTTAAAATCCGATTTGAAATAATAATTGAAACATTGACCCTTGTAAATCAGAGTCCGTAGAAACATTTGTATAAGCAGCTTGTAGTTTTAAGTTGTTCCCTTTAAAATATTTAGACAAACCAAAAGTATAGCTATCCATATCATCCAAAATAGACTCTGACATCACAGTAAACTCTGGACTTGAAGATTCAAATCGAGCATCAAATCCGTAACCATTTTTAGTTACATAACCAGTTTGAACGTTATAACTATCTCCCAAAACTAAAAAGCTACTAATTTGACCAGGTATTAGAATGTCTTGACCAGCTTGGTCTGTATAATTTTCAACAAGACCATTAGCACTTGCATTAGCATATTCAGCTAAAAGTGAAAAACCTTTGTATTTCACTAATAAATCTATAAAAACTTGAGAATAACTTGGTAATTCATTAAACCCATTAGCATCATAAAACATAAAATCGCCATGTCCTTCTCCTACTGGATTTGAAGTACCTTCATTCTGACTAGCTGCAAAACCCAGAACAAATTTTAATGTCTCTTCGCGAGCTAGATCAGCACTCATGTGCGCTATACCGTCTTTAAAATACCCTAGAGGATAAAAATCTAAACGCCCCCCTATTTTTAATCCACCCAAATCAGAGTCTCTAGAGTCAGATCCAAATGAGTTTCTACCATCTCCGGATGTTAACGCCAACATAGGAACTATACCAAAATTAGTTCCAAATCTAGATTCAATAAATAATCCAAATTCTCTGCCCGTGTTGTTAAATGAATGACTTAAATTACTTCTATCGGTAAACTGTAATCTATCTTCTCTAAAAGTCATTTCTCTATTATTAACAAATGTCTGTTTTTGTCCAAATGATATGGTAGTTGATTGTGAAGGATGGTAAGCAATCCATGCATCAAATAAGGGTTCTGAAGAACTGTAGTTCATTTGAATTAAAAAGCTAACTTTTTCTTTCAAGGCCTTACCACCCAAAGTTAAAAAGGCATTTTTAGCATTATAAGTTCTAGAAACATCTTCAAAATCAGAACTTGTAAATGTTGGCTGAATAAATCCACCAATATTAAATTGATAGGTACCTTCATTAAAATAGAATTTCAGACCATTATCTAAATCAAAGCTAGCTACATTTTTTTCTTCAGTTTCTTGTGCATTTACAGATAAGGAAAGACTTAAAAGTAAGGATAATAGGATTAGTTTTTTCATCGTATTAGTATATTTATGCGTTAATTTTATTATTTATTTATCACTCTATATATTGGTAATGTATCATCTAATTTTGTTTTTAAAACTCCAAAACTCACAAAGCTATTAGGCGCTTCGGGCTCTAAAACTTCAGTTAGTAAATTAGAACGCTGTTGTTGCATTGAAATTAATAGAGTTCCAACAGGAAACTCTTTTTGAATCGTGGTGACTTCAGTTTTGACCTTTTGAAGTTTCATTTTCTCATAGACTTTAGAAGCTTCGTTATAGGAGCTGATCCTATAGGCTTCTACAGTAAACAGTTTATCTTCTATTAAAGGAATCATTTCTATCCCCAAGTTTTTTAGTTTATTTAGAATAGCTATTTGAGAAGCCTCAATGATATAGGCATTAGGCTTTAAACGTTCTAAAACTGGAGACGACTGAAGTGCGTCTCTTATTGTAACATCCAAATCAATTAAAGATTCAGTGTCTAAGTCTATCGCCTTAATCGTATCCTTATATACTTTTCGTTTGCTTGTAACTACAACAGGCTTTGAATCTAAAATCGCTTTTTGAATTTCGTTCTTAATAGCTGTAGTATTTTCTACAGCTGTTTTCGTATAAGACAATGCTAATTCAAGGGTAATCTCAATACGACGTTTGAAAGAGGTTTTTCCTAAGCCTACCCCCCTTACTTCAAATAAAGTTGAAATCATATTGTTTAATGCATAGTTAGTGGCACTTGAACGTGCATTAGATGAACCTTGAGTAAAATGAATTTCACCAGCGTATTTTCCTGTAGAAGTATATTCTCGATGTCTGAAATTTTTAAAATCCATTAACTTGCGAGCATTCTGCACAAATACATCATTTGTATAATTTCGAATATTTTCAGGAACATTTAAGTTTCCTGAGTATAAAAACATAGTATCATAGGCTGAAGTAATTCCAAAATCACTAAGTTGAGCAAAATCTTTTCTGTAGGGGCGGTATTCGTGAAAGTCCAATCCAACATGTGCATTAAACTCACAAAATACTTTTTTTATTAGCCGAGTTTCTGGTGCCATCAATTTTGTTTGATCTCGATTTAAATCAAGGCCATTCGCTGCATAACGGTTGTCCTTTAGGTATCCATCAATATTGGCCATAGGTAAAATTAATAGATCTACGCCCTCAAGTAGATCAGCATAAGAATTGTTGTTAAGAATTGAGTGCATGTAATACAATAAACCTTCAGTTCCAGCAGGTTCATTTCCATGAAGACCAGCTTGCATCCAAATTTTAATTTTTTCGGAATCACTAATTGTCTTAATTTGAATTACAGGAATTTTATAGCCTTTTTGACTTTCTCCGATATATTTGATCGAAACAACAGAAGGGTGTGATTCTTTTAAATCATTAATAAAACTAATTAACTCTTTATAATTCGTATAGCCCCTTTTCTTTTTGAGTGCTGGGGTAACCGGTAGTAAAGACTCGGAATCTGGAAAAAATTTCTTGGTAATTTTTTTCGATTGTGGACTCGGCTGTGCCTGTAATGCAAAGAATACAAAAACACTAATGACTAAAATTATACTATTTCTCATCTACAATTATAATGAAAATGTTAACATTAAGCGTGCTATCCACTCATCACCAGCAATCGGACTTCCATTCAAATCATTGATTCCTGGATTTGCTCTAACATAAGTATATGAAGCTTGAATTTTTGCTCCGTAATTTCTAGCTAAATATTTACCAAGACCTATTGTATAATACTCCGGTCGATTATAAAATGTACCGTTATTTAGAAATGAATTATCATCAGCCTCAAGTTGAGTGTAACGGCCATCAACAGAAAATCCGTTTTTGAATAAATAGCCTAACTGAATATTATATGCAGTTCCTAACATCATACGTCCTTTGACATAATTCTCTACGTCTTGGATTCCGTTTACATCAAAAGTTGTTGAAGTAGAGCCATTATTTCTAAGCCGTTGTGTGATATCTTTCGGAACATCAGCCTCTGTTTTGATGTATTCTCCTAACATCGAAAACCCCTTATACTTAATCATGAAATCTGCGCCATATTTAGTGTAATCTGGTAATGATTCTTCATTGGCGTCATTTAAATATAAAATAGAACCACTTTCACGACCTCTACGGCTACTCATTCCGTTGTTTTTACTGTAGTTAACACCAATAACAATTTTAGGAATAAGCTCTCGCATTACATCTGCTTGTCTAAATTGTCCTAAATTGGTAAACAATCCAAAAGGTAAAAAGTCAATACGGCCTCCTACTTTTAAACCGCCGTGGTCTTTATCAAAAGCATTACTACCATCTCCATTTGTTAAAACAAAATATGGTTTTAAATAAGAACCGCCTCCAGTTCTAAAGTTTCCTTGTGCAAAAAAACCAAATTCTCTAATAGATGAAAAAGCTGATGTTAGCCTACTTCGTTCTACTAATTGTAGGGTTCTAGAGCTCATAAATAATTCTCTATTGTCTGTATATGTAGATCGTTGACCAAAACTAAGCTTAATTCTATTTGTGATATTATAAGAAACATAAGCATCTAATAAATAATTATTACTGCTTTCTGAATCTCCTACTTCTGAGGCTCCACTCAGATCAACCTGAAAACGGTACGAGAACCGCTCATTTGGAAGCACCCCATCCATTCGAAGTCGTAAACGTCGCATCCGGAACCGATTCATAGACTCGTTTGCATCAGCTTCCGTATACTGTTTAGATTCTGCATACGGCTGAACATACCCACTAATTCTAATTTTATGACCTTCATCAGCCGTAAATCTTAAACCCTCACCAAATTTGTAGCTATCTAATTCTACGTCTTGAGTGTGAACTAAGGTAGTAGTCATACAGACAGCTAGAACACTAATAATTTTAAAAACCTTCATTTATATATATTTAAGATTCAAATACTTCTTTTATAGTTAGTTTGCTTTCTGTCATCATTTGTTGACCTAAAGCAAACACATCTGTTAAATTATAATCGGTATCAAAACAACACAAATCAGCATCATAGCCAACTGCAATTTGTCCTTTATTTTTAAGTCCTAAATTAGTAGCTGGATTAGTAGTAATTAATTTGAGTGCATCTTCCATTGGAAAACCTGTTTTAATTAAATTGATTACTTCCTCTAGGTTTTTATCCACCTGTGCTATTTTAGCACCAACCGGCTGTCCGTTTTCATCAAACTTAGTAAGCCCCGCATGACCATCCGTGCTAAATGTTATTTTATCAACAGAAAGTCCTTGTTTCAAAGCATAAAGTACCGCCTTATGAGGTTCTGTGTATTTTGAAGCTCCTGTAGTAATGTCAATCATGCCTCCTAATTTCCCAAATTCAATTGCTTGATCAAATAATTCTTTAGTACGTGCAACATGAGTTGGAGAAATATGTTCAATAGGGAACTGATACTTTTCTACTAGTTCAAATAGCACATCTAATTTAGTGTCTAAGTTTCCAAGGTGCACATGGAGAATTCCTTTTTTATTTGCCAAACTTCCAGCAACTCGGACATCCCTTAACTTTCGCAATAATTCAAGTGCTGTTGGGTATGAAGATCGAATGTCACTAATTGCAATTTTACATCCCAAAACAGGATCAATAAAAATCATGTCAGACTGAATGTCATTCGTTAAGGTTGGAGATTCTACTCCATAATAGCCACAAAGCATGTAAGCAGAAACACCTTGTTGGTTAAGTGCTTTTACTTTACTAAACAAAGATTTTAAGGATCTTGTAGTGCCGTCAGTGCCAAGAAGTCCCATAACGGTAGTTGATCCGCAAGAAATTAATTGTTTTAAATCAACATCGGGTGTTCTTGAAGAAAAACCATCTTTACCACCTGCGCCAGAAATATGAATGTGCT
>JABAZD010000007.1 GCA_018608705.1 Flavobacteriaceae bacterium | reverse complement strand
TTTATATTTTGACTCTAAGCTTATAAGCCCTATCAATAGCTTTTTATCAATGAAGTTTTTTTATCCAATATCACAAATATCGTATTCTGCATATCTTTTTCATGAAATGTTTATGTTCTGGTTTTTCCCAAAATTCAATCAATATGCGCTAGGAAAATTGTCAGAAATACAAATTGTTTTATCAAATGCTTTTATCTCTATTATAGCCATAATCTTAGCCTCTACGCTGATGTATCTATTTGTGGAACAACCATTTCAGGACATAAAACAGAAAATTAAATTTATAGATAAAAATTAATCCCTTAACCACCTATTTTTATTAAATTGCTTAAAACAATTAAAAATATAATTTATTATGAAAAAAACATTTATAACTCTATTAGTTACTGCAGTATTAATTTCATGTAATACGTCAGTGAAAACTGAAATTAAGACTTCTAAAGATTCAATCGGATATGAAATTCAAGACGATGGTACCAAAGTCCCACTGTACGGAGGAGATATGTCCAACTTAGCGGTTTTAGAGTCATACATCAAAGCTCATAATGACCGGGACTTAGAAACTATCAAAAGCTTGAACGGTGACAAAGACTTTAAAGTGTATGGACCCGATGGACAGGTAATTGAAGGAAGTGAAGCTCATCTTGAATTTTTAGCAAACTGGTTTAAAGAGGCATCTCCAAAATGGAAGACTAATTATCTTATTGAAAATGAGTTAACAAACAACAAAGGAGAGTTGCGCCAATGGGTTACTTCTGGCCATGAAGTTACATTAACTGTTGACGGAGAAGAGGTTAAATTTGGCCAAGTTATCGATGCTCGTATTTCAAATGGAAAAGTTCAAATGTTCTATGTAACTCAGCGGATACTTGCTGCTGATGAATTGTAACAAATAAAAATAATTTACACAAGGAAGCCTTCATAATTTATGAAGGCTTTTTTTATGTTTTCAGTAAAATTTTATTGTTTGTGAGCCCCATCACAGAAAGGGATGTCTTTAGTTTTGCCACAATTACAAAGCGTAAATCGATTTCTTTTTACTATTGGGTTACCCTCGCCATCTAATAAAAGAATTTCTTTGGCATTTGTAACGACTACTTTTCCGGAAGCTGTTACTTGTATTGTAGGTGTTTTGCTGTGGTCCATTTTAATTACTTTAAATTAATCATTCATGACACAAAGCTAATTTATACTATTAGTTAAAACAACTTCAACGATTTATTAATTAGTCATCTGGAAGTCCGTAAGCAGCTGTTTTTTTTATCCTTAAGGTCTAGAAACTAGTTATTTATATTGATTATTGATTATATTTGATTTTAAAAAATTGTGTTAAATATGCTTCAAATTGGAATTTACCACATAAATTCGCTACAAATTTACTAAAAATGAAAACAAATAGATCACATTGCCCCTTAACCAATGCTTTGGATATCTTTGGAGATAAATGGTCATTACTTATTATAAGAGATTTATTTTTGGGTAAGAAAACTTTTACAGAATTCATGAATTCTAATGAAAAGATTGCTTCTAATATCTTAACTAATCGATTAGATTTTTTAATAAATAATGGTTT
This sequence comes from Flavobacteriaceae bacterium, assembly GCA_018608705.1. Classification (GTDB taxonomy): domain Bacteria; phylum Bacteroidota; class Bacteroidia; order Flavobacteriales; family Flavobacteriaceae; genus Hel1-33-131. The sequence goes on along the minus strand of JABAZD010000007.1, from coordinate 8,754 downwards.
ATTAAAAGTGACAAAATTACCCAATGACAATAAAACAAAAATTTATTATCTAACAAACAAAGGGATTGACATGTATCCAATTGTTTACGAGATGATGTGCTGGAGCAAAAGAAATTTAGACAAAGAATTTGGGCCAATAGGAAAACAAATTTTAATGGACATGGAGGGAATTACTGCAAACCAGTTTATTGAAAAAAAGCAATCTTCTTACATTAAGCATAGAGAACATATACTCTCAGCTTAACGTCTTATATTCACTTCTTTTTACTAATTTGCGACTCCTAAATCAACTGTAAGCAATGAAAAGATTCCTTTCTGTATTTTTATTTTTTGTAAGTTTAGCTAGCTCTTCTCAAATTATTAATCCTGTAGCATGGGAATTTGGATCGAATAAGATTTCTGAAGTTGAATACGAACTTATTTTTGTTGCCAAAATTGATAACCATTGGTCACTTTATTCACAGTTTGTTGAAGAAGGCGGGCCATTACCGACAATATTTTCATTTGAACCTTCTGCAGATTACAAATTAATAGACTCTGTAGTTGAGTCAGAATCTAATAAAGTTACTCAGTTGGACCCTGTGTTCGACATGATAGTTTCTAAATACTATGACAAAGCCGTTTTCAAACAACGCATTAGTGTTGGGGCTTCAGCTTTTGACGTTAAAGGGAATATTGACTTTATGACTTGTGACGACACCAAATGTACTTACAAGCCTGATAACCCATTTGTTTTTGCATTTAACTCAGAATCCGGATTTTCAATTGTTGGGGGAACAAACATGTCTAACTTAGACGTATCAGAAAATTCTAATACTATTTTATATGGCATTGCAGAAAATCAGCTTCAAAAGCTACCAGCGAACTGCAGTACTCAAACAAGATCTATTTCGCAGGATATTCTTAGCTCTAGCAATACACTTTGGCGAATCTTTTACCTGGGCTTTTTAGGAGGATTACTAGCATTGCTAACTCCTTGTGTTTTTCCAATGATCCCATTAACGGTTAGTTTCTTCACAAAAAAAAGCGGTAGTTCAAATGATAAAAGCGGAGTTTTAAAAGCAATTCTTTATGGTTTTTTTATTGTTTTAGTTTACTTAGCCTTGAGTGTCCCGTTTCATTTACTAGATTCAGTTAACCCTGATGTATTAAATGAAATATCAACTAATGTTTGGCTAAATATTTTTTTCTTTATAATATTTATATTTTTTGCTTTTTCATTCTTTGGATACTATGAATTAACCTTGCCATCGAAATGGACTAACTCTACAACTAAGGGAGAAGGAATTGGAGGTTTTCTGGGAATCTTTTTCATGGCTCTTACCTTATCAATAGTTTCTTTTTCATGCACAGGACCTATACTGGGATCCCTCTTAGCCGGCTCTCTAACTGCCGAAGGAGGTGCATGGCAACTCACTGCCGGGATGGGTGGCTTCGGGCTGGCCCTTGGCCTCCCTTTTGCTTTATTTGCTATGTTTCCAAACTTGCTTAAAGCGTTACCTAAATCAGGAGGTTGGCTGAATACTACAAAGGTTGTCCTTGGTTTCTTTGAGCTTGCACTAGCTTTTAAATTTCTTTCAAATGCAGACCTGGTCAAACATTGGGGTTTGCTTAAAATCGAAGTTTTTTTAGGAATCTGGATTGTGATATTTGCCGGTTTAGCCATTTATATCTTTGGGAAGTTAAAATTCCCACACGATTCTCCTATAAAAAAACTATCATTCTTCAGGATAAGCTCTGGAGTTCTTGTTTTTGCATTTGTAATATATTTATTTTCAGGATTTAGAGTTAATAAAGACTCTCAAACCTTCACATCACTTACCCTTTTAAGTGGGCTTGCCCCTCCTGTAGGCTATAGTTTTATTTATCCAAATGATTGTCCAAACAACTTTGAATGCTTTAAAGATTTTAAAGCAGGAGTCGCTTATGCTCAAAAAGTGAATAAACCTATTTTGATAGATTTTACGGGCTATGCTTGCGTGAATTGTAGAAAAATGGAAGAGCACGTCTGGCCGAAACCGTCAATTAAATCATTTTTCGAAAATGATTATGTTTTGATATCTCTGTATGTGGATGACAAAAAGGAGCTTCCAGACAATCAAAAACTTACAGTTAAAAGACTAGGGGGTGGTGCAAGAGTCTTAGAAAACTATGGAAATAAATGGGCTCATTTCCAAACACAGTTTTTTCAATCTAATTCTCAACCATATTACGCCTTGTTAAGCCCAGACGGAAAGACAGTATTAAACCCTCCAGTTGGATACACCCCTAATGAAGAAAACTATAAAATATTTTTAGATTGTGGTCTTGAGGCTTTTTCCAATCTTAATCTTTCTGAGCCTAAATAAACACCAAAATAATTGACTATCTTTGAATTAACAATTGATAAACAATGTTAGATAGCTTTATAAATTTCTTAGAACTTGGACTTTACCATATTGTTGACTTTAGCAGTTATGATCATATACTCTTCTTGGCCATTATTGCAATACCTTACGCTTTTAAAGACTGGAAGCGACTCTTAATTCTGGTTTCTTTATTTACAATTGGACATACATTAAGCTTGCTTCTCGGGGTTTATGACATATTAAATTTAAAGGCAAATTTAGTTGAATGGTTGATTCCATTTACTATAATAACAATAGCATTGTATAATATATTTTCCGCAGGAAAAACTTCAAACAAATCGAAGCCAATAGTTATAAGTTGTTTAGTTTTATTTTTTGGACTTATTCATGGATTAGCCTTTGCTAATGCGTTTGAATCTTTAGTAAAAACTGGCCAGAGTCAAATCTTATCTATACTAGAATTTGCACTAGGACTAGAGCTAGGGCAGTTTGTGATTGTTTTTTGCGTACTGTTTTTCGGGTTTTTAGGTCAAACAATATTTAGATTCTCTAAACGTGATTGGGTAATGGTTCTTTCATCCATTATTTTGGGGCTGATGATTCCGTTAATTTTATCAAGTATTTAGATTATTTATATGACTAAACAAAAGCAATATAAGTATGATCAAGCCTATTTGAGAATGGCTTCAGAGTGGGGAAAACTATCGCATTGTAAGCGCAAACAAGTCGGGGCTATAATTGTTAAAGATAGAATGATTATATCTGATGGATACAATGGAACACCAACAGGATTTGACAACTTTTGTGAGGATGAAGAAGGTTACACAAAATGGCATGTTCTTCACGCAGAGGCTAATGCGATATTAAAGGTTGCAGCTTCAACGCAATCCTGCGACGGAGCCACATTATATATCTCCTTGTCTCCATGTAAAAGTTGCAGTAAACTAATCCATCAAGCGGGAATCAAAAGAGTCGTCTACAGCTCATCATATAAGGACCTATCTGGAGTTGAGTTTTTAGAAAAAGCAGGTATTAAAGTTGAATTAATAACAATTTAAAAATTAAGACTTTTCTTTTACAGTCTTGTCTATTTTTTTAACTATACGAAGTATGGTTAATAATAAGATAGAGCATCCGCCGGCTAAAGCCGTGACAATAGCTGTATAACTCTCGTTTGCAAAGGGATCAGAAAAATTAACCCTTGTAAGGTTGAACCCAATAATACCTAGCGCGATCACAGATAATAAATAAGTTAATATTCGCATGTTTACAGTAAAAATTTAATATTAGAGGTAAATAACTTAACTGCAATTGCCAGTAAAACTACTCCGAATACTTTTCGAATTATACCTATTCCGTTCTGTCCAATCATTCGTTCAATTCTTGAAGACGTCTTGAGTACCATAAAAATTACAAGAACATTTATAACGATAGCAATAATAATATTTTCAGTATGAAATCCGGATTTCAAAGACAATAATGTCGTAAGGCTTCCTGGGCCAGCAATTAATGGAAATGCTAAAGGGAAGACAGAAGCGTTCAAGGCGGCACCTTCCTCTTGCTTGTAAAGAGTAATTCCTAAAATCATTTCAAGAGCAATAAAGAAAAGGATAAACGCACCGGCAACTGCAAAAGAGTGTACGTCAATTCCAACAAGAGTTAAAATGCTTTCGCCTAAAAACAAGAAAACAATCATAATAATTCCAGCAATAATTGAGGCTTTTCCACTTTGAATATGTCCAGCTTTTTTTCTAAGATCGATAATAATGGGAATATTACCAACAATATCGATAACAGCAAAAAGCACCATAAAAGTTGTCAAGATCTCTTTAAAATCTAAACTCATATTTTTATCAATTTACAAATGCAAATATCTAATAAATATTTGTATCTACAAGTATATTTTAAATCAGGAATTTCACTATTATGTATTATATTTGAAACATGTTTCAATTAGGAAAAACTATAGTCTCTGAAGACATTATCAAGAAGGATTTTATTTGTAACCTTAGTGCATGTAAGGGAGCTTGTTGCATTGACGGAGATTCTGGAGCACCTTTAGAAGCTTCTGAAGCTGATATATTAAATGATATTTATCCTGTTATTAAGCCATACCTTCGTAAAGAAGGTATTGCAGCAATAGAAGCTCAAGGTACTTATGTTATAGCTGAAGATGGCGAATTAGAAACCCCTCTTATTAATGGAGCCGACTGTGCTTATGTAATTTTTGATGATAAGAAAACAGCTCTTTGTGCTATTGAAGAGGCATATAACCAAGGAGATGTAAGCTGGAAAAAACCAGTTTCTTGTCATTTATATCCAGTCCGAGTTAAAGATTACAGTGAGTTTTCAGCAGTTAACTATAATCATTGGCATATATGTGATGACGCCTGCACTTTGGGAAAAGAGCTTCAGGTTCCAGTTTATAAATTTATAAAAGAAGCTCTCATTAGAAAGTTTGGAGAGGACTGGTATACAGAACTTGAAAAGATAGCTGAATCACATAAATAGAAATGTTATGCGACCTTTAGCATTGAAAGTCATTAATCAAATTAGGTACTGTTATTTTAAAATAAGTTTTTAGTTAAAATAATAATAATTTATTTTTAACTAAAAACTTCATACTTTGTCTGTAAGAGAGAGAGAATTTTTAATGTGCTAACAGCTAGTATTTTAGTTAGTGATTGCCAATTTTTTATTGTAGGAAAAAACCTACTCGTTGTTAAAAACTTGCAAGCAATGTTTATAAAAATGACTTTCATTTAAGGCAACAATTTTCAACCTTTGTTAGCCACATAAGTGTGTTGTAGTTTAATACAAAATCGTAAATATTTAAAAGATACATGTCACAAGTAGAGCCAATTTTACAGCCAAATAAAGATAGATTCGTTATTTTTCCAATCCAACACCATGATATATGGGAATGGTATAAAAAATCTGAAGCAAGCTTTTGGACTGCTGAAGAAATTGACTTGCACCAAGATTTGACTGACTGGAGCTCTAAGCTTAATGACGATGAGCGTTATTTTATTAAGCATATTTTAGCATTTTTTGCTGCCAGTGATGGGATTGTAAATGAAAACTTAGCTGAAAATTTCGTAAACGAAGTTCAATACAGCGAAGCAAAGTTCTTTTATGGATTTCAAATCATGATGGAAAATATCCACAGTGAAACTTATTCACTATTAATAGACACCTATGTAAAAGATGAGGAAGAAAAAGATAAGCTATTTAACGCTATTGAAAACTTCCCTGCAATAAAGAAAAAAGCAGACTGGGCACTCAAATGGATAGATTCTCCAAGTTTTGCAGAACGTCTAATTGCATTTGCAGCTGTTGAAGGGATTTTCTTCTCAGGCGCGTTTTGCTCTATATTTTGGCTTAAAAAAAGAGGCTTAATGCCAGGTTTAACTTTTTCAAATGAGCTAATCTCGCGTGATGAAGGTGTGCACGCAGACTTTGCAGTACACCTGCACAACAAGCATCTAGTCAATAAGGTGCCTAAAGACCGTATCCGCGAAATTTTAATTGATGCTTTGAACATTGAAAGAGAATTTATTACAGAGTCTTTGCCAGCTAGTTTGATTGGAATGAATTCAAAATTAATGTCACAATACTTAGAATTTGTTACCGATCGACTGTTACAAGAGCTTGATTGTGAAAAAGAATACAATACGGCAAACCCCTTTGATTTTATGGATATGATATCCCTACAAGGAAAGACAAATTTCTTTGAGAAAAGAGTTTCAGAGTATCAAAAAGCTGGAGTTCTGAACAAAGAAGAAGAAGACACTAATAAGTACAGTTTCGATTCTGACTTCTAGAAATTAATCACTAGAATACGAATCCCGCTAAACTAAAACCGCTTACAAATAATACTCTAACCTTTTAACTAACGGGTTAATAAAACATAACAACCAAGCATTTGAGGAAACTCAAATTTCACTCGGCTAACTAACTAACCGCTTTTTTGAACCAATTTCAAAAAAGTAATAAAGAATTAAAACATGTACGTACTAAAAAGAGATGGGAGAAAAGAAGAAATAATGTTCGATAAAATCACGGCAAGGGTTAAAAAACTTTGCTATGGTTTAAATGAATTAGTAGATCCTTTGAAAGTAGCCATGCGTGTTATCGAAGGTCTATACGACGGCGTTACGACCAGCGAACTAGATAACCTTGCAGCAGAAGTAGCCGCAACAATGACAACTGCTCATCCTGATTATGCTCGACTAGCAGCACGTATTTCAGTTTCAAATTTACACAAAAACACCAAAAAGACTTTTAGCGAAGTCATGCACGATTTATACACTTATGTTAACCCAAGAACAGGGAAGGATGCCCCTCTACTTTCTGATGAGGTATACAAGGTTATCTCAGAAAACAAAGATAAATTAGACTCAACAATTATTTATAATAGGGACTTCGGTTACGATTATTTTGGATTTAAAACACTTGAGAGATCATATCTTTTAAAATTAAACGGAGTCATAGCAGAACGTCCTCAGCACATGTTAATGCGTGTCTCTATAGGGATTCATCTAAATGATTTAGACGCTGCGATCGAGACTTATGAGCTCATGTCTAAAAAGTACTTTACTCATGCAACACCCACATTATTTAATGCCGGTACTCCAAAACCACAAATGTCTTCATGTTTTTTGTTGACAGCAAAAGATGATAGTATTGATGGAATTTACGATACTTTAAAGCAAACAGCCAAAATATCCCAATCAGCAGGCGGTATAGGCTTAGCAATGCACAACATTAGAGCTACAGGAAGCTATATTGCAGGAACTAATGGAACCAGTAATGGAATAGTCCCAATGCTCCGTGTATTTAACGATACAGCACGCTATGTTGATCAAGGGGGAGGTAAGCGTAAAGGGAGTTTTGCAATTTATCTAGAACCATGGCATGCTGATATTTTTGACTTTCTTGATTTGAAAAAAAATCATGGAAAAGAAGAAATGCGAGCACGTGACTTATTTTATGCTATGTGGATTCCAGATTTATTTATGAAGCGAGTTCAAGAAGATGCTGAATGGACACTAATGTGTCCAAACGAGTGTCCGGGCTTACCTGATACGCACAGTGAAGAGTTTGAGGCTTTATACCTTGATTATGAAGAAAGAGGAAAGGGGAGAAAAACAATTAAGGCAAGAGAGTTGTGGGAAAAAATAACGGAGTCTCAAATTGAAACAGGAACTCCATACATGCTATATAAAGATGCAGCAAATCGAAAATCCAACCAGCAAAATCTAGGTACAATTCGATCGTCTAACTTGTGTACAGAAATCATCGAGTATACCTCTCCTGACGAGGTAGCTGTTTGTAACCTTGCGTCGATAGCCCTTCCAATGTTTGTTAAAGACGGAGTATTTGACCATCAGGAACTATATAAAATAACAAAACGTGTAACTCGAAATTTAAACAAAGTAATTGATCGAAATTACTATCCTGTAATTGAGGCTAAAAACTCTAATATGAGACACCGTCCAATTGGTTTAGGCGTTCAAGGTCTGGCAGACACTTTTATAGCCTTAAGACTTCCTTTTACCAGTGATGAAGCTAAGCAATTAAATCAAGATATTTTTGAAACTATTTATTTTGCAGCTGTAACTTCCTCTATGGAAGAAGCCACAGAAGATGGACCATACGAAACTTATAAAGGTTCTCCAATTAGTGAGGGAAAATTTCAGCATAACCTGTGGGGCCTTAAAGACGAGGAATTAAGTGGTCTTTGGGATTGGGGACAGCTTCGAAAAAAAGTACTGAAAAACGGAGTTCGAAATTCGCTTTTAGTAGCTCCAATGCCTACAGCAAGTACTTCTCAGATACTTGGTAATAATGAGTGTTTCGAGCCTTATACTTCCAACATATATACGCGACGCGTATTGTCAGGAGAGTTTATTGTTGTTAATAAGCACCTATTGGAAGATCTTGTTGAGTTAGGACTGTGGAATGAAAGCTTAAAACAAGAAATTATGAGAGCGAATGGATCTATCCAACACGTAGAAGCCATTCCTCAAGATATTAAAGAACTTTACAAAACAGTTTGGGAGTTAAGCATGAAAGATATTATAGATATGTCTCGCCAAAGAGGATATTTTATTGACCAGTCTCAATCTTTAAACTTGTTTATGGAAGGAGCCACAATGGCTAAGTTAACTTCAATGCATTTCTATGCTTGGAAAAGCGGATTAAAAACAGGAATGTATTATTTAAGAACCAAAAGTGCTGTTGATGCAATCAAATTTACCTTAGACAACAAAAAGAAGGAAACACCTGAACCAACATCTGTTGATTTAGAAGTCGTAGCAGTCAAAACAGAGTCTGCTGTTTTAGAAAAGAAACAAGAAAAAGCGGCTAATACTGCAGCTAAATTTTCTCAAGAAAAGTCTGT
>JABAZD010000013.1 GCA_018608705.1 Flavobacteriaceae bacterium | reverse complement strand
TTCAGCTATTTCTAAACCTCTTAAGTAGGTTAGGGATACATTTATTATATTTGAGTAAACTAACTTATTATGAAGAACATTCTATTCACACTCGCATTACTTATTTCTTTTAGCTCTTTTGGGCAAATTTCTTTTAGCCCATCTGAACTTGGCATTAAAGATAGAAGGTATAGAAAGATTGTTAAAAAACTTGACCTTAAAATAATTAATAGGGGCTTCGACGGTAAAGGAGACTTTTTTATGGAAACAGCAAAGGGATATGTGAACAGGTCAAAATCTATTATGGCAACTGGGCTTTCAGGAGGTCCAGATAGTGATTATATTAAGCTTTGGGAAGATGTTTTTTTTGAGATGGGCCTTGGATTTGGAAATGGGCCTTGGACACTGGAAATTGGTCACGGAGGGTATAGTGGCCAAATTTTATTAAACAATACAATTGTTCTAAAGTTCACAACCGATAAAAAAATGTATTTAAGGTACACAAGTTCTAAAAGAAAAGAAGAGTTTATTGAAACAGCCAAGGTTGTTTACAATGAAATTCTGAAGTCAATTAAATAATTTGTGCTTATTACCATAGGCATATCTGCTTCTTTTAATTCAGCTATTTCTAAACCTCTTAAGTAGGTTAGGGATACATTTATTATATTTGAGTAAACTAACTTATTATGAAGAAGATTTTATTCACACTCGCTTTACTTGTTTCTTTTAGCTCTTTTGGGCAGAACCTATATAAAGACTTGTCAAGTGAGATGACTTTTGCTGATGCACTAAAAGAATTGAAAGATAATTATTACACTAAATATACTAACATAAAACTTGGTGATTTTGAACATCTTTTTAATATAAATTTTGATTATTCCCGAGATCTTTCAAAAGAACCATTAAAACAATTAGAGCTTTTTGCAGGGCTATATCATACAAAAGGTAAGCTTATCGGTGTTCAAATGACAACAAGATCATCTTTTGATCAAATTTATAAGGAAACACAACAGCTGACAGATTTTTTTGTTGATAAAAATTATCAAATTCAGAGTGTTTTAGGAAATTATGTTAGAAATGAATTACAATATGATTCTTACAGTGGGTCTCACTTAGTTCATTTAATGAAGGGGGATTTAAACTTGATCATTAATTATAGATGTTTGGATAATAATGAGTTTCTGTTTCAGATTACCTTATTTAATAACATTAATAATAAATACTTTGAAACAATTATTGGGTACCTTGGATTTGTTGATGATGGGTTTTAGTCATTACTAAACCATAGGGCATATCTTCTTCTTTCAGTTCAGCTATTTCTAAGCCTCTTAAGTAGGTTAAACTTACGTTTATAGATGAATGTCCCATAGCTTTCTGTAGCTTGGTTATAGAACCTGTTCTTTTAAAGATTTCTATAGCGCCAGAGTGTCTAAATGAGTAAAGCGTTTGTCCTTGTTCAAGCAGATTAGATTGTCTCTTAAAACGGCTCCAGAGGGTCTTAAAATAGTCTTGGTTTAAAGGTAGCTGTCTTCCAGAAAATATATTATAATGAGGTTCTCCTTTTACAAGTATTTCTCTTATGTATAAAGGAACAGGAACTATTCTATTTCTACCTGATTTGTTTCTATTTCCTGATAAATGAATGTATTTAAGGTCATCAGAAAAGTCTGACCAAGTAAGCTCTCTAATCTCTCTGTGAGGCCTTAAAAGGCAGCCATAGGTCATTATACAGCATAAGTATAACTGTTTGTTATATCCTTTAATAGCTTCAAGGATTTCATAGATATTATCAAAGGGTTTGTGAAGTGTTGAGGTTGGTTTCTTTAGTTTTACACTTTGAACTAAATGGGGTTTAAATTCAGACAGCAATGGACTTAAAGTAGATTTTACAGTATGCTGTGTCTTTGCACTCCAATTGGGTCTTACAAGGAAGGTTCTAATGTGTGATGCTTGCAATTTATCAAGAGTAAGATTCCTTAAATGCCGTTCTCTCTCATAGCGCTTCCAAAGTGTTACAATACGTTTAACATCTTTAATGTATCGTTCAGAGCAACCTTGATTTATTTTAGTTTCAACTCCTCTTTCAAGAGTTTCAATAACTGTCAAAGGCAGCTCTTTAACCTGCTTTTTCTTTGATTCAGGCCTCCACCCTTCTCTTATCTTTAATTCAAATGCAGCTTTGAGTAGATTAGGATTTTCGTCAGAAGATATATTTACATTAATTGCTTTGCCATTCCAATATCGGTGGCGCATTTCATTGTAATAAATGACAATTATGGGTTTAGATTTTGATGTTCCGATAGACACTTTAATGTTGCTCATTCTGGCAGTTATTACTGGCAGTAAAACAATAAGTGCGTTTAACTTACTGAATAACAGGTAGCTCAGCTGGTTAGAGCGTCGGATTCATAACCCGGAGGTCGCGGGATCGTGCCCCGCTCTCGCTACAAAAAAACTCTTGAAAATTTCAAGGGTTTTTTTTATATAATTTAAGAAACTTTTTCTGCGAGTTGTTCCAAAGATAACAGCTGTTGCTCACCCGATGCCATATCTTTAAACAAGTAATTGTTTTGCGCTATTTCTGATGCACCAACCATGACCACATAAGGAATTCCCCTCTTATTACAATACACCATTTGTTTTTTCAACTTTACGGAGTCAGGGTATAGTTCTGCAGCAATTGATTTGGACCTTAAAAGTGTGATTGCTTTCAAACAATATAAACTCTCTTCATTTCCGAAATTAGTAAAGAGAACTTTAGTAGATTCTGTCTTGTTTGAAGGAAATAAATTGAGCTCCTGTAAAACTAAATAAATTCGATCTAAGCCAAAACTAATTCCAACACCACTAACATCTTTAAGTCCAAAAATACCAGTAAGATCATCGTAACGTCCTCCCCCACCAATAGAACCCATTTGTACAGATTTTGGTGCAGAAACTTCAAATATAGCCCCAGTATAATAGTTAAGACCTCTAGCCAGAGTCACATCCATTTGTAAAAACGCTGTTTTGAGACCCATAGAAGCCACTGAAGAAGCTATAAACTCTAGTTCTTCAACTCCTTTAATTCCTTCAACAGAAGAGTTTAAAATACTTTTTAGCGATTGAAGTTGCTCAGTAATAGTACCACTCAAATTAAATAAGGGCTGTAATTTAGAAATTCCTTCAGCAGGAATTCCTTTGTTGAGCATTTCTTCTTTAACTTTAACCTCACCAATTTTATCGAGTTTATCCAATGCCACTGTAAAATCGATAAGCTTATCTTGAGCGCCAATCAGTTCTGCAATGCCTGCTAATATTTTTCTGTTATTTATTTTTATAGTAATCCCTTCAAGTTTTAAGTCTGAAAACACGTCATCATAAAGTTGAATAAATTCAACTTCTTGCCACAAAGACTTTGACCCAACAACGTCGGCATCACACTGATAAAATTCTTGAAAACGTCCTTTTTGAGGACGGTCAGCTCGCCAAACAGGTTGAATTTGGTATCTTTTAAAAGGAAATATGATGTCATTTTGATATTGGGCTACATAACGTGCAAAAGGAACAGTTAAGTCGTATCGCAATGCTTTTTCTGTAAGTGAATTCGAAAACCCGGAAAGATTGCCTTCTTCAAGCGCTTGTAAATCTACTTTTTTTACTTTATCTCCTGAGTTTAAAATCTTAAAAATTAAACGATCTCCTTCTTCACCATACTTTCCTAACAAAGTTTCAGATAACTCAAAACTAGGGGTTTCAATAGGTTGAAATCCAAATTTCTTAAAGTTTGATTTTATGGTACTAAAAATGTAGTCGCGATTTGCTAACTGCTTTGGAGAAAAATCTCTCGTCCCTTTAGATATGCGTGGTTTGGACACCATAATATTGCTTTAATTACAAATATCTTTCTTTTTATGAACCTATCCAATTAGATCCTCAAAATACTTAAAAAGTTCACCTTTAGTAATGGTAGATCCTTGCTTGATTAATTCAAATATTTTTATGTTTTTATCCGTTTCTATAGATTTTTCGGCATTAAAAAGCTCTACTTCGTCGGACATTAAGTTTTCTCTAAGCCAAGCAAATCCATCTTTTGTGGTGAGATCTATTTCTTGTCGTTTAATTTTTAGTCCAATCAGTCTTAACTGGGTTTTACCTGCACTAAAAAGATACATATGCTGTGGCGCAATATTTTCTAAATAGTCCACTTTTGATAACACACCTTCCCAAACCAAGTCACTGAAAATATCTAGTTCTTCTTCAGCTACAGCTGGTTTTTGTTTCTTAATTTCTTTCCATTCCTTAGCAGTTATAGACTGTGTAGCTAAAAAATTAATAAATTCTTGATTTAACTCTTCAAACTGTTCTTTGGTTAATCGTGTATATTTCATCTTTAATTATAGTTAAAAAAAATGCGCCCTGATAATAGGGCGCAAATTTATAAAATTACATTGAATTAATACTAGAAGATATAGCGTAATCCAAATTGCATTTGCCATCTAGATGCCAAACTTGAATCATATCCAAACGATTCTGTTTGGTTAGCGTTAAACGAATAACTAGGAGTACCAGTTGCGTCAACACTAACCCCTATAGGTTGAACACTATTAGGTTGTTGTACTAGTCCCCAATTAGAATTAACCATGTTACCAGCGTTAAGAATATCTATACTGAATTGAATCGTATTTGTTTTATTTTCCGAAACTTTGATCTTATAGTCTTGTAAAAGCTTTAAATCAACTCTAGTAGTCCATGGACTAACTGCTCCATAACGTTCAGCATAATCCCCTCTTCGTCCACTCAAATAATCGTCTTGTGCTATAAATGCATCATAAGCAGCAGCTTCACCAGCTCCAGAAAAGTTCATTTGATTGACTTCACTAGATGTAGGAACATAAATTAAATCATTACCACCATTTCCATCTCCATTAATATCTCCTCCGTAAGTGTAACTAAAACGTCCACCTTGAGAGATTTCAAAGAAAGAAGAAATTGATGTTGACCACTGATCGCTAGACCCGTAAGTCCAATTTTTACTCAAAACACCAATAATTCGGTGTGTATCTCCATACCTAGAGTAAGATAATTCATCTGCGTTAGCATCACCAACAACTGGGTTAAATGCAAACGCATCTCCTGTAATTTCAGCTTCAATGGAATTAACATCTTTTGAATCTAAATAGCTGTAAGCTAACATGGCGTATAAACCATTATTAAATGTTTTTTGAGCTTTCAAAGAGGCATTCCAAATACGCCCTTTGTCAGAATTTGTAAAGACATATGCGTTAGCTTGACTTCCAAAAGCACCTACAACATGGTCAGCGGACGTATAAATTGGCCTAGAGTCAACTCCTTGTAAAGTTCCTGAGGGAGGTGTTAATCCCCAGTTTTGAACATGCGCTCCGTTAAAGTCTTTAGTGTAAGACAGATCAGCCGTTACAATTAATCCATTGTCATACTTGTGATCAATTCCTAAGTTGGTTCTCCATACTTGTGGAAATTTATAATCGGGATCCACATTTTGTTGAAACCAGAAGTTTGGGTTTCCAACTTGGTTTCCTAACCATACAAAAGGAAAACGACCGGTGAATAAACCTGACCCACCTCTTAGTTGAAAAGTGCTGTCTCCATTTACATCGTAGTTGAATCCAACTCGAGGGGACACTAACCAATCACTTGAGGGCATTTGTGTATTGCTCAATTGCTCAACTTGACCAGTATTAGGATTTACATAAGGAATCTCAGGAAAATAATCTGTAGTTCCATCAATTACGTCTTGTGCTTTATCAGCTGTATCAAAAAATAAAGGTTTATCAAATCGAACTCCGTATGTTAATTTGAAATTATCATTTACATCCCATTCATCTTGAAGATAAAAAGCTAATTGGCCAACATTTGTTTCAGCCAATGCCCAATTCCCTGCATCTTGAACATTTTGTGCATTTGCTAATGCTTCTGAAATAAGACCATTATTAGAGGCTTCTAAAAAAGAATCAACTGACGGAAAAGATCCGAAGGCACCTACATATCCATTAGCATTTCCATAACCAAAGGTTCCTAGATTAAATGAATTATCAAATTCAAATTTTTCAAAAGAAAAGCCAACTGTATAAGTGTGATTTGCTTTTGTAAAAGTCATATTATTTGAAAACTGTAAAACTGTTTGATCTAACACGTTATTAATAGAAAATGGCTCATGCCCTGCTATAATATAGTTTTGACCTTGACCATTTTGGATTGTAATAGCTGGCGCTGGAGTTGACATTGGATTTCTAAAGTCTTCAAAAACTGTATAACCAAATTGCATTTTATTAGACACATTACCAGCTAATCTTGAGTTTAATTCAACTTGAAGTGAATTTAACTTATTATTAATTTGATAACCAGAATTTTCAAACTGCAATGTAGAAGCATTTGGCCCTCTAAACCCTAAAGCTGTTGGGTGAGCTGGCTTATCTTTAGACGCATCTAACCAGTTGTAAATAATTGCTAACTGGTTATTATCATTAACATTCCAATCCAATTTAAAAATACCTTTACTTGAGTTAGCATCGTGAGTAAAACCTTCATATGAACCAGTATCGTATCCTAAAGCAGACAAAGCCCCTTGAACCGCCATTAAGTCGGATTCTAGAACAACAGATTCATTTATCGCTCCTGTTCCTCTGTTAGGTAACCAAGACTGTCCTAAATCAGTTCTTTTATCTTCTTCGTAATTAGCGAAAAAGAATAACTTGTTTTTTATAATCGGACCGCCAACGCTGAATCCTGTTTGTTCTTGTGTTAAACTAGGCACGAAGATATCCTCTCCCTTAATCTTTGAGCCAGTCATGTCTTCGTTTCTGTAAAAACCATAAACAGTTCCTTTAAATTCATTTGAACCACTTTTAGTAACTGCGTTGACTGAAGCTCCAGTAAATCCAGATTGTGTAACATCATATGGCGCAGTAGATACTTGAATTTGATCAATAGCGTCTAAGGAAACTGGCTGAGCATTAGTTTGTCCTCCAGGAGTTGCTGCATCCAATCCAAATGGATTATTAAAAATAGCACCGTCTAAAGAAAAGTTATTATACTGATCATTACGTCCACCAAAAGAACCATTGCTAGCTGTAGGCTCTAAACGAGTAAAGTCAGAAGCAGATCTAGATATAGTGGGAAGTGTTGTTAATTCTTTACGACCAACATTAGTTTCTGCTCCAGTTCGATCACTACCAAAAACTCCTTTTGTATTATTTGCTGTAATAACTACAGCATCTAATTGTTGTGAGTCAGGGGTTAAAGCTAAGCTTAAAACTTCTGTTTTACCTAAGGTAAGAACAACATTATTGAAGGATTGCTCGTTGTATCCAACGTAGCTTACCTTAACAGTGTAAGGCCCTCCAACTCTAAGATTGACTAGATTAAATCTTCCATCTATATCAGTTGCTGCTCCGTATGTAGTACCAGTAGGTGTGTGGACTACCACCACGTTAGCACCTGGAAGACCAGAATTGGTTTCATCGGAAATAACTCCCTTAATACTTGATGTTGTAACTTGTGAAAATGACAATGAGCAAGTAAAAATAAAGATAAAAAATATTAGTAATTTTTTCATGATTATAATTTGTTTAGTTAATATCACTTAAAATTACAAGAAAAAAAAAAGCCTACAAATATGTGTAGGCTTTTTAAAAAATAATTTATTAACGTATTGTTAACAAAATGATTAGCTTGCTGCTATTATTTCGAAAGGCAGATCAACTGCTACGTCTCTGTGAAGACGAATATTAGCGTTGTACTTACCTAAACGCTTTACATTACCACCAGTGACATTAATAAACTTCTTATCAATAGCATGCCCAGCTTTTTCTAATGAGGCAGCTAAATCAATGTTATTCACAGATCCGAATAATTTATCTCCAGTACCAACTTTAGCTGATATTTTAATATCTAAACCTTTAAGTGCATCTGCAATCGCTTGTGCTTCATCAATGATTTTCTTCTCTTTAAAAGCACGTTGTTTTAAATTTTCTGCTAATACTTTTCTAGCAGATACTGTAGCAAGAATGGCTTTACCACCTGGAATTAAGAAATTTCTACCATAACCGTTTTTAACTGTTACAACATCATCTTTAAACCCCAATCCTTCTACGTCATGTTTTAATATAAGTTCCATAGTTATAATAGTTTTATTTCAATAAATCAGCTACGTAAGGCATCAAGGCTAAATGTCTTGCTCTTTTCACAGCAACAGATACTTTTCTTTGATACTTTAGTGAAGTTCCAGTTAAACGTCTTGGTAATAACTTACCTTGTTCGTTTACGAATTTTATTAAAAAATCTGGATCTTTATAATCGATATATTTGATACCTGATTTTTTGAAACGACAGTATTTTTTTGCTTTGTTGGTGTCAATATTTAAAGGCGTTAAATATCTGATTTCACCATCTTTTTTTCCTTTGGCTTGTTGTTCTATAGACATAATTACGCTTTTTCTTTAAGTTTAACTCTTCTTCTTTCAGCCCATGAGATCGCATGCTTGTCTAAACTAACCGTTAGATAACGCATAAAACGCTCGTCACGTCTAAATTCTACTTCTAAAGGGCCAATAGCCTCTCCAGGTGCTGTAAATTCAAATAAGTGGTAAAAGCCACTTTTTTTGTTTTGAATTGGATATGCTAATTTCTTTAGCCCCCAATCTTCTTTCGATACCATCTTTGCTCCTTTAGAAACGAGTAAGTCCTCGTATTTCTTTACTGTTTCCTTTATCTGAGTGTCAGATAAAACGGGATTCAAGATGAAAACAGTTTCGTAATGATTCATAAATTTTAATTTTTTGTTTTAAAATGGCTGCAAAAATAAGTATTAATTATTGTTTAGACAACATTATAAGGTATTATTAATCTTCATTTTTAGATTCGTTTAACCGATTTTTGTGATTTTAAACGATTTATTTTTTGTAATATTGCTTTTTAAGCATCTTAAAACCAAATCAATATGACTTTAAACTGTGTAATTATTGATAATGACCCTCTTCAAAGACTAGGAACTTTGAATATTATTAATGAAAACCCTTCACTAAAAATTATTGGTGAATTTTCTTCCGCTATCGAATCAAAACAATTTTTACAAACTAATCATGTAAATTTGATTGTAATGGAAGTTAACTTTCCTGTTTTAAATGGATTTGATTTAATAGATTTTTGTAATAACACTAAAGAAATATCCACTCCAAGAATTGTAATTACTTCACACGATGAATCACAAGCATTTAAAGCTTATGAATACTCCGTTACAGATTTTATCTCCAAGCCTGTGGATAAAAACAGATTTGACAAGGCCATATTAAAGGTTATGTCAGAATTGGAAATAAATAATAACCCCCAAGATCTAAATAGTGAACATATTTTCGTTAAGAGTAATTTGAAAAAACGAAAAATCTATATAAACGAAATTAAATGGATTGAAGCGCTAGGAGATTATGTTAAGTTAATAACTAATGATAAAAGTTACGTAATCCTTTCCACTATGAAAGCTTTTGAAAACGAGCTTCCAAAAAAACTCTTTTTAAGAATTCACAAGTCCTATATTGTAAATTTAAAAAAAGTTGAGAGGTACGACAGTAAATACGTAGAAATTGAAAAAATAAAACTTCCCTTAAGTCGAACACGAAAATTAGAACTTAGCCAAGCTTTAGATATTTAATTTCAATAATTGTCTACATTAATAATTACACTCACACCTCTATAATCCTTAGTACTTAAAAATGTTGTTTTAATTTTATTTATGGCTGACTTAGTTTTTAGTAAAGAATGGTTTTGAGGTATTTTAAGAAGAATATTTTTGTGATATTGATTCCTTATCCTTGAAACTGGAGGGAATTCTGGTCCTAGTACATTAACATCAAAGACTCTACGCAAACTAATAGCTAACCATTCTGCTCCATCATTTACCTTATTATAGTCTTTGTGCTTAAGTGTAAACTTAATTATGCGACAAAATGGTGGATATTTATAGATTCGTCTTTCCTCTAGCTGCTCAGCAAACATAGATTCAAAATCGTTAATCGATACTTGCTGAAGTATAGCGTGGTGTGGATTATAAGTTTGAATAATCACTTTGCCTCTAACATCAGTACGACCAGCACGACCAGAAACCTGTTGAAGTAGCTGATAGCTTCGTTCATGAGCTCTAAAGTCTGGGAAATTAATTAACTGGTCAGCATTAAGGACACCTACTAACTTAACGAATCTAAAATCTAAACCCTTTGTTACCATTTGGGTGCCAACTAAAATATCAACTTCTTTGTTTTCAAAACTAGAAATAATTCTATCATAACTATGTTTACCACGAGTTGTATCTAAATCCATTCTAGCTACTTTAGCGTTAGGAAATAAAAGCTCTATTTCTTCCTGAATTTGCTCAGTACCAAAACCTTTACTATTTATTTCTAATCCACCACAAGCCCCACAGGAAGTTTGCATGGACATCATATAACTACAATAATGACACCTCAATTGATTTCTATACTGATGAAACGTAAGACTAACATCACAATTCGGACAATCTGGTGTATGACCACAAGTGTTGCAAGAAACTACAGGAGAATACCCCCTGCGGTTTTGAAATAATATAACCTGAGAACCCAACTGGAGTGTTTCTTTAATTTCAGTGATTAGTCGATCACTAAAATGATTAATCATTTTCTTCTTCTTATACTTTTCTTTTAAATCGACCAATTCTATTTCTGGCATCAGAACGTTGTTAAAACGATGTTTAAGGGATATGTACCCATACTTATTTTGCTTTTGGGCATTATAATAACTTTCAATACTAGGAGTAGCTGAACCTAAAATTGTCTTAGCCTTAAATATTCTCGCTAATATGATTGCTGTGTCCCGTGCGTGGTAACGTGGAGCTGGGTCAAATTGCTTATATGACTGTTCATGCTCCTCGTCAATAATAATTAGACCTAAGTCTTGAAAAGGCAAGAGAACTGATGAACGTGCCCCTATTACAACCCTGGCAGAACTTGAATTATTAAGAACATGGTTCCAAACTTCTAGCCTTTCGTTTTGAGAATATCTTGAATGGTAAACTGCAATCTGATTTCCGAAGTACTGCTCCAATCGTTGAACAAGCTGAGATGTTAAAGCAATTTCTGGCACTAAATAAAGAACCTGTTTTCCTTGAGCAATTATAGCTTCTATTTTTTTTACATAAATTTCTGTTTTACCAGACGATGTAACACCATGTAGAAGACTGATGTCATGTGTTTCAAAAGAAGTATTTATTTCATTTAAAGCTAATTCTTGGTGCTTATTTAGAGATTTAGAAATGTTTAAATTAGAATTATTAAACTTAACTCTATCGGTTTGAAAAAAATATTCTTCAAAAATTCCCTTATCAATTAATGCTTTAATTTGTGAAGAACTAGCATTGCTTTTTGCTTTTAGTTCTGAAACTTTTATCTGTATATCTAGGGATGATAATGAAAAATAATTTATAACAAGCTCACGTTGTTTCTCAGACCTATTCAAGGTCTTGAGTAATTCTTGCAAAGAATCTTGAGAGGTATAATCTGAATGAACTTTCACACATCTGATAAGTTTAGGTTTGTACTTCTCAAACACTTCTTGTTCTAAAACTATAGACTTCTTGTCAATTAAACTCTGTAAAATTGGAAATGATTTCTTTTTGTTAACAACCGTATTAATTTCATTAATTTTAAGGCTTGATTGTTGTTGCAATGCTTCATAAATTAAATACTCATCATCAGAAAAAGAAGATGGGTCAAAATCACTTGACTTGTTCCAGGAAATTAATGTTTCGCTTTCTAACAAAAAAATACTAGGCAAAGAAGCACGTAAAACCTCTCCCATTGTACACATATAATAACTAGAAATCCACTCCCACAATTGGAATTGGAAAGAATTTAAAACCGGTGATTTATCTAATATGCTATGGATTGATTTTGCTTCATAAGCTGCGGGTGGGTGTTGATGTAATTTATAAACTACAGCAGTATAGATATTGCGTTTTCCAAAAGGGACGGTAACCCTAAAACCTGGTTTAATAAACCTAGCCTCTGCAGCTGTAATGGCATAAGTATAGTTACGTTCTAAGGATAACGGCAATATAACATCTACAAAATCAAGATTTATTAACCGCATTTTTTCTTTAAAAGTTGTAAAGTCGCGTTTAATTCATGTCCTAAGAGAATAATATTGGCATTCAACCAAAAATAAATTAAAAGAATTAACAATCCACCAATAGAGCCATATAACTCATTATAATTAGAAAAATCCTCAATATAGAGACTAAACAAATATGATGATAATAGAATTAAAAAAGTAGTAAAAAATGCCCCTACAGAAAAAAAACTAGATAATTTACCGTCTTTGGTTCCGAAATAATAAATAGTAGCCATACTTACGTAAATCATTATTACAAAAAAGAAATATCTGGCTCTAGTAATCCAAAATAATTCACTCAACGCATCTCCTGTAGAAAATGTTACAACAATTGGATGGATTAAGTATATCTGAGCATATCCAAAACCAACAACTGTCAGAATTAGAATAAAAACTAAAATAATGGCAACTCCCAAAGCATAAACATATTGTTTAATAAAGTGACGATTAATTTGTTGATGATAAGAATTTTCAAAAGCTGAAAAAACTGCATTAACTCCATTGGCCATTAAAACCATCGAAATTAAAAAAACAGTAGAAAGAAGACCCCCTGTGTGCTTTTTATTGATATTTTCAAAAATATTGTCGTTGAAAAAATCAGAAGTATGTGGTGGCAAAAATGAATCTAAAAAGTTTAAAAAATCAAATTTAAAAGATTCAAATGGAATGTACGGAATTAAGATTATAATAAACAACAAAAATGGAAATATAGCTGTAAAAAAACTAAAAGCAATTGCGCTTGCCCGTATAGAAATAGCACCATTAAAAATTCCAATAATATACATCTCCAGTAGGTCAAATAAAGAAAATCCCTCGAACCCAGGGAGCTTAATTCTCTTTAAAATTTTAGTTATCCAATTTACAATAGGAATTTTATCGATATTTTTTTTTATTGATGAACTCATTAAACAGCTTTGAGGCTAAGATCCATATTAGAAACTGAATGAGTCAAAGCACCACACGAAATATAATTAACTCCGCATTCTGCATAATGCCTGAGAGTAACTTCATCAATTCCACCTGAAGACTCAGTTAAACACTGGTCCCCAATTAAATCAATCGCTTTTTGGGTATCTGTGTAGTTAAAATTATCAATTAAAATTCGGTGAACTCCATTGTTTTTTAATATTTCTGTGATTTCATCTAAGTCACGAGCCTCAACCACAATAGGAAGGCTTAATTGTTGTTGTTTTAGGAACTCCTTAGTCATTGTTATAGCTTTCGTAATACCTCCTGCAAAATCAATATGATTATCCTTGAGCATTATCATGTCATATAATGCAAATCTATGATTGACTCCACCTCCAATAGCTACAGCCCATTTTTCCAAAGCCCTAAAGCCTGGTGTAGTTTTACGAGTGTCTAATATTTTAGTATTAGTTCCTTTTAATATTTCAACGTAGGAATTTGTTTTTGTTGCTATAGCACTCATTCTTTGCATTGCATTTAAAACAATCCTTTCAGCTTTTAATATAGATTGCTTTGGTCCATTTACATAGAAAGCAATATCTCCAAACTTTACGGAGTCACCATCATTTAATAATGTTTCAACAACTAAATTAGGATCTACATAATTGAATACTTTTTTAGCAAATCCTATACCAGCTATAATCCCATTATCTTTAATCAGAAGCTTAGCATTTCCATGAGCATTTGCAGGAATACAAGCTAAGGAACTATAATCTCCATCTCCAACGTCCTCACGAACAGCATTTTCGATTATTATTTGAACTTCATTTTTAAATTGCTCGTTGGTAATCATAATTGTAACTTTGTAGCTAAAATATGAATTGTTGAGGAATTATGTAAATAATTGTAGTTCCTTATTCAAAATAACTTAACAATAATAATGGAGATCAAACTCATTGCTATAGGTAAAACTGATAGGACTGAACTGGAACAGCTAATAAAAAGCTATCAAAACAGATTAATGCATTATGTACGATTCTCAATTGAAATCATTCCTGATATAAAAAATAGCAAAAATTTACCCGAAAAAAAACAAAAAGAGAAAGAGGGTGAACAGATTTTAAAAAAACTATCTAACTCTGACCTTGTTATTTTACTTGACGAAAACGGAAGCGAAATGAATTCAATTAAGTTCTCAAACTTCCTACAAAAACAAATGAATTCTGGTTTAAAGCGTCTAGTTTTAGTTATCGGAGGTCCATATGGTTTTTCTCAAGAAGTTTACAACAAATCTTTTACAAAATTAGCACTTTCAAAAATGACATTTTCCCATCAAATGGTGCGTTTATTTGTAATTGAACAACTATATAGAGGGTTTAGTATTTTAAAAAATGAGCCTTACCATCACCGCTAACTTAAAAACTACACCATGGAAATTGTATTTGCAACAAATAACTTGAATAAAATTAAAGAAGTTCAATCACTACTTCCTTCTAACATTACTATCCTCAGCCTTGAATCTATTGGATGTAATGAAGAAATTCCAGAAACAAAAAATACAATTGAAGAAAATGCTATTCAAAAAGCTGATTATATTAAAGAACATTACGGATTAAATTGCTTTGCAGATGATACAGGACTAGAAGTTAATGCACTAAATAGTTCGCCAGGTGTTTATTCAGCTCGATATGCTGGTCCAGAAAAATGTTCTGAATCAAACATGAAATTATTATTATCAAAACTAAAACTCATTTCAGACCGTTCTGCACAGTTTAAAACAGTAATTGCTCTAAACATCAATGGAAAAACGTTAATATTCGAAGGTATCTGTAAAGGGGAAATTTCGCATGAGAAAAAAGGAAAAGGAGGTTTTGGTTATGACCCCATATTTATACCAAATAATCATAAGAAAACTTTTGCAGAACTTTCGTTAAGCCGAAAAAATGAAATCGGACACCGCGGAAAAGCGGTTACAAAATTGGTAAATTATTTAAATTTTCTTTAAATAAAATAACACTATATTTGCGGCTTAAAATTCCTCAGGGTGAGGGTGTGTTACAAGGAGCTTGGTTATATTATGTTCAATATGCTTCTAATTAACACTTAGTTATACTTATTGAATAAAATTACAAGAAAAATGAATGCATTCCATAAACTTGGACTAGAAGATCATTTGATCCAAGCAGTTACAGATTTAGGATTTGAAACGCCTAGTGAAGTACAAGAAAAAACAATCCCCTTATTACTAAAAGAAGATATTGATCTAGTTGCTTTGGCGCAAACTGGAACAGGGAAAACAGCCGCTTTTGGATTTCCTATGTTACAAAAAATTGATACAAAGAGTCGTACAACTCAAGGACTTATATTATCACCAACAAGAGAGCTGTGTCTGCAAATTACTAATGAAATGAAGCTCTATGGTAAACACTGCAAGGGACTTAATGTTACTGCAATTTACGGAGGAGCTAGCATTACAGACCAAGCTAAACAAGTAAAAAGAGGAGCGCAAATCATAGTAGCCACTCCAGGAAGAATGAAAGATATGATAAGTCGTAGACTGGTAGATATATCTAAAATTGAGTATGCGGTTTTAGATGAAGCTGATGAAATGCTTAACATGGGTTTCTTCGAGGATATTACAGAAATACTATCATACACTCCAGAAGAGAAAAGTACTTGGTTGTTTTCTGCTACAATGCCAAAAGAGGTTTCATTGATAGCAAAAAAGTTTATGGCTAATCCAACTGAAGTGACTGTTGGGCACAAAAATATGGGGAGTGAAAATGTTTCTCATGAATATTTTCTTGTAGGAGCTAGAGATCGATACCAAGCTTTAAAACGTTTAGCAGATGTAAACCCTGAAATATTTTCAGTTATTTTTTGTAGGACTAAAAGAGATACTCAGAAAGTAGCTGAACAACTTATTGAAGATGGGTACAGCGCTGGAGCATTACATGGCGATTTAAGTCAAAATCAACGTGATGTAGTTATGAAGTCATTTAGAGTAAAACAAATACAAATGCTTGTAGCAACGGATGTTGCTGCTCGTGGTATTGACGTGGATGATATTACTCACGTAATCAATTATCAGCTTCCGGATGAAATAGAAACTTATACTCACCGAAGCGGTAGAACAGGTCGAGCTGGAAAATCAGGAATCTCAATGGTTATAGTTTCTAGAAGTGAAGTTCGAAAAATAAAAAGTATTGAAAAAATTATTAAAAAAGAATTTACAAAAAAAGAAGTTCCAAGTGGAATGGAGATTTGTGAAGTTCAATTAAAAGCACTTGCTAATAAAATTCATGACACTGAAATAAATCATGAAATTGACCCTTATTTAAACGATATTAATAATTTATTTAAAGATGTCTCCAAAGATGAATTAATCAAAAAATTCTTTTCAGTAGAGTTTACCCGTTTTTTTAATTATTACAGAAAAACCAAAGACCTAAACTCTCCTAACGAAGGAAATCATGTACAAGATTATGGAAAGGAAGACAATTCAACTCGTTTTTTTATTAATATTGGTAATAAAGATGGTTACGATTGGATGAAATTAAAGGATTTTCTTAGAGACACTCTACAGCTCAGTCAGGATGACGTATATAAAGTTGATGTAAAAGATAGTTTCGCTTTTTTTAATACTGATAATACTCACAAATCCAAAGTTTTAGAGTTTTTCAAAGATTTCAAACAAGATGGACGTTTTATAAATGTTGAAATTACTGAAAAAAAGAGTCGTGAACGTAATAGAGGGGGTGGAAGCCGGAGATCATCAGGAGGGTATGGAAGTGGAAGAAGCCGAAATGAACGGTCTAAAAATTCAGGATTTAGATCTGAAAGAAAAGGAAGACGAGGCGAAAGTGGAGTCTCAAGTAAATCTCCAAGGCGTTCCTCTGATTTTAAACCAAAAGGGAGTACTTTTTCAAGACCTAGAAAAAGCCGTAGATAATATTTTTGTTTGTTAATTTTAAGTCAAAATTTTATTTGGCAATCGTGATGTAATTTTTCTTTACTATTTTTATTTAATTAATTTAAGTATGAAGTTACGTTTTACTCTATTTTTAACTTTTCTCATTCCTTTTGTAGGCGTAGCTCAACAATATACAACTGTAAAAGGGAAGATAATTGAGTCTGAATCTCTTAGCGCTATGGAAAGTGTTAATATTGTAAACTTAAATCAAGTAATAGGAACTACTACTAGTTCTGAAGGTGAATTCGAAATTAAAGCAAAAGCTAATGACACACTACACCTGTCATATCTGGGTTTCAAATCCATTAAAGTTAGAGTAACGAACGACTGGATAAGATACGGCACTTCAACAACCATAGAGCTGACAGAACTAGCATTAGCACTAGAAGAAGTTAATGTAAATAAGTTAAAGCTTACTGGCTACCTTGAAATTGATATAAAACAAGTGCCAATTCGAAAAAACACTCGCTATAGTATTTCTGGGCTTAATAGTGGTTATGAATCTAGACAACGTTCTCTAAGTATGGTACAAAACGTTTTAGGAGCTATCTTTAATCCTGCGGATTTTTTACATAATATCTTCGGTAAAAAACCTAGAGAAATGCGAAAATTACGAGAAATGAAAAAACAAGATGAAATCAAAAACCTACTTGCTTCCCGATTTGATAGAGAAATGCTAACTGCACTATTACAAGTTGACAAAATTGATTTAGATCTTCTTATTAGCGAATGTAATTACTCACAGGATTTCATTAGTAATGCAAATGATCTTCAAGTATTAGACGCAATAAGCGAGTGTTATGAAGAGTATAAAATTCTTAGTAGGAAAAAGTAAAACATATAAAAAGAGTTATTTTAATCGCTTTTTTTCTTCAATCCAACGTGACATGTATTTAGTGCTTTGAAACTGATGATATGCAAGCAATTGTCCAATAAAATTACTGGATCGATGGGAATTTATTGTAGTTGTAAGTAATTTTATTCTATCAATCAGCTTTAAATAAAGTTCTTCTTTATTAAATCGTAGTTCCAGCACTCTAAAACCCTTATTTTGAAAGTCATTCCAAACACTCTCTGTTGAATACAAATCAATACATTTTTCTATATATAAGTTGGAATCATTTTCAATAAATCCATTTGGTTGAAGTGAACCGAAC
Organism: Flavobacteriaceae bacterium; assembly: GCA_018608705.1. Lineage (GTDB taxonomy): Bacteria > Bacteroidota > Bacteroidia > Flavobacteriales > Flavobacteriaceae > Hel1-33-131. Next base: position 37,037 of record JABAZD010000013.1, on the reverse strand, counting down.
ATACCTTCAGCAGCTATTGTTGACATTACTGAAGGAGTTCCACATTGCATTGCCTGAACTAACTTTCCTTTGAGCCCTGAACCAAAACGTAACGGAGCTAAAAGTACCTTAGCAGAATTAACAACTTCAAAAGCATCTTCAACAAAGCCATGTACTAGAAACCCATCCTTTATATTATGCATAGATCTGACGGCCTGGGTATCATAAGCACCATAAATATGAAGATTTGCTTCAGGAAGACATGACTTAATTGAAGGCCAAATATCTTTTTTTAAATAACTTACAGCATCTAAATTAGGTGAATGTAAAAAATTGCCAATTGACACAAAATCAGTTCTATCATCAAATGATTTGAATCGATTTATTTCTAAATTATGATTAGCATCTATCATAAAAGGCAAGTATAGTAAGAGATTACTATCAACCTTAAATGTATCAACTAAAATTTCAAATTCACATTCAGAAATTATTAAAGAAAGATCACATCTGTACAAACTAGCAATCTCTCTTTTAGTGATTTCATTTGACATAAAATCATCTAAACAAATTTCATGAGAATTTAGAGATAAACTCCTTGTTTTACGCACAAAATGTAAATCTTCAGTATCAAGTATTCTTAAGGCGTTTGGACAGTTTTCCACAATACGCCAACCAAATTGTTCTTCACTCATAAAACGATCAAAAAGAACAATATGTGGATTTAAGTCCTGGGCAAAAATATCAAAACTAGAATCATTTAGTATAATGTCAACAACTTGGACATTTAAAGATTCTAAATCAAATGCATTGTGAGATTTTTTACACGTGGTTGCAAATACAATTGTATAATTTTGGTCATTGAAAAAATTAATTAATTGAAGCATTCGAGTCCCAGCTGCAGAAGAATTAGGTTCCGGATAAACAAAACCTATTATAAGGACGGTCGCTTTCATACATTAAAATTAGTCTTCAATAGAGATATTGATTGAATTATTTGCAAGAATCTCTCTGTTAGCCCAATTTACTAGGGAATTTATCTGATTTTGGTCTAAAACTGCACTTTTGTGAGTCCAAGTATAAGATTTCAAAGGCATTTTACGTTCTTTAACTTCTTCAACTAATTCTTCCAATTTATGAACTTTGCGATTATCCGAATATGAAAACCATTTTGAAACATCAAAATGTTTCTTTCCACCTTTAATATGACTATTAAGCCAATAATTTATTGGAGTTATAGAATTATACCAAGGATAATCAGTTTGATCACTATGGCAGTCAAAACAGGCTTCTTTTAGCAGTATTTGCACTTCTTTGGGAGTATTTGTATCTAAGAAAAATTGATTAACAGCATACAAACCGCTCTGATTTTTCTTTGGACTTAAAAATTGAGAGACCATAAACAAAGATATAAGTACTACTAAAATTTTATTTTTGAGATTCATATAATTATATTCGTTTTGGATAAAAAACAAAGATAATGAAAAACAAAAAGAATTAATTAATTATAGTAGAACAACCAAATTAAAACTTATAATTGAGAGAACAAATTTTGTTATGAAAATACGTATATTTGAAGCTTCCAATTTTTTTTACAAATTATGGCTTTATTTACACTAAATGCAATATCACCTATTGATGGCAGATACCGTTCAAAGGTATTATCTCTTGCTGATTTTTTTTCTGAAGAAGCACTTATCAAATACCGAGTTTTAGTTGAAATCGAGTATTTCATCGCTCTATGTGAAATTCCTTTGCCTCAATTAATAGAATTTGATAGCGCTCTTTTTAAGGACTTAAGAGCAATTTATACTGATTTTTCTACTAAAGATGCTCAAGCTATTAAAGATATTGAGAGTATTACTAACCATGACGTAAAAGCTGTTGAGTATTTCCTAAAAGATAAATTTGACGCACTTAAAATTTCTAAATATAAAGAATTTATTCATTTTGGATTAACCTCGCAAGACATTAACAATACAGCAATTCCATTAAGTATAAAAGAAGCCATCTCAGCTGTATATACACCAGAGTATAAGTCCTTAATTGAATGTTTGAAAGGATTAGCAGATGAATGGTCTGAAATTGCATTATTAGCAAGAACACACGGACAACCTGCCTCCCCTACTCGTCTTGGTAAAGAAATTGAAGTTTTTATAACACGCTTAGAAGCTCAATTTAAATCGATAAATTCTATTCCTAATGCTGCGAAATTTGGTGGCGCTACTGGAAACTTTAATGCACATAAGGTAGCCTACCCAAATATAAACTGGCAGGCATTTGCAAACGAGTTTTTGAAAGATAAACTTGACTTAGATCATTCTTTTCCGACAACTCAGATTGAGCATTACGACCATATGGCCGGACTTTTTGATACACTTAAGCGAATTAACACCATAATTATTGATTTAGATCGTGACTTCTGGACTTATGTATCTATGGACTATTTTAAACAAAAAATTAAAAAAGGAGAAGTCGGGAGCTCTGCTATGCCGCATAAAGTAAATCCAATTGATTTCGAAAATAGTGAAGGTAATTTAGGAATTGCTAATGCAATATTTGAGCACCTTTCTGCTAAACTACCTATATCTAGGCTTCAACGCGATTTGACAGATAGTACTGTTTTGAGAAATATTGGTGTTCCTTTTGCACATTCCATAATCGCCTTTAAATCTACATTAAAAGGACTTAAAAAACTACTTTTAAATTCATCTAAAATTAATGAAGATTTAGACAAAAACTGGGCAGTAGTTGCGGAAGCAATTCAAACTATATTAAGGCGTGAAGGATATCCTAATCCCTATGAAGCTCTAAAAGGTTTAACACGTACAAACGAAGGAATAACCCAAAAATCTATTTCAAACTTCATAGAAACCTTGGAAGTTAGTGATACAATTAAGTTAGAGCTTAAAGCTATTACACCCTCAAACTACACGGGAATTTAGTAGGTCAGAGTTGAAATTCTAAAGTAAATACTTCATAAAAGAATCCATATTTGAATGTTGGGTATCTAATTGATCTATTATACCTCCTAGATTCATAATTTGAGAAAGGTTCATGTCGTTACCTAAAACTCTTACAATTGCAAAACCCATTTCTAATGAATAGCCAAAAACAACAATCTCATCAATTGTCTTATTATTTTCAATGTAAAGAACTTTAACCTTTCCACCAGAACTAGTTCCCATTCTTAACAAATCATTGTAAATGTTTGACTTTAAAATGTTTTTAACTGAAAATAATTGAGAATTAAATTCATCTAAATTTCCATCGGCAAGACTGTAAGCAATTACATTCAGCTTATTAATTGAATTAATTGCTTTAGTTTGGTCCTCAGAAAAATCTATTTTTTCATTATTAAGAAAAGAAATGGGAATATCTACTGAAATAAATGCGGAGTCTTCCTGATGGTTTACAAAATAAGATTGTAAAGAATCCTTAGAACTACAAGAGGTAAAAAAAAATAGAGATGTAAAAAATAATTTATATATAAATATCTTTTTCATTTAATCATAATTTTCATTAGTTAAGTTCTTGTTTGCATTTTTCAATAAATCTCCACCAGGAACATCAAGCTTAGCTGTTAAGTTTGAGACTTCTCGTAAATCAATATCTCCTTTTAGTAATAAAAGAACAGATTCAAATTCAAGTTTTTTTCCGTTAATTGAATAACTTTGCTGAGAAGTTAAGTTCGATGTACCAGATGAGAACATTAAAAGCTCTTTAACATGATTGTCATCTTTGCCCTCAAGAATATAAAACTGTATATTACTATCACCATCCTTAATCCTCATCAGCTCCTCTAACTCAAATTTCTTAACATAATTGGCAACATCCCTTGACATAATTGAACTAATTTCTGTTGATGAAGATGTATAAACAGTCAGATTTTTCAACTTTCCAGCCTGAATCATAAATTCTGCTGCATCTGGATCATTTGTTTCAATATCTGACAACATATCAAACATTTTTTGATTTACCACGATAGAACTTACATCGCTATAATCTTCATATTTATCAAATAAATTTTGGGATAAAAGAAATGTAGGAAAGAGAACTAAACTAAAGATTAGTGTTTGTATTTGTGTTTGTGTTTTCATTTTATTAATTTTTAATTTAAAGATTGAATTAGTTGATTTTTTAAATTCACTCAAAATATACTTGTCATGTTAAGGTTATAAATAAAAGACGATTAAATACATAAATTGTTACAAGACATAAAATAAATTTTAGATATCTTAATAATTAGTTTAATTTAGTTTATTGGTCATTCTAACACAAAATATAGTAAAAAAATATGAAATTTCTTATAAAATATACAACACTGTTATTTGTTTTAAGTCTCTCACTTAGTTGTTTCAAGGACGATGATGATTCAATTTCAAGTAGCTCTGAAATTAAAGATTTTGTGTGGAAAGGAATGAATTTCGCTTATTTGTATAAAGAGAATAGCTCAAATCTGGCAAATGACAGGTTTGAAAGTAATAGTGAATATCAAAGTTATTTAAATGGATTTGATTCACCTGAATCTTTATTTGAAAGTGTTGTTTATGATCGTCAAACGACAGATAGATTTAGTAGAATTACAACCGATTACATTGCATTAGAACAACAATTTAGTGGAATCACAAAAACTAATGGAGCAGAATTTAACTTTTATTATATTCCTGGGAGCACAAGTGAAATTTTTGGAGTTGTCCGATTAATTTTACCAGAAAGTAATGCTAGCAACACATCGATTTTTAGGGGTCAGGTTTTTAATAAAATAGATGATCAAATAATGACTATCAGCAATATCAGCTCTTTGCTTGCAAGTGAAACTTACAGTATTGGTCTAGCAATTTATAATGATAATGGAACTAACGAGATTGATGATGACACCATTTCAAATTCATCTGAAACTATTGCTTTAAGTAAGTCAGTGTATTACGAAAATCCAATTTTTAAAGCTGAAGTATTTAACTTAGATAATGAAAATGTGGCTTACCTTATGTATAATGGTTTTGTAGCGGATTATGACAGTCAACTAAATATAGCTTTTGGGAATTTGCAATCACAAAATATTCAACATTTAATTTTAGATTTAAGGTATAACCCTGGAGGGAGTGTTAATACAGCCGCTACATTAGGAAGTATGATTACAGGATTTACTAGTGGAGTTTTTGCTAAACTTCAATATAATAATGATTTACAAAACAATAATACAAATTATAATTTCTCAAGTAATCTGGCTCTTGGAGGTAGTATAAATTCACTAAATCTAAATAAAGTTTATGTGTTAACTTCAGGCAGCTCAGCTTCTGCCAGTGAAATGATCATAAATAGCTTAAGTGCTTATATCGATGTTGTTCAGATAGGTACTAAGACTGTAGGAAAATCTCAAGCATCTACAACTATTTATGATTCTCCTACATTTCAAAGACAAGGAGCTAACTCAGGTCACTTGTACGCACTTCAACCACTAGTTGCTATTTCAGTTAATAAAGATGATTTAGTAGTCCCTTCAACTGGACTGGAACCAGATATTGAAATCAGTGAATCTATTGGTAATTATGGTGTATTGGGTACAATACAAGAACCAATGCTAGCAGCAGCTCTTCTGGCTATTCAAAACTCTGGAAGATTTCAGACTGTTACACAAGGAGTTTCCCCTGTTTTGGATACAAATTCCTTTATCCCTTACATACAAGACATGTATATTGACTAAAATACTTGAGGCTTATACGCATTATTTAATAGTAATTAAAACTAAAATTTGTAAATAGAAATGTTTGTATTGACTGAAATAATATTTATTTTTGAGGGTAAGCTCGTCACATGAATAAAAAAAAAATTACAAAAAAACAGTTAGTTGTTATTCTATTTATGCTAATTGCTGTCATATTCAGACTCTTCCCTCACCTACCCAATTTCACACCAATTACAGCTATAGCTCTGTTTGGTGGTCTTTATTTTACAAATAAAAAAATGGCGTATTTAGTGCCTTTATTTATTATGGCCTTATCTGATGTTTTTTTAGGATTTCATTTGATTTCATTATTTGTATACACAGCATTTTTATTAGTTAGTTTTATTGGCACTAAAACAAAAAAGCCAAGTGTCTACACTATTTTATTGGGCAGTCTTAGTTTTTTTATTGTAACTAACTTTGGTGTGTGGCTCATTGGCTATCCAAAAACATGGACAGGATTAATTGAATGCTACACTCTTGCATTACCATTTTTTAGAAACTCTTTATTAGGAGACTTCTTCTACTCTGGATTAATGATATTTGGTTACAAATTTGTTGAAAGAAAATATCTTAATTTGGTTTAATTTAAATTCTATTTTTTGCACTGATTATTATTTTAAAAACAACTCATTAATATGGAATATATAATTTTAATCGTTGTCCTTATTGGATTTGCAGGCTTGGCATTTTATCTAAAACAGCCTATTGCTAAAGATATTGATCAAATTGAATTAAAAGATGTACGAATCTCGTTGCTAGAAAAAGAAGCAGCTCAAAAAGATCTAAATATTTCAAACTTAAACAAACAGTTAGAGATTGCTGCTGCCAAAGCTGATGACTTTGAGCAGATAAAAATTGAAAAAGTAAGAACTGAAGAACGATTAAAACTTGTAGAAACAGAAAGAAATGTACTGAAAAACGAAACTATATCATTCCAAAAAGCAGAGGAAGGACGTCAAAAAGAAGCTACTAAAAATTTTGCTATCGCAGTAACCTTACAACAATCTCTAGAAAAAGAAAAGGAACGTTTAAATGATGACCGCGTAAAAGAAAAAGAGGATGAGTTTAATAAAATGAAATTAAAGTGGTCTGAACATGAAAAAGATGTTCAAAATCATCTCCAGCTCATTTGTAGAAATAATGTCATAAGGTACATTAGTCAAGAGGATTTTCCACATCCTCGAAATAAGCCAGATAATTCTATTGAAATAATGGAACAACTAATAGTATTCGATGCTAAAAGCCCTGCTAATGACGATTTAACTAATTTCCCTAAATACATTAAGCTTCAAACTGAAAATCTTAAGAAGTACGCTAAACACGAGGATGTTAAAAATGATTTATTTCTTGTAATACCGTCTAATACCCTAGAGGTCATCAGTCAGTTTCATTACAACATTGGAGACTACAACGTCTATATTATTACAAAAGACGCTTTGGAGCCAATTATCTTGAGTCTCAAAAAAATTGAAGACTATGAATTTGCAGACAAATTAAGTCCAGAAGAACGTGATAACATTTGTAGAATAATTGGAAAATTTGCACATACCACAAAAAGACGCATACAAATTGATGAATTCTTTGCGCGTGAATTTTTAGATACCTTAGGTAAAGCTGGCACACAATTACCTAGAGAAATTTTAGAAAATGTTATTAAATTTGAAAATGCTGAAAAGCTTAATCCTCCAATGGAAAAGCGAAATAAACAAATTCTTACTAAAGATCTAAAAGAGACCGTTGATAAGTTAGAAAATGAAATGCATATAAGAGAAATTTCAAAAATTGTAACTAAAATAGATTTCGAAAAATAAATTTATATTAGTTTTAGAAAGATCGAGCTAAATTAAAACCAAAATACACATCACCCTCTCCCCAGTCCCCAGTACTAGTCCCAAATACTCCGTTGGTATACATAGACTGTGAATTAGTAAAGAGTAACTGAAAAACATGGCCACCTGTCTCTAAATCTATACCTATAGAAAAAGGGTTTTTATACAATGAATTCTCACTTCTGTTCAAATGCACTCCGTACTCTGTATTAAAAGACCAGCGTTTTCCAAGCTTATAACGGCCTCCAAAACCAAGTCCATACTGGGAGTTACCCTGAAAATCATCGGTTAAATAATTATCGTGAAAAAATGTAGGTGAAAGAATAAGTGACAAATTATTATTTATTTTTCTAGAGACTAACAGTTGTGCTACATAACTCAATCGGTGTTTAAACTCGAGCTTAGGTAAGTTATCTGTATCTAGAGAAGTATTTGCTAATACGGAAGTATAACCAACAACTGTAAAAGGAATTTTACCGGCTTGCTGATTCACTAATCTAAACTTACTAGCTACTTCATATATTTTTTGATTGGAGCTTCTAGAAGCGCTTATATTAATATTCTCAGAAAGCCCGTAAACAAAATTTAAATGAGTTACTGCTTCATCTAATCCAAAAAGATTCTGAAATCCGTTTTTTACAGTTCCAAAGCGATGCGATACAATAAAACTAAATCCCTTGTCAGCAACAAGCTTAGTAGATTCAAAATTAATAACCTTCAATCCTTTAAATACTGCACTTGTATAATTTAAATTTACTATGTCTGTATCAATTTCATTTAATAATTCATCTTGAGAAAATACTACAAGACAAAATATTAATAAAGTGGAGGTGAAAAATTGCTTCATTATTTATCTAACAATACTACATTGATCTAATTTAATTTCTTCAAGTAAATCGTCATAACCAATACATCTTCCTTTGACAACTATTGTATCATTGACTTTCAGTTTACTTAACATAGACTCGAAGTTACAGAAAATTTTATTGTTAATCGTAATATCTTCGAGGTTTAAAGAAGTAATGACACCATAAACAGTAATTGTTTGGTCTAAGTATTTAGATTCTGCTATTTTAGAGTCCTCCACAAACTCAGTAAAAAAAAGAGATGCTTCTACATTAAATTTAGCATTCTCTAGATTGATAGTTCTATGGTCAGGAAACAAATAATTGTACGCTAAAAAAAATAAGAACAATGTAAATGCAAAAAGAAATATTTTTTTTTTCATAAAAAAAGTTAAAGTTTAGAACTTAAAAACAAATTGGATATTGAATTAAGAAAAAATAATTAAATTTGAATATACTGATTATACTTATTATAGCAATGAAATGAAAAACAATTCTTTTTTTTTAATAATTACTTTCTGTATAATAACTTTATCTTGTTCTTATACAAGTGAAAAAGATTTGATAGAACAAATCAACCCTACTGAACTAATCACATATTCAGAAAAAATAAAACCTATATTTGATTCCAACTGTATTTCTTGCCATTCTAGCCCTCCAATTAACGGATCTGGAATATCATTAACAACCTACAATAGTGTTAAGAGTTCAATCGAAAACACAAATCTTATTGATAGAATTAACTGGCAGCCAGGACAGAGTGGCTTTATGCCACTTGGCGGATCAAGATTGCCTCAAAATCTAATAGACTTAATTATACAGTGGCAATTAGAAGGGTTTATTGAGTAACTAAAAATTATACCATGAAAAGTGTTTATTTATTTTTTACCTTAATCTCATTTTTTGCTTTTTCTCAAGAAAAATACCTCACAAAAACCGGAATGCTAGTCTTTGAGGCTAGTGTACCTTCTTTTGAAGAAATTAAAGCTACTAACACAAATGTGACGGCAATTTTTAATGCTTCAAATGGAGAGTTTGCTACGCTTGCATTAGTCAAAGGGTTTCGTTTTAAAAATGCCCTTATGGAAGAGCATTTTAATGAAAGTTATGCCGAATCCGATAGCTTCCCTAAAGCTATTTTTAAAGGAGTAGTTGAAGGATTCAAAGAAAACAACGCACTAAATAACTACCTAATTAATGGGACTCTTGATTTCCATGGAGTGACTGAAAAAATTCAGAACATCAACGTTCAAATTAAAAAATTAGATAGCAAACTGACTTTTAAAGGAAATTTTGAGTTAAACCCAAAAGAATTTGACATTGAGATTCCTAAAATCGTAAGTTCAAAAATTGCTGACAAAGTAATAGTAGTTTTTGAATTCACCATGGTGAAAAAATAAAAAAATCACTAATTGCGGTTCCTTTATATAAAATTTACAATAAATTTCTACTTACTCAAGTACATTTTTCGTCTCGAATATAAATCATAAAACTCATCTTCTTTAAGACTGTCTATAAAAAGAATACTTTCTCCAGTACTCTTCATTTCCGGTCCAAGTTGTTTATTTACATTAGGAAATTTATTAAAAGAGAAAACAGGTTGCTTAATTGCATAGCCTTCTAATTGCGGATTAAATTCAAAATCGGTAACTTTCTTTTCTCCAAGCATTACTTTAGTAGCATAATTAACATACGGCTCACCATAGGCTTTGGCAATAAATGGAACTGTTCTAGAAGCTCTTGGATTTGCTTCAATGATATATACCATATCGTCTTTAACAGCAAACTGTATATTTATGAGACCAACAGTATTTAAAGCTAGTGCAATCTTTTTTGTATGATCTTTAATTTGTTGCATTACTAAATTTCCAAGATTGAATGGAGGTAACGTCGCATTACTATCGCCTGAATGAATTCCACATGGTTCGATATGCTCCATGATTCCAATGATATACACATTTTCTCCGTCACATATAGCATCTGCTTCTGCTTCAATAGCACCATCAAGATAGTGGTCTAATAAAAGTTGATTTCCTGGCATTCTACTTAGCAGCTCAACCACGTGCTTCTCTAACTCTTCTTTATTTATAACAATTTTCATTCCTTGACCACCAAGTACATAAGAAGGACGGACTAAAATTGGAAAATCTAAGACATCTGCAATCAAAGAAGCTTCATCAGCAGTAGTAGCAATATCAAACTCTGGGTAGGGAATGTTATTTTCTTTAAGCAGGTTAGAGAATAAGCCTCTATCTTCAGCTAAATCCAGGGACTCAAAACTAGTGCCTAAAATTTTAACTCCATATTTAGTCAGCTTTTCAGCTAGTTTTAAAGCTGTCTGACCACCAAGTTGCACAATAACTCCTTCCGGTTTTTCGTGCTTAATAATATCATATATATGTTCCCAGAAAACTGGTTCAAAGTATAACTTATCAGCAGTATCAAAGTCCGTCGAAACTGTTTCAGGGTTACAATTAATCATTATAGTTTCATAACCACATTCTGCTGCTGCCAATACTCCGTGAACACAACAATAGTCAAATTCAATACCTTGACCAATTCGATTGGGCCCTGAACCTAAAACAATTACTTTCTTCTTTTTTGTAATTAAACTTTCATTTTCGGAGAATCTTATACCATCAGCTGTTTCCATATCACTTTCAAAAGTTGAATAGTAATATGGTGTTTTTGCTTCAAATTCAGCAGCACAAGTATCTACTAATTTGTAAACTCTATTCACCCCTAATTCTTCACGTTTTTTATAAACTTGACTTTCTAAACATCCTAACATATGGGCAATTTGTCGGTCTCCATATCCCTTTTGCTTAGCTTCAAGTAAAAGTGGTTTTTCTATAGAATCTATCTTGAATGATGAAATTTCATTTTTTAATAAATGTAATTCTTCATATTGTTTCAAAAACCACATATCGATCTTTGTAATATCATGAATACGGCTTAATGGAATACCCATCTGAATAGCATCATAAATTATAAATACACGATCCCAGGATGCAAGCGTTAGTTTATCAATAATTTGATTGTAATCTTTGTTTTCTTTGCCATCAGCTCCTAGACCATTTCGTTTAATCTCTAGAGATTGTGTGGCTTTATGGAGTGCTTCTTGAAATGAACGTCCAATCCCCATGACTTCACCTACTGATTTCATTTGCAAACCTAATGTACGATCTGACCCTTCAAATTTATCAAAATTCCAACGTGGAATCTTCACAATTACATAATCTAAAGTTGGCTCAAATAAAGCAGAAGTAGATTTAGTAATTTGGTTGCTTAACTCATCAAGGTGATACCCCAAAGCTAACTTTGCGGCAATTTTTGCAATTGGATAGCCAGTAGCTTTGCTAGCTAGTGCTGAAGATCTTGAAACACGTGGATTAATTTCTATTGCTATTATATCTTCATTTTCGTCAGGAGATACTGCAAATTGTACGTTACATCCTCCTGCGAAATCTCCGATACTTCGCATCATATGTATAGCCATATCTCGCATTTTTTGATATGTGCTATCACTTAGAGTCATAGCAGGAGCTACAGTAATTGAATCTCCAGTATGAATACCCATAGGGTCCATGTTTTCAATTGAACAAATAATAACAACATTATTATCAGAATCTCTCAATAGTTCTAGTTCGTATTCCTTCCAGCCTATCAAAGCTTTATCAATCATAACTTCATGAATTGGAGAAACCTCTAAACCTCGAGTTAATAATTTATCAAAATCTTCTTCTTTATAAACTATAGCAGCTCCATCTCCTCCTAAAGTGAAAGACGCTCTAATTACTAAGGGAAAGCCAAATTCTTGAGCAATTTCTTTTCCTTTAAGATACGAAGTTGCTGTTGCTTGCGGAGCCATTGGAATTCCAATCTTTAACATTAATTCACGGAATTTTTCTCTATCTTCTGTTATATTTATTGCATCTATATCTACACCAATAATATCAACACCAAAATCAGTCCAAATACCTTTATCATCTGCCTCTATACAAAGATTTAAAGCGGTCTGTCCACCCATTGTGGGTAAAACAGCATCAATATGGGGATGTTTTTCCAAAATTTTAATAATAGACTTAGTCGTTAAGGGCAATAAATAAACATGGTCCGCCATAACTGGATCAGTCATAATTGTTGCAGGGTTAGAATTAATTAAAATGGTTTCTATACCATCTTCTCTTAACGAACGAAGTGCTTGGGTTCCAGAATAATCAAATTCACAAGCCTGGCCGATCACTATGGGTCCAGAGCCTATAATTAAAATAGATTTTAGATCTTTACTTTTTGGCATTTATTGATGTAATTGATTAAATTAAATTTAGTATCAAAATTAGTTAACGTTTGGATATAAAAAAAGGCATTGCTATTAGCAATACCTTTTAAATGTTAACAATTGTTAATCATTATTTTTTGTGACGAAGTTCAGTAGAAACACTAATTTTCTTTCTCCCTTTTGCACGTCTTCTAGCTAGAACTTTTCTTCCATTGGCTGATGCCATTCTTTCTCTAAAACCATGTTTATTTTTTCTTTTTCTTTTTGATGGTTGAAATGTTCTTTTCATTTTGGTATATTTTTAAAACTCTGTAATTGTTGTTGTCTGTGTGAAACAGTTTTTTTATCAAAAAAAACGCTGGGCAAATATACAAAGACTTTTCGCTTTGACAAATCAAATTTTAAAATAATTTTGATTTGTTTTTACTACATTTGTAATCGTTAAATAAAAACATTAATATGTTCAACAAAAATATAAAATTAGTTCTAGCTGCTGTAATAATGGCATACGCTGTTTATCAAATCACTGAGACCTTTGTAGGCAATGGTGTGATGCTCATATTTTTAGCTCTCATTTTTATATTCCTTTATTTTAAAAATGAAATTATTTTATTGGCATTTCTCAAACTACGGAAGCAAGATTTTTCCGCAACAGATCGCATATTAAATAGAATAAAAAAACCAAAGTCAGCACTAACTCAAAAACAGCATGGTTATTATAATTTTCTTAAGGGAATTATGGTTTCTCAAACTAATATGAATGCTGCAGAAAAATTCTTTAAGGATGCTGTCAGCCTTGGACTTTCTATGGATCATGACTTAGCGATGGCTAAACTAAACCTAGCAGGAATTGCATTTACAAAACGTAGAAAGCAAGAAGCTCAAAAACTACTGAAAGAAGCTCAAAAGCTAGACAAAAGAGATATGTTATCTGAACAAATTAAAATGATGAAACAGCAAATGAAAAAAGCGACAATGCCCAATCAGCATTTTGGTGGTGGACAACAGCGCGGAGGCAAAAGAAGATAATAAACTTAATTATAATATCCTTTTTTAGGGATCTCCAAATAATACACTTTATTTGACTTGTTATTTAAAAAACCCTCTCTTAACCACGGATTGTGAATTTTAAGTTGTTTATAGTTTAAATCAAATTTTAAAGCAAACTTTACAAAATCAGTTACCGCTGTGTCTACCTCAACCTTGTAAGTTGGAATAGTTGAATATAAATGTTTTTGTGAGAAATTAAATCCATATTTTTTTGGGTTAGTAATAATTTCTTTCAAAGCTACAATTCTAAACATATATCTTCCAGTTTCTTGCCCTAACAGTAAATCATAGTAGCTTGTTACCTTCTGTCGCTCTAATTTGCTAGAAATACCAGCTACTCCTGCATTATAAGAAGCTGCTGCCAAAGTCCAATTGCCAAATTTAGCTTTTGACTTTAATAAGTATTTACATGCTACAACTGTCGCTAGCTCTAAATTATTACGCTCATCAACGTTTGAATTAATTTCTAATCCATATTCTTTACCTGTTGGTTTCATTATTTGCCAAAAGCCTTTAGCTCCTGCTGGAGAGGTTACATTTTGAAGACCACTTTCTATAAGCGCTAAATATTTAAAATCATCTGGAATACCATAAGACTCTAAAATAGGTTCAATAATTGGAAAATAACGCTGAGCTCTTTTAAATAATAGTAAGCCGTTAGATTGCCAATAGGTATTAACCAATAGTTCACGATCAATTCGTTCACGAATATCTGGAATATGAATTGGCATAGATTCTCCAGAGAAATCTAGCATATCAGGTATATCAATAGCGTAAATATTGTAACCGTTCTCGGGACTGTATTCATTAATTATAGTTGGTTTACTCGAAAAAGCGAAAAATATAAATGTTGATACAAGTAGAACAAAAAGAGAAATGAAAATATTTTTAATCGGATTCATAAAAAGTAGTTTTTAATAGATTGATAAAAAGATGACTTAATATTAGCAATTAATTAAATCAGGTAAATTTTGATTAAGCCACTTATATTTGTTTAAAATCATAACATGGGTACCTCCTTTAACTACAATACAATCTTTTATGTTATTTATAGGAAAAATTGTATCTAAATCTCCATGGATATGAATTAAATTTGGATCATGTGCTGTTTGCCCCCACAATACTACTTGCTCAATTGCCCAATCTAAATAGCGTTTGTCTGTTATTGATAAATAAAGTTTATACAAATCTAGTCGCTTTGTTATTGTTTTATTGAATACAAATTTAGATAATAAATCAATGTTTTGAGCAAACAAGCTTGTCGGCACTAGTTTATAGGCTTTTGTTTTACCCGCTAATTGAAGATGCATCGGTAATTCATCTCGGTTTTTAACACTTGATATAATTATGATTTTCTTAAACCGACGAACTAAACTCATCTCTTGTGCAATGATACCTCCGAAAGAGACCCCAATCAAAACAGCATTCTCGTGCTTAATTTCTTTACAAAAACGCAAAGCATAATCAACTATAGACTCGTTATAGTATGGGATCATCCACTCTAAATAGTACATATCAAAAATATCTGTATCAAGTTTTATATTTTTAAATATACTTTGATTGGCAGCTAATCCTGGTAAAAAATAAACTGGGATTTTAGTTTTTTGTTGAGACACTATGATATTAAACTAATTGGTTAGATATATTTTTTGTAAATTTGCCAAAGATAGCAATCATAACCTCACCTAAATCCTATCACATGTTTGACGCAACTAATCTAATAGATAATACTTTTTTACGCCAATACGAGCTCAAAATTGGTGCAGAGCTTGCTACTCTTGAATACTCCCAACAAGAAAGAAAAATTTTCTTAACAAAACTAAATATTCCTGAAGTTTTAATGTCTGATTCTTTTTTAGAAGGCTTCATTAAAGTAGTGCTAGAAAATATCATTGAGAAAGAAATAAGTGTGGTCCCTACTAGCCCACCAGTTGCAAAGTTTATCAGAAGAAACCGTCGCTACAGAAAAATGCTTCCTGTTGGGATTCGAATCTAAATTCGGTTGCCAAACTTAATTCTTACTAATCCATCTGAATCAATTTCATTCAGAACAACTAGATGTAAGGTATTTACTAAACTTGGATCCCAAGTTGTCTTTACCTTGACGTAATTTTCCGTAAATCCGTGTATGTATCCTAACTTATTTTCTCCTTCAAAAAGAACAGTATGTTGAGTATTAATTTGAGATTCATAAAAAGCGCGACGCTTTTTTGCCGAAAGTCCTCTTAACATTTTACTTCTTTTAGAGCGAAGGGATTTAGAAACTTTATTTGGAAGTGTCGAAGCATGTGTATTTGGACGTTCAGAATATGAAAACACATGCAAATAAGAAATATCTAAATCGTTTAAAAAATTATACGTTTCTAAAAACATTTCGTTGGTTTCGCCAGGAAATCCTACAATTACGTCTACTCCGATACAGGCATCAGGTAAGACTTTTTTAATATGTTCTACTCTGTCAACGTACAACTCTTTCATGTAACGCCTACGCATCGCTTTAAGTATCGCATTGCTCCCACTTTGTAGAGGAATATGAAAATGAGGAACAAAAGAATTACTGTTGGCCACAAAATCAATGGTTTCATTCTTTAATAAATTTGGCTCAATTGAAGAAATTCGTAATCTTTGAATACCGGTGACTAAATCTAAAGCCTTGACTAACTCAAAAAAAGTGTGTTCATGTTTTTTATTGCCGTGTTCCCCCTTGCCGTAATCTCCAATATTAACACCTGTTAATACAATTTCCTTAATTCCTTGATCAGCGATTTGTTTAGCATTGTCTAATACATTATGAAGCGTATCTGATCTAGAGATACCTCGAGCCAAAGGAATCGTACAATAAGTACATTTATAATCACATCCATCTTGGACTTTCAAAAAAGCACGTGTTCGATCTCCAACTGAATAACTACTGACATAAAAGTCAGCCTCAGCTATTTCACAAGAATGAATTGAAGCAGTATCATTTTTAGTAAGTTGGTTTAAGTAATCTGTAATTTTAAACTTTTCTGTAGCTCCTAAAACTAAATCAACCCCATTAACAGCAGCCAACTCTTTTGGTTGTAACTGTGCATAGCACCCAACTGCCACTATAAAGGCGGATTCATTAGAACGTTGCGCTTGCTTTACAATCGTTTTAAATCGTTTGTCAGCATTCTCAGTAACCGAACAAGTATTAATCACATAAATATCAGCAAAATCAGAGAACTCTACACGATCAAAACCTTCATCCTGAAAGTTTCGAGCGATTGTTGCAGTTTCTGAAAAATTTAGTTTACACCCTAAAGTATAAAAAGCGACTTTTTTTCTATCAATCATTCTTGTACTTTTGCCAAGTAGACAAACTTACAACTAACATCTAAAATGACAAAGCAAGCATCTAAATACTTCCGAACCTTCTTGTTGAGTCTTGTTGTTTATTGCAATTTTATTATAAGCTGTAGTACAACTAAAGATGACACTAAGTCTGATCAAGTTTTTAGATATAATGAGCATAAAAATATCAGTTCTCTAGATCCTGCTTTCGCCAAGGATAATTCGGATATATGGGCAACGAACCAATTGTTTAATGGCTTAGTTCAAATGGACTCAACCTTAAGTATCAATCCTGCTATTGCAAGTTCCTGGATTATTTCTGAAGATGGTAAGACCTATACATTTAATTTAAGAGAAGATGTTTACTTTCATCCACATAAATTATTTGGAAAAAGCAATACTAGAACTGTGAACGCTAATGATTTTGTCTATAGTTTTAACCGTTTGAAATCACCTCAATTAGCATCTCCAGGAAGTTGGGTACTAAAAAATGTACAATCTTACAAAGCAGTAGATAAAAGCCAATTTCAAATTAAATTAAAAGAACCATTTCCTGCATTTCTGGGCATATTAACTATGAAGTACTGTAGCGTGGTTCCGAAAGAAATCACATCTCATTACGGAGCTGAATTTAGATCAAATCCAATTGGAACTGGGCCCTATAAATTTAAACGTTGGGAGGAAAACATAAAATTGATATTTAGGAAAAATAATCGCTATTTTGAATTAAACTCAAAAGGAGAACGACTTCCTTATTTAGAAGCTATTTCGATTACATTTTTAGCAGATAAACAAAGTGAGTTTCTTCAATTTGTACAAGGAAATATCGATTTTATTTCAGGTTTAGATGCCTCATATAAAGATGAAATTCTTAGTTCAGATGGAGAGCTAAATTTCAACTATATCTCAACTGTTAAAATGCTACGGACTCCTTATTTAAATACAGAATATTTAGGTTTTTACATGGATTCTAATAAAACTGAATATCAAAATCAATTAATACGTCAAGCTTTGAACTATGGCTTTGATCGAGAAAAAATGATAACTTATTTAAGGAATGGAATTGGAATTCCTGGCAACGGGGGTTTTATTCCAAAAGGTCTCCCAGGATTCCAGGATAGCATTGGGTACACTTACCAGCCTAAAAAAGCGAAACATCTATTAGATCTTTACAAAATGAAAACTGGAAATGAAGTGCCTGAAATAACATTAAGTACAACAGCTAATTATTTAAGTTTTTGTGAATTTATCCAGCGAGAACTACAAACAATTGGATTGAAAATAAGAATTGAAGTCATACCGCCGTCTTCACTGAAGTCTGCAAAATCAAATGGAAAATTAGATTTGTTCAGAGCAAGTTGGGTTGCTGATTATCCAGATGCACAAAACTACTTGTCATTATTTTATAGTAAGAACTTCGCTCCAAACGGACCCAACTATACTCATTTTAAAAATTTACAATTTGATTCTTGGTATCAACAAACACTGAAAGAAACAAATAACGTAAATCGGATAAAACTTTATAAAAAGATGGATGCATTAGTTCTCGAAAAAGCACCTGTAGTGGTTTTGTTTTATGATGAAGTCATACGTTTTACGTTAAAAAACGTTAAAGGCCTTGGTATTAATCCTGTAAACCTGTTAGAAGTGAAAAACATTCGAAAAAACTAATCCTTTCGATACGCAGATGTTTGCTCAAATACCTGTTCTAGAATAGCTTTGTCCTGAGTGGAAAAATCCAAACCTCGACGACTCATCACCACACTTGCAACTTCAAAAGCTTTTGATGTTAAATAAGTAGAAAAGCCACTAGCTCCACCCCAACTAAAACTTGGAATAAAATTGCGAGGAAAACCGCTACCAAATATATTTGCACTAACTCCTATTATGGTTCCAGTATTAAACATCGTATTGATTCCGCACTTGCTATGATCTCCCATCATAAGTCCACAGAACTGCAAACCAGTCTTTGCAAAGTTTTCAGTCTCATAACTCCATAAACGAACTTCTGCATAGTTATTTTTAAGGTTTGAATTGTTAGTATCGGCCCCTAAATTACACCACTCCCCGACGATAGAGTTACCTAGATAACCGTCGTGGCCCTTATTAGAATTGCCGAAAAATACAGAATTATTAACTTCACCACCAATTTTAGAATAGGGTCCTATAGTAGTAGGCCCATAAATCTTAGCACCCATTTTAAGAACAGAACCTTCGCATAGTGCAAAAGGGCCTCTAACTAAACTGCCTTCCATGATCTCAGAGTTTTTTCCGATGTAAATTGGACCACTGGTCGCATTTAGCACACACAATGGTAACTGAGCACCTTCTTCTATAAATATCTGTTCTGTATTAAATGCTTCAGTTCTTTCTGGAATTACTGCAGAAGTTCTGCCAGCCGTAATTAGCTCAAAATCAGCAGCAATTGCAGCTCCATTTTTAGAGAAAATATCCCAAGATTTTTCTACTTTTATTGGAGAACCTTTACAAAGAAAAGTCTCAAACAAATCAAAATCTACGTCTTGGTCTTCTAAGGCATAAAAAGCAACAATCGTATCGCCATCATAAATAGCTTGATTTTTAGATAAATTTTTAATCTGTTTTAACAAAGTATCTGAAGGTAAATAGGAAGAATTAATCATGATATTATCTTCCATTTCTACCATAGGATACTTTTCAGAAAGGTAATCTTCTGTAATGGTGGTGGTAGTTGCCCCTAAAGATAACTCCCATTTTTCTCGGATAGTTAAAATTCCTATACGAATGTCCGCTACGGGACGTGTGTATGTAAATGGCAATAATGCCTCTCTATTTGGACCGTCAAAAAGTATATAATTCATACCAAATGTTTGTGTAAAAATAACAAAAGCCTTCCAATATTTAGGAGGCTTTTAAAATATAATTTGAGAGAAATAATTTTATTTCTTGAATTTCGCGTATTTAGTCTTAAACTTATCGATACGCCCAGCTGTATCAACTAATTTAGATTTACCAGTGTAATATGGGTGGGACGTTCTGGAGATTTCCATTTTAATTAATGGATAGTCAACACCATCTACTTCTAAAGTTTCACTTGTGTCTGCAGTAGATTTTGTTAAAAACACATCATCATTAGACATATCTTTGAAAGCTACTATTCTATAATTATCTGGGTGTGTATTTTTTTTCATCGCTTGACTGTTTGAAACATTTTTTTCGAATTGCAAATTTATATATTTTTTACAAATCTACAACGGTTTATTAATATTATTTTTTTTCTTATTAATGTAACATATTTTAAAAAAGAATGTCTAATATTATATTGTATTATAAAATTTACTGAAGTATGGAACAAACTACTAAAACAACTGCTATTAATTATGGGATTTACTTGGGGGGAATTATCTCACTAATTACCATAATTGTATACGGAGTTGATCTCGACTTATTTATTAACCCGTGGCTCGGAATTGTTCTATTTATTTTAGTAATTGCATTTGGAGCTATATCAGCAATAAATTCCAGAAAATTATTAGGGGGATTTATTAGCTTTAAGCAAACGTTTTCATCCTATTTTATTACTATATCCGTTGGTACAATGATATCTTCAATTGTTGGGATAGCTATTTTTACTTTTATAGACTCAGAAGCCGCAGTCTATCTAAATGAACAAGTTTTAATATTAACAAAAGAAACGATGGAGCGGATTGGACTGCCTCAAGAGGATGTTGCTGCAGCAATTGAGGAGGCTAGCAAAAATGACAACTTTTCATTAGGAGCTCAAATACAGGCTTTTGTATTTAGACTTGTCTTTTATGCTGTTATTGGGCTAATTGTAGGGTTAATCATTAAGAAAACCGACTCTAAAGACGCTTAATTTCTTTATTTTTGACTTTATAAAGCAACTAGAATGGATATATCAGTCGTTATACCACTACTTAACGAACAAGATTCTATAGAAGAATTACATGATTGGATTGTGTCTGTGATGCAATCAAATCAATTGTCTTATGAGATTCTTTTTATTGACGATGGGAGTACGGACTATTCTTGGGAAGTTATTCAAAAAATTTGCGATAAAAACAATATTGTCAGGGGATTTAAATTTTCTAAAAACTTTGGAAAATCTCAAGCATTACATGCAGGTTTTTCTCGAACTAACGGTGATGTTATAATTACAATGGATGCCGACTTACAGGACAGTCCAGACGAAATTCTCGAACTCTATAACATGATTAAAGATCACGGATATGACATAGTCTCAGGGTGGAAGAAAAAAAGATATGATTCATTTTTTGGCAAAAATCTTCCATCAAAACTATTTAATTGGGCTGCAAGAAAAATATCTGGACTAAATCTTAATGACTTTAACTGTGGCTTAAAAGCTTACCGAAGCGAAGTGGTGAAAACTATTGATGTTTATGGGGAAATGCACAGGTACATTCCTGTACTAGCTGTAAATGCAGGCTTTACAAATATTGTAGAAAAAGTAGTCATTCATCAAGCAAGAAAATATGGAAAAACAAAATTTGGTATGGAACGATTTGTAAATGGATTTTTAGATTTAATCACTATTTGGTTTATTTCTAAGTTTGGGCGACGTCCTATGCACTTTTTTGGGTTTTTAGGAGTCATAATGTTTATTATTGGATTAGGATTTGCTTTCTATCTAGGAATCGACAAGTTATTTATTAAACCTAGTGGCCGACTTATTGCAGAAAGAACAGAATTTTTTATAGCCCTTACAACCATGGTAATCGGATCTCAGTTTTTTGTAGCTGGTTTTTTAGGGGAAATCATTCTTAAAAACCAAAAAAACAAGCAAGATTACCATATTTCAAAAGAGACGAACTAACAATAATTACTAATATATTAAACTATTAACGAGTTAAACATTTTATGTATAACTCAATTAAATTTATTTGATGCTTAGAACAGAATTAGAAATCACAAACACTATTAACAGTTGGTTATCTTCATTTTTTGACCAAGAAACTAAAATTAGAATAAAAGACTTAAAAGTTAATAATCCAAATGAACTTCAGGACAGTTTTTACAAAAACTTAGATTTTGGAACTGGTGGTATGCGAGGAGTAATGGGAGTTGGAACCAACAGAATCAATAAATATACCTTAGGAAAAAATACACAAGGTCTGAGTGAATACTTACATAAAATGTATCCCAATCAAGCTATAAAAACAGTTATCGCTTTTGATTGCAGACACAACAGTAAAGAATTTGCACAAATTGTAGCTGATGTATTTTCAGCAAATAATATTGAAGTTTTTTTATTTGAAGACTTACGAGCCACTCCTGAACTGTCATTTGCCTTGAAGCATTTAGGATGTCAATGTGGAATTGTCTTAACAGCCTCCCACAATCCTCCTGAATACAACGGTTATAAAGTGTACTGGGAAGATGGTGGACAACTTGTACCTCCCTATGACGGAGAAATTATTGATGTTATTAACGCACTAGAGTATAGCGATATTAATTTTTCTGCCAATAAAAATCTAATTCACTCAATTGGCAAAGAGGTAGATGATGTATTTATTAACGCTTCTGTAAAAAGGGGAAGCTTAGAAGTTAATACACCCAAAAGCAGAGCGAATCTTTCAGTTGTATTCACAGCCCTTCACGGAACATCAATTACAGTAATTCCTGAAACTCTCAAGCGGGCAGGATACACAAATGTTAATTTGGTAGAAGCACAATCAAAACCTGACGGAGATTTTCCTACAGTAAAATCTCCAAATCCAGAAGAACCAGAGGCATTAAAAATGGCTTTGGACCTTGCAAATGAAATACAGGCGGACATAGTCATTGGAACTGATCCTGACTGTGATCGTTTGGGAATAGCAGTTCGAAATTTTGATGATAAAATGGTATTGCTTAATGGCAATCAAACAATGATTATGATGACCAAATTTCTTTTGGATTTATGGAAACAAAGAGGGGATATTAACGGAAATCAATTTGTGGGCTCAACAATTGTTTCGACGCCTATGCTCTCAAAGCTTACAAAAGCTTACGGAGTAGAATGTAAAATAGGATTGACAGGATTCAAATGGATTGCTAAAATGATTAAAGACTTCCCTACACTCGATTTTATTGGGGGTGGCGAAGAAAGTTTTGGTTTTATGGTTGGGGATTTTGTTCGTGACAAAGATGCTGTAACTGCCACACTATTGGCGTGTGAAATTGCTGCTTATACGAAATCAAATGATAGTTCATTTTTTAAAGAACTAGTCGATACTTATGTAGAGCATGACTTTTATAATGAACGTTTGGTTTCTTTATCAAAAAAAGGGATTGAAGGGAGTCAAGAAATTACAAACATTATGGAAGCTGCTCGAAACAACCCTGTATCATCAATTCAAGGGTCTAAAGTGGTTACTGTACATGATTATAAATTATCATTGTGCAAGAACCTAAAATCGGGAATAACTGAAAATATTTCAATTCCAAAATCAGATGTATTAATTTATACGACCGAAGATGGTAGTAGAGTAGCCTTACGTCCCAGCGGAACAGAACCCAAAATAAAGTTTTACCTTAGCGTAAATTGCCCACTTAACTGTGCAGATGATTTTTCAGAGACCGAAAAAATACTAAATACTAAAATAGACGACATAATTACAGAAATGAAATTGAGTTAATGAATTATTTAAAACAAATTTTTCGCTATGCGGTTCCTTATAAAACCTATGCTATACTAAATATTGTTAGCAACATTTTTTATGCGCTATTTGCTACGCTTTCCATGTTGTCATTATTTCCGATGCTTAAAGTTCTTTTTGGTGATTCTAAGCCGGTCTATATAAAACCTAAATGGGAAGGACTGGGTGAAATCACAACTTATGGTGAAAGTTACTTGAATTATTTTGTGACACTTAAAAAATCGGAAGGCAGCGACGATGTGCTAATTTTTATGGTCGGATTTGTTATTGTTTCTTTTTTACTTAAAAATGTATTCAATTACCTAGCTATGTTTTTCATAACTTTTTTAAGAAATGGGGTTTTAAAAGATTTAAGAAATGACGTATACAAAAAAATAACAAGCCTTCCGTTGGCGTTTTACTCTGAAAAAAGAAAAGGAGATACCATGTCTAGAATATCAACCGACGTTTTAGAAATTCAGCATTCTTTTTTATCTATTTTAGAATTGATTATTAGAGAGCCTCTCACGATTGTGTTTACAATTGCATCTATGTTTATGATTAGTGTCAAATTGTCCTTATTTGTATTGATTTTCATTCCTGTGTCTGGATTTGTGATTTCTTTAATTGGAAAATCATTAAAACGCAACTCTAACAAAGTCCAAAAAGAACAAGGTCATTTTTTATCTATTGTAGATGAAACGCTTTCTGGGCTAAAAGTTATTAAAGGGTTTAACGGCGAAAAAAATTTTAGTACCAAATTTGAGGCCTCAACTAAAAGATTTTATAATTACTCAAATAAGTTATTAAACAAACAAAACTTAGCAGGCCCTACAAGTGAATTTTTAGGTATTTCTGTTATTGCAGCATTATTATGGTATGGAGGACAAATGGTCTTGAACGAAAAAACACTGGACCCTAGCCTATTTCTAGTTTATATGGGCTTAGCCTATCAAATTCTTACACCAGCAAAGGCCATCAGCAAAGCTAGTTACAGCATCAAACGTGGAAATGCCGCTGCAGAACGCGTCATGGATATACTTAATACAGACTCTACTTTAGAAGACGTTTCAAATGCGACTAAGAAAACAAGTTTTGATGAAGCTATTGAATTAAATGAAATTCACTTTAAATATGAAGAAAAATACGTTCTAAAAAACTTTTCTATTTCTGTACCAAAAGGAAAAACAGTCGCACTTGTTGGTCAATCTGGAAGTGGTAAATCAACTATCGCCAATTTAGTAACCCGGTTTTATGACGTAAATGACGGACATATTAAAATTGACGGAACGAATATTAAAACCATTACTAAGCATTCATTAAGAAACTTAATAGGACTAGTCACACAAGATTCTATTTTATTTAATGATTCCATCAAAAGCAATATAATGTTAGGCAAAGATAATGCAAGCGATACTCAAGTTATTAAAGCCTTGAAAATTGCCAATGCATGGGAGTTTGTAAAAGACTTACCTAATGGGATTAATACTAATATTGGGGATTCAGGAAACAAATTATCAGGTGGACAAAAACAACGAATAAGCATTGCTAGAGCGGTGCTAAAAAACCCGCCTATCATGATTCTTGACGAGGCAACCTCAGCTCTCGATACAGAAAGTGAACGCTTGGTACAAATCGCTCTAGAAAATATGATGAAAAATAGAACATCTATTATCATAGCTCACAGACTATCTACAATACAAAATGCAGACGAGATTATTGTAATGCAAAAAGGTGAAATCGTAGAAAAAGGAAAACACCTAGAGCTATTAGATAAAAAAGGAGTCTACAGTAACCTTGTTGCTATGCAATCATTTCAATAAAATACTGGGGTTTAAACTAAAAGTACTTTATGGAGTCCTATTTATAAAATTAACTAATTGCAAAACGAAGCCAAGCTTTTAGCACAACTCAAATTAGATGACTCAAAAGAGTTAGCCTATAAAACGCTAATAAAGCGTTATAAAGAAAATCTGTATTGGCACATACGTAAAATTGTAATTTATCACGACGACGCAGATGATGTTTTGCAAAACACATTTATAAAAATATTTAAAAATATAGATAAATTCAATGGAGATAGTAAGCTATATACCTGGATGTATCGAATAGCTACCAATGAGTCAATTACTTTTCTAAACTCTAAAGCAAAACGTAATAAAGTTTCTAATGAGACCCTAAATGAAAGCGCAATACAAAACTTAGTTGCTGATGTTTATTTTGAAGGGGATGAAATCCAACTTAAATTACAGAAAGCAATAGCGCAGTTACCAAGGATACAACAACTTGTATTTAATATGCGGTACTTTGATAATATCAAGTACAAAGATATGTCTGCGATACTAGAAACAAGCGAAGGATCATTAAAAGCTTCTTACCACATCGCTATGAAAAAAATAAAAACATATTTACTAGCTGATTAAACTTATTATAATTAAAAAAGTCCAAATTACATGATTCTTAATAAAGCCAATAAAAATTCTCCGTTTAAAGTACCTAAAGATTACTTTAAGAATTTTGATACAGATTTTTTTATAGAACAAGAATTGAAAAATAAAGTAGAAAAAACAGGTTTTAAAACTCCTGATGGTTACTTAAATGATTTTAACGTATCAATTCCAAAAATATCCAAAGTCAATAATTCACAAAAAATAAATAACAAATATTCAATTTATATTTCTGGAATTGCTGCTGCATTGGTTTTATTATTCATGTTTTCCTTGCCGAAAAAAGACAATAAAGAAGTTAGCTTAGAAAGCTTAGAAAGCTATCTTTTAGTCGAAGGAAATCAAAGTGATTTGCTGTCAAATATTTTAACTCTTGATGAACTTGACGACCTACATACATTAAATGTTTCATCTTCTGAAATAGAAAATTACCTATTACATAACGCGTCCATAGAAACCTTACTAATTGATTAAAAAATAAAACTATGAAAAAACTCATATTATTAAGTTGCCTTCTTTTTACAACAATTAATTTGATAGCCCAACGCCCCGGAAAAAAAGAGATGAAAGACAAAATAAGGGCCTTAAAAGTTGAGTTTATCACAGATAAATTAGATTTGTCTTCAATTGAAGCTGAGAAATTTTGGCCAATTTTTCATGCCTTTGATAAAAACTATATGGAATTAAGACATAAAAAACTCAAAGGACTTAAGGATAATTTAAATAAAGAACTTAATATGATTTCAGAAAGTGATGCTTTATCAAAACTCAATGAAATGGCTGCTGTGGAAGATGAAATAATAAAGCTAAAACTAAAGTTTCGATCCCAATTAGAAGGCGTCATATCATACAAGAAAATTTTACTGCTAAAAATAGCAGAAGACGGATTTAATCGACGGATGATGGACAGATTAAAACATAGGTCTAAAGAAAAAAAACGCTAATGATTTTCAGACCTGGAAATCACTATTTAAAAATAATTTTAGACAGTTTACCCTTACCAGCCGCATAAGCTATACTATCATTTAAAAACCTTAATGTATAGAAACTATCGTCGCTAAGGAGTTTCCAACTTTCCCCTGCGTTATTACTTACATTAATTCCACCAAACCCAACAGCCACTAATCCCTTCGCGTTACTGTTGGGTATGTACTGAACACAGCTCCTGTACCCTGGAGATTGATCTTGAGCAACGACTTCCCATGAAATACCTCCGTCGATTGTGCGAATTTTATTTGAGTGTTTGGCATTTGGGTCTGTATAGTCCCCTCCTATTGCAAAACCATTTAATGAATCGTAGAAATCAATTGAAAATACTCCTGTGGTTTCCTTTCCCTGTATAATAGGAATATTTACTACAGACCAACTGACCCCTTTATCATGAGACACTAATATCCGGCTTGAAAGCCCACCAGTAGCAACCCAAGTATGATTACCCACAATGGCAATATTAGTATCGCTGGCTGCAAAAGCGGCTTCACCTTCTATAGATGAAGGCAACACTTCACAGGAAACCTTATTCCAACTTGTGCCTCCGTTTCTGGTAATAAGAATACTCATACAGCCATCTACAGGGTCTCCTATTGCGACTCCCTCCATAGAATTCCAAAAATGAAGCGCATCATAAAATATATTTGGATGTGTTTCTTTATATACCAGTTCAGTATCCCTAAACAAATATGCTGGATTACCAATACTAAGGGTAAAATAATTATTATTGACTATTGCAGATGCCCGAAAGTTAATAGTATCAACATTAACACGATTGACATAAACTTTATTAGTTCTTAAATCAACCGAATAAGAATCACCAATAGCACTGACTGCTCTAATCCTATTGTCTTCTATTTCTAAGGCTCTAATATTTAGAAGTGAATCTTTAATTAAATCATGGATTTGAAGAGACACAATTGGAGAATACTTTTGATCTGGGGAGTCCATACAGCTAAAAATAATAAGCGTTAATAGACTTCTAAATAAAAGTGTTTTCATGTTAAACTAAGTTTGAAAAATGGAACATTTTCAATATACATATAATCTGTAATAATTCGCATTATTAAACGTAACTTTGCAGCAATAATTAACAGGCTTATGCGCTTACACAGAAATTTATGTTTTGCCGTCATTGATGGACTTTTACTAATATTTAATGAAGGGGAATATGCTGACAAAGTAATTCAAAAACTTCTTAAACGCGATAAACGTTGGGGAAGTCGAGATCGTGGCTTTGTTGCCGAGACAACTTATGATATAGTTCGTTGGAAACGACTCTATGCTGAAATTGCACAAGTAAAAGAACCTTTTAGTAGAGATGACGCTTGGCGCCTTTTTGCAGTATGGGCTACCTTAAAAGGAATTAAACTTCCCGATTGGAAATATTTTGAAGGCACACCTAGTCGTAAAATAAAAGGCCGTTTTGATGAACTCTCTAAAGACCGGAAATTTCGCGAATCAGTCCCCGATTGGATTGATGAACTAGGTGTCAAGGAATTAGGAGAATCAAAATGGACAAAGGAATTAGCTATGCAAAATAAACAAGCAGATGTGATTCTGAGAGTAAACACCCTAAAAACAACCAAGTCTGACTTAAAGCTCAAACTTGAATCTGTTGGCATTGAAACTCTAGAAATCAAGGGGTATCCTTATGCTTTACAGCTAAAGGAACGGGCAAATGTATTTACCACAGAGGCCTTTAAAGATGGTTGGTTTGAAGTTCAAGATGCCTCATCTCAACTAGTTGCTGACTTTTTGGATGTAAAACCAGGAATGAAAGTGGTGGATTGTTGTGCTGGTGCTGGTGGAAAAACCTTACACCTTTCAGCTCTTATGGAAAATAAAGGCTCAGTTATAGCTATGGATATTTATGAAAGTAAATTAAAAAAATTAAAAATTAGAGCCAAAAGAGATGGTGCTCATAATATAGAAATGAAAGTGATTGACTCTACTAAGCCAATCAAAAAACTACATGGAAAAGCAGATCGTTTGTTGATTGATGCGCCCTGTTCAGGATTGGGTGTTCTGAGACGGAATCCAGATTCTAAATGGAAGTTAGAACCTGAATTTATAGACAGAATTCGCAAAACTCAGCAAGAAGTCCTGCAGCAATATTGTAAAATGGTGAAATCTAAAGGAAAAATGGTATATGCGACTTGCTCTGTATTGCCATCAGAAAATGAAACTCAAATTAAAACATTTCTAAAATCTGAACATGGTGCCGATTTTACCTTGACAAAAGATAAAAAAATTCTAGCCCATGAAACTGGATATGATGGTTTTTATATGGCACTCTTAGAAAAAAAATAAGTCCTTATTAATTTTCTTAATAATTTGCAATTTTTTTAATATAAATGGTGTTCAAAACTAGTGAATAACTACTGTAAATAGAAAGTAAAATCATTTATAATTATTCTTAAAAATTATAAATTTGTAGCTTAGAGTAATATTCAAAATAAAACGGATGATTCATTTCTTTGGAAACCTTGATACTAAGGTTTTTGCGGTTCAAGCAGTAAACGACATTACTTATGAAACAATTACCAAACTCAAATGGCTTTTTGGCGATCAACCAAAAATAGAACGCACAACACTCGATTCAAAATTTGTTGGACCACGCTCTGTAATGATTACTCCCTGGAGCACAAATGCCGTGGAAATCACCCAAAACATGGGTATTGATGGCATTATTAGAATTGAACAATTCAATAGTTGTGAAAGTGGATATACTGATTTTGACCCAATGATTTATGAATATTTTGAATACTTAAACCAATCGTTATTCAATATTAATATTGCTCCTAAAAAAATTCTCAACATTACTGATATTTTTGCTTACAATAAGCAAGAGGGGCTATCTTTAAATGAAGACGAAGTTAACTATCTAAATCAGGTAAGTGAAAAAATCGGAAGACCACTTACTGATTCTGAAGTTTTTGGGTTTTCACAAGTAAATTCAGAACACTGTCGTCATAAAATATTTAACGGAACTTTTGTTATTGATGGAGATGAAAAGTCAACTTCGTTATTTAAACTTATAAAGGAAACCTCAAAACAACACCCCAATACAATTGTATCTGCCTACAAAGATAATGTCGCATTTATAAAGGGTCCGGTAGTTCAGCAATTCGCTCCTAAGAGTGCGGATAAACCAGATTATTATAACACAGAAAAATTTGAATCTGTGATTTCAATAAAAGCTGAAACTCATAACTTCCCTACAACTGTAGAACCCTTTAATGGTGCTGCTACAGGATCTGGAGGTGAAATTAGAGACCGCCTTGCAGGAGGCAAAGGATCTCTCCCATTAGCAGGAACAGCGGTCTATATGACCTCTTATTCACGATTAAATGAAAACCGACCATGGGAATTAGGATT
This sequence comes from Flavobacteriaceae bacterium, assembly GCA_018608705.1. GTDB lineage: Bacteria > Bacteroidota > Bacteroidia > Flavobacteriales > Flavobacteriaceae > Hel1-33-131. The sequence goes on along the minus strand of JABAZD010000013.1, from coordinate 6,553 downwards.
TAAAGAACGGGAATGGCTTTACCAAACTCCAATGGATATTTTGATCAAAGCATCAAATGGCGCATCTGATTTCGGAAATAAGTTTGGACAGCCATTAATTTGTGGTTCCGTACTTACCTTTGAACACAAAGAAGAAGCACAACGTTTAGGGTTTGACAAAGTTATAATGCAAGCTGGTGGCATTGGCTACGGAAAAGCAGAACAAGCCTTAAAAGACACACCCAAAAAAGAAGATAAAATTGTCATCCTTGGTGGGGATAATTATCGTATTGGGATGGGAGGAGCAGCTGTTTCTTCAGCTGACACTGGAGCTTTGTCAAGCGGAATTGAACTCAATGCTGTACAGCGCTCAAATCCTGAAATGCAAAAGCGAGCTGCTAATGCTATTCGAGGTATGATTGAAAGCGAAGAGAACTTCATTGTTTCTATTCATGATCATGGGGCTGGAGGACATCTAAACTGTCTATCTGAATTAGTTGAAGATACGGGTGGAAAAATTGACATAGACCAACTTCCTGTGGGAGATCCTACGCTATCAAATAAAGAACTAATTGGAAATGAATCTCAAGAGCGAATGGGGCTTGTTATTTCTGAAAAACATATTGATACCTTACAAAAAATTGCAGATAGAGAACGCTCTCCTATGTATACAGTAGGGGAAGTTACGGGGAATCATCGATTTATTTTTGAGTCTAAATCCAATGGAAACAAGCCAATGGACTTTAACTTAGAAGACATGTTTGGAAGTTCTCCCAAAACCATTTTAAGTGATAAAACTATTGTTAGGAATTATAAATCTGTTTCTTACTCTGTTGATTTATTTCAAACCTATCTAAAATCTGTTTTAAAACTTGAGTCTGTTGCATGTAAAGACTGGTTAACAAATAAAGTAGACCGCTGTGTCGGCGGGAAAGTAGCCAAACAACAGTGTGTAGGACCCTTACAATTACCATTAAATAATGTTGGTGTCATGGCTTTAGATTACAATAGTCAAGAAGGGGTTGCTACATCAATTGGACACGCACCAATTGCGGCATTGATAGACCCTAAAATCGGAAGTCGTGTAGCCATTACAGAAGCACTTACTAACATTATTTGGGCCCCTTTAAATGAGGGGTTAGATAGCATTTCACTGTCCGCAAATTGGATGTGGCCTTGTAAAAACGAGGGCGAAGATGCACGGTTATATAGTGCAGTTGAGTCTGTTTCTGAATTTGCTATTGACCTAGGAATTAATGTACCTACTGGAAAGGATTCGCTCTCAATGAAGCAGAAATACCCTGAAGGGGATGTGATTTCACCAGGAACTGTTATTATATCAGCAGCAGGGAACTGCAATGCTATTTCCAAGGTAGTTGAACCTTTATTTAAAGCCAATGCAGGTTCTATATATTACATAAACATATCTCAAGACAATTTTAAATTAGGAGGGAGTGCATTTGGGCAAGTATTAAATAAAATTGGAAAAGAAACCCCAAATGTCAAAAGTGCCTCATATTTGAAGAACGTTTTTGATACGTTACAAGATTTAATTAAAAAAGATAAAATTGTAGCAGGTCACGATGTCGCCTCAGGTGGCTTAATTACAACCCTACTAGAACTATGTTTCTCTAGTAACGACCTGGGCGCCGATTTAAATTTCAACGCAGTTAATGAGTTGGATAGTATTAAATTATTGTTTGCTGAAAATTCAGGTATTGTATTTCAATCAACTGATGATTCCATTGAACTAATTCTATCTGAAGCCTCAATTAAATATTATAAAATTGGAAATGTTACGACCCAACCCAATCTAAATATTGTCAACGGAGTAAATGAGTTTTCGTTAGACATCAATGAACTTAGGGATGCATGGTATGAAACTTCGTTCTTATTAGATCAAAAACAAACTGCTAACGGACTGGCACTAAGCCGATACAAAAATTATAAAAACCAACCTCTGAGTTTTAATTTCCCTAAACTCTTTACAGGGAAACTACCTATCATAAAATCTACAAATAGACCAAAAGCGGCTATTATAAGAGAAAAAGGAAGTAACTCTGAACGTGAAATGGCCAATGCCATGTATTTAGCAGGATTTGATGTGAAAGATGTTCATATGACAGATTTAATCTCTGGTCGGGAAACCCTTGAAGATATTAAATTTATTGGAGCTGTTGGTGGATTTAGTAATAGTGATGTGCTAGGATCTGCAAAGGGGTGGGCAGGCGCTTTTAAATATAATAAGAAAGCTAAATTAGCACTCAAGAAATTCTTTTCTAGGAAAGATACTTTATCCATTGGTATTTGTAATGGATGTCAACTTTGGATGGAATTAGACCTTATAAACCCTGAGCATAGCAAACATGGTAAAATGGGCTATAATGATTCTGAAAAACATGAAAGTGCATTTACCTCAGTAACCATTCAAAAAAACAACTCTGTGATGTTATCATCATTAGAGGGCAGTACATTGGGAGTTTGGATATCACACGGGGAAGGAAGGTTTGATCTTCCTTATAAAGAATCTAAATACCATATTGTTGGAAAATATGCACATGACTCATACCCTCACAATCCTAATGGTTCTGATTTTAATACTGCAATGATGTGTGATGTTTCTGGACGTCATTTGGTAACAATGCCTCATATAGAACGTTCAACATTCCAATGGAACTGGGCTTATTATCCTGAAAACAGATCAGATGAAGTGTCACCATGGTTAGAGGCATTTGTAAATGCTAAATTATGGGTTGAGAACAACATTTGATTTAGTTTTTTAGGTTTTATTTAATAGTACCATTTATAAAGATTGGAGTTTGATAGTAGATTTAAAATTAGTAATTTGCATATGAACAAGTTTATTAAATCAAAATGAAACCAATTACTCGACTATTTGACTTTGCATACTATCAGCTAGAAACACATAATTTAGAGGATGCTCTGATTACAAAAAAGGATGGCAATTGGGTTAAAACATCTACAAAAGAATACCTAGATAAAGCTAATACTCTAAGTCGAGCGTTATTGAAATTAGGAGTTCAAAAAGGTGATAAAATTGCAGTAATTTCAACAAATAATCGCACCGAATGGTGTATTGTAGATGTTGGTGTTCTTCAAATAGGCGCACAAAACATTCCTATTTACCCTACAATTTCATCAAAAGATTATGAATACGTTTTAAACCACAGTGAAGCTGTATATTGTTTTGTTTCTGATCAAGAAGTTTATAATAAAATTGTCAAAGTAAAAGATAATACAAAACTTAAAGAGGTTTATAGTTTTGATGAAATTTCTGGATGCAAAAATTATTCTGAATTATTTAAACTTGGAGCTGACATAAGCACACAAGACCAGGTTGAAATGCGTAAATCTGAAGTTCTTCCGTCTGACTTAGCGACCATCATTTATACCTCCGGGACCACAGGAAAACCAAAGGGAGTAATGTTATCACATTATAATGTCGTTGAAAATATTCTTGCCGGCCTACCTAGGTTACCGTTAATGGAAAAAGCAAGAGTACTCAGTTTTTTACCATTATGCCATATTTTTGAAAGAGTTTTAATTTACATATATCAACACGCAGGAGTGAGTATTTATTTTGCCGAATCTATTGATAAGATTGGTGAGAATGCACAAGAAATTAAACCTAACTTAATGAGCGTTGTTCCAAGACTACTAGAGAAGGTGTTTAACAAAATTAATGCCAAAGGAAGTGAATTAACCGGAGTTAAAAAAGTACTTTTTTTATGGGCTATCAAGCTAGGAGAACGATATGAACCTTATAAAGCTAATGGCTATTGGTATGAGTTACAACTAAAAGTTGCACAAAAATTGATCTTTAGTAAATGGAAAGAAGCTCTAGGTGGAGAGCTCAATACTATGGTATCAGGCAGTGCTGCACTTCACCCTAGATTAGCTAGAATATTTTGTGCTTCAGGAATGATGATTATGGAAGGCTATGGACTGACAGAAACATCTCCTATAGTTTCTGTGGCTATGTACTCAGGTAGAAAATTCAAACTTGGAACAGTTGGAAAACCAATTTCAAATGTTGAAGTAAAAATCGCAGAAGATGGTGAAATTTTAATCAAGGGACCCAATGTAATGCAAGGGTATTATAAAGATCTTGAGAAAACTGCAGAAGTTATGAGTGGAGATTATTTTCACACTGGAGACAAAGGCGAAGTGGATGCAGAGGGTTTTTTGAAAATTACTGGTCGGAAAAAAGAAATGTTTAAAACATCTGGAGGAAAATACATCATTCCTACACTAATTGAAAATGATCTAAAAGAATCAAATTTCATAGAACAGGTCATGGTTATAGGTGAAAACCAAAAAATGCCAGCAGCTTTAATTCAACTTAATTTTGAGTTTATTTACGAATGGATTAAACGTAAAAAAATTAATATAGACTTTACACCTGAGGCTATATGCTCTTCCTCTATAATTAAAGAACGTATCCAATTGGAGGTTAATAATTCTAACCAACGTTTCGGAAAATGGGAACAAATTAAAAAGTTTGAACTAACTCCTGAAGTTTGGTCTATTGAAGGTGGTCACTTAACGCCTACTATGAAAATGAAGCGAAGTATCATCTTTGAACTTTACAAACATTTGTCTAAAAAAATATATTTAGAGGACTAAATAAGCCTACATCTTTCTATTTCTATTTCAATAAATTTATACATGCATAATTTTGTTAAAATTTACTATGCGTGCATAATAAATTTTATTATATTTGATATAATAAATTATTAGGTTGATGAAAGATAAAACTATAGACTATGTTTTAAGAACTACTTGGTTAGCAGTTCAGAAAATGTACAACGAAGAAGCCTCAAATTATGGAATTACTATGGCTACAGGTTTTACTTTACTTAGCGTGGATCCTCAAAAGGGAACACCATCTACATCACTAGGTCCAAAAATGGGAATGGAAGCTACAAGCCTATCCAGGATATTAAAAACGCTTGAAAGTATGAATTTAATAGAAAGGTTGCCTAACCCAAACGATGGTCGTGGTGTAATTATTCATCTAACCAAACAAGGCATAAAAAATAGAGAAGAAGTAAAGCAAAATGTCTTAAAATTTAATAATGTTATCAAAGACGAAGTTTCTCAAGAAAAGCTAAAAAACTTCTTTGAAGTTTCTAACTCTATTATGACCCTTATCTCAAATAAAAAAATATTCTAATAAACCTATTTATATAGATGAAAACAAGAAGAATTAAAAAAGTTGCTATTATTGGTTCAGGGATTATGGGAAGTGGAATCGCTTGTCATTTTGCTAATATTGGAGTCGATGTGTTACTCTTAGACATAATACCTAGAGAACTAACTGAAAAAGAAAATAGTAAAGGATTAAGCTTTGAAGATAAAGTTGTTAGAAATCGTCTGGTGAATGAGGCACTTAGCAGTTCGTTAAAGTCTAAACCCTCCCCTATTTATCACCAGAAATTTGCTAATCGAATTACGACTGGAAACCTTGAAGATGACATACATAAGGTGGCCAATGTTGACTGGATTATGGAAGTCGTAGTGGAACGATTAGATATCAAAAAACTAGTATTTGAAAAACTGGAAAAATTCAGAACCCCTGGAACCTTAATAACTTCTAATACATCTGGTATCCCCATAAAGTTTATGAGTGAAGGGCGTAGTGAAGATTTTCAAAAACACTTTTGTGGAACGCACTTCTTTAACCCTGCGCGCTATCTAAAATTATTTGAAATTATCCCAGGTCCTAAAACAGCTTCTGATGTTCTTGACTTTTTAGGAAGTTATGGAGAAAAATTTCTAGGCAAAACATCTGTAATTGCAAAAGACACACCAGCATTTATTGGAAATAGAGTCGGTATTTTTAGCATTCAAAGTTTATTTCACGCCGTTAAAGATTTAGATCTTACAGTTGAGGAAGTAGATAAGTTGTCAGGACCAGTCATTGGTCGACCAAAATCAGCCACTTTTAGAACGGTAGATGTTGTTGGCTTGGACACATTGGTTCATGTGGCTAACGGAATAAGAGAAAATTGTCCTAAAGATGAACGTCTCAAGCTATTTGAATTACCAGAATTCATCACTACCATGATGGAAAACAAATGGTTAGGAACCAAAACAAAACAAGGGTTTTATAAAAAATCGGTTTCAGCTGAAGGCAAAAAGGAAATTTTAAGTTTAGATTTAAACACTCTTGAATACCGTTCTTCAAAACGGGCAAAATTTACCACTTTAGAACTTACTAAATCTGTCGATAAAGTTGTAGACCGCTTTAAAATATTAGTCAGCGGAAAAGATAAGGCAGGTGAATTTTACCGCAAAAGCTTTACAGCACTTTTTGCCTATGTCTCGAACAGAATCCCTGAAATCACAGACGAACTCTACAAAATTGATGATGCCATGAAGGCTGGGTTTGGATGGGAACATGGCCCTTTTCAAATATGGGACGCTGTTGGAGTGGAGAAAGGTATCGAATTAATGAAAGCTGAAGGGTTAGAACCCGCTGAATGGGTTAATGAGATGTTAGCATCCGGAAGCACCTCATTTTATTCGATAAAAGAAGGCGCAACCTATG
>JABAZD010000036.1 GCA_018608705.1 Flavobacteriaceae bacterium | reverse complement strand
ATGTGGAGAAGGATTTTCAGCCTCTGAATTAAATCAATTTCAGCAAATTGTAGACGCGGTTGATTGTAGTATCTATTAACTTTTGGAAATAGTTCCAAATTGAGCGAACATTAGTGAGGTTTCTCTTTTGATATTTCTTTACCATCACGACCTGTAACTAAAAGACTAATCTTACTTTTATGTTTAATCCAAGAACAAAGGCTGTTCTAACTAAACCATAGGCATATCTTCTTCCTTTATTTCAGCTATTTCTAATCCACGTAAATAGGTTAAACTTACATTTCTTATATTTGAGTAAACTGACTTATTGTGAAAAAACTAAAGTTAAGAAAATATCCAGTCTAACAGAGCCAGAAATGCAGCAAAAACAAGCAACTTTATTTTTTTTATCTATCGTTCAAGACTCACAATAATCCCCCTCTCCAGTCAACTCAGTCCAAACAAAAGGTGGTGATTATAGAGTTCTTAACTTGTTGTATGCTACTGTGTGCGTGCTGTTCGGACTTTTTAGTTATTTAATTAAAAATAATTAAATTATTGAATTTCAGGATAATCATAGTTGATATAGATGTTTGAATAATCTGATGATAAAGAAATTGTTCTTCCATCTTTAATATAAAATTCACTAGAATTTTCATTTCCATCATAATTCAATTTCTTACTAATCATAGAGTACAATTTTTTTCTCAACTCATTGCCTCTTCCATATGCATCATTTTGAAGTCTTAAGCTTAATCTAATAGACTTTATTTTAGCTTCAGTATTGATTGCTCTAACATTAGTATCCTCTTTACTAACAAGAGAGTTGTTTAAGTTAAATCGTAATATAAATTTCATATCATCATCAAAATCAATATACTCCCCATGAAGAGTATAAGTATCTATACGTCTAGTATTTTTCGATACATCTAATAATACGGAGGATTGTTCAGGAAGATCAAGATTACTATCTAAAAAGTTATCTAAGATATCTATGTCAAAGTCCTTATTATTAGAAAATTGGGCTAAAAACCCATTCTTAGGATCAATAATATCATCATAAAATGAATTTAAATCCACAAAGGTACTCTGTAATGTTTTATCTAAATCAAATGCGGTATTGTTTTTATAAATTGATCTTGTAAAGTCTTCATAATACAAATAGCGTATACTACTTTTATGTTCAGTAATATCTTCACCATCTTTATCTACATACATCCATTCACCTCCATCTTTAACATATGCACCTTTTCCTAAAAAAGGCATAGCTTCCTCAAATTCAGTTCTAGTTACAAGCTTACGATCTATATCCATAAAACCAAATTTTCTATTTGATCCACGATTAATTGAAACATCATTATATAATCTTATGGGGATAATTTCACGAGTTTTAATTATGTACTCTCCTTCGTCATCTATAAGTCCATACTCACGATCAGAGCCTTTTACTGATGCTCTTCCATTGAAAAAAGGCAGGACTTCTCGCCAATCATCACTGGAGATCACCTCTTTCCTGTCTGTATTTAAATAACCTATCCTATCATCCTTTTCAAATACACACAAACCTTCAGAAAAAGAAGTTAGGTAATCATATTTTGATGTCATTGGTATTACTTCATTTCCTTGTTTATCTATAACTCCGTGTAACAATTCACCTTCAACTTTTTGCATTACAATAGCAAGGCCTTCTCTAAAGGAATTTACATTTGAGTATTTAGATCTTATAACTTCTTGTTTTTCTAAATTGATAAAACCCCAAAAACCATCTCTGTTTTTTACTTTTATCAGCCCTTCAGAGAGTGGACCCGCTTCCTTAACTCCAACAAGTGTTTGGACTAAATTCAGATTATTGTCTAATATGGCTAATTGACCACTACTTAGACGAACTACTACATGACCTTCGTTAAACAACAACGAAGACTCATGAGTTGTTTCAATAATTTTACTTTTATTATTCACAAAATTGATGTTACCTTTAGTGTTTTCAAAATAAGACCAATTTTCGACCATTATCGAAGGTTTCTCATCTAGTTCAAAATCTACGACGATATCACCATTTAAATTAACAATTCCATAATCACCACGCTTTTCTTCTCGTGCAGGAATTCCTACACCATCAAAATATGAAGTGTTTCCACAAGAATAAATCGTTACAATAAAAATAATAAGTAGTTTTTTCATCACTCAACTATTTAATAAGTTAGCAAACAAATATAATAATTTTATGTGAAAAATTAATTATGTGTTAACCTTCTGTTTTATTAATAGTGAACATACTTTCTTTAGTAACTCGTGAATACCAATCGCCTCCCATCCGTGCAACTAAATCTAGTTTAGTAGGATCTATTTCGCCGTTGGAATCTAATAAATTAGAATTGATATGTACATAAACTACTTTTGCAATCACTAATTGTCCAGCCCCACCGTTATCCCCTAAGGAAATGATATTATCTACTACGCATTCAAAAGATACTGGAGATTCTAAAACTCGGGGAGGCTTTACTTTAAGTGATCTCACTTCTGTAAGCCCAGTCTCCTTAAATTCATTAACTCCTTTAGGATATTCTTTACTTGATTTAGACATTTGATCTACTATTGAATAATCTACCATGTTGATAACAACTTCTCTTGTTTCTTCAGAGTTTTGTAAAGTATGTTTTGTGGTATTATCTCGCACACGTCTACTTGGTGAGAAAATTAAAATAGGGGGATTTGAACTAAAAACATTAAAATAACTAAATGGACTTAGGTTTACATTGCCTCTAGAATCAATAGTACTTGCAAACGCTATAGGTCGTGGTGCAACTGCAGACAAAAGTAATTTATGTAAGTCTTTAGTTTCTAGTTTTTCAGGATTAAATGATTTAGTTGTAGACATAGTATTTATTTAGCTTTTAGTAATTTTGATATGACATTACCAAATCCAACACGGATTTTTCCATTTTGACAGTAACCTCTCATAATAACAGTGTCATCGTCCTTAATAAATTTTCTAGTTCCTCCTTCTATTAATTCAACAGGCTTAGTCCCTGCCCAAGAAAGTTCAAGCATAGACCCGTATGAATTTGGGTTTTTTCCACTGATAGTACCTGAAGCCATTAAATCACCAACGTTCAAATTACACCCATTCACTGTATGGTGAGCTAGTTGTTGATTCATATTCCAATACATATATTTAAAGTTTGAATGACTAACAATTGTTTCTATACAACTTTCAGGCTGAATAGCTACTTCTAAATTGATATCATAATTCCTTGATCCTTTGTATGACAAATAAGGAAGTACCACAGGCTCTTGCGAAGGTCCATCAACTTTAAAAGGCTCTAAAGCTTCTAAAGTTACTACCCAGGCAGACATTGATGATGCAAAGCTTTTAGCCAAAAATGGACCTAGTGGAACGTATTCCCATTTTTGTATATCTCTAGCTGACCAATCATTAAATAATACTTTTCCAAATATATAATCATCTGCATCGTTTGTCGACACAGAATTTCCTAAACTAGAGTTTTTCCCGATAATAAATGCCATTTCTAACTCAAAGTCAACACGTGTAGATACTTGAAAAGTAGGAGGGGAGTTAGGTTCTAAAACAACTTGTCCTTTTGGTCTATATACATCATTGCCACTTACTATTATCGAAGATGCTCTTCCGTGATAACCAACAGGTAAATATTTCCAATTTGGTAGTAAAGCATTATCAGGATCTCTAAACATAGTTCCAATGTTGGTAGCATGTTCAATACTTGAATAAAAATCAGTATAATCACCTACTTTTACTGGTAAATGCATAGTGACCGTTAATTGATTAATAAAAACTGACGGATGAGATTTTAATACTGAATTTTCATCACATAATTCAGATTGAATTAATTCTCTTACTTTGACAGTAATATGTTTTCCGAGAGCTATAAAATCATTCAAATGGTTAGATTTTAAAACTGAAATATCAAATTTTAGGTCTTTAAAAACTCCAAGTTTATAAGCGGCATGTAAATCGATAATATTTTCACCAATTGCAATACCAACTCTCTTTATTTGATTTGATTCAGAAAATATTCCAAAAGGTAAATTATAAATACTAAAATCTGAGTTTTTATCAACTTTGATCCAAGGTTGCATAAGTTATTTTTTTATTATTAAATCTAAGCCATCAGAAATCAACTTAGTATATTGTGTATTTTGCTGTAATTTTATTAGTTGTTTATAGACTTTGTTCATTAAAGATAAATCTTTGTTATAAACTAGTTCATATATTTCAAGTAAAATTAGCCATTCTGAAGGGAATTTGTTAACGACTTCTTTGAAAATAGAATTTAAAACATTAAACTCATTTGTATTATTTAATCTATGGGATTTAACTAAATCATAAAATTCAAAAAGTTTTTTTTCGTTATTTGAATACGAAATTTTCGTAGTTTTTTGTTTCGATATCTTGTATATATCATCAAACGAGTTAGGATCAGCTGGACCTGCAAATGCTGAAATAATTTTGTTTCCAATCACCATGTCATATACACCCCAATTTGTTTCAAATAATACTTGTTCATTGAAGGTAACTAAGCAATTATTAAAAGAAATTAAAATAATATTTCCTTGTAAATCCCTCTTGCCAGTAATAACTTTTCCTTCGACAATAACACCACCTTCAAAACAAAGTCGTGTATTTTTTCCTTCAATTATTCCATATTCTATTAGGTCTTTAGGTGACATGTCTTTAATTGAAGTCGGAATATTTTTTAAATTACCAATAGTACTTCCATACCCATTTGGATGGTGTTGAATTCCATGTCCTATAAGCTCAAATCCATCGTGGGCTAACGCAGTTGACCCGATAGTTTGGAAATAAATTGGAGTTTCTCCGTCATTAATAACCGTGCTAAAGATTCCTGAAATTTGAATTCCAGTATCTAACTTAATTGTCCCAATTTTTTTAGATGCAATTAGTTTTTGAATTCCTTCAAGTCCTCCTCTTCTAATAGCCATTGTGTTAGCGAATTTTTCTAAAACAATACTCAAGCTTGAAAAGTCAGGAATTACAAATAATTGCGGTTGAGTATTTGTGATATCAAAGTTTACTGAAGCAGCTTCAATTGAATATGGTATTTTCTTGACTTTATTTTGCAAACAAAGCTGACTTTCTTCTATAGAGGATAATAGTCCAGCTCCGTAGAGTTTTGGATTTTCAATTGTTCCAATAAGGCCATATTCAACTGTCCACCAATGTAGATTTCGAATTTTAGCCATTTCAGAAAGTTCACCCATATCTGATTGTAATTTATTGACTTGTTTTTCTGCTTTTAATATTGATTCTTTAGTTGAGTTAGGATTCTCTTTTAGAATTGATAACAATCGAATAGACTCGTACATTTCATGATCCATTGGAGATGATATAGCTTTCGAACCAATTTGACCTAAACGTCTTAAATATTCAGCATATTCAGAATTTGCTATGATGGGAGCGTGACCTGCTGCTTCATGAATAATGTCTGGAGCAGGTGTATAATTAATATGATCTATTGTTCGAATTTCAGAAGAAATAACTAATACGTTATAGGCTTGAAATTCCATAAAGGCATTAGGCGGAATGAAACCATCTACAGCAACAGCAGCCCATCCAATTTCTTTTAAAATCCGGTTCATACCATCCATTTCTGGAATGACTTCTTCAGAAATCCCTGTTTTTTCTAATCCTTGAATATAACAATTATGCGCTATCTTTTTTAGGGTGTGAATATTTAAACGCATTACATACCTCCACACAGATTGATTTTGAGCAGTATAGTCACTGTAAGGTTGTTCAATTATAAATTTATGAAGATGTTTAGGTAGCTTTTCTGTAACACTATTAAACTTCATCGTAGTTTGTTTATCGGTTATATGAAACATTAAGTTATAATGTCCCTCTATTTTCTTGTTCCCTTTCAATAGCTTCAAAAAGTGCTTTAAAATTACCTTTACCAAACGATTGAGCTCCCTTTCTCTGAATAATTTCAAAAAACATAGTTGGGCGATCTAATACTGGTTTTGTAAATATTTGAAGTAAATAACCTTCTTCGTCTCTGTCTATTAAAATACCATGCTTTTTTAAAGTATTTAAATCTTCATCAATTTTGCCAACCCGTTCCAGTAAATCATCATAATAGGTTTCTGGAACATATAAAAATTCCACTCCACGATTTTTCATTTCCTCGACTGTTTTTGCAATGTCATCTGTTGCAAGAGCTAAATGTTGAACTCCAGGACCATTATAGAAATCTAGATATTCTTCAATTTGTGATTTTTTAATTCCATCAGCAGGCTCGTTAATTGGGAATTTAATTCGACCGTTTCCATTACTCATTACTTTACTCATTAGTGCAGTAAACTCAGTAGATATATCATTATCATCAAAAGAAATTATTTGAGCAAAGCCCATGACCTCTTGATAAAACTTACACCATATATTCATTTCATCCCAGTCAACATTTCCGACTATGTGGTCAATATGCTTAAGTCCAACTGACTCTGGGTTGTAATGTGACTCCCATTTTTCGTACCCAGGAAGGAAAATACCTTTATAATTTTTTCTTTCAATAAACATATGTACTGTTTCACCATATGTATAAATACCTGATTTTATAATTGATCCATTATTATCACTTATTTTCGTTGGTTTCAAATACGGTTTGGCTCCTCTTTTGATTGTTTGATTAAATGCTTCAGTAGCATCCTCTACATGCAACGCAATTATTTTAACTCCATCACCATGAGTATTGATATGATTATTAATTAACGAATCTTTTTCTAGTGAGGTTGTTAATACTAAACGAATCTTTCCTTGTTTTAAAACATAAGATGCAATTTTGTTTTCTCCAGTTTCCATTCCTGCATAAGCTTCTGTTTGAAATCCAAATGCAGTTTTATAATAGTGAGCACTTTGTTTTGCATTTCCTACATACAACTCAATGTAGTCTGTTCCAGAAATAGGTAAGAAATCCTTAGCCTCATCAAATATTTTCTTAATTTTGAAATTAAAATTTTGTAATTCTTCAATACTTTTTGTAGGTTCCATTACGATTTATTTATCCATGATTTATAATACGAGTCGTCATTTATTTTAAGAGCTTCTTCAGTTACCATTAATGGACTAAAAGTATCTACCATAACAGCAAGTTCTTGAGTTTCTTTTTTTCCAATACTTTTTTCCATAGTCCCAGGGTGAGGACCATGCGGAATTCCAGCAGGATGCAAAGTTATACTTCCTTTATTTATTTTATTTCTACTCATAAAGTCTCCATCAACGTAATAAAGAACTTCATCAGAGTCGATATTTGAATGGTTGTAAGGGGCTGGAACTGACTTTGGATGGTAATCGTATAGTCTGGGAACAAACGAACAAATAACAAACTTAGAGGATTCAAATGTTTGATGAACTGGAGGTGGCTGGTGAATCATCCCTGTTATAGGTTCAAAGTCATGAATTGAAAATTTATAAGGGAAGTTATAACCATCCCAGCCTATTACACTAAAGGGATGTGCTGCATAAATATATTCGTGAATAGTATCTTGTTTTTTGACTTTTATAAGAAATTCACCAGTCTTGTTATATGTTTCTAGTTCTTTTGGGGGATGAAAGTCTCTTTCAGAATAAGGAGCACCTTCTACGAGTTGGCCAAACCAATTCCTATAGCGTTTTGGTGTGTAAATAGGACTTTTTGATTCTACTATAAATAAGCGATTATCTACATTATCAAATTCAATTTGATAAATGACCCCTCTAGGAATGACTAGATAATCTCCATATTTAAATTCGATGTTACCAAGAAACGTTCTTAGTTTACCAGTCCCTTTATGTATAAAGAGTACCTCATCTGAATCAGTATTTTTGTAAAAATAACTAGTTAATGATTTATTTGGTGCAGCTAAGCTAATTTGACAATCTTGATTAATTAGAACACAGGATCTGCTTTCTAAATAATCTGATTTAGGAGTTACCTTAAAGCCGTTTAACTTTAAAGATTTCATGTTGTTAGATACTGCAATCTTTGGAGATACATCGTATGAGCTAATAATCTTTTTAACTTGTGTAGGTCTTTGTGTATGATACATCAATGTCGACATACCTTCAAACCCTATGGTGCCAAATAATTCTTCATAATAAAAGTTTTTGTTAGAATCTTTAAATACAGTATGTCTTTTGGAGGGGATTTTTCCTAACTTATGATATCTTGGCATATTACATGATTTTTAGTAATAATTTGTATACAATCTATTAAGAACAAATATATACGAAATAGATTTATATTGTATATTTATTTCTTAAACACTTATTAAATAAGAATTTTTATACGTATTTTTGATAGAATAAATTTTTTTATTCTTTTTTAACCTATCCTTATAACTGTTTTACTTTTTTTTTTCTAAATGATTGACAAACTCGACAAAATTGATATTAAAATATTAAAACTTTTACAGCAAAATAGTAACCGTACTGTTAAAAATATTGCTGAAATATTAGGCCTTACTACTACGCCTATTTTTGACCGAATAAAAAAACTTGAAAAAAAGGGGTTTATAGGCAAATATGCAGCAATTCTAAATTCTAAAATGCTTGGCTTGAAATTGACTGTATTTGTAGGAATAACTCTAAAAAACCATACAAGAACTTATTTAGAAAAATTTGTTGATACTATAAAAGGTTTTCCGGAAGTAGTTGAATGTCATCGTGTTTCAGGCAATTTTGATTATCTTTTAAAGTTAACTTTAGTTGATATTGAAGACTATGAAAAGTTTATCTTAACTAAACTATCTATAATGGCAGATCTTAACAATGTACAAAGCTATGTAGCCCTATCTCAAAGTAAATCAACCACTGAATTAAATTTAGATCATTTGATATGAACTATTTACTCTCTAAGTACTATTAAACTTGCCTTATATCCAGTTGTTAGTAACCATTCCCCAGAAGCAATGATAACATCACTTTCGTTATAAACTTTAAGTTGTGCTGTGTTGGGACTTGAGCTTCCTTCATTTAAAGCAAAAAACTGAATCTTATTTAGGCCTTTTTTTAGTTCAACATCAATCACATAAGCAGTATTCTTAAGGGTTATATTAGGGTGAATAATTGCTTCATTTAGTAATAATTTGATTCTATCTCCGTCTTCGTATTCGTGGTCTCTACAAACAATTCGAATGTATTTTGATTTTGTTTTAATATCTCCGAGGTAGTAATCACGATCAAACTTAGAAACATCTTTTTTAGCTTCGCTAAATTGCTGTTTAATTTCCCAAGTTGGATCTACTACATCACGAGTTTCTGTAATCCCATACTTTTTCTTTGCAAATCCATCAATAGGTTTAATATTCATTGTAATAGAGAACCCTTTGTCTGTTAATCCAACAACTGGAGACAGTTTAATAGGATATTCTTTGGATAATTTAATTTCGTCTAGAGCTGGAATATTTAAACTATAATTTTCTTCTGATTTGTCAATTTGTGAATAACAAGTATGCTGTATAACTATTATTATCAACAACATTAAATATCTTATCATGAGTATAACAATTACTTATTTAGTAAAGATATATATTTGATCATAAAATTAAAGTGTCATACACTTAATATTTTCATAATTAAAAAGTCAAATAATATTAATGATATCAAATTATGATTATCAATAACGTTTAGACTCTATTTCCAATATTTAAGTTTACTTGTTTGACCAATACCAGGATTAAAAAAATTAGTCGGATCTAATTTTTTATAAAATTCAGTCAAAGATTGTTTTGCAAAATATTCATGCCCAACATTATGCTCAGCAGGATATTCTGCTCCTCTAGCATCGTAAGTTTTTAATAATTCCTTTTTTAACTTATCAGCATTTACCCCTTTTTTAACAATGTAATTAAGATGTAAGACATGGCAGAACAAATGTCCGTAGCAAAATTTAATATCTAATAAATCATTTATTTTTGAAGGTAGTTTTTCAAACCAGTCTTTTTCATTCCTTGGAAAAGCAATATCCATTGATAACATTTCACCTGTTTTATCTTCATTAAGTGCATGATAACGACCTATCGCACTTGCAGCTACATAGCGATGCAATATAGATTTTTGAGCTTCTTTTGTAGTGCATTCAAAAAAACCCCCTTCCTTATCAATGAAAAATTTACTGAAATATTTTTTTGCCTCATCTATTCCATCTTCAGACATTTCAATTACCCAATGATGTTCATATTTATCTCTGAACTGTTCCATTCTTTTAGGTAAATGATTAGGCCATAACTTACTTAAAAATTGCATTATTTTATCAGAAAATTTATCTGGAAGAAATTTTATATTTTTTGATAATAAATCTACTTTTCTTTTTAACTCAAATAGTGTTGGAATAAAATTTGTACCTAATTTTTCTATCACAATAAAGTTGTCTTTACTATACTTTTTTGCTGCATCATAACAATCTCTATGTAAGTAATCGCCAGAGGTAGGAAGTGTTTTAAATTTCGAAAGGATATCTCTTCTTATTTCCCAAAAAACATCCGGATTATTAGATCCAACATAGAAAACTTGATTCTTTTTAGGGATTTTATAAGTATCTAATCTTACTGCAAAGACAGCGACCTTTCCTGCACTTCCAGAGACTCCATGCAACAATCTTTTATCAGCATTGTATCTAGACGGTATGTTTGAACTAATTTGTCTGACAATATTTGGGTAATCTTTATCAGAAGCCAGCTTGTTAGATTGTATGACATCTGATTTATCAAAATTTCTATTTTGAAGATTATTTAAAATTTCTTCTTCATTAGATCCTAAATCAATTCCTAGTTCATTAACTAATTCTAGTTCACTGTTTTGATTCACTTTGGCATATAACGCCAATTCCGTGTATGCTGGACCTCTTTTTACTAAAGAACCTCCCGAATTATTACAAACTCCTCCAACAATGGAAGCTCCCACAGAAGTCGAACCTATAACAGAATGGGGTTCTCTTCCATATGGCTTTAATTTTTTCTCAAGGTCATATAATGTACTACCAGCTAAACCTATTATTTGTTTTCCCTGGTTTATAATATGAATATTATTAATACGCATAGTATTAATAATTACAATACGACGATCATAACCATTATCATATGGAGTTGAACCACCAGTTAAGCCTGTATTGGCAGCTTGCATAATAACAATAGTATTGGCTTTTAAACAAATTTTTAAAATTTTCCAAATTTCTATTAATGTGGCAGGTCTGACTACTACAAAAGCATTTCCTGATCCGTATCTCCAACCCTTACTATACTTTTGCTTCTTCCAACTATCTGTAATTATATATTCACTGCCTACTATTTTTTCTAAATTAAACAGTAATGAAGAATTATTATCCACTTTGTTGAGTTTATACATCTTTGTTAAAAGTAATAATAATTATAAAATAATATTTAATATATGATGTTATTTTAATACTCTAAATTTGCACTGTGAATTATACAGAACTTTTAGGATATTTTGGTGCCTTAATTATTGGGCTGGTTGTAGGGCTCTTTGGAGGTGGTGGATCTATACTTGCTGTACCTATATTTGTATATTTATTTCACCTAAATCCAATATTAGCTACTAGTTATTCTTTGTTTGTTGTTGGTTTTTCAGCAGCCGCAGGAACTATAATTAATATTAAAAAAAAGTTAATTGATTACAGGATAGCTATTATTTTTAGTTTCCCTGCATTATTCTCTGTATTTGTAGTCAGACGTTATTTGATCTCAAGTTTGCCTGAAGTCATTCTTGATACTGGCTCAATATATATTACAACAAAAATGGCGCTAATGTTACTCTTTAGCATTGTAATTTTGTTATCATCATTTTCTATGTTGAAGAAAAATAAAGCAGTTATTGCTCAAAAACTAAACAATACAAATTATAGCTTATTATTAATTACTGGTTCAGTTGTGGGGGTGCTAACAGGTTTGGTTGGAGCAGGAGGTGGGTTTATAATTGTTCCTGCACTGGTCTTTTTTGCAGGTCTTAAAATAAAACAAGCTGTTGCGACATCCTTAGTTATCATTACTTGTAATGCACTATTTGGTTTTTTATCTGACATTACACAAGTTAATATTGATTGGTTTTTTCTTACATCTATAACCTTGATTTCAGTGTTGGGTATTGTTTTAGGTTCATATTTATCAAACTTTATTAATGACATGTCCTTAAAAAAGAATTTTGCTCGTTTTATTTTATTAATCGCATTGATGATCATATGCAACGAACTGGCTTAGTTTATATTAAATAATTTTGATTATATGGATTTTAAATTTTTCATTACATTTGCACTCAGTTTATTTTTATAACTATGAGTCAAAAAGTTTTACTTAACTATAAGGAAGTAAACATCATTCTACACCGATTGGCTTGTCAACTCATTGAAAAACATACCGATTTTTCTAGCACTGTTTTAATTGGCTTACAACCTAGAGGTATATTTTTGGCTCAACGCTTGAAATTAATTCTAATACACGATTATAATATACCTAATATTCAACTAGGACTATTAGATATCACTTTTTATAGAGACGATTTCAGACGCTCAGACAAGTTACATGAAGCAAATTCTACTGAAATTGATTTTTTGATTGAAAATAAACATGTAGTTTTTATTGATGATGTTCTTTACACTGGCAGAAGTATTAGATCAGCACTGACAGCTATTCAATCCTTCGGAAGACCTGCAGGAATTGAATTACTTACATTAATTGATCGTCGATTTAGTAGACACTTACCCATTCAACCTGATTATCGAGGACGTCAAGTAGATGCTATTAATGATGAAAAAGTATTGGTAAATTGGAAAGAAACAAATGGAGAAGATGTTGTTTATTTAGTAAATAATTAGATTATGAGCAAACTTAGTGTAGATCATTTATTAGGGATAAAATATCTTAAAAACGAAGATATTAACCTTATTTTTGATACTGCAGATCATTTTAAAAAGGTCATTAATCGTCCCATCAAAAAAGTACCCTCACTTAGAGATATTACTATTGCTAATCTGTTTTTTGAAAATTCAACAAGAACAAAATTATCATTTGAATTAGCCCAAAAACGCTTATCCGCCGATGTAATTAATTTTTCTTCAGGACAATCATCTTTAAATAAAGGTGAGACATTGATTGATACGGTAAACAATATACTTTCTATGAAAGTAGATATGGTTGTAATGCGTCACCCAAATGCTGGTGCAGCTAAGTTTTTATCTAATCATGTAGACGCTAAAATAATCAATGCTGGAGATGGAACGCATGAGCACCCCACTCAAGCGTTATTAGACTCTTTCTCAATAAGGGAAAAATTTGGAGAAGTTAAAGGTAAAAAAGTAGTCATAGTAGGAGATATTTTACATAGCAGAGTTGCCTTGTCAAATATATTTGCTCTTCAAATTCAAGGCGCAGAGGTTATGGTTTGCGGGCCAAAATCTCTGATACCTAAACATATAGACAAACTAGGCATAAAAGTCGAAACAAACCTGCTTAATGCTCTAAAATGGTGTGATGTGGCAAATATGCTTCGTGTTCAAAATGAACGTATGGATATTAGTTATTTCCCTTCTACAAGAGAATATGCATTACAATATTGTGTAACAAAAAACCTTTTAGATTCTCTAAATAAAGATATCACTATTATGCATCCAGGTCCTATAAATAGAGGCGTTGAAATTACTAGTGAAGTAGCAGACTCTAGCCAATCAATTATTCTTAATCAAGTTGAAAATGGTGTAGCTATAAGAATGGCTGTTATTTATTTATTAGCCTCCAAAATTTAGTAACATTATGACTATTGAACAAAATGGAACAACAGCTGTTGTAACACAAAACAAAACAAATTTAATTGAGCTCTCAAAAGAATTATCAGGGCTTTACGACCAATTGAAGTCACAAGATATTATTTTGCACTTGAAAGATACAACTTCTGGATCAATAGAGTATTTTTCCTCTTTAGTCAATAATCACTTCACTGCCAATCGTTGCTTTATTTTTGTAAGCGCTGAATTAAACCAAGAACATTTTGAAAATTTTATAATTATTCCAACATTGCAAGAAGCTTATGATTATATTGAGATGGAAGCCATGCAACGTAATTTAGGACTTTAAAAAATTAACGTGAAACTATCTATTTTAGGTTGTTATAGTGCAACTCCTCGTATCATTGCGCATACAACTTCTCAGGTACTGGAAACTAGAGGTCACGTATTCTTGATAGACTGCGGGGAAGGTACTCAAATTGAACTCAGAAAGCATAAAATTAAGTTTAATCAGATTAAACATATTTTTATTTCTCATTTACACGGAGATCATTATTTTGGACTCATTGGATTAATTTCTACTTTTAATTTATTGAATCGAGATACCAACTTACATATATATGGCCCAAAAGGTCTAAAAGAAATAATAACATTACAAATCAAGTTAGCTAACTCCTGGACTAATTATAAACTTATATTTCATGAACTACATAGTAGTTCTTCTGATTTAATTTTTGAAGATGAAAAAATCTCCGTTCATACAATCCCATTAGATCATCGCATATACACTAATGGATTTATATTCAAAGAAAAGCCTTTTAATCGTAAATTAGATATTAACAAAGTAGAGGATTTAAATATTGATAAAGCCTATTACAGAAAATTAAAACAAGGCGAAGATGTAATTAATGAAAAAGGAGAGATAATTAGAAATGAATTAGTTACTCTTCTAGGTCGTTCAACTAAAAGCTATGCTTTTTGCAGTGACACTGCCTACTGTGAATCGATCATCCCAATTATTTTTGGTGTAGATGTTCTATATCACGAATCTACATTTTTGGAGGAACATGCAAACTTATGTTTTAAAACTAAACACTCTACAGCTAAACAGGCTGCTACAATTGCCTTAAAAGCTAATGCCAAACAGTTAATATTAGGCCATTATTCTACTCGTTATGGAAGTCTTAATGGGTTTAAAAGCGAAGCTTCCATTATTTTTAAAGATGTTCTTTTATCGGATGACGGAAAAGTATTTGATTTCTAGAAGCCTTCAAACACTCCTAATCCAAACAATGCAAAATCGTATTTAACAGGGTCAACTGGGTCTAGTATACGTAAGCTTTGATCAAGCTGTGCTACAGCTCCTGAATCATTCTGAGTGCGCTCCAACAAACCAAGCTTTCTAGCAACATTTCCAGAATGAACATCAAGTGGGCAGGATAGCTGTGAGGGGGACAAATTTGACCATAATCCAAAATCAACTTTTGTATTATTTGGGCGTATCATCCATCTTAAAAACATATTAATCCGTTTTGCAGCTGATTTTCTCAATGGATCACTAACGTGTTTTTGAGTACGTTGTTGATGATCAATTTCAAAAAAATGTAATTTCAAATGATGAATTGCAAGCTGAAGACTATTTTTTTCTGAGTATTTATTAAACACTCCTTCCAACCCATTATGATGGGTGTAAATATGTTTTAAACTCATAATAAATTGTTTGCAATCTAGACCATTAAATGTTCTATGAACAAATGAATTCATTCTTTCTAAGTCTTTAGGTTGGTGATGCATAACAAATTCATAAGGAGAATGTTCCATTAGCTCCATTAAACTTGTAGAATTCTTAATTATACTTTTTCGGTTACCCCAAGAAATAGTAGCGGTTAGAAATCCAGATATTTCAATATCTTCTTTTAGTGAATAGAAATGAGGGATTCTAATGGGATCTGAGTCAATAAAATTAGTTGTATTATATTGTTCTACTTTAGAGTCTAAAAACTCTTTGAGTTCAAAAAAATTGGATTTAAACAAATTATAATAATTTTACAAGACCATCACTCATAATAATTTTACGGTCTGCCATATCGGCTAATTCATTATTATGAGTTACAATAACAAAAGTTTGTCCAAAACGATCCCGTAGTTCAAAAAAAAGTTTATGAAGCTGTTTAGCTGATTTTTTATCTAAATTTCCAGAGGGTTCATCAGCAAAGACTATAGATGGATTATTAATTAATGCACGTGCAACTGCAACTCGCTGTTGTTCACCACCAGAAAGTTCATTAGGCTTATTATTAATTCTATCTTTCAGTCCTAGAAACTCAAGTAACTCTAATCCTTTGAGTTCTGCATTTTCTTTAGAAGTTCCTTTAATATAGGCAGGAATACACACATTTTCAAGTGCTGTAAATTCTGGTAGTAACTGATGAAATTGGAAAATGAACCCTAACTGTTCATTCCTAAACTTTGATAATAAATTATCCGATAAGGAAGCTATATTAACTTTGTTAATTTCTAGTTTCGTCATCTCGTGTTTACTAGGTTTATCTAGAGTTCCTAATAATTGAAGTAAAGTTGTTTTTCCAGCACCAGAAGCACCAACAATAGATACTATTTCCCCTTGTTTGATATTTAAATTTACTCCTTTAAGGACGTGCAGTTGTCCGTAATGTTTGTGTAATTCTCTGGCAATAATCATATTGTGAAATTAATATTTATAGTTTTTATGTGCAATAATTAATTACAATATTAATTTATTGTTTATTAAATTTACATTTAATTTATTTCACATGAAACTTGGTGTATTTGCTAGTGGTTGCTTTTGGTGTACAGAAGCGGTGTTTAAACGTCTCAAAGGGGTTAGCAACGTAAAGTCTGGATATACAGGAGGATTTATTAAAAACCCACCTTATCGTGAAGTATGTCAAGGCATAACAGGTCATGCTGAAGGAATATCATTTAATTTCAATGAAAGTTTGATATCTTATGTTGATCTATTAGAAGTGTTTTTTGCCACTCATGACCCAACTACTCTAAATCGGCAGGCAAATGATGTTGGAACTCAATACCGCTCAGCTATTTTTTATACAAATGACAACCAATATAAAATTGCGAGTAAATATATTATGTCCTTAGAAAAAGCAAAAATATTTAAAAATACTATTGTTACTGAATTAAGACCTTTTGAAGTATTTTATAATGCAGAAAGTGATCACGATAATTATTATGATCTAAATAGAGAGCAACCTTATTGTAGATATTTAATTGATCCAAAGATTGAAAAACTGACGAGGTCTTTTAAAAAATTATTAAAATAATATTAAAATTTTATGAAATAAATATCCCTATTTAAAATATTTTCCTAGCCCAAAACGCTTTAACATTTTTTTTTCAAAATCCCAGAAGAATTTAAACTGTCCAAATAACCATCCAAACAATACTAGCAAAAGCTGATAAAAAAAGAGACTTATAAATACATATAAAAGCCAATAAATTAGGATGTGAAGGTTATCTTTAGTTATTCCAATCCATTGAATAAATGGACGACCAATAAAAACGGAAGAAGAGCCTGTAAATGCAAATACTATAAAAATTCGAATAAGTTCCCAACGTTTGTCAACAACCCATTTGTTCTCTAATTTTTGAATTGTGTATAATACGATCTTTAAAAAGAAATAATAGATTCCAATGCAGTATATTGAAGCAATAATATAAGGTAAAAAATAAGAGTCTGCTTGATTGAACCAATTTGTAGGCAATAATTTAACCAACTTAAGGGTGCTGTATCCAAGAAATAATACTCCAATAAGAGGAAATAATAATTGCCAATTTTTGGTAATTTCCCACTTTTTTTTAAATTTTTTCATATAACTTTAACTGATTATTTACAGTTTGTAAGGTCAAATCAATTTTTTTGGTGATTTTATTAAATTAGACTCTAACAAAAATACCAGTGATTAATATTAATCAATATTTACTTAAGTATTGATATAATTTGTGTAGCTAATTCAGAACCTATACGATCTTGAGCTTGATTGGTAGCTGCTCCAATATGAGGAGTTAAGGATATCTTTGAATTCATCAATATTTGAACCGCAGGAGTTGGTTCGTTTTCAAAAGTATCTAATCCAGCAAATGATAGCTTGTTAGAATCAAGAGCGGTAATTAAAGCTACTTCGTCAACAACCCCACCACGAGCTGCATTTATTAATGCGGCACCTACTTTCATGATTTCAAACTCAGCTTCTCCAATTACAAATTCTTTTTGTGCTGGTACATGTAGGGAAATGAAATCAGATTCTTTTAACACCCTTTCTTTAGAAACAGTTTTGATTTCAAAATCTATTATTTGTTTATCAAAAAACTCAAGTGAAATAGTTGTTTTTTCCATAAAAGGGTCAAAGGCAAGAACCTTCATTCCAAGTCCTATAGCAATTTTTGCAGTGGCTTGACCAATACGTCCAAATCCAATAACTCCTAAAGTTTTTCCGCGAAGTTCGGTCCCTTTAGCATAGGCTTTTTTAAGATGCTTAAATTTCTTTTCTCCTTCTAAAGGCATGTTTCTGTTAGAATCATGTAGGAAACGTACACCTGAAAACAAGTGTGCGAATACCAGTTCAGCAACTGATTCAGAAGATGCAGCTGGTGTATTAATCACACTTAATCCTTTATCACGAGCATAGCTAACGTCAATATTATCCATACCAACACCACCTCTTCCGATAACTTTTAGCCCAGGACAGGCGTCTATTAGATTTTTTCTGACGGTAGTAGCGCTTCTTACAAGAAGGGCAACAATGTTTTCAGAATTAATAAATTTTTCTAATTGTTCTTGTGCTACTGTGGTCGTTAAAACCTCAAAGCCTGCAGCTGTTAAATCATCGATTCCACTTTGTGAAATACCATCATTGGCTAATATTTTCATTTTTTTATGCTTTACGTTCTAATTCACTCATTACTTCTACTAAGGTCTCTACACTTCCCAAAGGGAGTGCATTGTACATTGAAGCTCTGTAGCCTCCAACACTTCTGTGGCCATTTAATCCATTGATTCCAGCATCTTTACACATATCTTCAAAATCAATTTTTAATTTATCATCGGTTAATGAGAAAGTTGCATTCATAGTAGACCTGTCTGCATTAGCAGCAAATCCTTTAAATAAGGGATTCAAGTCAATTTCTGAATACATTAAACGAGATTTTTTGAAGTTTTCTTTTTCAATGGCTTCAATACCTCCAAGACCTTTTAACCATTCTAAAGTTAACATAGATGTATAAACTGCAAATACAGGAGGCGTATTGAACATACTATCTTTACTAATTTGAACTTTATAATCCATCATTGATGGTATCTGTCTTGATACTTTTCCAAGAATATCCTCTTTTATTATAACAAGAGTAGTTCCAGCTGGCCCCATATTTTTTTGGGCTCCCGCATATATTAAATCAAATTTAGAGAAATCAAGCGAACGAGAAAATATATCACTACTCATATCACACACTAAAGGAATATCTAATTTTGGAAACTCTTTCATTTGAGTACCAAAAATGGTATTATTGGAAGTACAGTGGAAGTAATCAAGATTTGAGGGTATTACATATTTCTTAGGTATATAATTGAAGTTGGCGTCTTTTGAAGAAGCTACTTCTAAAACTTCCTGAAACATTCTA
The DNA here is from genome assembly GCA_018608705.1 of Flavobacteriaceae bacterium. GTDB lineage: Bacteria > Bacteroidota > Bacteroidia > Flavobacteriales > Flavobacteriaceae > Hel1-33-131. The sequence goes on along the minus strand of JABAZD010000036.1, from coordinate 37,253 downwards.
GCTTCTTTGATTGCCTTGTCACTCCAAGTTCCAGTATTAAGGTATCCAGCACGATTTTCTAATAAGTTTAAAGCAACTGCTAAAAACTGAGTATTTGCGCCACCTTGAAGGAATAAAGCTTTATAGCCTTTTCCTTTTAGACCTAATAATTCGATAGCAAGTATTCTTGCATTTTCCATTACATCAACAAAAGCTTTGCTTCTGTGTGAGATTTCTATAAGTGATAGACCATCATCAAAATCTAATAATGCCTGAGCTGATTTCTCTAAAACTTCTTCTGGTAAAATACTAGGGCCTGCACTGAAATTATGTTTTTTCATTCTAAATATTGGTGTATATAATATATGCTAGTGAGAGTTAATTAACAAGATATAAAGATCTAAATTAATTTGAGATAATTGTACAATAAAATGCAAATTTTATATTATATTTTTAACAAGAAATCAACAGTATCAATACCATCAGCATAATCGTCAAGTTTTGGAGTTTGTGTGCTCCCAAAAAGCAGGTGTTGATCCGATAATTGTTTAGACACGATACATTGAATTTTATCTGAATCAATTTCTAGTTTTTTAAATAAGTCATCTAGAGAGTTATAATGTTCATAAAATAGGGAAGCAATTGGAGAAGCGTAGCTAGAATCTTCTTTTATCATTAGAAATCCATTTTCAAGTATTTCAAATTCGCTCATTAAATAAACCGCTTTATTATAATCATAATTATTAGCATATTTAGCCCCTTCAATTATAGGATGCCAGTGGTAAATGGCTTTAAAAAAAGCTTCAAAATTATAGTTCTTTGGAACAAATAATTTTGAAACACTTCGACAACCCAAACCATAATATTGAAAAATATCATTTGAAAGTTGTAATAAATCTTCTTTCGACTCATTTCCTGTTAATATAGCTAAAGAGTTTCTGTTCTTGCGAATAATGGAAGGCTTATCCTTAAAGTAGTACTCAAAATAACGGGCAGTATTATCACTTCCCGTAGCTATCACTGCATCAAATCCTTGCAGATTTCCTTCTAAAAAAGCAACTGTATTTTTAAGTTCTGGAACTAGTTTAATTAGGTAATGCATCAAAAATGGTAAGAGGTGTTTATCGTTTGAAGATTGTTTAACTGTGATGTTGTGATTACATATTAACGCACACAAGAAATCATGAAACCCAACTAAAGGGATATTACCCGCCATGACAATGGCTACGTTTTTTTTAGGAGAGTTTTCAAAATTATAATTAGAAGTCCACTTATATAAAGAATCTGTATTTAGGAGTGCGGACCAGTTTTCGACTGCAAATAGGAGATTATCTTTTGAAAACCAGCCATTATATTCCTCAGAAATTTTTAACTGGTGTAGAAAACCATTAAAAAATAATTCATTATGAAGTACTGAATCATCTTTAGATACTGATTCTTTAGAGAACTGGCTCAAAAACCGTCCTAATTCATTTAAAGCTATAATTATTTTTGATTTGCTACTCATTATTTGTTTAACCGCTTTTTTGGAGTTATTTTTGCATGCAAATTTAAGTAATATATATCCAAACTCAGCTATGGCAATTATTATAACTGATGAATGTATCAATTGTGGGGCTTGTGAGCCAGAATGTCCTAACACTGCCATATATGAAGGTGCAGATGATTGGCGTTATAAAGATGGAACTAGTTTACAAGGTGATTTAGTTTTAATTAATGGTAAAAAAATTGATGCTAATGAAGCTCAAAAGCCTATTAGTGATGAACTTTACTACATTGTACCTGATAAATGTACTGAATGTGTAGGATTTCACGAAGAACCTCAATGCGCTGCAGTTTGTCCTGTTGATTGTTGTGTTCCTGACAGCGATCAAGTTGAAACTAAAGATGCACTACTAGCAAAACAACGCTTCATGCATCCTGAATAGTACATGCTACAAATAATTTATTTGATTTAGTTAATCCAAAAAAATTAAATAGCCCTTCATGTGTATTAATAGCTTTTAAACAAATTTATCTACTCATGTGTAGTATTGAATTAAATAATTACATTTGCAATCAAATTTTTAGATATGAAAGCAGGTATTGTTGGATTACCAAATGTTGGAAAATCAACTCTTTTTAATTGTTTGTCAAACGCAAAAGCCCAAAGTGCAAACTTTCCATTTTGTACAATTGAACCAAATATTGGAGTTGTAAACGTTCCTGACAATCGTTTATCTAAATTAGAAGATCTAGTCAATCCTGAACGTGTTGTGCCAGCTACTGTTGAAATAGTAGATATAGCAGGTCTAGTAAAAGGAGCAAGCAAAGGAGAGGGATTAGGTAATCAATTTTTAGGTAACATAAGGGAAACAGATGCTATTCTTCACGTTTTACGTTGTTTTGATAACGATAACATTGTACATGTAGATGGAAGTGTTGATCCAATTAGAGATAAGGAAACTATTGATATGGAGCTTCAATTAAAAGATTTAGAAACAACGGAAAAAAAATTAGAAAAAGTAAAACGTGCTTCTAGAACAGGAGATAAAGAAGCCCAGAAGGAGGAAATTATACTTCAGAAAATAAAAAACAACTTAGAGTCAGGAATTTCTGTTCGTAATTTAGAATTTTTAGAAGACGACTATCTAGAATTTGTCAAACCTTTACAATTTATCACTGACAAGCCAGTAATGTATGTATGTAATGTAGATGAAAACTCAGCACTACTAGGAAATTCATATGTCGATCAAGTTAGAGAAAATGTAGTTAATGAAAATTCAGAAGTCTTAGTGCTGGCTGTGGGAACAGAAGCTGACATAAATGAATTGGACGATTATGAGGAACGTAAAATGTTTCTACAAGACATTGGCCTCGATGAGCCAGGTTCTGCCAAGCTTATACGTTCAGCTTACAAGTTATTAAATTTACAAACTTATTTTACAGCTGGAGTAAAAGAAGTTCGTGCATGGACTATTAATATTGGAAGTACAGCTCCTCAATCGGCAGGGGTGATACACACTGACTTTGAAAAAGGATTTATTCGCGCGGAAGTAATTGCTTATGATGACTTTATTAGTTTCGGTTCAGAATCAAAAGTGAAGGAAGCTGGTAAGATGCGAGTGGAGGGTAAAAATTACAACGTAAAAGATGGTGACATAATGCATTTTCTTTTTAATGTTTAGTTCATATTATGTATAATTATAACAAAGCCAATGTTCTCAACAACATTGGCTTTTTTTTGTTAATTAATTTGTGTTTTAAAGGTTTTATTTATTGGACTGATGTACTATATTAGCCCTTCGTCATAATACACCTATGTCTCAAAATTCAGCTTACACAGAAGATAATATTAGATCGCTAGATTGGAAGGAACATATTCGTATGCGTCCTGGAATGTATATAGGGAAGCTTGGGGATGGCTCTTCGGCAGATGACGGTATTTATATTTTACTTAAAGAAGTGTTAGACAATTCTATTGATGAATTTGTCATGGGGGCTGGTAAAACTATAGAAATTTCAATCCAAGGTAGTAAAGTAATAGTTCGCGATTTTGGGCGTGGAATTCCTTTAGGAAAAGTAGTTGATGTTGTTTCTAAAATGAATACTGGTGGTAAATATGATTCTAGAGCCTTTAAAAAATCTGTTGGTCTAAACGGGGTTGGAACAAAAGCTGTTAATGCATTATCTTCTTTTTTTCGAGTTGAATCTACTAGAGATGGAAAATCTGCTTCTGCCGAATTTTCTTCTGGTGTCTTAAATCATCAAGATTTATTAGAAGACACTACGCGCCGTAAAGGAACAAAAGTATCATTTGTTCCGGATGAAGCGATATTTAAAAACTATAAATATAGAACTGAATACGTTTCACGTATGTTAAAATACTACGTGTATTTAAATCCAGGACTAACTGTTTTGTTTAACGGTGAAAAGTTTTTTAGTGAAAATGGTTTGAAAGATCTTCTCGAAGATAATACAAATGCTTCTGATATGACTTACCCTATAATTCACCTTAGATCAGAAGATATTGAAGTAGCACTCACTCATAGTAAAACACAATATAGTGAAGAATACCATTCGTTTGTAAATGGTCAAAACACTACCCAAGGAGGGACGCACTTGGCTGCTTTCAGAGAAGCATTTGTCAGAACTGTACGTGAGTTCTATGGAAAGAACTATGATGCTTCAGATATTAGAAAATCAATAATTTCTGCGATTGCTATTAAAGTGATGGAACCGGTATTTGAAAGTCAGACAAAAACTAAATTAGGTTCAACAGATATGGGAGGTAACCTTCCAACAGTCAGAACGTTTATAAATGACTTTTTAAAAACTCAATTAGATAATTTCCTACATAAAAATCCTGATACAGCTGAAGCTATACAGCGTAAAATTTTACAAGCTGAGCGTGAACGAAAAGAGTTGTCAGGTATTCGTAAAATTGCCAGAGAGAGAGCAAAGAAATCAAGTCTTCATAATAAAAAACTAAGAGATTGTCGGGTTCATTTTGGCGACATTAAAAATGGACGTAACCTTGAATCTACTTTGTTCATAACTGAAGGTGATTCTGCTTCTGGAAGTATAACTAAATCTAGAGATGTTAATACCCAAGCTGTTTTTAGCTTAAAGGGAAAGCCATTAAACTGCTATGGATTGACCAAAAAAATTGTTTATGAAAACGAAGAATTCAACCTTCTTCAAGCAGCTTTAAACATTGAAGAATCTATTGAAGATCTACGATATAATAATATCGTAATTGCTACCGATGCTGATGTTGATGGTATGCATATTCGTTTATTGTTAATTACATTCTTCCTTCAGTTTTTTCCAGAAATTATCAAAGAAGGCCATCTTTACATATTACAAACTCCTTTGTTTAGAGTTAGAAATAAAAAAGAAACAATTTATTGTTACACTGAAAATGAACGCAAAGATGCAATTCGAAAGTTAAAACCAAGACCAGAAATCACACGATTTAAAGGCTTAGGCGAAATATCTCCAAATGAATTCAAATATTTTATTGGTGAGGACATTCGTCTTGACCCAGTAATGTTAGATTCAGATATGACTATCGAATCATTACTCCAGTTTTATATGGGCAAAAATACTCCAGACCGTCAAAAATTTATTATTGAGAATCTAAAAGTAGAATTAGATATTATCGCAGAAGAGCTATGATAGAAGAAAACGATGATATATTAGCAAATGAATTACCAGAGAACCAAGAGACAATTACTCGAGTAACGGGTATGTTTAAAGATTGGTTTTTAGATTATGCATCTTATGTGATTCTGGAACGTGCTGTTCCTGCAATTGAAGATGGTTTTAAACCAGTTCAACGTAGAATCTTACATTCTATGAAAGACCTTGACGATGGGCGTTATAATAAAGTAGCTAATATAGTGGGCCATACAATGCAGTATCACCCACATGGAGACGCTAGTATTGCAGATGCTATGGTTCAAATCGGTCAAAAGGATTTGCTAATTGATGCACAAGGGAACTGGGGAAATGTACTTACTGGTGATAGAGCTGCTGCTTCAAGATATATTGAAGCTCGATTATCTAAATTTGCTTTAGAAGTCATTTTTAATCCAAAAATTACGGAATGGCAAGCTTCATACGACGGTCGTCGAAAAGAACCTATTAATCTGCCGGTTATGTTCCCTTTATTACTGGCACAAGGAGCTGAAGGAATAGCTGTAGGGCTTTCTACAAAGGTCCTGCCGCATAATTTCATTGAACTTATAGATGCTTCGGTCAAACACCTCCAAGGTAAGCGGTTTACTCTATTTCCTGACTTTACAACTGGTGGAATTGCAGATTTCACTAATTATAATGATGGATTACGTGGTGGCAAAGTTCGTTGTAGGGCTAAAATATCACAACTTAATAAAAATACACTTGTAATTACAGAAGTTCCATTTGGTACTACAACCTCTTCACTAATAGATTCCATTCTTAAAGCTAATGAAAAAAGTAAGATTAGAATTAAAAAAATTGAAGACAATACTGCTGCTGAAGTTGAAATTCTCGTCCATTTACCAGCTGGTATTTCTCCCGACAAAACAATCGATGCATTATTTGCCTTCACCTCTTGTGAGAACTCCATATCTCCACTAGGGTGTGTGATTGAAGATAATAAGCCTTTGTTTGTTGGGGTCTCAGAAATGTTGAAAAGATCTACAGATCACACAGTAGAGCTGCTTAAACAGGAATTAGAAATAAAGCTTGGAGAATATGAAGAACAATGGCACTTTGCTTCATTAGAACGAATATTTATCGAAAATAGAATATATCGTGACATTGAAGAAGAAGAGACTTGGAAAGGGGTAATAAGTGCTATTGATAGAGGACTTCAGCCACATACAAAGTATCTAAAACGCTATGTTACAGAAGAAGATATTGCACGTTTAACAGAAATCCGGATCAAAAGAATATCTAAATTTGATATTGAAAAAGCACAACAAAAAATCGATGACTTAGAGAATCAAATTGCCGAAACAAAAGGATATTTGAAAAACCTCATTTCTTATGCTGTAGATTACTTTAAGCGATTAAAAACTAACTATGGAGAAGGAAAAGAACGTAAAACAGAGATTAGAACTTTTGATGACGTAGATGCAACAAAAGTGATCATTAGAAATACTAAACTTTTTGTTAATCGTGAAGAAGGTTTTATTGGAACTGGATTAAAACGGGATGAATACGTTTGTGACTGTAGTGATATTGATGATATTATAGTTTTTACTAAAGAAGGAAAAATGATCGTTACTAAAGTTGGTAGCAAAACCTTTATTGGTAAAAATATAATCCATGTTGCTGTATTTAAGAAAAAGGACTCTCGCACGATATATAATATGATTTATAAAGATGGTAAGGCAGGTGCTTCTTACATTAAAAGGTTTGCTGTAACCAGTGTGACAAGAGATCGCGAGTATGATTTAACCAATGGCAAGTTAGCGTCTAATATCTTGTATTTCTCAGCTAATCCAAATGGAGAGGGAGAAGTGGTTACTATTTTGTTACGTCAAGTAGGAAGTATTAAAAAACTCAAATGGGATATTAACTTTGCAAGTATTAATATTAAGGGGCGAGTTTCAAAAGGGAATATTGTTACTAAAAATGCTGTGAAGCGAGTAGAGCTTAAAGAAAAAGGAGTTAGTACGCTCAAGCCTAGAAAGATATGGTTTGATGATACAATTCAACGTCTAAACGTAGACGGACGAGGAGATTTAGTTGGGGAGTTTAGAGGAGAAGATCGTATTTTAGTCATTACCCAGTCCGGCTTAGCTAAAACAATTGTCCCTGAAATCACTTCTCATTTTGAAGATGACATGATCGTTCTAGAGAAATGGATACCTAGTAAACCAATTTCAGTAATCTATTTCGACGGAGAGAAGCAAAAGCATTATGTAAAACGTTTCTTGATTGAAAACGAAAATAAAGAGGAGATTTTTATTTCAGTACATGCATCAAGCGTATTAGAAATTGTGTCTACCGATTGGCGACCTGTAGCCAAATTATCCTTTGCAAAAGAAAGAAATAAAGATAGGCGTGCCGATCAGGAAATTGATATTGAAAAGTTTATTAGCTTAAAAGGGGTTTCTGCCTTGGGTAACCAATTAACTAAATATAAAATTAATCAAATTGATCTAATTAATTCTTTACCATACACAGAGCCTAAAAAAATACCAGCTGATGAAATTATTGTAGTAGAGGAAGAGATTGTTAGTGAATCAGTTTCAAAAGAGTCTAAGCAAAACACGGAACTTAATACTGAATTAAATATAAATGACGGGACTAGCAAAGATTTAGGGGCGTCCGATTCAGATCTTGAGATTAACGATGAGGGTCAAATTACATTGTTTTAATTCATAAGTATTGCTTCTCCTAAACGCTTGTTAGTATCCCCAACATAACCATATTCAAACTTATAACTATTTGTAGTAGTAGTTAATATCTTTAAGTGAATATCCTTTTTTTCGTTGAGATTTTTTGGATTAATAGTTTTGAATATCATTTCACAATCATTAATCCAACGTACGCTTGAAGAGTCAATTTTACCATCAAATTCCTCTATTTGGATTTTCGTGGTTCGAGTGAAATTAGAAGTATACAGAACACTATCTATTATAATTTCACTTTTATATGTTCCTGTTTTAAAATCACTACAGTTCTGTTCCACGTCGAAACAACTAACAAAAAAAATAATTCCAAAAATTAGAGTTAATTTCCTCATATCACAAAAATATAAAAAAAGAAATTGAGACAACTAAATTATTACTAAGAATTAGTCGTGTAATTTTTAAAGCTTCCATCTTGATAAAATATCACAATTCTATCAATTATTTCTGATTTGTTAGTTTTATCATTTAGTAAAGTGGAAGACTTAAAGTTTAAATGTGTTGCTGAGGACCGGGTGAGAGTAGTGTTTACAGTAAACTTGCCTCTTCCACTTAATAGCCAGATAAGATCAATTTCAGGAAATGCTTTAAGAACCTTATTTATAAAATCTAAGCTAGGTTTATTACGTCCGCTGATAATATGAGAAATACTTGAACGTTGTACTGATATTTTTTCAGAAAATGCAGAAGCTGATAATCCGTAATAATTTATAATTTTTTCAAGACGAGAATTAAATTCAGTAATATCTATCATTGTTTACAATTGTATATATGAAATTAATTTTCAAAAGTAAACTATAAAAAATTAAATTAAAATAATTATATTAATTAAGTTGAAAACTCCAATAATTAACTTTAACAAAAACACTTAAATATCTGATTGTTAAATATTTTAGTTAAAAATTATAATTAATAATAACCCTAATAATCAAATCTAAATTTATTATTTTAATTTAATATATTCGACAATCAAATTAAAGACAAAGGTGTTTACATTTGTGAAATAATAATTGTTTCTACATTAAAATCTATATTGTTTACATTTGTACATTATAATATATCTATGTTTAATTCTATTAATTTTTTACATCACTACGATTCATTAAAAGCCAAGTCTTTGAAATGTAGAGTATTGCCAAATTCAGACATAGAACCCCTTTTAGATTCGTTATCAGGTTTATTTAAAGTAAGTATTTTAGGTGTTTCAGAAACAGACATACCAATTTATAGTGTTAGAGTTGGTTCTGGATCTAAGCGAATATTAATTTGGTCACAAATGCACGGTAATGAAAGCACAACTACCAAGGCTATATTTGACCTATTCAACTATTTAGAATCAGGATATTATAAGGAGTTTTTAACATCTTGTACATTATTTATAATTCCTATACTTAATCCTGATGGAGCAAAGGCTTTTACACGTCTTAATGCAAATAATATAGACTTGAATAGAGATGCTATAATAAGATCACAAAAAGAAAGTATTATTTTAAGACAGGTTTTTGATGATTTTAACCCTCATTATTGCTTCAATCTACATGGTCAGCGTACCATTTACAGTGCAGGTAAGTCAAATAGCCCTTCAATTATCAGCTTTTTATCACCTTCAGAAGACACAAAGAGATCAATTACAAAAACTCGAAAAAAGTCAATGTCTATTATCAACGCTATAAACAGCGTACTACAATTATACCTTCCAAACCAGGTTGGTCGTTATGATGATAGTTTTAATCCAAATTGTGTTGGAGACCAATTTCAAACAATTGGCGTTCCTACGGTTCTTTTCGAAGCCGGACATTATCCAGGCGATTACTCACGTGAGCAGACTCGTAAATATATTGCATTATCACTATTTACTGCAATTGAATGTATAGCCGAAAATAAAGTTAATGAAAAATTTTATTCATTATACTTTGATATCCCTGAAAACCATACATTATTCAATGATGTTATAATTAGAAATGCTAACATAAATTCAAGTAGACCAAATGACTTTTGTGATATTGGGATTCAGTTTATAGAAGTTTTAGGATCAAATGGACTCAAATTTAAACCAACTATTGATTATATCGGGGATTTATCTAATAAATATGGGCATCGGGAAATAAATGCAAATTTTAAACAAGTATTTCATCCCGAATTCGAAGTTTTATTAGAAAAATACGAAATCGATTTCATATTTGTAGAATCTGAAAAAATTGAGTTGTTTGTTAAAAATAATTTAATATAGTCTCAATTTTATTACATAAAAATTGTTAATTTTGCTGTTATATTAAAAAAATGATAATTTAATTTAAAAAATATTAATGTGGCTAAAGTAAAATTAGATGAGATTGATCACCAGATATTAGATATGCTGATTGATAATACAAGGGTTCCATTCACAGACATTGCTAAAAAACTATTGATATCAGCCGGAACAGTGCATGTAAGAGTAAAAAAGATGGAAGATGCTAAGATAATTAAGGGCTCTTCCTTAACAATAGATTATCAAAAGTTAGGATATTCTTTCATTGCATACGTTGGAGTGTTCTTGCAGAACACTTCTCAGACAAAGTTTGTTTTAGAGCGTATATATGATATACCTCATGTTACAGTTGCCCACATAACTACTGGTAAATTCAATATTTTTTGCAAAATTCGAGCAAAAAGTACAACACACGCGAAAGAAATTATATTTCAATTAGATGAAATTGAAGGCGTATATCGAACTGAAACGATGATTTCGTTAGAGGAAAGTATAAATGATAAAAAACGTTTAATGCATTCCATATTTAATGATTTATAATATTTAATATTTTCATGAAGCATAGTAACTAAATGCTTCGTTAATAATATCTTCATTAACAATCACATCAATATTAGATTTACCAATACATTCTAGTAAAGCAAATTTAATTTCTCCATGTGAATTCTTTTTGTCATACTTCAAAAGATCAATTATTGAATCTTTGTCTTTTTTATTAAATTTGACTATGCCATATAGGTTAGTAAATACTTTTTTTATTTGTAACAATTCTTCATTAATTAAACCACAATTTTTTGTAGACAAATAAGCTTCCAAAACCATCCCAACAGCAATGGCTTCACCATGTAACAGAGTGGTTTTATTATTACTAGATAGAAAATAAGATTCAATAGCATGTCCTAATGTGTGTCCAAAATTTAATTGCTTACGTTCCCCGAATTCATTTGGATCTCTTTTAACTATTTCATTTTTTATAACTACTGATTCATAAATTAAACACTCTAAATCATATAAATTTAAACTTTTTAAGTCGCTAAGACGTTTCCAATATTCAGCGTCTTTGATTAAGCCATGTTTTAACATTTCTGCTACCCCAGATCTAATCTCATATTTAGGTAATGATTTCAAAAATAAAGGGTCAATTAATACCATTTTAGGGAAATTAATAATACCAACTTGATTTTTAAGCCCCCCCAAGTCAACTCCTGTTTTTCCACCGACAGATGCATCAACCATAGCTAGTAAACTCGTAGGGACATTAATAAAGCTAATCCCGCGTTTAAAAGTGGAGGCTACAAACCCTCCTAAGTCAGTAACAACTCCGCCACCAAGGTTTATTAACAATGATTTTCGATCGGCGTCCAGCTCTGAAAGTGTATGCCATACTTGGGTACAAGTATCAAGATTTTTGTGATGTTCACCAGCTTCCATTTCGATGATTTCGAGTTCACATGAATAGCTAATATTAGACAGGAAGGTTGGTAAACAATATTCATGAGTGTTAATATCTACAAAAATAAATATATTACTAAAATTAGAACTTTCTAAAAACGAATTAAGCTCTACATAGCAATGCTCATTAAAGTGAATTGAATAAGCTCCAGAGTCAATAGATTTCATGTTTATTTATATCTAGCTTAAGTAAGTGAAAATAAGTACAAATTTACAAATAATGTAGTTAGTATTAAATATATTTGTTTTGTTTTAATTTATTGAACATGAGTATTGATTTTAATAATACTAAAGTTGCATTTCACTTAAAATCGGATTCCGACTTAGAGCGTGCCTATTTTTTATTTAAAATGATATCCATAGAACCTCTTGTTAGAATAGGAACAGCTGCTACTAAATTTGCATTAAAAGTAAATCTACCTGTCGAAGGTTTAATTAGGTCTACTGTTTTTGATCATTTTTGCGGTGGGGTCAGTCAATTTGATTGTATCTCTAAAATTAATCAAATGTATAGTAGTCACGTGTTTAGCGTATTGGATTATTCTGTTGAGGGTAAAAAAGATAACACTCAATTTGACTTGGCTGTTCAAAAAACCATAGAATTAATTTCTTTCTCCAAAGATAATGAAGCCATGCCAATTGCTGTTTTTAAACCTTCGGGCTTTGGACGTTTTGAGATTTATAATAAAATAAGTGACAATAAAGAATTAACCTCTTCTGAGACTGAAGAATGGTTACGTATTAAAGAGCGTTTTAATTTAGTTTGTGCATTTGGAAAATCAAATAATATTAAAATCCTTATTGATGCTGAAGAAAGTTGGATACAAGAAGCCGTAGATGATTTAATTCTAGAAATGATGCAGCTATACAATAAAGAGTCCGTTGTTGTGTACAATACTCTTCAAACTTATCGTTGGGATCGCCTAAATTATTTAAAACAAATCCATTTGAAGTCTAAAAAATTAAATTTCAAGTTGGGTATTAAAATAGTGCGAGGAGCTTATATGGAAAAGGAACGTTTGAGGGCTTACGAGTTAGGATATAAATCTCCTATTTGTGAGACAAAAGAATTAACAGATGCACTTTTTAATAATACTTTAAAATATGTTCTAGAAAATTTAAATCAAATTCAACCTTTTATTGGGACACATAATGAGCAAAGCACTGCTTTGGCTGTAAATTTAATGGATGTTTATAATATTCCTAAAAATGACACTAGGGTTTGGTTTGGCCAGCTTTATGGCATGAGTGACCATATTAGTTATAATTTAGCCACGAACGGCTATAATGTTGCTAAATATGTGCCTTTTGGACCTGTTAAGGATGTTATGCCTTACCTAATTAGACGTGCTGAAGAGAATACTTCAGTAGCAGGGCAAACGTCAAGAGAATTAAATTTAATTAGTATAGAAAGAAAACGACGTAAAATCTAAAGAATAATTAGTGTTTTTATTATTGCGTCTTTCGGGCAGTTTTCAACAACCATTTCATATTTTTCAGCTTCTACGTAGTAGGTCCTACAAGGAGCTGATTTTGTATCACTTTTGCTAAAATTGATATCTGCATTTTTAAATATAGAATGCAATGTTAAAGTATCTATTATTTTAGCATTTAATTGTTCTTGAACCGATGTAGAATATTGTGGTTTTTTAGTTCGTATATTTTTCAACACACGAGCATCTGGTCCGTAAGCACAGCTTGTTTTTTTTCCGCTTAAGAAAAAGATTAAAAACACCAAACCTATAGAAAAGCCTCCCATATAGAAACCAAATCGATGAACAATTTTCATGTACTAATTTTAAAATATTAATAAATTGGCATCGCTACAGTCTAAATCAAACCACTCGGCTATCGATTTGTTTGTTAGAATGCCGTGGTAAAAATACAATCCATTTTTCAATCCTTTATCAAATCTTAAAGAATTTTCAATTCCGCCGTCTTCAGCAATTTTTAGTAGGTAAGGAGTGAATATATTACTGATTGAAATGGACGAAGTTCGAGCATATCTTGAAGGTATATTGGGGACACAATAATGTATCACATCATGCTTAACAAAAGTAGGTTTGTCATGAGAAGTTACCTCACTAGTTTCAAAGCAACCGCCCATATCAATACTCACGTCTATAACTACTGAGCCAGATTTCATTTGCTCTACAAGTGCTTCACTCACCAAAAATGGTGCTCTATTAGTTCCTTTTGCTGCACCAATAGCTACATCACAACGCATCAGTGCCTTTTGAAGGTTCTTGGGTTGCATCGTAGAAGTGTATATCATTCGCCCTAAATTTGACTGTAAATTACGGAGTTTCGTTATGGATTTATCAAAAACACGAATATTAGCTCCTAGACCTATAGCTGATCGTGCTGCAAATTCTCCAACTGTTCCAGCCCCAATAATTACAACTTCAGTAGGAGGGACCCCACTTATATTTCCAAATAGAAGCCCATTTCCTTTACTTGTAATAGACATAATTTCTGAAGCAATAAGAATAGAAGCCGATCCAGCAATTTCGCTTAATTGTCGAACTGCTGGAAACACTCCGTCTTGATCCTTAATAAATTCAAAACCTAAGGCTGTAATTCGTTTTTTAGAAAGCTTTTGAAAGTAATCTTTACGTTGCATTTTAATTTGAATTGCAGAAATCAAAAGAGTTTTTGAGTTTAAAAGGTCTATTTCTTCTAATGTAGGTGGTTCAACTTTAAGTACAATTGGACACCCAAACACTTTGGACCTATCTGTTGTAATTTCTGCACCAGCTTCGCTATATTCATGATCATTAAAAATTGCATTAGCACCAGCCCCTGATTCAATTAGAATTCGATGGCCATTAGTAGTTAGAGCTGAAACAGCATCTGGAGTAAGACAAACTCTTTTTTCTTGAAAAGAAGTTTCTTTTGGAATTCCTATAAATAAAGAGCTTTTTTCATTTGAAACTTCTAAAATCTCTTCTTTTGGAAGTAACTGTTCTCTAGTAAAAGGTGAAGTTGAATTATCCATGATCTATTATTAAAAATACTAATTTACAATTATTATTTTTAGTTTTATGTAGAAGGTTTTTTTTCCGAAATTTGAAGGATTCTGCCACCATTTTTAGCAAATGATAATTGAACTATTGATACTTGATTAGGAAGTAAATCATTAATTTTTTCAGGCCATTCAATAAAATTCCAATGATTAGACACGAAATATTCTTCAATTCCCATATCTAAAGCTTCGAATTGATCATTGATTCTGTAAAAGTCAAAATGATACGCAACGTCATCATTTAGCTCATATTCATTAACAATTGAAAATGTAGGGCTTGTTGTAATATTAACTCCTCCAAGCTCTTTAACTAATGCACTTATTAGGGTTGTTTTCCCACTTCCCATTTCTCCATAAAACAAAATATTTTTTGATTTTACTAGATTTAGAATTGACTTAGCAGTGGACGATAAGTCTTTTATTTTGTAGTGAATACTATTACTCATTTACCTAGGGTTTAGTATAGCGAAAGGAATGATAACTTCTTCTAGTGAAATACCTCCATGCTGATAAGTATTCCTAAAATAATTAACATAATGATTGTAGTTATTTGGGTATGCAAAAAATAAATTATCCTTAGCAAAAATAAACGAACTGTTCATAGCTGATGATGGGAGGTATATTGATTTTGGATCTTTAATGGACAAAACATCTTTTTTATCATAAGATAGACTTCTTCCTGTTTTGTATCTCAAGTTGAGGCTCGTGTCTTTATTTCCAATAACTTTTGAAGGGTTTTTTACATTAATAGTTCCGTGATCGGTGGTAATAATAAGTTTAAGATTAAGGTCCTTAGCTTGTTTAATTATTTCTAATAACGGAGAGTTGTCAAACCAGCTTTTTGTAATTGATCTATATCCCTTATCGTTAGAAGCAAGTTCTTTAAGTATCTCCATTTCAGTTTTAGCATGCGATAACATATCCACAAAGTTATATACAACAACTGTCAAATCGTTTGAAGCTTTGCTTCTAAATGTTTCCGCTAGTTTTTGACCAGATTTTAAGTTTGTGATTTTTATGTATTCGTGTTTTAAATGTGACAAGCCAAGACGTTTTAATTGGGATTCAAGTAATTCAGCTTCATATAAGTTTTTCCCACCTTCATCATTGTCATTCTTCCAGTATTGAGGAAATAATTTTTCCATCTCACTTGGCATTAAGCCAGAGAAAATGGCATTCCTTGCATATTGTGTAGCGGTTGGAAGAATGCTAAAGTACAGACTATCATCCTGGATCTTGTAGTATTTATTTATGCTTGGTTCAATAACTTTCCATTGGTCATATCTTAAGTTGTCAATAACTACCATTAAGGTGTTTCCGTTTGTATTAAGCGTATTTGCTATTTTATCTTTAAATAATGTATGAGACATAGTTGGTGCTTGGTAATCTTCGAACCAACTTGCATAAGATTTTTCAATAAATCGTCCAAATTGCTGATTAGCCTCTAATTTTTGAGCTTCGATTATTTCACTCACCGTTATATCATTTGAGTTTTCTAATTCTAATTCCCAAAAAACTAACTTTTTGTAAAATTGCTCCCATTTTTCAAAAGAATTAATTTCGTTAAGTTCGATTGAAATTTTACGGAACTCTTGCAAATAATTAGACAAAGTTTTTTCAGAAACTAAGCGATTATGTTCTAGATTTTTTTTTAAGGATAAAAGAATTTGATTAGGATTAACTGGCTTAATTAAATAATCTGCAATTTTATTCCCAATTGCATCATCCATAATGTATTCTTCCTCGCTCTTGGTTATCATAACAACAGGAAGTGTAGATTTTATTTCTTTAATAGCTGAAAGAGTTTCTAGTCCAGAAAGGCCCGGCATATTTTCATCTAAAAAAACTATGTCAAATTTATTCTCACTTATTTGGCTGATTGCCTCAATCCCGCTTTTACAAGGAGTAACAATATAATTCTTGTTTTCTAGGAATAATATATGAGGTCTTAAAAATTCAATTTCATCATCAACCCATAAAATATTTATATTCCCCATGTTATCAATTTTATTAAAATAAGAAGTCCTATGATTTTAGTATTTTTACAAAGTAAAAACCTCAAAAAATGGTTACATCTGTAAATTTAATACTATAAAGTTTGAATTCCATCAATAAACTTAAAATATTTAATGATCCAGTTTATGGATTTATTACAATTCCAAATACACTAATCTTTGATTTAATAGCACACAGATATTTTCAACGTTTAAGGCGAATTTCACAAATGGGACTTTCTTACTTAGTCTATCCAGGAGCACATCACACTAGATTTCATCACGCATTAGGGTGTTTACATTTAATGCAAAAGGCTGTAAGAATTTTAAGATTCAAAGGGATTAGCATATCTTTAGTTGAAGAGAACGGATTATATATTGCTATTTTACTTCATGATATTGGTCATGGTCCTTTCAGTCATGCCATGGAGCATAGTATTGTCAAAAACATAAGTCATGAAGCGATTTCACTTAAATTTATGGAAACACTAAATGTTGAGTTTGAAGGAAAATTAGACACAGCCATTTCAATGTTTAAGGGAGATTATTCAAGAAATTTTTTTGGCCAATTAATTTCAGGTCAAATTGATATAGATCGATCAGATTATCTTAAAAGAGATAGTTTTTATACCGGTGTTTCAGAAGGAAACATAAATAGTGAGCGACTTATTTCTATGATGAATGTTGTTGAAGACGAATTAGTAATCGAAGAAAAAGGCCTGTATTCAGTTGAAAAGTTTTTAATGGCCAGAAGATTAATGTATTGGCAGGTTTATTTACATAAAACAAGCTTAGTCGCTGAGCAAATGATCATACGAATACTAAAACGTGCAAAAGAGTTGTCAGTTTTAAATATAAATCTACAAGCAAGTCCTGCTCTTAGTTACTTCATGAATTGTTCATATGACAATAATAATTTTAATATTAAATCTCTAAACCAGTTTGCGCTATTAGATGACTATGATGTATTGTCTGCACTAAAAACATGGCAACATCACAGTGATTATGTTTTAAGCAACTTATCTCAAAGAATATTAAACAGAAATCTATTAAAAATTAAATTTAATGACAACTTACCTTGTGATTTAAATATGACAAATATGATTCAAAATTTAAAATCTAAACATAAGTTGAGCTCAAAAGAAGCAGCTTATTTTGTATTTGATGGATCTGTTTCGAACCTGGGATATGATAAAAATCAAGGAGGTTTGTATATATTATATAAAAATGGAGACGTAAATGAAGTAATTAACTCATCTAACCATCTTTCCCTTAAAGTGTTATCTAAAACGGTTACAAAGCATTATATATGCTTTCCAGAGGATGTTCTTTGATAATTTTTTTTACTTTTGCAACAATGATATTTAAAGCGAAACAAATAGCAGAAGTATTAAATGGTGAAGTAGTGGGTGATCCTGCTGCACAAGTTCATTCACTATCTAAAATTGATGAAGGCTTTGAAGGCTCAATAACATTCTTATCAAATCCCAAGTATAATTCACACATATATACTACTAAGGCTTCAATTGTAATAGTCAATAATAGTTTTGCACCAATTAAACCATTGAATTTAACTATGGTAAAAGTTGATAATGCATATTCAGCATTTACTACACTTTTAGAATATTATAATTTAGCCAAAAATAATAAAGTAGGACTTGAATCTCCGGTTTTTATTTCTTCAACTGCTAGTTACGGGAAAGGCGTTTACATTGGAGCATTTTCACATATTGGTAATAATGTTACCATTGGAGATAATGTAAAAATATACCCTCACTCATACATAGGAGACAATGTGAAAATTGGTTCGAATTCAATACTTTTTTCAGGTGTTAAAGTGTATTTTGATTGTATAATTGGATCTAATTGTTATATCAATTCTGGGGCTGTTATTGGGGCTGATGGCTTTGGATTTTCTCCAGATGAGAACGGAGTTTATAAAAAAATACCTCAAATTGGTAATGTTATAATTGAAGATAATGTTGATGTTGGTGCTTCAACCACTATTGATAGGGCTACATTAGGCTCTACTATAGTCAAAAAAGGTGTTAAACTTGACAATCAAGTTCAAGTTGCTCATAATGTGGTAATTGGTGAGAACACTGTAATTGCTGCGCTTTCTGGAATTGCTGGATCAACAAAAATAGGATCTAACTGTCAAATTGGTGGCCAAGTTGGTATAGCTGGACATATTTCTATTGGAGACAATGTTAAGATTGTTGGTCAATCAGGTGTTACTAAAAGTATAAAGGCAAATCAAACAATCAATGGTAAACCTGCTTTTAACAATTCAGACTTTAACAAATCTTATGTTCATTTTAAAAATTTACCAAAAATTATTAAAGATTTTCATTTATTAGAAAAAACATTTAAACATGATCATTAAATCTGAAGCTAAGCAAACAACAATTACAAAAAAAGTTTCTTTAACTGGTGTGGGGCTTCACACTGGAAAAGAAGTTGTTATAAACTTTCTACCTGCAGAATCTAATTATGGTTATAAATTCCGCAGATTAGATTTAGAAGGATTGCCAATGATTAATGCAGACGCAAGCTTGGTAACAAACACCCAAAGAGGAACTTGTTTAGAAAACAATGGTGTTACAATCCAAACATGTGAACATGTTCTAGCAGCACTGGTTGGTCTAGAAATTGATAATGTAATAATAGAATTAAGTACTTCAGAGCCACCAATTATGGATGGTTCTTCAAAATATTTTGTAGAAGCTTTAGAATTAGCAGGAATTAAACAGTTGGAAGCTTGTAGAGAGGTTTTTGTTGTCAAAGACGTAATTTCATACGTTGATGATGAATCAGGAAGTGAAATAACTATTATACCTTCTAACGAGTATCAAATAACTACAATGGTTGATTTTGGCACAAAGATACTTGGAACTCAAAACGCCACACTACAGCACTTATCCAATTTTAAAAATGATATTTCTGATTCTAGAACATTTAGTTTTTTGCACGAACTTGAATCACTTCTAGAGCAAGGTTTGATAAAAGGTGGAGACCTTAATAATGCTATTGTATATGTTGACAAACCTCTTTCTAACGAAACGATGGAACGGCTTAAAAAAGCGTTTAATAAGGAGACTATTTCAGTCACATCGAATGGTATACTAGATAATCTTACATTACATTATCCAAACGAAGCTGCAAGACATAAGTTGTTAGACGTAATAGGAGATCTTTCTCTCGCTGGTATGCGTATTCAAGGTAAAGTTATAGCAAATAAACCAGGGCATTATGTAAATACACAATTTGCAAAAAAATTATCAAAAATAATTAAAATTGAACGTCGTAATAATGTCCCTATAGTAGATTTAAATCAAACTCCTGTAATGGATGTAAATGCAATTATGGATATGCTTCCACATAGACCTCCGTTTTTGTTTGTTGACAAGGTTTATGAGTTATCTCCAAATCACGTAATTGGATGTAAAAATGTAACTATGAACGAAACATTTTTTCAAGGTCATTTTCCAGGATCGCCTGTAATGCCTGGAGTACTTATTATTGAAGCCATGGCTCAAACAGGCGGAATTTTAGTTTTAAACACAGTATCCGATCCAGAGAATTATCTTACATTTTTCATGAAAATGGATAAAGTTAAATTTAAGCAGAAAGTTGTACCCGGAGATACATTGATTTTTAATTGTTCTCTGATTACTCCAATAAGAAGAGGTATTTGCCACATGCAAGGTTATGCATATGCAAATGGAAAATTATGTGCAGAGGCAGAATTAATGGCTCAAATATCAAAAGTTAAATAAGTTATTTAAAATAATTAAAAATGAATCAACCATTAGCTTACGTTCACCCTGGGGCAAAAATTGCAAAAAATGTAGTTATTGAACCTTTTACTACAATAAATAATAATGTTTTTATTGGTGAAGGCACATGGATTGGTTCAAATGTTACAATCATGGAAGGAGCACGTATTGGAAAAAACTGTAGTATTTTTCCAGGGTCGGTAATCTCTGCAATGCCTCAAGATTTAAAATACGACGATGAGGAAACAACTGTTGTAATAGGAAATAACGTAACAATTAGAGAGTGTGTAACAATTAACCGCGGCACTACAGATAAAATGAAAACAGTTATTGGGGATAATTGTTTAATAATGGCTTACTGTCACATAGCCCACGATTGTATAGTTGGAAAAAATTGTATTTTTTCTAACAATAGTACATTAGCTGGACATACAACTGTTGGTGATTATGTAATATTAGCTGGAATGACTGCAATTCATCAATTTTGTTCTATTGGTAATCATTCTTTTGTGACTGGAGGATCACTAGTAAGAAAAGATGTTCCTCCTTATGTCAAGGCTGCTCGTGAACCCTTATCATATGTTGGAATCAATTCTGTTGGCTTAAGAAGGAGAGGTTTTACTTCAGAAAAAATTAAAGAAATTCAAAATATTTACCGTATACTTTATCAAAAAAATTATAACAATTCTCAAGCCTCAGAAATTATCGAAGCAGAAATGGAGGCTACCCCTGAACGTGATGAAATTTTACAATTTATCAAAAATTCACATCGTGGAATTATGAAAGGATATTTTAAATCAAACTAACTAAACTATGGCAAGTACTTCTGATATTAGAAATGGATTATGCATAAAATATAACCATGATATATTTAAAATCATCGAATTTCTGCACGTGAAGCCTGGAAAAGGCCCTGCATTTGTAAGAACAAAAATGAAAAGTGTTACTAACGGTAAAGTTATTGATAATACTTTTTCAGCAGGACATAAAATTGAAGAAGTTAGAGTCGAAACTCACAAATTTCAATATTTATACAATGATGGAGAAACATTTCATTTTATGAATACAGCTGATTATTCACAGATTGAACTTCAAAAATCAGTTTTAGATAGTCCCGATTTAATGAAAGAAGGTGAAGTAGTAACTGTACTTATAAATACTGAAGATAATGCACCACTTTCAGTAGATTTACCCGCAAGTGTAATACTTAAAATTATATCCACAGAACCAGGAATTAAAGGGAATACTGCGACAAATGCTACCAAACCTGCAGTTGTAGAAACTGGAGCTACAGTTATGGTTCCACTTTTTATCAATGAAGGAGACATGATTAAAGTAGAAACTACAAAAGGAACTTACAAAGAACGTATCAAAGCCTAGTATGAAATTTAAAAGGGCGTATACACTTAAAGAAATAGCATCTATTATTAAATGTGAATATGTAGGAGATCCTTTGTTTAAGGTTTCAGGAATGAACGAAATTCATATTGTTTCTGAAGGTGACATAGTATTTGTTGATCATCCAAAATATTATGAAAAAGCACTTAGTTCTAAGGCATCTGTCATACTAATAAATAAAAATGTTGACTGCCCTAAAGGAAAATCATTATTAATTTCTGATAATCCATTTAGTGACTTCAATCTACTCACTACACACTTTAAACCTTTCAGCCCCTCCATTATATCTATTTCTGAAACTGCAATTATTGGAGAAGGAACCATAGTACAACCCAATTGTTTTATCGGAAATAATGTGATAATAGGTAAAAATTCAATTATTCATTCCAACGTTAGCATTTTTGATGATACTATTATAGGAAATAATGTAATTATTCAGTCGGGAACAGTCCTGGGAAGCAATGCATTTTATTACAAAAAACTACCTAACGGATTTGATCAATTAAAGTCAGGTGGAAGAGTAGTTATTGAAAATGATGTCCACATTGGTGCAAGCTGTACAATTGATCGTGGGGTAACTGGAGATACCACAATAGGAAGAGGTACTAAATTAGATAATCTCATTCAAGTGGGTCATGACACTGTAATTGGAACAAATTGTTTAATTGCATCTCAAAGTGGAATTGCGGGATGTTGTATTATTGAAAATGATGTTACTATTTGGGGACAAGTAGGAACAAATAGCGGAATAACCATAGGATCAAAATCAGTCATATTAGGTCAAAGTGGGGTTACTAAATCTATTACAGGAGGTAAAACATATTTTGGCACCCCTGTTGAAGAGTCTAGATCAAAATTAAAAGAACTTGCATTACTTCGAAAACTTCCTGGAATTATTAAAGAATTAAAGGATAAATTGACATGAATTTATACTTTAAAACCATTACAGTTAAAAAACAAAAAATTACATTTGCAAAGTTTTAAACATTTAACAATAAATAAATGAGTGTATTAGTAAATAAAAATTCGAATATAATTGTTCAAGGATTCACTGGAAGTGAAGGTACTTTTCATGCTTCTCAAATGATAGAGTATGGAACTAATGTTGTAGGAGGTGTGACACCAGGAAAAGGTGGACAAACTCATTTAGAAAAACCTGTATTTGATACAGTTAAAGAAGCAGTTGATCAAGTTGATGCAAACACTTCTATTATTTTTGTGCCCCCTGCCTTTGCTGCCGATGCAATAATGGAGGCTGCCGATGCAGGTATAAAAGTAATCATAACCATAACTGAAGGTATACCAGTAGCAGATATGATTATTGCATCAAATTATATTAAAAACAAACCCTGTCGTTTAGTGGGGCCTAACTGCCCAGGAGTAATTACTCCTGGTGAAGCCAAAGTTGGTATCATGCCTGGATTTGTGTTTAAAAAAGGTACTGTTGGAATAGTTTCCAAATCTGGAACTTTGACCTATGAAGCTGCAGATCAAGTTGTAAAACAAGGATTAGGTATTACAACAGCTATAGGAATTGGAGGAGATCCAATTATTGGAACAACAACTAAAGAAGCTGTAGAATTATTAATCAATGACCAAGAAACAGAATGTGTAGTAATGATTGGAGAAATTGGTGGTCAGCTTGAAGGAGATGCTGCTAAATGGTATAAAAAAAGTGGTAGCAAAAAACCAGTCATTGGATTTATCGCAGGAGAAACTGCTCCTGCTGGCAGAACTATGGGGCATGCTGGTGCAATAGTTGGAGGAAGTGATGACACCGCTCAAGCCAAAAAGCAAATCATGAAAGAATGCGGTATCCATGTTGTTGAATCACCCGCAGAAATAGGTAAAAAAGTGGCTTCAGTACTATCTTTATAAATTTTTTCGTACTAAATATTAACAAATAATTAATTTAAAATCTCTAGATAGTATTAGTCTTGATTTTTTTTAATAAAAACCTACACAATGAAAAAAAATATACTTTTTTATATCGCAATGTTTTCTTTGATCCTTAGTTGTGATACAAATAATAGTAATCAATACAGATCTGAAATTGTAACTGATAGTAACGGCTTTTCTTACGAAGCGATCTCAAATGATCCTACAGGACTTCGTTTATACACATTAGATAACGGATTAACTGTTTATTTAAGCAAAAATATAGATGAGCCAAAAATACAAACTTTCATAGCTGTAAGAGCAGGATCAAATTACGATCCAAAAGAATCTACAGGGTTAGCTCATTACCTTGAACATATGGTTTTTAAAGGGACTTCTAAAATTGGTACAATTGATTGGGATAGTGAAAAAGTATATTTAGATAAGATTTCTGACTTATATGAAACACATAGAGCTGAAGTAGATATTGACAAAAAACTAGCAATATATAAAGAAATTGATGCTGTTTCTTTAGAAGCATCAAGTTATTCTATTGCTAATGAGTATGATAAAATGACAAGCTCGCTGGGAGCTACAGGGACAAACGCACATACTTGGTTTGAGGAAACTGTGTACAAAAATAAAATCCCAGCAAACGAATTAAGTAAATGGCTTATTTTAGAAGAAGAGCGTTTTAGTGAATTAGTTCTTCGCCTATTTCATACTGAACTGGAAGCGGTATTTGAAGAGTTTAATAGGGGCCAAGACAATGACGGAAGAAAAAGCTATGCTGCTATGTTGGAGGGTTTATTTCCCAACCACCCTTACGGACAACAAAAAACTATTGGTACAGCACAACATTTAAAAAACCCGTCTTTGATAGATATAAACAACTATTTTGATAAGTATTATGTTCCAAATAATATGGCCATGGTGTTAGTCGGAGATATTAACTTTGAAGAAACTATTCTAGAGGTTAGTAATACTTTTGGAAATTTAAAAAGAAAAGAGGTTGTTCATCCCATTTTACCTAAAGAAGAAAATATAACATCTGTTATTACTAAAGAAGTTTTTGGTCCAACTGCAGAGAATGTAAACGTAGCGTTTCGATCAGACGGTATCAGCACAAAAGAAGAAAAGCTTGTGACTCTTTGTGATATGATACTTTCCAATGGTAATGCAGGTTTGATCGATCTTAATTTGAATCAAAAACAATTAGTGCAAGGAGCTAGTTGTTCTCCAACATTTTTAAATGATTATGGATATCATAGTTTTAGTGGTATTCCAAAAGAGGGACAGTCTCTTGATGAAGTTAGAAGGTTAATATTGGACCAAATAAATCTTCTAAAACAAGGTGAATTTGATGAATGGATGATTCAAGCAGTTGTAAATGATATGAAAAAATCACAGTTACAGCAATTTGAAAACAGTACTGCTTTGGCTTCTGCCTATTACAATGCTTTTATTCACCATGAAAAATGGAGAGATAAGATTCAGTTTTTAGAAGATTTAAGTGCTATATCCAAACAAGAATTAGTTGATTTTGCAAATGGGTTTTATCAAAATAACTACGTAGTAACTTACAAACGAAAGGGAGAAGATAATAATATTGTTAAGGTATCAAACCCTGGAATTACACCTGTAGAGCTAAATAGAAGTAAATCATCTGATTACATGACTAAATTTAATACTTTAGAATCTAAACCTTTAACGCCTGTATATGTAAATTATGATTCTGCTATAAACAAAGTGACTACAAGTAATGGTATGAATCTATCCTATATTGAAAATCAAAGCAATGATTTATTTGATTTGAATATCATTTTTGACATGGGAAGTGATAGTGATAATAAACTTGGGTTAGCTGTTGGATACTTAGACTATTTAGGGACAGACAACTATTCTGCTAAAGAATTAAGAAAAGAATTTTACAAATTAGGAATAGACTATTACGTAAGTACTCAAGCAGAACAAACTTATGTAGGACTTAGTGGACTAAAAGATAATTTATCTGAGGGTTTAGAATTATTAGAGCACCTATGGGATAGCTCTGTTGCTGATCAAGAGTCATACAATAACTACGTAGCCGCAATTGCTAAAGAACGACAGAACAACAAAACAAGCAAGGGTAGAATTCTAAGGTCTGGTTTATTGAATTATGCAATCTATGGAGAAAACTCTAGGTTGCGTAATGTAATTCCAGTTAGTGAATTAAAGGCTATTAATCCTAAAGATCTTGTCAAGATCGTTAAAGATCTAAAAAACTATAAGCAGCGGCTATTTTATTACGGTAAAGATGTTAAAAGTGCAATTACTGCTATCGATCAGTTTCATTCTACGCCAGCTAAACTAATAGATTATCCAGAACCAATAAATTATATTGAAAAGGAAACTGGTGGAAACGTCTATTACGTAGATTATGATATGGTTCAATCTGAAATGATGTTTATTGCTAAAGGGGCTCCATTTAAAGCTGAAAATATGGCGGTATCATTATTATTTAACACTTACTTTGGTGGTGGTTTATCATCCATAATATTTCAGGAAATACGAGAATCTAAATCTTTAGCATACTCAGCATGGTCAAATTATTCTACAGCTAGTAAAAAAGAGAACTCTAACTATGTAATGGCTTACATCGGAACTCAATCTAATAAAATGCCTGAAGCTGTAGAAGCTATGATGGAGCTTATGAATAATATGCCTGAGGCTAAAGAACAATTTAATGCTGCTAAGGAATCAACATTAAAACAACTCGCTTCACAACGCATTACTAAATCTAATATTTTTTGGAATTACGAAAGGCTCCAGAAAATTGGAATTGAGACTGACAACCGTGAAGTTATGTATAATGCTATAAAAAAAATGAAAATGGTTGATTTACGTAATTTCTTCAATGAAAATATTAAAGGAGAAAACTATAATGTCATGGTAATAGGTAATGAAAAAGATCTTGATTTTAAAGCACTAAATACATTAGGTAAAGTTCAGAAAATGGATGTAGATTATTTATTTAATTATGAAAAACCTGGAGAAATAAAGCTATAAGACATTATTCTAACTGAGACTAAGTAAAAAAAATCTCATGAAACAATCATTATTATGTATTTTTATTTAATTACCATGTAATTGCATTTTACTATATTTGAATTATTAATTATCACATATTATTTATGAAATTATTAGAAGGAAAAACAGCAATTATCACTGGGGCCAGCCGAGGAATTGGAAAAGGAGTCGCGACTGTTTTCGCTGAGCATGGAGCCAATGTAGCATTTACTTACAGTGCTTCCGTAGATGCTGCAAAAGCTTTAGAGGCGGAACTTCAGGAACATGGAACTACTATAAAAGGATACCAAAGTAATGCCGCTAATTTTGATGATTCTCAAAAACTAATAGATGAGGTTCTTAATGATTTTGGAAGTATCGATATTCTAATTAACAATGCAGGGATTACAAAAGACAACTTGCTTATGAGAATGGGTGAAGATGATTTTGATAAAGTAATTGAAGTAAACCTAAAGTCTGTTTTTAATATGACAAAAGCTGTACAACGTACTATGCTTAAACAACGAAAAGGTTCTATAATAAACATGAGTTCGGTAGTAGGAGTGAAGGGGAATGCGGGTCAAACTAATTACGCAGCATCTAAAGCTGGTATAATTGGTTTTTCTAAGTCTGTTGCCTTAGAACTAGGTTCAAGAAACATTAGAAGTAATGTTATTGCTCCAGGATTTATAGAAACCGAAATGACTTCAAAATTAGATAAAGAAACTGTTGCTGGATGGCGTGCTGGCATACCTTTAAAAAGAGGAGGCTCTCCTAAAGATATAGCTAATGCTTGTGTATTTCTTGCAAGTGATCTTTCAAGCTATATTACTGGACAGACTATAAATGTTGATGGTGGTATGCTTACTTAATAAGTTAAAAATAAACACCATTATTAATTGTATTTATGATAACCAATCATAATATATTATATATTCTAGGATCTGTAATTTTAGCGCTTTTAGTAGCGCTTTTTCAGTATATATATAAATCTAATCATAATAATATTAAATGGTATTTAGCAATACTAAGATTTGTTACAATATTTCTATTACTTCTACTTTTAGTAAACCCAAAGTTTGATAAAGATCTAGTTAAAAACATAAAACCTACTCTTGTATTGGCAGTTGATAACTCACAATCAATCAAGTACTTAAACAAAGATAGTCTGTCTAAATTCTCAGTTCAGACTCTACTTGGTAGTTCAGAACTATCTGAAAAGTTTGAAATAATAGCCTATACTTTCGGAGAACATCTAAATCAAAGTTCCGTGGTAAATTTTGATGAAGAGAAAACAAATATCAACAAGGCTCTTCAGGACATTCAGGCTATTTTTGAGTCACAAATTTCTCCTATAGTTTTGATATCCGACGGTAATCAAACAATAGGTACAAACTACGTAAATAAATCAAAAAAAATCAATAAGGCTGTGTTTCCGTTAGTATTAGGTGATACTATGAATATGTCTGACTTAAAAATTCAGAAAATAAATAATAATAAATATACTTATCTAAATAATAAATTTCCAGTTGAGATTATTTGTTCATACGTTGGAAATAAAACCGTTTCGTCAAATTTAATAATTTCATCTGAAAACAATATTATACATAAAGAACAAATAAATTTTTCATCTGACAATAACTCAAAAATAATTACACCACTAATTAAATCTTCTAAGGTTGGTAGACAATCATACAAAGTTTATTTAAAGCCTATTCAAAATGAAAAAAATAAAATAAACAATTTTAAAAAATTTTCAATAGAAACTATTGATCAATTTAGTAAAGTAGCTATTATATCAACAATGTCTCATCCAGACATAGGAGCATTAAAAACTTCAATAGAAACTAATAAGCAACGTAGTGTAGAAGTATTTAGCCCCAATGAATATATTTCATCTAAAAATGTATATAGTGTAGTCATTTTATACCAACCAAACATTAAATTCAAAAGAGTATTTGATTTAATACAAAAAATGAATAATAATACTTTAATCGTTGGTGGAACATCAACAGATTGGACATTTTTAAATGAAATTCAATCAGACTTTTTTCTAGAAATTTCAAGAAAAGAAGAATTAGTTAAAGGCCAAATAAATACTGACTTTACGAGTTTTGATATTAGTGCTTATAACTTTAAATCCTATCCACCATTAAATACTAAATTTGGTGAAATTTCGATAAATTCAAAATTTGAAACATTGTTAAATAAATATAGAGATGATAAGTTCATTTCTGATCCTTTGTGGTTTACTTTTGAAAACAATGAATCTAGAAACTCTGTAATATTAGGAGAAGATTTATGGAAATGGAGAATGCAATCATTTATACAAGAATCCAACTTCATAACATTTGACTCATTTATATCAAAAACTATCCAATATTTAGATGATAAAAAACAAAATAATCGTCTTGTTATTGATTATAAATCCATCTACGATGGAAAACAAGATTTATTAATCACAGCTCAATATTATAATAAAAATTATGAATTGGATTTAAATGCTGAAATCAGCGTAAAATTCAAAAATAATATAACTGGAGACTTAATTGAAGTACCGATGAATATAAATACATATTTTTATGAAATTGACCTTAATATTCTTGAGTCAGGATCTTATTCTTTTGAAGTTAATGTAAATAATGAAATGCATAATAAATCAGGAATAATAGAAATACTGGAATTTAATATAGAGGAACAACTTGTAAATGTAAATATTGATGACCTAAAACAACTATCAGTTGATACTGGTGGTAAGCTTTTTTCTAGTTCACAAGTTAACGAGCTAATTAAACAATTAATTTCTGACATTCGCTTTAAAAGTATACAAAAAACAACCAAAAAATCAGTACATTTGCTAGATATCACTCTCGTTTTATTTTTACTATTTACAAGTATTTCTCTAGAGTGGTTTATAAGAAAGTATAATGGATTAATTTAATAACTAAAATAAAAAAAATGCAAAATTTACCTAAAATCGGACTTCCAATTATTATAATAATAGGTGTGTTTTTTATACTAATTTCTAAATCAGCGGTAACTATAGGTCCTGGTGAGGGTGGTGTCTTATTTGAAAGATTTGGAGACGGAATTGTAACAGAAAAAACCTATGGTGAGGGTTTCCAAATCGTAGCTCCTTGGAACAGTATGCTAATACACAAAGTAAGACAGCAATCTATCTCGGACGAGATGAATGTACTATCAGTTAATGGATTAGAGGTTAAAGTCAATGGAACTATATGGTATGAGCCAGAATTTAAAAACCTTGGTAGTTTAATAAAAACAAAAGGGGAGGATTATGTTACTGAACTACTGAACCCTGCAGTTAATGCCGCTGCACGTAGTGTGGTTGGACGCTATACTCCAGAACAGCTTTACTCCAGCAAACGAGATGTAATTGAACAAGAAATTTTGGACGAGGTAGTTAATTTGTTAGACGGACAATTTCTAAATGTAAAACGTGTTTTGGTTGAAGACGTTAAACTGCCTAATACAATCAAAAATGCGATTGAAAGCAAGTTAAAACAAGAGCAAGAATCATTAGAGTATGAGTTCAGGTTAGTAACTGCAGATAAAGAAGCTCAAAAAGTGCGTATTGAAGCACAGGGTAAAGCGGATGCTAACAAAATTTTAAGTGCATCTCTTAACGATCGAATTCTACAAGACAAGGGAATTGAAGCGACTGTTAAATTATCCGAATCAGCAAACAGTAAGGTGATCGTAATTGGATCAGGAAAAAATGGATTACCGATTATATTAGGAAACCAATAATTACTTTCCAAAAATCAAACACAAACCCATTTGAGCAATCAAATGGGTTTTTTTATTTAATTTTACAACACAAATATGTTTTGTAATTCTTTACAAAATTTCGAACTTGTAAAAATGTTACAAAAACAGTTTTATTATTTAGTTAAAGTACAATTTTTGGGCTACCGTTTTCATGGATGGCAAAAACAACCAAATACAAAAACAGTACATTTAATGATTGATAGAACTCTGAATTATATTTTAAGGGATCAATCCTTTAAAACTCTTGGCGCAGGTCGTACCGATGCGATGGTTTCTGCTAATGAAGCGGCTTTTGAGTTATTTTTAAATCTTAAGCCGATAGATAATATACCAGAGTTTTTAAATATATTTAATCAAAATTTACCACAGGATATAAGGGCATTAAGCATACAAGAGGTTGATGCTAAGTTTAATATCATTAAAGATTCAAAGTTAAAAGAATACCATTACGTTTTTGCATACGGTAACAAGTTTCATCCATTTTCAGCTCCTATTTTAACAACAATTCTAGATCCTTTAGACATTAATATTATGAAATTAGGTGCGCAGTTGTTTGAAGGTGAAAATAATTTTAAAACGTATTGTTATAAACCGACTGATGAAGGTTTGTATCAAAGAGAACTTTTTCAGTGTGAACTGGTTGAAAACACACTATATACTGCTAGTTTTTTTCCAAAACAAAGCTTTATACTGAAAGTAATTGGAAAAGGATTCGGTAGACATCAAATCCGATTAATGATGGGGGCGTTGATTAAGTTAGGGCGAGGTGAAATCGATATGGATTATATTAAAAACAGCTTAAAACCTGATACTGAATATATCATGGATTATATTGCTCCTGCTTCTGGACTGATTTTACACAAAATTGAATTTAATTAGTAAGGTATGATCTCAAAAAATATCTTTACTTTCCTAAATGCCTTGAAGAACAATAACGAACGTCAATGGTTTAAAGAGAATATCTCAACTTTTAGAACTGCTGAAAGTGAGGTAAAGCTTTTTTATAGTCAGCTGTATGACCAACTTAATCAATTAGATTCGATAGATAACTTTAAAGTTTTTAGAATTTATAGAGACATTCGATTTTCAAAAAACAAAACACCTTACAAAACCCATTTTAGCGGTAGCTTCCATCGAACAAAACCTGAACTAAGAGGTGGGTATTATTTACATTTAGCTGCCAACAACGAAAGTTTTATTGCTACTGGGTTTTGGAATCCTAATAAGGAAGACCTCATTAGACTCCGAAAAGAATTTGAAATCGACAGCGAGGATCTTAGAGCGATTATAGCGGAACCCCGATTTAAAGCTATTTGGGGACCTCTAGTAGGAGACGAACTACGATCTGCACCAAGAGGGTTTGATAAGCAAGACCCGAACATTGATTTAATTCGTAAAAAGCAATTCATATTTATTAAAAAATTTACAGACAAAGAAGTGCTGTCAGAGCGGTTCCTCAAAGAAGTGATTGATAGCTTTAAGGCCATTCGACCTTATTTTAACTATATGAGTAATATATTGACGACCAATCTAAATGGAGAGTCTATATTGTAGAAGCGCTTTCAGACAGTAACAAAACATTACTTATCAAACGTTCTTTTATAATACCCGTCATGCGCTTATTTAAAGCAGAAGCATTTTTAAGATATTCATAATACTCATCAATCGAAAACAAACCAATTATCAGGTTTCTAAAACTAGCTTTAAGTTTACTGTCTTTTGTGATAACAGATTCAATATAAAGTATTTTTTTTTCTGTGGATAAATCAAAAAAAATATTTTTATACTTCTTGCAAAATTGTAAAAAAACAGAAATTAAGAGGTCGTTTTGAAATTTAATAATAGGGCGTAAAACCGTGTTTTGAAAGTATTCTTCCGATGACATATCAGCATTAATCTTTTTTGTTAAAATATCTGGACGCAATGATTTTAGATATGAATCTCTAGACTTCATTGATTATTTGTTTGTAGGTCTTATAACTGAAGGTTCTGAAATGACCAAATAAAAATCAGATACTGAAGCAATCATATGATCAAAAATATCAGCTATAATATACTCATAATTTTGCCAGCGTTTATCACTACTAAAAGCATAGATTTCAATGGGAAGGCCATAGGCAGTTGGATGCAACTGTCTCACCATGACCATTAAGTCTTTATTAATGGCTGAATGCCCTTCAATATAAGTTTCCATGTACTTTCTAAACAAGCCAATATTTGTAAGATTTCTTCCGTTTATCAAGAGTGATTTATCTACAGAATTAGTTTGGTTATATTCTTTTATATCATTTGAACGCTGTATTACGTAGTCAGATATCAATTGTATTTTGGAAAGTTTAAATATTTCATCTTCATTCAAGTTTTTAACGCTTTCCATTCTAATGTTTAGAGCACGCTTGATTCGTCGGCCTTTAGACTCGTCCATACCTCTCCAATTTTTAAAAGAATCGGAAATCAGGGCATAGGTAGGAATAGTTGTAATTGTATTGTCAAAGTTTTGAACTTTGACAGTGGCAAGATTAATTTCTATCACATCGCCATCTGCACCAAACTTATCAAATGAAATCCAGTCACCAATACGAACCATATCGTTAATAGAAACCTGAATACTTGCTACAAACCCTAAAATAGTATCTCTAAACACTAAAATAATAATGGCAGAAACTGTTCCTAAACCAGCTATAAATTCCCAAAAAGAAATCCCCGATATAATTGCTACTATCGCAAAAACACCAGTAAGCCATACAAACATCATAATTACTTGAATATAACTATCTACAGGTTTATCTTTAAGGTATGCGAGTGTTTTAAAGTATGATTTAATCGAATTTAAAACACTTCTAACGCCAATTATTGTGAGGATAATTCCGATTATTAAAATGAATTTTTTACTAAATTCCTGAAGAGGGATATTATCAAAAAACAAGCCAGGAATAAACTTATAAGCAATGATAAATGGAATTAAATGGGCCACATTACGCGGTACATTATTAATCACCATGATATCATCAAAGTTAGTTTTTGATTTGGCTGCAATTCTAGAAAATGTAGCTAATATAGTTTTACGGATAATATAATTAACAAGAAGAATAATTAACATCAATCCAATAAACAACAATGAATGACTAATTAAGTCTGCAAAATAGGAGGAAACTTTTAAGGTAAGTAAGAGTTCATTTAAATGGTTATATAGATATTCCATAATCGTCTTAATTAATTTTTCTTAGTTTATATTCAACAATAAAAGTACCAAATGGAACTATGGACGCTAATGATATTAATATGAAATACTTTTTAAACCACAAATTATCAAAACGTATTACAATTACTAATGCGATATAGACCATAAATAAAATACCATGAGGCATTCCAAGAATTTTTACAAGTGTCACATCGTCATAAAAGTATTTTAATGGAACACCAACAAAAAGCAACATGACGTACGACAAACCTTCTAAAAAGGCAATGAAGCGGAATACAGTAAGTATATTCATAACTAATTCTTATTTCTACAAAATTACTAAAGTATTATCAATAGAGCACATAGGATATTAAAATATTCTATTTTACATAATATAAATTATAGGACAAAAGTAGTAATTACAAGTTGAATTGAGAAGGTTAATTTATATCACACTTATAAATATACCAAAATTCTGATTAAACAATAATAAATGGTAAGGTTAAATATCCTTCAAGTATCTGATGAATCCAAAAATATGATGTTAGTAAATGAATCTTTATTTAATTGCGGAGACTTCAACAACTGTAACTATTTTTCCAAAAGTATTTCCCCAGCTATGGTTCATATAATTCATCACATCTGCAATTTCTTCAGCACTAAGACCCATTGGTGGCATGTATTTGTTGTATTCAACACCATTAACCTTAATTTTTCCCTTTAATCCAAATTTTAGTCCTTTAATACTTGCATACCTGTTTGCCTCTAAATAGTCTGAATTGGCCAAAGGCGGATATATTTTATTAACTCCATTTCCATTCGGCAAATGACAACTTACACAAAAGTCTGAATAAACTGTATTTCCTCGTTTTATACTTTCCTTTAGTTCTTTGCTTTGACTTTGACTCTTTAAAGTTTTGTAAGATGTATATTGTGTATCGTATGAAGAATTAAAAAACATCATCAAAAAAATACCAATTATTAGAAACACAAAACTTAATAACTTCATCTATTTAATATTTATTTGGAACAATTTTTAAAATACCTATACTTTCTAAAGATGCATAAATATAGCCATCTGGACCTTGTCTAACGTTTCTAACCCTACCCATACCCTCGAGGAGTTTTTCGCGTTTAACCACCTTATTATTGTCTAAAACTAGTCGTTCTAAATATTCAAATTTTAAAGAACCAATTAAAAGGTTGTTTTTCCAATCTTTATATACATCAGATGTTACATATGCCATACCGCTAGGCGCTATTGAGGGGACCCAATAAAACAAAGGTTGTTCCATTCCTGGTAAATACGTATCATCTGTAAAGCTTGTTCCCGAATAATTAATACCATAACTGATCAGTGGCCACCCAAAATTCTTCCCTTTTTTTATACGGTTGATTTCATCTCCACCTCTTGGTCCATGCTCATGTACCCAAATTTCGCCTGTATCAGGATGACAAATCATTCCTTGTGGGTTTCGATGTCCGTAACTATATATAGCAGTTTTTGCGCCTGGAAACTCTAGAAAGGGATTGTTATTTGGAATACTACCATCGTCGTTGATCCTGTATATTTTTCCACAATCTCGCGTTATATCTTGTGGGTTAACATCTCTATTTCCACGGTCTCCAATAGAGAAATACAAATACCCATCATTATCAAATTCAATACGAGACCCAAAATGTTGTCCCCGTTTAGAGTTTGGTTCCGCTTTGTATAAGCGTTCTACAGAGGTTAGTTTAGTGTCAATAAGTTGTGCTCGGATTAGTGCGGTATTTCCGCCCTCCCCTTCCCCATCCGAAGAAGAATATGTGATGTATAGCCATCCATTTTCACTATAATTTGGGTGTAGTTCTATATCCATTAACCCTCCCTGTCCACGTAAATATACTTCTGGAAGTCCATCAATATTTGTTTTTACTCCATCTTTAAAATGAATTAACTTTCCTGCTTTTTCAGTGATTAACAAAGCTCCATCTGGAAGAAAAACAAATCCCCAAGGGATATCGAGCTTAGGAACGACTACTTCGGTAGTGTAGTCAATTGTTGTAGGGTCTTCAGCTATGACAATCGACTTGTGTTTTTGAGCACAGGCCACTATAGAAATAAAACTAATTATAATTAATAAGTTTGAATTTTTCATAGGATTGAATTTAAGTAACAAAGTTAATAATACTAATTTATAATATATAATTGATTGCGATTCCTGAGTAATAGTTTACAGGAACTCCAGGATAATAGTAGCGGGGTACATTTCCGCCAAAACCTCGAGCATTAATTAAAATCTGTGAGGCATGTGACTCTCCAAAAACATTATCTATTCCTATAAAAAAATTGATTTTTAGTTGTTCTAATACTTTAGTTTTATATCCAAATTTTAAATTGGTGAGTGCATATGAATCACTATACAAATCATTACTGTCAGTCATTGGTTGACTTCCAATCTGTTGATAATTAACAGATCCATAAACGCCAAATTCTGTAGTAAAATCGATTCCAGCATTCAATAATTCTGATGGAACCCCTGTTAAATCATTTCCTGAGAAATCATTGTCACCATCGATAAATTCTTTAAATTTAAAGTGATTAAAGGTCCCATTAATGAATGTCTTCAAGTCCAATTGTTTTGTATCAACCCAGGAATAGTTGAGTCCAATTTCAAAGCCGTCATGTATTGTTTGGCCAGCATTAATTCCAATATATTGATCGTTTGCTACCCGTCTTGACACCACAAGATTCCTGATATCTAAGCGATACAAAGCAACGTTGAACTGAAGCTTATTTTGAAAGAGAGTCCCTCTAGTTCCAACCTCGTAATTCCAGCCTGTTTCTGGCTTTAGGTTTGTATTTATCTGTCCATTTGGTAATAAGGTTTCTGCTAAAGAAATAGGAGAAAAGCCATGACTGACCGTTGAATACAAGCTAATTTCATTGGTGGCTAAAAACGAAAAACCAATTTTTGGTGACAAAATACGTCTAAAACGATAAGTACCCGATTGATCTGGATTAGCTTCTGAAGCTATAAAGTTATCTTTTAACTCGTAAATTGTTTTGTTATAATTTAAACCGAATTCAAGTGAAGTATTTTTAGACAGTTCATAATTGGTTTCTAAAAATAGATTGTAATAAGATCTGTCATCTCTAAAATCAGATAAAGAATCGCCTTTGACACTTCCCGTTCCATCTGGAAAATCTTCATATAGATTCTGAAATGTTTTTGATTGGTAGCGATCAATAAATTTTTCTCCTCCCATAGTAAAATTAAGTGGTTTTTCAAACAATTGTACCGTTCCTAGTAAACGGCTTCTAATTCCATAGGCCATGGTGTTTTCCTCTAAAACATTAAATGGTCTTGGTTCATAACCTAATCTAAAGGATCCAAATAAACTCGTTATTTGTTTTAATTTCGGATGATAATCATGACTCCAGGTAATACCTAATAATCCACGTTTTGATTCTTCAAAACCTTTGGATTTACCCCATGTATAAGCAGCATCTGTAGGGGAATTTAAAAAAGTAGATTCATTTACAGAACTAGGAATGAATGCTTTTAGATCTACATAGCTTGCTACTATCGAGAGTTCATTTTTGT
>JABAZD010000078.1 GCA_018608705.1 Flavobacteriaceae bacterium | reverse complement strand
AAGAAAATCTTGCCTGGGGAACTACAAATTTTACTGCTGGATATCAAAATGTAGCAGGCGACATAAATGCTACAGTTGGAGCTGCGGGTAGTGCTACTGCGATGGGTACTGGTACTACAGCTTCAGGAAGGAGCTCATTTTCGGCAAACAAAAATACGATTGCAACCAACCAAGCGTCAGCAGCGTTAGGTCTGTCAACAACTGCTGATAACTTTGGCATGTTAGCTATTGGTGTAAACAATGCTTCAGGAATGGGCGATACGTCTATTGATCCTGATAACTATGGAGGTTATTACTATGCTGATGGTCAATATACTGGAGCTCCAATAGGGGTAGCATTTGTTATTGGAAATGGAGATGTAGATACTAGTAACGGCTTGGCAGGAAGTAACCCTTCAAATGCATTTATAGTAAATTATGACGGCTCAGCGACGCTTTCAGGTGACCTGACAATAAACTCAGACGCAAGGCTAAAGTCTAACATTATTTCATTGGGAAGTACGCTTGCTAAACTATTAATGATAGATGGTAAAAGCTATACAATGAAGACAAATGAAGCGGAGTCTAAAATAGGATTATTGGCACAAGATGTTCAAAAAGCATTTCCTGAGCTGGTTAAAACTACAAATGACAGCGACAAAACATTGTCTGTAAATTATCAAGGGCTTATCCCTGTCTTAATTAATGCGATTAAGGAACAGCAAAAGCAAATTAAACAACTCAAACTTATATTGTTAAACAGCCAATAATCAACTCAAGCCTATATTAACTGCTTTTAGAATCATGATTATTGAATTGGTTTTTAGTTTAAAATTCCATTAAACTTTAACTACTTTTACGCCATGAGTGTTCTTGTTCAGATTTCTATAAAACCGGCTAGGCAAAATGATAAAGATTTTATTTTAAAGTCTAGTTTGTTCAAGGCAAAGCTGCAAAGTAAAGATATTAATGATTGGCGTATTCGTAAGCGTTCCATTGATGCTCGACAGACTTCAATTAAACTCAATTTGCAAATTGAGTTTTGGTTAGTTGGCGAAACACGAATAAAACAGCAGCCTTTTATATCTCAAGACGTGCGCTTAAAACCAGAAATTGCTATTATCGGAGCAGGCCCCGCAGGACTATACGCGGCTTTACGTGCCATAGAAGGAGGCTTAAAACCAATAATCTATGAGCGCGGCAAAGATGTTAGAGCAAGACGTAGAGATTTAGCTGCAATCAACAAAGAACAAACAGTCAACCCAGAATCAAATTATTGTTTTGGTGAAGGTGGGGCAGGAACTTATTCTGATGGAAAACTATATACACGTTCTAAAAAACGTGGAAATGTCCTTAAATCCCTTGAGTGGTTTGTTCATTTTGGAGCACCTGAGGATATCTTAGTAGAAGCTCATCCGCACATTGGAACTAATAAGTTGCCAGCTATTATTACGGCAATGCGTGAAGAAATTTTAGCTGCAGGAGGTGAGGTACATTTTAATTCCAAGCTGACAGACATTAAAATTATTGACAATCAAATTCAAGCAGTTCAATTAAATAATGAACCCTGGAAGCCCTTTAAAAATGTTGTTTTAGCTACCGGGCATTCGGCAAGGGATATTTTTTATTTATTACACAGAAAGGGTGTCAGTATACAAGCGAAGGCATTTGCCATGGGGGTCCGTGTAGAGCATCCACAGCGTATGATTAACCAGATACAATATCATGGCGATGTAGAAAACCCCTATTTGCCTCCGGCCTCTTACAGTCTCGTAGAGCAAATAGACGGAATGGGTGTCTACTCATTTTGTATGTGTCCTGGAGGCATTATTGCGCCTTGTGCTACTTCTCAAGAAGAAGTAGTTACTAATGGCTGGAGTCCCAGTAAACGAAATAATCCATATGCTAATTCAGGCATTGTAGTGAGTATAGAGCCCAAAGATTTACCCAACTATTCCAAAGAGGATCCTTTTGTATGTCTTAATTTTCAGAAAAAAGTTGAACGCGATTGCTGGGAGGTTGCAGGTCAAACACAGCAAGTCCCAGCTCAACGAATGATTGATTTTGTAAAACAGAAATGTTCTGTTGATTTCCCTAAAACTTCATATCAGCCTGGAGTTGTCTCTGTAGATCTAAACACAGTCTTGCCAGAAATTATATCAAAACGTCTGCGAAAAGCATTTTTAGTTTATGGAAAAAAAATGAATGGATACTATACAAACGAGGCTGTTTTACACGCTCCAGAGAGCAGAACTTCTTCTCCAGTATTAATTCCTAGAAATATAGAAACTTTAGAACACGTAAACGTTAAAGGTTTATATCCTTGTGGAGAAGGTGCTGGCTATGCAGGGGGAATTATTTCAGCGGCTATTGATGGAATTAATTGCGTAGATGCTATAGTGTCTAAGTTGTCAAATGATAGGCCGTTAGGTTAAATTACAATTTACATAACACAAATAGTTATTCTTTTTTTGTAAATTAGGAATTCAGTTTATAGCTTAACTAATTTTAATTCAAGAATTTATGATTTCAAATTTTAAAACTTTTATTTATGATTTTGTATTGTCAGAGGCGGTAAAGAACAAGGTTGAGCGTGTCATTCTTATTATCTCAATATTAAGTTTTTTAGCTCACTTAATTACTATTTTTTTAGTCAATAATGGTCTTGTTACTTTTCCGGAAAGTGTTAATTTTTTTGACTCTCCGATAGCCGCAATTTATACTCCTTTTTCATTTATTCTTATATACGAAGTTTATTTGTTAATTTTCTATTTACCAAGGTCTATCACTACATATATTGGTAAACAATATGAAATTATTACACTTATTGTTATTAGAAGAATTTTTAAAGATTTAGCTAACCTTGAACTCAATTCAGATTGGTTCGACATTAAAAGCGATCTAAACTTTACCTATGATATTATTACTGCTTTGCTGTTGTTTTTCATGATTTATATATTTTCACTTGAACGACAAAAGATGCACAACTCAAATAAAATCAATCCTCTTGCCCCTGCTCAAATAGAGCAGTTTATATCGATAAAAAGATTTATGGCTACTGTTTTAGTTCCTATTTTTATTGGGATTGGTTTGGT
Organism: Flavobacteriaceae bacterium; assembly: GCA_018608705.1. Classification (GTDB taxonomy): domain Bacteria; phylum Bacteroidota; class Bacteroidia; order Flavobacteriales; family Flavobacteriaceae; genus Hel1-33-131. The sequence continues at coordinate 8,217 of JABAZD010000078.1, read as the reverse complement.
AACATTCACTACTTGGGTTTTAGATGGTTCACCAGCTAATTTATCAGTTGCTATTAAGGACGTTAATAGTATTTTCTTTGACCAATTCTTCGCTATTTTGATAATTGTAGATGTTTTTCTGCTTCTCTTTTCGTTTTTCTATACTGATCAATTTCATAAAGTAATTAGAAATTCTGGTTTTATAATATCAACTATTCTTATTCGACTATCTTTTTCTGTTGATGGTTTGTTGAATAATTGCCTAATAATAAGTTCTATCGCTTTTGGAATTTTGATATTATGGATTCATAATCGGTTTGAAAAAAATATAAATATGATATAATCAAAAAGCCCAAACAATTTGTTTGGGCTTTTTGATTATATCATTAAAGAACTCATTAGTCGCTCAAAATAGATACAATCAGTATTTCGTCTATTTTTTGGACTTTAGCTAGTTCTTTTGAAGTTAACCCTTTGATTCCTTTATCCCAGCCTTTGTTACTCAATCCAGATTGAGCTTTTAATTCAGATAATTGAATTTCTTTTTTTAATTTCAAAATATCGAAAACAGCTTTTTCATTTTCACTTAAAGAAATCGCCTTTTTCTCAGGTTTCATTTGTGGAAAAAACAATACTTCTTGAATAGAAGAATTGTTTGTTAAAAACATAACTAATCGATCCATTCCAATACCCATCCCAGCAGTTGGAGGCATGCCGTATTCCAATGCTCTTAGGAAGTCTTCGTCAATAAACTCGCTTGCTTCATCATCCCCTTTTTGAGCGAGCTTCAGCTGTTGTTCAAAACGTTCTCTTTGGTCAATTGGGTCATTAAGTTCTGAATAAGCGTTAGCTAGTTCTTTTCCACAAACTATTAATTCAAAACGCTCAGTAAGATCGGGGTGCGAACGATGTTCTTTGGTTAAGGGACTCATCTCTTTTGGATAGTCTATAATATATGTTGGCTGGACATAATTCCCTTCACATTTTTCACCAAAGATTTCATCAATAAGTTTCCCTTTGCCCATGGTATCATTTACTTCAATACCTAATTTTTTCGCCTCTTCACGGATTTCCTCTTCACTTTTGCCGTTGATATCAAATCCAGTAAATTCTTTAATAGAGTCAGACATTGTTACTCTAGCGTATGGTGCTTTGAAATCTACTTCATGTTCTCCAAAAGTAGTTTTAGTAGTTCCATTAACAGCGATAGCACATTGTTCTAGTAATTGTTCACAAAAGTCCATCATCCAATTGTAATCTTTATATGCAACATAGATTTCCATCATTGTGAATTCTGGATTGTGAGTTCGATCCATCCCTTCATTTCTGAAAGTTTTTGCGAATTCATATACTCCATCAAAACCTCCAACAATTAATTTTTTTAAGTATAATTCACAAGCAATGCGCATGTACATGGGAATATCTAACGAATTGTGATGAGTTAAAAATGGTCTTGCTGCAGCACCTCCAGGAATAGATTGTAGGATTGGAGTTTCTACTTCAAAATAACTACTTTTATTACAGAAGTTACGCATAGCAGTAAAAAGCTTTGATCGCTTTACAAATACCTCTTTCACATGTGGGTTGACTACCAAATCTGCATAGCGTTGACGGTAACGCATTTCAGGGTCGTTAAACTCATCGTATGTATTGCCTTCTGCATCTGTTTTTGGGAGGGGTAGCGGCTTTAAAGCCTTACTTAAAAGCGTGAATTTTTTGACTAAAACTGTTTTTTCTCCCACTTGAGTACAAAATAATTCACCTTCAATTCCTATAAAATCTCCTAAATCAAGTAGTTTTTTAAAGACGTCATTGTATTTACTTTTGTCCTCTCCAGGACATATTTCATCACGATTAATATAAATCTGGATACGACCCTCGCTATCTTGCAGCTCGGCGAATGCAGCTTTTCCTTGTATCTTTTTTCGCATTAATCGCCCGGCCATTACTACATTTTTTCCTTCTGAAAAATCAGATTTAACATTAGCGCTGTGATGCGTTACAGGGTATAAATCTGCGGGATAAGGATTGATTCCTAATTCACGTAATTTTGATAGTTTTTCACGACGGACAATTTCTTGTTCTGAAAGCTGCGACATAGTACTCTTATAAAGATTCTTAATGTGACAAAGATACTGACTATTGCTTAAGATTTCAATTTATGTTGAATAAATCCGAGATTGTATTTGTTAGGTTCTTTTTGTAGTTTTACCCAGCAATTATAAATATAATTTAACAACAATTTTTATGACTATTTGGCGTGTTGTTTTGTCCATTCTATTCCCTCCCTTGGCAGTTTTTGATAAAGGTTGTGGATCTATTATAATTGTATTTCTATTAACTCTTTTTGGTTGGGTTCCAGGGGTGATAGCCGCTCTAGTGATATTAAATAACCCTAACGATTAATCCTGGATATTTAAAATATGAATAAAATTATTAAGGTTCAAGACCTTGGGCTTAGAGACTACAAAGTTGTTTGGGATTTCCAAGAAACTTTATTTAAAGAAACTATTGATATTAAGATTAAAAATCGTCGCGAATCAGCAGGTTTAATAACTCCTAATCATTTTTTGTTTGTAAGCCATCCACATGTATATACATTGGGAAAGAGTGGAGATGCTAGTAATCTTTTATTGTCAAACACACAATTACAATCTAAAGGCGCCAAGTTTTATAAAATTAACCGTGGAGGAGATATTACCTATCATGGTCCTGGACAAGTAGTTGGATACCCAATTTTAGACCTTGAAAATTTTTTTACGGACATTCATAAATTTCTTCGCTTGTTAGAAGACACAATCATACTTACTCTTGCAGAATATGATGTTAAAGCCGAACGAAGTTCAGGTGAAACGGGTGTGTGGTTAGACGTTGGGACTCCATTTGCACGTAAAATTTGTGCTATGGGTGTTCGTGCTAGTCGTTGGGTAACCATGCATGGATTTGCATTAAACGTTAATACAGATTTAGGCTATTTTGACAATATAATTCCTTGCGGTATTCGTGGAAAAGCAGTGACATCTTTAAATGTTGAATTAGGACAGGTTTCAGTGGATGAAGAAGAAGTTAAACAAAAGCTTTTGAGACATTTCTTAGTACTTTTTGAGGCAAGTGTTGCCTAGTTTATTTGATATAAGATTATGCTTTTAGCATCCCCTTTTGTTACAAACTCAAGTGAAGGATCATCATCAGTATTAGCAAGGTCAATTCCACTAGTTCCATAAACAGGTATCTCAATAAAAGGTTTCGCCATACTATCAAATATCCATATTTTTTTTGCCTGCAAGTCTGTAATAGTTACATAAATTTTGTCATTCAAATAAAATAAAGAAGGAGATGAATATTTTCCATATTCCAAGTCTACATTGTTCATGTTTATGGATAGTTTATTTTCATTTCGAACAACAAGTGTTTTAGCTGACGTAGTAATGTCATGGTTAGCTTCAAGATTTAAACGTTGACGACTTATATTTCCTTTTGTGTCCACTTGTATTAGCTCTCCTTTTGTGTTGGTTGTTGTAAAAAATGATTTACAAAAGTAGATTGACTCATTTGAAAAATCGATACTTTCTTTTACTTTAACCCTGATATTCCCTCGACGGTCAAGTAATTTGAGTTGATTTCCTGCAGCGATTACAATAAAATCTTTCCCTTGGTGTCTTACATGAATAGGTTGTTTACTTATATTTTGTTTTGAGGACTTATATTTAAAACCCTTTACCAGTTTTTTGTCAGAGTCATACATTAAAAGGTTTGAGTTTTGTGTGATTAAAAATCGATAATCTCGCTTTTTGTCATAATCAAAAACAGCTACTGGCTGTGTGATTTCATCTCTAAAATCTAAAGGAAATTTATCTATATTTTTACCGTTTCTATCAATGACATATAATTTATTTTTTGTTGAAAACACTAGCTGAAGCTTCCCGTTTTTGTATAAATCAACTTGTTTTGCCTTACCTAAAATAGCGCTCTTTAGCGCTTTTTTCCATAATATAATCCCCTTGTTTGAGATTAGATATAGAACGTTGTTTCTGTCTTGTAATAAAATGTCTTTTCCTTTATTTGAGTGGTTAGAAACAAACATGGGTCCTAGTAGTATATCTTCTTTAAATGTCAAGTTAAATTCTTCACTAACAAGGGTTTTTGAATTTTTAGGAATTGATTCTTGCAAAATGCTGTTTATGTGTACCATGTTGTCGTCCTTAACCAACTGAACGCCTGTAAGTTTATAGTCAATTAATTCGCTCCCCTTAAGTTTAGTTTTAAATACTGAATTAAAAATTTTTGCTAATTGATTATTATTGAAATAGTTATTGACTGATGCTTGGCTACTTAGTGACTTTTGAAGGGTTTTATATGTCAATGAAGAGCCTAATGAGTTTTTGTTGAAGTAGTTAGAAATAGTCATTTTCAATACTTCCGATGAACTAGAAAAAACAAGATAATCTTCTAGAGCAATAAACTTGGTCGGTTTAATTCCCTGGGTGATAGATCCAAAATTTTCATTAAACAATGAGGTTTCTGTGAATTCAAAAACTGGAATACTTCGGAAAGTATTTATCTCATTTTGGTAATCTTTTAAGGTTTCATAAGTCGAACTAATGTCAATAGATTTTAGGGCAATTCCGCTTCCTAGGTCGGTTTCAAAAACTCCAATTTCTTTTGTAGTGTTAAAAAAAGCATGAGCAAATTCGTTAGATTTTATATCGTAGCCAACGGACTCCATGTTTTGTTGGATTTGGTCAAATTCATCATAGCCATATATAATGGCTCTTTTAGTCTGGGGCGGAAAAATATTCTGTAAACTTTGGGGCTGAGGCTTTATGTTTTCAAAAACATTAAACCAATAATTAATTGATTTTTCGTCTATTGTAGTTCCATTAATGGTTATACTTTTTGGGTAAATACTAAAGTCTAAAAACACAGCGCCTAAGTTTTCCAAATTAACATAAGACAAGTTCGTTGATTTGCTACTCCCTTTAAAATAAATGGAAAAGGAGGCGTTTAAGTCTCGTCGTTTGTGCAATTTAGAATAACTTGAAACCTCTTGTGTTTTTATGATGTTCAGTAATGCTTTAGATTGGGAAGCTATCAAAACACTGTCTATAGTTATTGAGGGTATTGATAATTTCTGATTAGGTTTCAAGTTTCTAAGATGTGTAACAAATGTGTAAATATAATCTTGATCGGATTTCGAGGTTTGATTATTAGTTTTTTTTGTGACACAAACTAAAAGAGGGCTCTTGCTGTAAATGCTATCTAAAGGCTTAATTGCTTTTTTTAGTGGGTTAAATAAACTAGTTACAGAAGCTAATTCGTTATTGTTTGTAGCATCTTTGAAACTATCAAGTGAATTTATAGAAATTACAATCTCTGAGCTGTTTGGAACGAATTGTTCAATAGAATGTTCTGTATAGCGTGCGTTATTACATCCAAATAGAAATGTAAAAGTCAATATAGTACAGAAAGCTCTGAGCATTAATAAAGTATTATAATTGGTCTTTGAACAAAGATATGACATATAATTCAATGGGTTATTTTTCAGCTAAAAGCCTAAAGGACATTCGGTGGTATTTAGTGGTTCCATACTTTTTAATTGCTTCTCTATGTTCTTTTGTTGGGTATCCTTTATTTTGCTTCCAATTATACATCGGAAATTCTTCATGGATTTTATCCATGTACGAGTCTCTGTAAGTTTTAGCTAGAATGGAAGCTGCTGCGATGTTTAGGAACTTACTATCGCCCTTTACATGTGTTTGATGTGGGGTTGATTTGAAAGTTTTAAATTTATTGCCGTCAACACTAATGAATTCAACCTTTTTTAATTTAGAAATAGAGTTGTGCATGGCCATAATAGAGGCATTTAAAATATTTATTTCATCTATTTTTTTTGGGAATATGTGTGCAACTCCAAAAGAAATAGCTTCTAATTCGATAATTGGTTTAATTAATTCTCTTTTTTTGCTTGAAAGTTGTTTGGAATCATTAATTGAATTACAAGTAAATTTAACTGGTAAAATCACTGCTGCGGCAGTAACAGGACCTGCCAAGCACCCACGCCCTGCTTCGTCAGTGCCACATTCAAAATCGAAATTTGAAAACTTTAGTTTGAGCATCAGTATAGATTTAAATCCAAAATTTAATTTTGCTTTATTACGTAAAAAAACGAAATAGATTAGATATTTGCTATTTTTGTAACAACAATAATTTGTTGTTAGACTTAGAATGTATGAATAAATTAGTTTTAATCTTTTTTTGTTTAGTTTTTGCAAATAGTGTTTTTTCTCAACGCAAACTTGGTTTAGGAGGAGGGGTAGGCTTACCTCAAAGAGGAGCTGATAATGGACAGTTTAGTAGAGATTCTCTTTCAGGAAAGCCATCTAGAAAGTCTGTAAAGAATGATGAAGCTAAGATTCAAGACTATTTGATAATTACACGTGAAAATGATACAATTCAGGTCGATACTACATTATCGATAAACAAAGATTATAAGTTCAATTACCTGCGAAGAGACGACTTTGAACTTTTACCATTTAGCAATATGGGACAGGCTTATAATTCTTTAAGTCACAATTTTAAATCTTCAATTATATTACCTAAAATTGGTGCTACCGCTAAGCATTTTAATTACATGGACTTAAATGACGTTAACTATTATCGTGTCCCTACTCCATTTACTGAACTTATGTACAAAACTGGTTTTGAACAAGGCCATGTGGTAGATGCACTCTTCACAGTTAATACTTCAAATCAATTTAATCTTTCACTTGCTTTTAAAGGAATGCGTTCTTTAGGTAATTATCAGCACATACTTTCTAGTACTAAAAATTTCAGATTTACAACGAGTTATATCTCCAAGGATAGTCGTTATTCATTGAGAACTCAAATAGTGATGCAAGATATATATAATCAGGAGAATGGAGGTCTTTCGGACGAAGATCTTGTTGAATTTGAGTCTGGCAATTCCGAGTTTACTGACCGATCTTTATTTGATCCTTTGTTTGAAGATGCTCAAAGTAATTTAAAGGGTAAGCGATTTCATTTCGACCACTCCTATGTAATTAAGCAAAGAGACTCATTGGATTCCAATCAAATTTCAATAGGGAATTTATTAACTTTTGAAGATAAATATTATCATTTTACTCAGGACTCCAAAAATCTTTTATTTAGTGATGCATTTGTGTCATCGAACCTATCAGATAAATCAACTTTGGAAAGTTTTTTTACTGAATTTAATGCTCAGTACTCAAATAAAAAGCTTGGGACTTTAAAGGCTAGTATAGGTTACAATAATTACAACTATGGATACAATTCCTTAGTTATTTTGGACAATGAAACTATCACAAATCGTTTGAAGGGTGATGTAATTAGTTTCACAGGAGGTTATGAAAATAAAATAGGAGCTCTAGATTTCAAAGGAAATCTAGGAGTTAATTTGTCAGGTGATCTGGATGGAAACTTTGTTAATGGAGACGTTTCCTATTCTTTGTCAGATGATATAGATGTCCAAGCCAGTGTTTATATAAATTCCAAAGCTCCTGATTTTAACTTCCAACTAAATCAAAGTGATTATTTAAGCTATAACTGGCAAAATAGTTTTAAAAACCAACAAACAAAGCAATTGGCATTTGCAATTAATTCCAAAAAGCTTGGTTCTATTGAACTGGATTACAACAGCATTGGAAATTTCCTGTATTTTGCAAAAGATTTAAATACTGCAGTAAAGCCCTTCCAATATGGAGGAACTCTCAATTATGCTAGAGTTAAGCTGTTGAATGAAATAAGCTACAAAAAATTTGCTCTAAATAATACGATCCTTTTTCAAAGTGTTTTAGATGGAGATGAGGTTTTTAATGTCCCACAATTAGTTTCTCGACACACGCTTTATTACTCTAATGAGTTTTTCAAAAAGGCTTTATTTCTACAAACAGGAATAACGTTGAGCTATTTTTCTAGCTATGCAATGAACGCTTATGATCCACTTCTTGGTGAGTTTTATACTCAAAATGTGACGGAATTAGGAGATTTCCCCAGATTAGATTTTTTTGTAAATGCTAAAATAAGTCAAGCACGTATTTACTTAAAAGCTGAACACTTCAATTCTGCACTAACAGGCTATAACTATTACTCAGCCCCTAACTATCCATATCGTGACTTCAGAGTCAGATTTGGGATTGTTTGGAATTTTTTCTTATAATTTTTTCATTGTTAACTTATTGTAATTCAGCATTTAAAACG
>JABAZD010000016.1:11620-11925 GCA_018608705.1 Flavobacteriaceae bacterium | reverse complement strand
TGGAAATGGGCATGGAAACAAGACGACAGCGCCCCTACGGGGCGCAAATTTGAGCTATTTAAGATTAAGGGGATATACAGTAGAGACAATTCGATGAGAATGTGTTATAATGAACTTAATAAAGGAGTTGATTGTAGTATTCTTTAATAATCGTCGGTATCAGTACCCGTAGTGAACTCCGGGGATTCATCCCAAGGACACCGTTCCAAACGGTTGAATAGATGTCCCCATGGGGAATTTACATTATCAAAGTATTCAATTGCACAGTTTAAAAAACCATCCCCGTACGTCGTGCATTGTTTGCG
>JABAZD010000016.1:1002-11610 GCA_018608705.1 Flavobacteriaceae bacterium | reverse complement strand
AAGCCGCCCCGGTCCCCACCACGGAGAAGTGTGGTCACCGATAAGGTACTTATTTAATATGAATTCATCTTTTATTTCAAAGAGTTCTTGTATTGAAGAATCTTCAATTTGTTCATAATGTTCTAATTGCATTTTTAATAGAGGGAGTGCAAATACAATATCTCGTTTAGTTTTAAAAGCAGTGTTTATGATATTGATTATCTTTTGATATTGTAATTTATTTTTTTGGTCATTTATACTTGCTTTAATATTAATATCATTATCTATTGATCGGTCTTTTTGAATCATATATACATTTACATTACAAATTTCATATTTATCATCAAATGAATCTTGATTGGTTAAAAGATTGTAAATTTCATTATATTTTTTAAAATTCTCACTATTCCCACCATTTTTATCGGGGTGATATGTTAACGCTAATTTTTTCCATTGTTTTTTAATATCATCGGAATAACCCCCTTCGGGGGTAAATATTCCAAATTCTTTCAAGAGTTGTTTACGGTAATTATCTTTGGATAATTGGTTGATATAAATGATCTTATCGTTTGTCTCATAAATAATATGTTCGTAGTCAATTTCGAATGGTTCAACTGATTTTAATCGGTAAATTTGTAATACCTTGTGGGTGGTATTATAATAAATTAATAAATCTAAAACAATACATTTAATATAAGTATTTGCCTTCGGCGCCTTCGGGTCGAATAAAAAAGGTGGTTCGATTTCAAGCATAAATTTTTCTACACCCCCTTCGGGGGCGCCTTCGGCGCCCTGTGTTTCAAAATAAATATGATTTGTATGTTTTTCTAAAATATTTACTTTTATTAATTTAAATTTATCATTGGACCCCTTTAGGGGTTGACCATAACGTTCATGTAGGTATTCATCAATAAGGTTTTGAATATTGTTTAAATGTGTAAAGTCTTGTTCAATTTTCTCTTGTTTTATTTTGATTTTTATTTGTTTTTTTATCAATTTGTGAAGATGTATTTGTTGAAAGAGTAAATCTTCCAATAATTCATTCATATGGGTCAGATTGTATACATTCGGTAAATGTTCATTACAAAGATGAAAATTTAGGTCTGCAATTTGCAAGTTATAACATTCTGGAAAAAAGCAAATATTTTGATTAATCTTTTGTGATACCAGTTGATAATTTATTAGTTTGTGTTTTTCATTTATTATTGGTAGTATCATTATTTGTCTTTTTTAAATGTTTTAAATGTTTATTATTATTAAATATTATCGACAAATGGAAATAACTCCAACTACGATTACATTAAAGAATGGGTTAAAAATTTCACATGTTTTTAATGAATGTAAATTGTTTCAAATAGAAATTATTATTCGTGCAGGGATGTTAAATGAAACAAAGAAACAATTGGGATTTGCACATTTAATTGAACACGTAATGAGTTTTTTCACAAGTAAAAAATACCCAGATTCAGTAGAAAATCAACAAATGATAGATCACTTTGGTTTAGAAACAAATGCATGGACATCAGAGATAGAATGTGGTTATTACATCACTGGAAATATTAAACACTTTTTTAATGTTATCGATTTAATGTTTGAAAATTATATTGATCCAACATTAGATGAAACTATATTTGAACAAGAGAAATCGGCAGTCATAAGGGAATTAACAAAAATTATATCGGATATATGGTATCCATTGGAACATATGATTCAGTATATACAATATAATGGAACGATATTACAAAATTCGGTACACACAGAAATAGAGAATATAAAAAAGAATGCAAAATTAGAAAATATTCTAGAATTTAGACACGAATTCTATCGTCCAGAGATTACAAATGTAATTATAACGTCATCTCATTCACAACAAGAATTCAAAAAGTTATGTAAAGATATCAAAACATTATATTTTTCAAAGGAACCGATTAAACCGATTAAACCGATTAAACCAATTAAACCTCAGAGTCTAAAAGTGAATAAAAACAATTTCTTTTATGTACCTATCGAAAACGACGATACGTATTGTATACAAATTACATTCCCAATTCCTTTTGATTTTTTTGATTTACGTCGTGTTTGTTCCGTTGAATACATTGAAAATATATTATCTGGTGGATTAGGTTCAAGATTATATTATGCAACTCGAACAGATTTAGGTGCAGTGTATAATATTGACGCATATGCGCAGTATAATTTTAAAAATAAAAAGTATAATTATTTTACTATTGAAGCAGAAACAGATAAAGAACATTTAACTCAATTATATGATCGTGTAATATTGGAACTCGGTATAATAAAGGAAAATAATAATATAACAGATAAAGAACTTGAACAAAAGAAAAACAGAGATAGTGTTGAAAATGAATACAATATATGTTCGAGTTCATTTCAGAAGCATGTCAAATTCTACAAACCATTTATTGTTTGGGAAGCCCCCAAAGGGAAGAAGTCTCGTTGTACATTATCAAAATGGTTAAAACTAAAAGAAAGTATTACACAGGATGATATCATCGAAACAAGTCGAATGATTTTTAATCCTGAGGCGATGAAAGTATATTATTCGGGTAAAAAACCTTTATTCAAAGGCTTTCAAAGACACTACTCAGTTGCGGAAGGCTTGGCGGCGAAGCCGCCTTCGCAACCCATAATGGGGTCCGGTGGTGGTTAGTCGTAAAAACCTCCATCCAAATACACTTTAAGATGATGTTGTCGATAATAAAAGTATCCGTACACTAACCCAACGATAAATAAAGAAGCAACGATAGAAATGATTGTACTGATACATAATCTTTTACCTTCATCTTGTTCTTTTTTATTTTTTTTATCGGTCCGCTTCGCGGACCCATAGACGTAAATGATACTAAACAATACAATAAATAAAATGAAAAATGAAGCAACAAAGTACTTATTTTCTAATGACATCGTCGTATTTTAAATACTAAAATTTTTTAAATGATGCTTATTTATCGCAATTTATGATTTTTTAAATTGATTAAATCCAAAGTTATATTTTTTATATATATCCGTTGTACTATTTTGAAATGAACCTGAATTCGCCGAAGGGGGGGGGTTGTCTCTTGGTGTTGGTGTCTGATGCTCAGTTTCATCTTCCGAATCAGATTCTTGTATCATATAATTTGAATCCTTTTTAGAAACTTGGGCGTTGCTGCCTGCTTCGCCACCCTCTGGGGATTGTGACTCGTTATCAGATTCTTTATTCTCCGCGGAGCGAACGGACTCGTTATCAGATTCTTTATCATCATATTCCGCAGAACGAACGGACTCGTTGTCAGATTCTTTATCATCAGATTCAGACTCATTTGCTTCTTGTTCAGAATCACTAGAAAAATCTGGGGAAGCAGCGCCGAAGGAGCCCCGAGGGTCATTATTACTTTTATTTGGTTTTGGTCTGAGATGGATATATGTTGGAACTTTTGGTTTATCAAGGTCGGAACTATGGAAATTCAAAGGTTCCGCCCCTACGGGGCGGTGTGAAAGTGAAACTTCCGCCGATTCTCGGTGTGTACCCCCGAAGGGGTCCGCCGCCCCTACGGGGCGGTGTCCGCGGATCATTTTATCTGTATTTGGCAAAGTCGCCGTCTGTTTTTCCATGGTTATTTTATCCAAAGGGGGTTCATCTACCACAGAGGCGTCAGAATCAGAGTCTTCAAAGTATTCACCGATATTATCTTGTAGTATATTTTTATACGGTATCATATCGTTCACTGTATCCTTTATACTTTCTGAAATAACACGGTATATTCGCTTTATATTTGATTTTCGAATAGATGGTTCAACGTGTTCATCAAAGAGTTCAGTGGAATAGAAAAAGTTTTCAGCTGATTTGATATATATTTGATGTACAAAGCGAGATACTGTGGGGATTTCAATTTTAATTTTATTTTTGTGTTCAGTGATTTTGATTTTAGATAATATTTCAGCTTTTGCGACAAATATTGCGGTCATTAGAGATTTAAAGTTGTCTACCTTTTTTATAATTTCTTCTGTAGCTGTATTTAAAGTCGTGTCAGACCAATGAAGAATACTTTTTAATAATTTTTGGAATTCTTTATTTATTTCGTTTTGTCTTCTTTTTCTTGTACAATTGCGTTTTGAGACTTTGTAAATTGATTTGAAACCATATAATACGGGTATTTTAATTTCCTTTATCAGTATATTTAGATATACTTCTGATGCGTTTGATAAGTCGTTAATTTCTTTTGTATCTTTGTTCATAATAATTTGATTTTCGACAAAAATAAATTATTTTCTTTAAATAAATAATAAAAATATTTGTATATAATAAATATAATACATATATTTAATATACGCAATAAAAATGGTTAATAAAAAAATGTTTGCAATTCGAAAAAGAAATGGTGTGAATAGAATAGTTCAGGTAGCTAAATCTGCAACTGGTAAAAACATTTATGCAAGTGATAAGCATAGATGCAACGGGAAAACATACCGTACAAAAACAATGGCAAAATCTGCTTTGATGAGAAAGAAATCAGGTAGTGCGTTTGGTAAGAAGAAATCAAAACGTAAAAGAAGTCGAAACAAGAGCAAGAGTAAACGATTTTCTTTTTGGAATAAATACTTTGTATGCCCCAACCCAGATGAACCAAATAAAATTAAAATATGCAAGGCAACAACTTTACGTTTTAGGGGAGATAAATACAAGATTGTTCAAACAGTGCCCAAAAATATGTACGGAGAACAACAAGTTGTACGTTTAATTGATGAAGACCATAAACTATTTTCAAGTAGGGAATCTGCAAGGAAATTTGCAAAAACAGTAAATGTTTTAAGAATGGCGGGTATCCACGAAATTTCAGATGTCATACCAGCTGAAGTATTAGGAATAATGGTTGAAGAAAAAAAAGCAAATTTTAAAGGTGTAAAACCAGGAAGATTCAGCAAATACACTGCAGATACTGTGAATGTTGATGATTTCAAATCATTGTATTCTCACCCCGCATACAAAATAGATTCTGAAATGTTCGGCGATCCCAATGGACAGGGAAACAAACCAAAGGATATGTTTGCTGATAAATGGGGGGTCACTCGTGGTGATCTTAACGATGGAAAGCCCGTTGGATTATATAGTTCTGAATTTCGCCAAAGGTTGAGAGACCGTAACCCAAGTGTCATGGGTTCGCTGCAACTACGTCGCCCAAGTTATTTCGGGCGACAACGCCGTACAAATTACGGATTTAGTCGATACTTTTAAAGTATTTTTTAATGTTTATATTTATTAATTAGATTATGACAAAACCAAAACAACAACACTGTATTTTAAATCACGATAAACCCGACGTACTATGGGAAATAAACCCAAAAGACTTGGATAAAAAGTGTAAAAAACACGATATTTCCATTCACGATGCTTTATTTAAAAAAGTTGAATATGCCGGTGATTTTTTATTAACACGTGAGTTTGGTGGAACTTGTACCAAAAAAAGTGGTTGCAATACAGTGAAGTTTAATTCGATGAATAAAGGAGATAATTTCTCCGTAAAAACAAAAGAAGGTTTTTGCAATTTTCATACTCACCCTTTGAGTTGTTATTTAGGTGAAGGATGTATTATAGGATGTCCATCAGGAGAAGACGTACGTGAAACAATACGTTTTATGTTATACGGGAATGTAATTCATTTAATTTTTACAATAGAGGGTATTTATACGATTCAAGTCAATCCAAATTACATACACATACTTCAAAACAATAATACCTTTTCAAACACAGAAAGGGGATTACTTGTATCTTTAATTGAAACATATTTTAAATCAACGCACGGTTTCCGAAACGTTGAATACAATTTACAAAAAAGTCAAAAAGATAGAAATCCTAAATCAATATGTACACCAAATGATTGGGTTACTTTTGCAAATCATTTTCGTTTAAATAATGTCATTAGTACGTCAAATAAATGTACAAAAAATATATCATGCGCGGGTATACCTAATTATGAAACAGCTCATGCTCGAAATATTACACTAAAAGAATATATGAAAGAATATGAAATGGATTGCTATTCAATGACTTCAAGTGGCGATTTGCGTAATAGTTCGAATAATAATTTTAAAAAAGTAATGGAATCACTCAAAAAACACATCAAGATATTCGACCAAGCCGAACATAAAATAAAAGGATGGGAACGCGGACAATGGTTTAAAGGTAAACCAATTATCAAGTATAATAAAAATCTATCTGTTGAATGGTTTCAAGATATGTTTAAACAAATTCAAATGGACCATAAGTTGTTATCTTTTCCCGATAAACCCATACAATTTTATTTCAAAGATATTGCGCCCGAAGGGCGCTCGTGTGTTGTGAAATTTAAGAAGAAACCAACGAACTAATTCTTCCGTGTTTGTAGGCATTTACACCAGGCAACGAACGTACAGGCGCCCCTACGGGGCGCACTTGATTATTCGGATTGTTTTGATATCCAACTGTATTGGGTTTTGTCGGGGATAAATTATGACCTCGTTGCCAAATACCCCCTTGTTGTGTACCCCCGAAGGGGTCCGCCGCCCCGTAGGGGCGGTGTGTACGGGGATTACCAGTGACTTTTACTGGACCATACGGTAGATTCGAAACGGAATGATTTTCTGCGCTGACCCATTCGACCATTCTATTATCAACGATCTGAGGTGCAACGTTGTATCCTTGTGCAAAGTGTGTAAGTGCTTTGTTTTTACACCCGTTGGGACCCGCTTCGCGTAATGTATTTGTTGTATAACCTTGGTTATATATATCTTTGGCGTACTTGCGTGCACTTGATGTATCATCCCCACCATATGTTTTACCAAAGAAGTCAGGTTCACTGTTAACGGTGTTCGTTAATCCCATAAATGGATTTTGTTTATCCAATCCAAGTATATTTACTTGCGGTGAACCTTCAATTGCTTGTTGGATCACGTTTGGTTTAATATCAACCATATTAGGAAGAGAATTATAGGTGTTATAATTGTCAGGTCTGATATAACTAAAAAAAGCAGGAATATCTGCGTTTTTCGCTTCACCTACCGCGTATATACTAAGGGGGTTTTTACGAAGATTTTGTATTAATGCTGGGTCAGTACTGCGATAATCTACAAATGTATTGCGTTTTGTATTGAATAAGGTTTCACCAATTGTATTTTCGTCAGTGATGTTTGGATTTCTTATTTGTATATTGGAACTTAATAACGTACCTGGTCCATAACTACCCGATGAAACTTGTCCGAGTCCGTTTGTTTGGACTATACCAATCGATGAAACGGCGGGTTGCATTGGTTTAGAAGCATCTGCGCCATTACTCGCATTAGAGTCCGGGATAATGTTCATACGTCCGGGTCCAGTGAAATAATTGATTGCAGTTGTACTATCCCTTAATCTATTACTTGTCATACCACCTTGACGCCATTTCTTTTCTTTCAAGTTAATGTTTTGGGGCGAAGTATACGTCGTCGTCATCTTTGAATGATTTTATTAATTAAAAACAAAATAAATGTGTACGAAAAAATTTTAATTAGTATTAAAAAGGCAATGGGTAAAAAATTAGATTATTACAGAAATATAGTCCGAAAGGTACGCGAAATAATACTTGAAGACAATAATGTAATCGATGAAATCGAAGAAGAAGAAAATGCATATTTTGATTCCATTGCTGCTCCAAATGACTTTGATAATAAAATAAACAAAATGGAAGAAGAAACAAAAGAAATAATTTTGAGGCAACCAAACATACTTAGTATGTATAAATACGATGGTTATACAATTGACGATTTGCGATCAATATATTTTTATTCTTTTATTTTTGATCGATATATTAATTTAAAGGAAAGAGGTGAAGATTTAAGCAACCCAAAATATAATGATATGATAAAGGATCATAAACAACTTTTTAAGTTTAGATGTGAAGATATCAAAAAAGATACAAAAAATATTATAAAATGGGTTTCGTTTTCCCCGTTAATCAGACCATTTTTTAATTTTAGAAAGATGAGAAAACCTCCAAAAATCAATAAAACATATATTTCAAAAGAATTATATAATATTTATCGTTCGTTTGAATTTCAAAATGTTATTTGCCCTGAATATTTGTTAGGTGATAGATTTTATGAAATGAATGATAATCAATTTTTAGATCAAATGATTCAAGCAAGAGATGCAATTATTACACAATTACAAGATTTATCATATCGGTTAAGTAAAAAAAGTACATCGGATTACATTTATGTTTATAGAGGCGTAGCTTTACCAAAACACAATCCTTATTCAATTACAACATTGAAAGGTTTTACAAGCTGTTCTTATGATTATGAAGTTGCAAAAAATTTTGCAATTAATTCAGCTCATTATAATCCTGAAAACAAAGGAAAGGATTTGATTAGCGTCGTTTTAACAATATTAATACCACCGGATATAAATATATTTACCACAGATGTAATAACAATACAATACGAAGCTGAAGTTATAATTACAGACCCAGTTAAAATTATATATGAAGAACCATTCGAGGGTAAACGCGCATCAAAAGTTTATATTAGTAGAGGTCAAGTTAACATGTTTTATGTTGAAGAAAAAGATAATAAAAGATGTGAATGTACTGAATCTTTTGATGTAAATGTGTACGAAATACCATGTAGAATCGAAAGACTTATTAATTAAAAACAAAATATGATTACAATTAAATCATCTGAATACAAAAAAAGAAAAAAATACAATGGAGAAAAAATTCAAATCAAAACTTCAAGTAACGTTTTCAAATGAAGACACAAAAAGATACGTGTACGATAAAAATGACCGCGAGAGGATAATAAAAGCAATTTACGACCAAGACGTCGTTACGTTAAAAAGGGAAATTAGACGATACTATCAACCGTTTAATCATCACATGGAAAGTCTGATTTGGGAATGCATTCAAAATGATTTATGTGAATCATTAGGTGTTTTCTTGGATGTCCATAGTATTTATAATTTTGAAACGTGTTTTGACCCGTACAAATACTTTCAAAAAAACATCAAATATGTTATTCGTAATAATAAAAATAACGTATTTAAGACTTTGGTGTCTAAAAAGTACTATGAACCTAGCCAAAATGATATGAAAATTGTATGTAGACACGGTGCGACTGACATTTTCTTATACCTTTTTAAAGAACATTTTAAAGGTGAATTTACAATTGAAGAATTATGCACACATTTAAAGTCAATTTCTAATCAGATTATCCCCACCACAGCTTCTGAACCCTTTGGGTCCGCTGCGCGGACCGGGGTAGAACCCTCCGCTGCGCGGTCGTTAGAGTGTTTTGAAACAGTGTTGGAATCATTAAATCAAATGGAAGAAAAGGTTTATCTTTCTTCTTTCAAATACACAATAAGGAATGTCTTATATCAATGTATTGTGAATAATTCCTTTGAATATATTGTAAGGATTGTTCGATTTTACATTCGATTTTTGAATAAAAAACGCAAACGGGAAAACAATAAATATTCAATTCGTAAAATTCATTTGAGGGGATTACTTTCACCTTGTATTGCATGTGATCGTTTTGAAATATTTAAATATTTTTTAAGTGTTATTACCGCTGAATCTCAAAAATCGGATGGTCGTTTTGTTATCACAAGTCTTTCAATGGTATCGAATTTAAGATATGTAAAATATCTGTTTTCAGAAAATAAAGCTAATATTCGGAAAAATTTGGTAGCCTTATTACAAGAAGCAATTTTAAATGCAAACATTGTGTTGGTAAAATTTATCCTTGATACAGCTTGTAGTTCCCCGGGGGCGACGCCGAAGGCGAGTAAAGAAGAAGAAATGGTACGTAATTTATTTAAGTTTGATACAAAATACTTGAAATTTATAAAAAAAGCGTGTGAGGAACCCGAACTTAAATACAACCCAGGTAATTCAACATTTAGTCATTTTTGTATCAGCGAATATGAAAGAACAACTTGTAGAGAGTATGAAACATATTTTAATAAAATCATTCGTTTATTATTGGATTATGATATCGATTTATCTGATTATTTTTATTTGATTTTACCTTATTTGAGTAAAAGAAATGATATCGAATTGATTAAACAGTTATTTGAACATAATTCTTCAAAAGTATCAAATTATATTATATACAAATGCTTTTTTTTCGCAATTAAGAATGATAACTACGAATTAGTTGAATATTTCTTATGTTTAGGTTTTAGTCCCGATTGCAAAATGTATTATTATCATCTTGATAAAGAAAAAAAGTATGAATGTATATATTTTTTTAACGAAACAAGTGATATTGAAATCTTAAAAAATTATATTGATCTTAAAGACGCTGAAGACGAATATGATGAAATAAACTATTATAATGAAAATTTGTTAACATTTGCGATAATGGAATGTAGTATTTCTATTGCTCGTTTATTATTAGAAAACGGTGAAATTAATCCTTCCGATAACAATTATATGTTAATGGTTCGTTATTCGATATTCCCTTATAGTCAATATTTAACAACTTTATTAATTGATAATGATATTATGTTTAATAGTATATGTGAATGGGTAGAACATTCAATGGAAATTGTTTTAAATGGTTTAATACAATATCCTCGTGATAAAGAAACAAGATTTCAAACTATACTTG
>JABAZD010000016.1:0-992 GCA_018608705.1 Flavobacteriaceae bacterium | reverse complement strand
TATACTTGCGTATACTGAATTATTTAGACCAATTTGTCCACCGGTCGCCGAAGGCGACGTCGTAGGGGACGCCACGGGGAATTGCTTTTGTTTATCCGAACAGTGTATTCATTATGAGCCTTCTTCGAATTATTTTATTCGATGCGGTAAATGTAATAATTCAATGCATTTATTATGTGCTTACAAATGGTTATATGATAAAATGAATCGTACATTAAACCTGTACTACAATGGACAAATCGAACATTACCCAGTTGAATATGAAGACAAATCATTACACTTTTCATGTCCATTCTGTCGTAATAACATAAAGTTAATCCCTGAAACGGAGCGTTATAAAATTTATTGTACTACTTCGTTAGAAAGTTAAATGAATTTTTCGTTTATATTTAATTAAAAAGATTGTTATAGTCTTTAAAAATAAGAATAAAACAATGGATAGCAAAGTGTGTACCAAGTGTAATGTTGAAAAAACGATTGATGAATACTCTAAAGCGGCAAAAAGAAAAAACGGTGATATTAAATATCGTAGTCAATGTAAAGCTTGTAGAAATCAACACGAAAGACAACTTTATAAACAAAATAAAAAACAAGTAGGCGTTCAGCAAGAACAATTGAATAGAAAAGTGTGTACCAAATGTAATATTGAAAAAACGATCGATGAATATAGTATCCATAGTAAGAAAAAAAATGGTGGTATTGTTTATCGTGCTGATTGTAAAGCTTGTCGAAAACAATACAAAAAACAACGTTATCAAGATAATAAAGAAAAATTAAGTGTTAGTGTTCAGCAAGAACAGCCGAATAGAAAAGTGTGTACCAAGTGTAATAATGAAAAAACAATTGATGAATATTACAAATCAGGCAAAAAAAAGAACGGTGATATTCGTTATGAAAGTCAGTGTAAACTTTGTGCAATTCAATATGCTAAACAATGTCGCGAAGATAATAAAAAGGAATTAAATGTTAGTGTTCAGCAAGAACAACCGAAT
>JABAZD010000060.1 GCA_018608705.1 Flavobacteriaceae bacterium | reverse complement strand
TTCAATTTAGCTATTTCTAAATCTCTTAAGTAAATTATATTTATTACATTTAAGAAAACCCACTTATTATGAAAAAATCAGTTCTTGTTTCCTTTCTATTAATCTTTGTCTTTTCAGCTGATTTGTTTGCCCAAGATTATATGAAGATGAGAAAAAAACAGCTTCGTGTTGAGTACCAAAAAAAAATAGATTTAATAAATACTTTAACAAAGACCCAGGATTCTTTAAGCTCATCTAATATTAAACTGAAATCTAATTTATTAACTTTAAAAAAATATCTTAATAAAATAAATGACTCTATTCTTAGTCTTAAATCAAAAAATGAAAATTTAAATTCTATTCTTATTGAAAATGAAGAAATAACATCAAGCTTAGAAAGAGAATTATACGAACTTAAGGATAGTGTTTCAGAGTTAAAAAAAATTATAGAATTAAATACTCTAAGTGTTGAACATAAAATTCAATTTCCTGAATTTTTAGTAGGAAAAAAAATTAACCCTTATTTTTGTGATGAGTTTGATAATGAAGGAGATATCTTATTTTATAAACGAGGCCCTTCTCCCTACATTAGTGGAGACCATTGGGGAGGACCAATAGCTAATGTTACATTTATCGAGGCTGAGAAAAAAATAAAAATCAATTATAGTGTCTACTCTGAAGATGAACTTACTGGGAATAATACGTTGATAATACAATTTGGTAATAAAGGCGAAGTTCTCCTAAATGGAAGAGCTAACAAACAATTTATCTGTGATAAAGCAGGGAGTTTAAGCAGCTATATTTTTAATGAGAAGGATTTTATAAAGATTAATTAAATTTGAGTAAAACAACATATTATGAAAAATATATTCTGTTACATGATTTTGACCTTGTTTGCTGTAGCTTGTGGGGATTCAAGCAAAACTTCAGCGTCAGTGGAAACTACTGAAGGAACTAAAAGCTGTCTTATAGGCTATGATTGGGTTTACCCCTCAACTAGCAATCCTAGAGGAGCATGGAAGTTTTCTTCTGATGGAACATTCAACTCAAGTACAACAATGTTTGGAGGTATGAGCGCATGGGGTAATTGGTCTGTAACAAGTTCAGGCAAAATACAAATCTCTTATACTAAAACAACAGAAGGCAAGATCCCTGGCAATCAAATGCTAACAATGTCCTCGTGCAATAACCTAAGAGTTGGTTCTACAAATTATTTAAAAGACTGAGAAAAGGTCTTCTTCCTTCATTTCAACGATTTCTAAACCACGTAAATAGGTTAAACTAACATTTCTTATATTTGATTAAAACAACTTATTATGAAAAGAAAAGTAAATGCAATATGGACTGGAGATGGTGCTAATGGAAATGGGGTATTAACCTCTCAAAGCGGTGCCTTGAACAATATGCCCTATAATTTTAAAACTCGATTTGAAAATGATGAAGGTAAATTAGGGACTAACCCAGAAGAACTTATTGCTGGTGCACTTGCTGGGTGTTTTAATATGAAGCTGAGTTTTGTTTTAAATGAGGCTAATTTTAACCCTGATGAATTAGAAACTAATGCAATATTAACTTTTGAAGATGGAATCATAACAGCAATAGATTTAAATTTAAAGGGTAAAGTTGCTAATATTACTAGCGAAAAGTTTGTTGAATTAGCTAATGAGGCAAAAAGTAATTGCCCAATTTCAGGGGTTTTGAAATGTAAAATCAACCTAGACGCGTTGTTGGTTTAAATGCACCTAAATTAATTAAAAACGGCATGCTTTTTGGATATGTAGATTTTATATTAGAATGATAAATTTAAATTATGAAAAAACTACTCCTTTTTTCCGCTTTATTAATCTTCGCTTGTATTAGTGATGACTCTAATGATAATACCTTACCTGCCTATACGATAGAAGGTAAATGGTTATTCCCGGCAGATACACCTGGGATAGGGGAACAAGGCATTTCAAATACAATGTACTTATTTGAAAACGGGATAAGGTATACTTATTACTGTACTTCCGAACTTTCAGACGACTGCGAGTCTCTGTATGAATCATTTGAAGTCGGCGATGAAAATCATATTCCGGGAACTAACCCTTATATTTTTGAAAATGATACTCTAAGAGTTGATTTACATTTTGGAAGTGAATTGGTTACTCCAATTATATTTGAATGTAATGGTGGAGAAGCATATTTTGAAACACCAGGATATAGTTTAGTTAGATTAAGCTCTGGTTGTGATTAAACCACAGGCATATTTTGTTCCCCAATTAAGCTATTTGGCATATCAAAATTATATAGAATATAGAATCCTATTAACAACAACCCGAGTCAGGATTACAGCTTAAACCACTTGCTGTAACACGAACACGAGGCTTTTCTTGCGGGATTCCGCACTGGTCGGGTGCTAGGCAAGCTGTTTGAGTATTGATAAGTTGAAATACAACACCATCAAAAGCTAATTTATAACGCCCAACGGTACTTTGTTGGTATTCAACTTCTAATTCCAAATTTGAACAGCCCAACTCATTTTCCGCCGATTGCAGTATATTTAAAATATTATTTGGCTTTAGGCGATGGTATGCATCAGAGGCCACCCAAAGTTGTAAGTTGAGTTTGTTTTCTTGCCGCAATATACCACCACAATCTATATAGTTCCGCGTTAATTTTCCTACTTCTGTAATATGAAAATGCGCAGGAACAAACTGACCATTAGGGAGTTTGAATTTTACCGTATCTAATTCACTAAGTATTTGTTTGAAAACGGAAATCAACATATTTAATTTTTTTACAAAGTTACAAGAATAGTTTTAAAATAATAGGTAGAATTTTGAATAGCACTATTTGAACCATATAAATATCTTCTTCAGTCAATTAGCTATCTCAATACCAATTAAATAAGTTAAACTTATATTTATTATATTTGAATATGAAAAAACTTCTTATTCTTTCAGTTATCTTTTTTGGATACAGCTGCTCGCCAACTCTTTTTGTCTCGCCAAAAACCATTAACATGCCTTTGTATTCTAAAAGTAATAATGCTAAGGAATTAATCTTGTCAAAGTATGGCAAACCTTCAAAGGTTGAAAATCAAGTAAAACAAGAAACATGGATATATAATTATAGTAGTTCAAAAAAAAGTAATAGGACCGTCATTTTTGATAATAACGGTAAAATCATTGAGAATAAAAAACACTACAAGAGGTTTCATATGGTAACAGGATTAAATAAATACTCTTACATTAGCTTAGGAGTTGTAGCGGCTTTGTGTCTTATACTACCTCCTTTCCCTGCGCTACTTTAAAAAGCTATTTAATCATACATTCGCATTAAACCATAGGCATATCTTCTTTTATTTCAGCTATTTCTCAACCCTTTATATAGCTTAATCTTACATTTCTTATATTTGAGAAAACTAACTTGTTATGAAAAATATACTACTTACAATCACTTTACTTGCTTCTTTAAATTCTTTTGGGCAAGTAATTGAAAGCTTTAAAAAGAAAACATCAGCCAATGCCAAGGAACGGACTTTAATTCTAGACATACTAAGAGCTTCTTTGTATCAAGACTACAAACAAGAGTTTATTTTTGTTGTAAACACGCTGAATGTCTCTAGTCAACATGCTTGGTTTGAGGGAACTGCTGTTAGAAAAGATCGAAGAGAGGTTGTAGCAGACGATTATGACGATTGTTGTCACGTGGAGGGCTTGTTAAAGAGAAATTACGGCAAATGGTATATTGTTGCGCTTGAAGCTTTTTCAACGGATGTTTGGTATGACGGGATTTGGGATATTTATAATGTACCAAGAGCGTTATTTAATTGACGATGCCGATAGTCTTCTAACTATTTACCATTTCAAATTTTTTAATTCAGCTATTTCTAAACATTATAACTTTACATATAAAATATGCTAACCAACTTAAAACAAGCGATTCTCTTCTTTATTATTCTTTCTTTTGAAACCTCTTATTCTCAGAGCAAACATGAAAGTGTTTTAGATAAAGTTGAACACTATAAGAACCTGTTCGATTTAGATTGTGCTAAAGAAAAGGCTACTGATAACAGGGGGGATGGAAACCCTGATTTATATGGAACAAGAAATTTCAGAACTATTCTTCATGGTGTGGCTTACAGGGGAGGTGGAAACAACTATTATCACTCAACAAATAAAAGGAGTAATAAAAACCCTTTACCCAATGACGGGTTAAAGAACTTAGCAAAACTAAGTTTTGACTCGGCGGTATACCTTTATAGTGTTAACTTTGATGTTGCCCCTAGTAAAACAGAGTCAAATAATGGCAACGTTCTTAATTATTATCAAATTGGTGGTAATAATAAAAAAGAAGTCCGAACATTACTTGAAATGACTTACGAGTCAATAAAAAAAGCAAATAAAGGCCCGCTATATTTACATTGTTGGAATGGCTGGCACCAGTCCGGGTATATTTCAGCTTTACTTTTAAGACAATTTTGTGGACTTTCTTCAAATCAAGGAGTTGATTATTGGAAAAAAAATACGGATACTTGGAACAATGGTTATGATCGAATTAAAACAGCTATAAGAGATTTCGTTCCTTACTCAGATCTAATCATAACTGATGAGACAAAGAAAGCTATTTGCCCATGTGTTGATGCGCCTACCAAAGAAATTGAAATGGAGTTAAGTGAAAAAGAAAAGCTTAAAAGTACCATTTTGACTAAGGTGCCATTTGCAAGAAACTCAACCGACATATCTCCTGGGGCTTTAACTGCTATAGATGAGTACATTCTATTACTTAAAAACAAGTACTTTTTGGATGTTGAAATCGGAGGTCATACTTCATCTAGAGGAGCTGATGCATATAACCAAACTATTTCTGATAAAAGAGCAAAAATTGTATATGATTATCTTTTAAAAGAGGGAATTGAAGCTGAAAGATTAACATTTAAGGGATATGGTGAGAGTGAATTGTTAGATTTAGAAAACAACAAAAATGCAGATGACAAGAATAGGCGTATTGAATTTAAAGTGACTGGAGTTAATCTAGAGGTTCAGTTTCAAAAAAACCAATATGAAGTCCCTCAAGAGGCGATGAAACAGCTTCTTTTTATTGTAGAATTATTGAATGCTAATTCTGAGCATAAAATAATAGTAGAAGGACATACAGACTCCTCGGGTGACGTGAGCTTCAACCAAAACCTTTCTAATTTAAGAGCGAAATCTGTTTATGAATTTATAACCAAACGAGGGGTCAACAAAGAAAGGATTTCTTACACAGGCCTTGGCATTTCTCAGCCAAGATATTCAAATGAAACCGTTGAAGGAAGAAATAAAAACAGACGAATAGAACTTAAATTAAGCCTAGATAAATGAAACAGTCTTGTTTTCTAGCCTTATTATTTTCCTTTTATTTTAGCTATAGCCAGAACGATTCTGTCGTTATTTCACAGTCAAGCGGGTCGTATGAAGCTTTTACACTTAAAGCTTCATCTAGTTATGGTAAACTTGTGTATGAAGTAAATGGTGCGGAGCCAAACAAATCTAGTAAAGAGTGGAAAGACTCCTTAGTTGTAGACAAATCAAAAGTGATTAGTTTTGGCTTAAAAATAAATGACAAAGTTGTCTATAAACAAACCTGTTTCTATTTAATAAATTTCAAGACTACGTTCCCTGTTATGTCAATATCCACCCATGAGTCCAATTTATACGACCCCCGTAAAGGCATTTACACAAGAGGTACAAGGGCTTATCAAGACAGTACTGGATACTGGAAGAACGCAAATTATAATAAAAAGTGGGAAAGAAAAAGTAGAATAATATACCTTGATCTTAACGGTGAGGAAGTTGTAAATCAAAATGCTGGGCTTAGAATATTTGGGGGAATGACTAGAAATGCAAGTGAAAAATCCTTAAGAATAATTGCAAGGCAGACATACGGGGAGGCGAGGTTTAATTACCCTTTTTTTAAATATAGATCAAATAAAAAATATAAACACTTAATACTAAGAAACTCTGGAAACGATGCTTACAAAACACGATTTAAAGATGTTCTTTCCACTCAATTATCTAAAAATCTTGATATTGATATTCAAGAATTTCAACCTGTAAACTTATTTATTAATGGAGTATTTCGGGGTGTCTATAACTTAAGAGAAAGAATTGGACAGCATTATTTAAAGTATAATTTTAATGCTGACATTGAAACTTTAAATCTCCTTCAAGGAAGATTTACTGAAGATCATGGATCTAACAAGTCCTACAAAGAGCTAAGAGAATTTCTCTTTAAAAGTAATCTTACTAACGAGGACAACATTGACTCCCTAAATAAGAAAATTGATGTAAAAAACTTTCTGGATTATAATATTGCTCAAATTTACTTGTGTAATGTAGATTACAGAGGTAACATTCGTTTTTGGCAGCCTGATGACGATGGTGTTTTTAGATGGGTGATGTATGATACAGACCTCGGCTTTGGTGGTTCCCGTGGAGCAAGCTATAATTTTTTACGCGACAGGCTTAGCACCGATAAGATAGTTTGGCACAACCCTCAGTGGTCAACTTTATTATTAAGAAAAATATTAGAAAATAAAAAGTTAAAACACCAATTTGTAAATCAAATATGCTACTCGTTAGCTACGGTCTTTGAACCAGACAATGTTAATAGAATGATTGATTCAGTCAAAACAGTTTACAAGCCTGAGCTTATGCGTCATTTCAACCTTATAAGAGGGGACTCTTTAAAGTGGGAGAAAAATATAGAAAAAATGAAGGCTTTTTCCAAGATTAGGCCAAAACATCTATTAAAGCACACACAAAATCAATTTAATTTAGGAGACAATTTTTATCTTGATATTGAAATAGATTCTTCAAAAAACGGAGTCGTCAGAATTAATCAAAATAAGATTAGTTCTGGTAAATTTGCAGGTAATTTTTTCAAAAATATTCCGATTCCTATTGAAATAAAACCACATCCATTATATAAAATATTCATTTCAACAACTGAAAACAGCAATACCTTGAGGTTATCAGAAAAGAGTGAAAACTTGAATGATAACTTATGGATAAGATCTTTAAAAGATACTCTGCAAAATCGTTCTGTAGATAGCCTTAAAGTTAATATAAAGTTTGATTATATTGGGGACAGCCCATGGAAAAATAAAGTTAAAATAAATGAAATTGGTGGGCTTGGTGAAAATATTGATGATAAATGGGTTGAGCTTATCTCAATTGAGAAAGCACAAATTAACCTAGATAATTGGAAGCTAGTTTCATTGTCGGAAAAAGCGCTTTTATCAAAAGCTAATTTTAAAGATGTTCACCTAACTAAGCTCCCTGATTCATTGCTAAGTAAGACTCAAAAAGAGTCTCTGTATTTACTGGACAGCGAAGATAAATTAGTTGATAGTGTTTCATGGATTAATGATTTTTCTAAAAACAAATTTTTTATAGAGAGGCCCCTGCCCAACAATAAATTTTTTGTTATTCTTGAGGGTTTGGGGACGCCTAATTCTTTTAACCCACTTCATATAAAAACTATTGATATTGCGTACAATGAAGCCCTACGTGCCAAGTTCACTATGTGCTTTTTTGCACTGTTGTTAGCTCTAGCAGTTCGTATAAAAACTTACTAGTAAAATAAAAATAACCTCCCAAAGCAAAGCTTTTTAAATAGAAAAAATACTAGTTTTTGTTCTTATCAGTTAACAAAAAGTTCGACTTTAGATTTCCTTAAAGAAGGATCGAAAAAATGTGACTTTTCAACGATTTCACCATTTTACCATCTAAAAGATATATGAACAGGAAGTTCGATTAGGTTTCTACTTGTTTTGCCAACTGCTAACCATTTAAACCATGGATATTTCTAATCCCTTTAATTTAACTAATTGTAAGGCAAGTAAATTGATTAGACTGATTATGGTTATATTTGATCTATGAATAAAGAAAATACCATAGCTGAATTATTAGAAAGATTAAATGTTGAGATTCAAAATCCTAAAGATTCAGTTCACAAGATAGTTTTACAAACCACAATTGATAACATCAATAAACTTTTAAAATGAAAAAACTGCTCTTGCTACCCGCTTTCTTCATCTTCACTTGTTCAAATGATTATGAAATTGTTTGTGTTGATGAAGTGAGTTTATCAACACTACCAGCCACTAATATAACAAGAACATCAGCTACCTTAAATGGGGTTATAAGTACTGCATCGCTGAACTGTGAAGTTGTAAATACCAGTGATCAAGGGTTTGTTTATTCAACAGGATTCCGACCCAATTTAGACAACAATGAAGTTTACGTAGCTGGAATTTCTGTAAATACTACAATAGAAAATCTAGAGCCGAATACAACTTACTATTTTAGAACGTTTTTGACTAACGATTTTGGTACTTTTTATGAAGAAAAGAGTGAGGATGATCAAGTGTGGTTTAGAGGTTTACGATTTACGACTCTTGCGAATGACGAGCCTACAAATTGTGATGTCGTCTATTTAGGTGAAAATGGAATAACCATAAAAGCTTGTGAATCCGCTAATATAGGAGATGTAGGGATTGTTGAAGGAACTGAATACACCGTTGTTAGCGAGCCTAGTCTTAGACAGATGATTGAAAATAATGCTGATATTTCGTCTGTGTGTACCTCAAAAATTACATCTATGGAGCAGCTTTTTTATCAAAATGATGTGTTTAATCAAGATATTTCCAATTGGGACGTGAGTAACGTAATAAGTATGGCGCAGATGTTTGAACAATCTAGTTTTAATCAAGATATCTCGAGTTGGGATGTAAGGAATTTAAATAATATGTACGCGATGTTTAGGGACAATGCAACCTTTAATCAGCCTCTAGAGAATTGGAATGTGAGTAGTGTAAACAAAATGGGGAGAATGTTTGAAGGTAATTCAGCATTTAATCAGCCTATAAATAATTGGAATGTGAGTAGTGTAGATGAGATGTGGTATATGTTTTTTAATGCTTCCGTTTTTAATCAACCTATAGGAGAATGGGACGTAGGTAGAGTTACTAATATGTATTCTATGTTTAGTGGATCTTCATTTAATCAAGCTATAGGAAATTGGGATGTAAGTAATGTTTTAGAATGCGATGGTTTTAGTTACAACACTCCTCAGTGGACACTGCCTAAGCCAAACTTCACAAACTGTTTTCCTTAATGAAAAAACTAGTCCTAAAAAATAATTTTGGTTATCCCTGATTTTATTTTAATAGTTAGTAGTTGTACCAAAAGGCTTGGCAACCAAAACAGAGAGGAAAAAACTATAATTGTTAGGCCCTGGTGTAGATTCTAATAAATACTCAAAAAAAGAAATCGCAACTAAACTTCAGGCACATATTATTCCTTTAATTCAGTTATTTCTTACGGAAGTAAATATGTTAAACTTACATTTGTAATAAATATACAGAGGTCCATATAGATTTGAACCTCTGTATATATATTGTAGAACTATTAATTTGAATTAAAGTGCCTTGTGTGGAAAATATGGCCCACTAACAAACTTGACAAATGTTTGGCCTAAAGTATAAACCCATTTCCAAATTATTAAATTAACAAATAAAATAATTAATGCCACTGCTACATTCCAATATGCACCTACCACTATAACTAGATCGTCTGGATTAAGCCATTCAATAAATGAGCCTTCACTCATGGTTTCTGTCAATCTGGACAATAACATTTCTGGATTAAGAGATGGCAAGACACCACTCGAATCTAATAACGAAGCAATCGCCACAATCCCAATATCGGTAAATTGACTGAAGGAGCTTAAGATGCCGCCGGCGTCACCCCAGACATCACTACCAGTTCCTAAATTAATTGAAGTGAGCCAAGTAAATGTATATCCTATTGCGCTAAATAAGGCTACCAGTGCAGCAATATACCCAGCCGAACGTATTAAAGCTAAAGGAACATCTCGAAGTATAAGCTGTAGCATATTCCCTTTTGAGTTTGAAATTTCATTTCCTGCAAACCTTACAACATTGACTAGCGGTATGAGAGCATAAAGCCAGAAAAAGAAAGCCAGCAAATAACCTACAGAGCCTAGGAAGCCTTCTCCTGTATTAAAAAGCTTCATATCCTGTTCAAACACCAGGTCTCCAGTTTCTTCATCAACCTCCTGATAAAATTTAAGATTCCCATTCTCGTCTTCTGCTTGAACTTCTACACGCTCTCCAGTACCCTCAACTCGTTTGCCCTCTACATATTCCCTTGGCACCCATTTGTCTACCATAACAGGCTTATCCATGTCAAAAACAGGATCTCCATTTTGGGTGTCTGCTAAATAGCTTACTCCACCTAAAAAAGAGCCCAACATTAGCCCAAGAGCTAGAAGCTTAAAAAGTGTGTTAATCCAATTTGGAATAGAATTTTCAGAATTTTCAACTATAGAATTCCAGCGGTTCATAGGTAATTTTTCATTAACCATACGGGGTAACTCCAGCAATTTGTTAAAATAATTTTTGATTTCCATAAATGTAATTTTTATTTAAAATTTTTATTGAAATTACAATTTTTTTATTAAAAACTTAAAGTTTTGTTAAAAAATTAATTAAATATATAAATAAAATACAACTCTCGATTTTGTGTTTGTTTATTAAAATAAGGACATTATTTTGATTACTGTATTTAATATAATATTCTGCCTGTTCGCCAAGATTATATGATTAAAAAGCTTTTAAATAAGTTAAACTTATGTTTATTATATTTGAAGTATAAACTAGATTAATAGTAAATTAATATTGCTGGAATAGGCGTATATTCTTGCTTTAGTTTAGCTGTCTCTAAGCCTCTTAAGTAGGTTAGATTCATATTTCTAGAAGCCTACAATGTTTTTATGATACTTTGAATGTAGAATTAACTTTAATTCAAAAACAGTTTTTTTATATGCTTTTAAATGGGCAATGTTTTCATTTTCATTTTTTGTTGTTCTATGGTCATATAGCATCGTAGATAAAGTTAAATTGTCTTGTGGTTTTATAAATTCCGTATAACTAAAGTCTTTTGTTTTTAATGTAAACCCGTTGGATTTTTTTATAAAAATATGTTTTTTTCCTTCCAAATTAGGGTTGTTTAAAATAGGTACTACGCTAGTCCCGTCTAATTGGTTCCCGGGCACTTCTAAACTACAAAGTTCTGCCAATGTGGGATACACGTCTACTAAGGAAGTCAGGGCATCTGTGCTACCTTTACTTTTAGCTAGCGGGTTATATATAATTAAAGGTATCTGAGTAGAGGTATTGTAATTTGTAAACTTTGCCCACTGGGTGTGTTCCTGTAAATTATAACCATGGTCAGAGACCAAAACAATAATTGTATTTTGATCAAGTTGCTGGTTCTTTAGCTCCTGTAAAACTTTACCAATTAAGGCATCGGTATAAGAAACAGTTGCATAATAGCCATGGATTAAATCAATGGCTATACTATCAGATACTTGTCCACGCTTGGGGATGTTAGAGTAGGTTCGCATTTCACCCCAATCACTAATGCTCACCTTGGGAGCGTTTCTTGGGATATAATTGTAATTTTCCGGTTGCGTGATTGCAGTTCGATCGTAAAGGTCCCAATATTTTTTAGGGGCATTAAAGGGCAAATGAGTGTTGATAAAACCCGCAGTTAAAAAAAAGGGTTTAGTGCTTTTTTTAAGTTTTTTAAGATCTCGGATTACTTTTTCAGTTAACAAACCATCAATATAAGTAGAGTCAGGGACCTCTGCGCACTCATAAGCGGGACCTGTATCTGTTGCTTTGTATAAGGATCTATTTTTTGGGTTCTGGTAGTCTTTCCAAAGAGATTGCCAATAGTCAGTAGGCAATAAGCCTTTGTCGTTTTCATCAAAAGCATAGGGGCGCCAAACCTCACTCCAATCCGATTCTTTGTCGTCTAAATGATGATAGATTTTTCCATTTGAAATTGTGGTATATCCATTTTGTTTAAATAACTGAGGAAGTGTTACCGCTTCTGGTGTCTCTTTTTCGACAAAGGTCTTGTAATCTAAAAATCTATTTTTTGTGGGCAACATACCAGTAAGCATACTTGCTCGGGAGGCGCCACAAACAGGGACATTACAGTAGGCATTTGTAAACTTAACTCCTTGTTCAGCTAACGCATCAATATTTGGTGCATGTATTTGGGAGGCTCCAAAACTTGCTAATTCTGGACGTAAATCGTCGACATATAATAATAAAATATTAGGTTTTTGAGATTTCAGTTGTATTGCTGGTCCATTACAATTTAAAAAAACAAATAAGAAAAGAAGTGCTATGTTTTTCACAATTTATAAGTTGTAAGTAAATTTAATAAAAAAAGCCTCTACTGAAAGTTCAATGGCAAAAAATATTGATTACCTAAAGTATTACATGAAACAACAAGATCACAAAGGAGTGAGACATATAGCCGTCTGTAAAAAAAGACTTTTAAATTACGACATGTTTGTCTCCCGTCTTCAGTTTAGCTTTTTATAAACCACGTAAATTGGTTAAATAGATAATATCTATATTTGATCTTATGAAAAAACTTCTTACATTATTAATCTTTATTCCACTTGTTTCTTTTGGGCAAAAAACACTCAAAGAAAAGCCTGAAATCAATTTAGTAAAAGCTGAAGCAGCTTGTGGAATATGTATGTTAAATATGCAAGGTGAAGAATGTGAGTTAGCTGTAAAAATTAAAGATTCAAAATATTATGTAATTGGAACAGGGATAGATGACCACGGAAATGCACATTCAAAAAAAGGATTTTGTAATGCAATTAGAAAAGCAGAAATTCAGGGAAAAGTAATAAACAATAAGTATCATATTACTTATTTTGAACTAGTTAAATAATAGAAATAGTCTATTTAAAATTGGATGTTTATGTAGCTTAATTAAAAGATTTAAATTCTTGAACTAACTCTTTTTTATAAGCAGGTCTTAAAACTTCTATCAAGACTAATTCAACCTCACCTGCATTAAAGATTCTAACAAGAGTGTTTTTTGGAATAATAAATCCATTGCCGCTAATTATCGTCTGTGTATTATTATCATATTGCAAACCAAGGACCCCCTTTAACACAATTCCTCTAATTTCAAATTGTGCTTTAATAATTGGTTCTGTCCATCCAAATGGTGCGTGCATTTCTATTAACCCCATCTCATCAGATTGGGTATAATCGAATATAACACGTTCTACATTATCTTGAATTAATATCTTTTTGGCAACAATAGTACTCTTTTCTATTTCATTTTCACTTTGTGAGTATAAAGAAAGAGATGTAAGTATAAAGAAGTAAATGATCTTATTCATAATTCAAATATAAGTAATATAGCTAAACGACAGAGAGACCTTCCGTTTCAAATTCATCTATTTCTAAATCTAAAAGAGGATAAATTTAAATTGATTGATAAAACCTATGCTGCTTTCCACTCGTAAAGAATAAGACTTATTAATAATGTCCTAGCCACATCACAAGTAGTTTATGGCAAACAACTTTAGGCTCCTTTAGAATAAATTTGCTCTTATGGTTATACGTAAAATTATTTTTTTAGTTAATTTAAAATTCTTATTTTGATAAATAAAATTATTCCGGAGTTACTTAATAAACTAAAAGTTCTTATGAAAAAAATCGAAAACAACCCATTAGATCTTGAAAATAAACTATATGATATTGAAGAATTTGGTTCTGCCTTGAGAAACAAATTTGGAGGAGACGATTATATTTCAAACATTATGCTAGCAGAAATGTTTCTTGCTAAATACCCTGTTTATTCTTGTAAAATTAAAAAACCCAAAACACACATCTCTTCAAAAAACTGCGGTTGTTGTTAAAATTAATACTGAAATGAAATATATAAAGTCCTTAAGAATCGGGTGGATTGTAGTTTTTATAATGTCGGTCTCGTATTTAATATGGAGAAGTGCTCAAAATCAATTTGAGTGGTCATTAATTATACTTCCAATTGGATTATTAGCTATAATGCCATTTAAGAATTTAGAGGACTTTAATATTTTCAAATAGAAGCCACAAAGAGAACTTATTCGCTCAGCTCGGTTTGCTATATATCCGCAGTCGATTACGTGAATTAATTGAGTGACTCAAAAGCCTTACTTTAGGAAATAAAATAAATTCCAAAAAACACGGCGTCATTTATTAAAAAAGCATTCTAACTATAGAATGCTTTTTTAATAAATATATAAGTATGTATTATTTAACAGGCTTAGGGATGTCCATAGAATAAACATAGAACAGTTCAACTTTTCCGTCTTTAGATATTTTAGCATCAATCATATGATTTTGCTTTACTTCTTTCCCTTGAACAGTTGTAGTAACTTCATGACCGGCAATAATCCATTCATCTCCACCAGATACTCCTTTGTAAGGCATTGCCCAGTACATGTTCCATTTAGGATCTTCTGCAGCAAACCAGGCAGATAACGCTTGTTTGTGCTGAGCTTTGCCAGATATTCTATCTCCTGTAGGTCCAACAATTAATATTGAATCTGACTCCATAAGCAGTAAAGATTCTAAATCTCTATTATTATGAGCGTCTATATATGTTTTCCAAAGTTTTGTTGATTTATCAGTACCAACAACAAATTTCTCTCCAGGTTCTGGCAGAAAAAAACCAGCTCCTTGTTGAGTATTCGGAGGAGTTGGAGGGGTTTCTTTGGATTTAGAATTTCCTATGCTAATAGCACAAGACGAAAGAGAAAACACGCAAATTAATGCAAAAATTGAATATAATTTTTTCATGGTTTAGTTTTTTTTCAAAAGTAAAAATATTTAAGGTGAAAAAAAATAATATTTCGTGTGTTTTTGCTTGGTTTGACGATATAAGTCGATTCTTTAGTTAAAGAAAAAAGGTTTCAATTGATTATTATTAAATAAAAAATAATTTTTCATAACTTGCAAAAAAAAAGCATGAAAAAAGTAATCTGTTTATTATCATTATGTATCATATTTCAAAGTTGTATGAGCACTAAATTTGTTGATTACAACGACGATGTTTTTGAGGATCAACAAAAACTTAGAATTACATTGGTTGACAAAACATCTGTTAAGGGTCAGTTAGTCTCAAAAAATGAGGCTAGAATAGTTGTTGCAAATGATAGTGGGACCAAAACAATTCCCAGAGAACAAATTAGTAATATCAAAATTAAACAGTTCTCAGTGGGTAAAACATTTGGGTTTGCTGGTGGAACTTTAGCTGTAGCCGGCTCGATTTTAATTATCGCTTTACTTTTTTCTATAGCTGGGAATTAATGACCTTTAGTGTCCCAATTTCGCATCAATTTATTTTAAATTTCTAATTTAAAGCGTATTTTATTTTGAAGAATTTTATTTTTATTTTCTGTCTATTTTTTTTACATGTTGTTAATGCTCAAGAATCAGCTAAGGGAGTTGGTGAATCTAACATTGTTTTAAAAGGATTTCAAAAAGAATCTTTTAAAGAATGGAATTTTGGAGTTGCCATTATGAAGGGCTCGAATTTCCCTTTTCCTGGGGGGTCTTATCTTTGGGGGGCAACTTTTATAAATGAAAAAGACTTTATTATTGAATACCAGTATGGGTTTGCACTACCAACATTGCTTACAGGTAAATTAGGGATAGGTAAAAGATTTAAAAAAACAGAAGTTGTTGTAGGTGTAAGACCATTACCGTTTAATGTTTATGGGCAAACAAGTTTTGTTAAAGGCAAAGAAGGGGATTGGATAGTGTCTTTTGAATTCAACCCAATGTCAAATGTAGGGCTTTCTAAAGCTATTTTTAACGTTGGCTACAGGTGGGATTTGGCAACAAGAAATAACTAGTCATCTCTCTAGCATTAATACTAATAACACTACCAAGCTTTATTTAAAACTTGATAATGCGTTTAGTAGTAGTCATATTTCCAGCACTTATTTTAACCAAATAAACCCCTTCGTTAAGTGAATTAACATCTATTTGATTAACATTAAAGACAGTAATCACGCGTTGGCCAAGTAAAGAATAAACTTCGATATCATAAAAGGATAAACCTCCATTAACATAAAGTATATTATTTACCGGATTTGGGTAAATTGTTATTAATTCTAAATCAATAACTTCAGCTAAAAGTTCATTGCTGTTAACTGCATATGGGCTTCCGTTTTCATTAATACAGTTCCAGTTTTCAGCTAATGAATTGTCTAAGTCTGGTGATATCAACTCTAGTGTATTTCCTGTTTCATTTGCACAACTAGGCCAAGGGGCCTCTGAAGCATATGATACTTCATCGACAAGCTTTTGCTCTGTATTGTATAGTCTTACCTCGTCAGAAGTTCCTAGTCCAAACCCTAGTTCACCAACATAAGGAGTGTCTGGAAAGACACTGGTGAAGTCTGACGCATCTTTAACGAACACTAAATAACCGTTTCCTTCGATTTCTGTACCCTGTGGAATAACAAAAACATGGGTGTCGTCGTCATCTCTAATTTCCCAGTTTGAGATATCAACTGATGTAGATTTTGGGTTATATAATTCAATCCAGTCATCTGGGTTAAATGTCTCGCTTGACTTATAGTTAATCTCATTAATGATCAAGTCCTCTACTTGAAGTAGTGCCCCTGTCTCGTACACACACACCTCTGAGGCGTCTTTTACTATAATATTGTAATTTCCTACAGGTAAGTTAGTAAAGGTGTTTAAGCTTACAAAATTTTGTCCGCCGTCAATACTATACTGATAAGGGCTGAGTCCTGACGTAGGATTAATTTCAATTGATCCATCTGTTGAGACAACAGAAGAGACAGGGGTTATCTCTATGTCAGCTGTAGTGAATTCACAAGCTTGAATCAAAACTGACTCCTCATAAGAGCAGAGCCCTTCAGCTCCTTCAATAATTATAATATAGTCGCCTGGTGACAAATTATCAAATATGTTATAATCACTGAACGTTAGACCGCCATCAATACTGTACAAAAATGGACTAAGGCCAGAAGTTGTGTTGATTGTAATTTTGCCATCATTCTCAAATGAAGAACTGGCGTTTAATACGCTTACTTCTGCTGTGATTTCACACCCAGATTCATCTAAACAGAAAACTTCTTGGGTAAAATTATCAAATTCACCGTCGTTTATTACAATGGTATTTCCAAAAGAATCAAAAACTTGAAAGTTTCCTTCTCCGTAGCCACAGCAAATACCATCTCCATAAGAATCGTAAACGTATAAAGTAAAACAAGAAGTGTAATCTACACAAATATCTTCGCTATAAAACTCAACATCATTTTCTAAAGAGCCTGTAGAGATAATTTCATTTGCTTCGTCTAATAGTTTCCAAGAGGTTTCTTGAGGATAATTATCGGCATTGATAGTAAGTGTTATAGTGTCATAGTCTGAATCTAAATTTGTAGTAGTCGAGCCCGAATTATTAATAAAACTGTCATCTTCTTGTCCGTTTACTTCAATTAAGTTTAAAACAATTGTGTTGTTTTCTTGTAAACCATCAATAATTGAAATGACCACTGATTCTTGACTTTGAGAAACTATTTCAACTGAAGTTGTAATCAAATCAACCACCTGATCGTTTACTAAAACCTCAATAGATACCTCGGTTATAGTTGTCTCACCATGATTAGTAACCATCGCTGTCAACTCAACAACATCATCGCAAACCACCTCAAGTTCTTCAATTGAAATTGCACCGTCTAACTGTTGAATCTTACTTACAACAATATTTAAAGTGTCGTTATTTTCATATTCATCAGCTGGATGATTAACATTTACTGTAATACTATAATCTCCTGTTATGGAAAAGTCTTGGGGAGTTGAAAATTGAAAATTTGCTTCATCAAATGGCTGAATTGTTTGAGGGGTTGTTATCGACTCGACAAATTGACCATCTACCAAAAGTTCTAGCTCAAAAGCGCTCATGTTGTTTAATCCTTGATTCGCAATTGTGGCTGTTACAAATTCGTTGTCTCCTAAGCTGGAAGAAGACTGAGGCGCCACTATTGCGGTCACCCCTAAATCATTGTCGGCATTAACATTTGCCCAAAATGAAACCCAAGGTCTTGCTTGTTTAACTATCAATTGATCTTGAGCCGTAACTTTATATTCTATATCTACTCCAAAGCCCTCTGCACCTTCTACGTCGTAGAGTATTGAAAATTCGTCGTGAATAACTGTAAGAAAATCTCGCATTTGATCAAGATAAACTTGATCCATTACTAACTCTCCTGGGTTTACTAAGTTAGATAGTCTTAACACAAGATATCCCCCGCCTTGCAGCGGATCTTCATATAATAAAATCTCTTCAGGAACTGAGTTAGGGTCAGGATTAGTGATTAAGGACTCTCCTACCTGTGTATTTAGGTAAAAGGTGTCTTCTGTTTCATAAATAGGGTCAATACTTATCCCTACTCCATTTGATTGTTCATTCTGAAAATTTGTATGGCATAACAGTCCCATAGCTGCCATAAAATGATCTACACGGTAAAAATCTCTTTCCTCATAAGCTCTAAAATTCCACATACTTGCGTAAACCTGTTTAATGGATTTAGAGATATGTCCTTCGTCAAGGTACTGAGTTTTTGAAGTATATAATCCTGCACCGCTAAAACCTGGTAAATCTTCATTATTAGTGCTTGATCTACATCTCACAGCTGTACCCTCTGGGAAATCATCATGCATGGATTGTAAGTCATCTAACATCCATTGTGGCATTGGGGCGTCTTTAATATCTCTTCTAAAATCCTTTAAACGTTGAATACGGAAATTTATATCATTTTGAAAAACAGAGTTGTCAATCATTACCTGAGCCTCTTCGTAAAAATTGTTGAACTGCATGAATTCATCGTAATAATAAAATGGAATTCCAAAACCATCAGGAATTGTACCGCTTGGAAGACCAAATGTCCTCATAGTGGCAACATTTGAACACTTAGCTCCAAAAGATGAAGACATATCAAAATTAATTTCATCCAAAGGCAGGATTTCAGTAATACTTAAGTCTCTTACAGGAATTTGTGGTTCGGTTGGTCTCAAATCTTCATACCAATCATTCACTTCTGTTAAAGTAGCTTCTCTAATTTCAAACTGTTCATTTTCAACTTTATAATAAACATACCCTCCAAGCAAATTAGCTATTGCATCATTGTCCAAAGGGTTTGCAATATATGCATTCGGAACATTGTCTTGGATGGCTCTTAGGTTAACGTGGGATAAAGGAGTTTGTATCACAGAAGTGATAATTCCTCCTACTCTAGGAAGCGAATTTGGCAATGCATCATATAAAACGATATCTCTACTTCCTGGAGTTTCATTAAGGTCTTGCATGTGTTTAAAAAACCCATAACCTTCCGCTTCGTGAAAAGGAATATAATTAATTTCTGCAAAAACATCAGACTCTAATACTACATCAATTCTAGAACCTTCAAAATCTGCAGCATAATTCTCGAGATGTGAGTCCTCATCATTTTGCCCTATAAAGTGATTCATGTTGTTCTGTAGAAAGGGCATACTAGCGACTAGTAGTTCATACGTCCTTTGAGTAGCTTCGAAATTTTTGGCGTCTCCAAAAGAAAAATTGAATGAATACGTTCCAATTACGCCACTCGGCAGTATTACATTTGGGTTGAAAACAATCTCTCCAGAGCCATCATCTCCACTGACAGTGGCATCAATCCCATTCCAAAAAGATGCATGTATGGTATAGGTATTGCTATTAATAAAATAAACTTTTGGTTCTGGTGTGTCTCTGTCAAGAATCCCAAACTTAACATACAACTGGTCATCAAGAAATGGAGCCCAGCCCACATTATTTACTGTCGCTAAAGTCATAAAAGTTTCAGCATCAGGAATCGAGGTTGATCCATCAATAATGTCTATAGGCTCTGCAGGGTTAAAGGGTGAGTCAGTAGGCATATTATTAAACTCTGTAATATCATCTATTCCATCT
This sequence comes from Flavobacteriaceae bacterium, assembly GCA_018608705.1. Classification (GTDB taxonomy): domain Bacteria; phylum Bacteroidota; class Bacteroidia; order Flavobacteriales; family Flavobacteriaceae; genus Hel1-33-131. Next base: position 41,072 of record JABAZD010000060.1, on the reverse strand, counting down.
CCATCATAATCATCAGGGTTTGATATCTCATGTGCGGTTATAGAATATTTTTCTAATGGATAGGCCTGTGAAGATTCAGAAACAACCATGGTTCCACTCACTCCTATTGTCATTGAGGTTGCCCAATTAAAAGTAGAGCTATGTTGCGCATGAAGTACATAATATTTCCCCTCTTGACCCTCTATTGATAATTGAACTTGTCCAAATCCATTAACAGAATAATTATCAATGGTTATTACATCTTGTGCAGAACTAACATTGAATGTACAAATTAAACAGAATAATGACGTGATAAGCTTATTAATCATGTTGTAAGTTTATTTAAAAGTGTAATATACAAATGTTTAACTCTAGTTACATTGTCGTGTGGAACAAAAATTGCTTAGTTGTTATTTTTTTATAGGCCTTGTTTGTGACTAGATTAGTCAACACAAACAAAAGAAGAATGAAACAAGTGAAGTCGCCCCTTTTTCTTATTAATTACCACCTGATAAATCCGATTATAAATATCTAAATCAAATGCACCTATAACTTTTCCTGTCAATAGGCCTGCCAATACACCCGTTGTATTGCTATGGCCAACCACAAGTGCATCTTGATTTTTTTCAATTAGTAACTTTGAAAAAGCTTTAAGATCTTGAGAGTTGTAATCTATAATATCGAGTGCCTTGGAGGCTGCTGTTGGTCTAGCAGTGTTCTTAGTTCGACTATAGTCCGTACTATATATGTTTTCAAGGTTTACATCTTTAAAGAATTTACTCAGCGCCTCTGACCTTTGTTCGCCACATTGAGTAAGCTGGGGATCTGATTGGTTGTTTGATGCTAAGTCCTTTTCTGAATGTCTGACTAAATATATTGTAATCGTTTCGTTATCCGACTGTGCGTTAACACACAATTGTCCAGCAATAAACATTAAAATTATAGCTATATATCTCATTATCATGCTCTATTAATTAAATTTTTATAAATATAAAATAAAGTTAGTAAAAGTAAATTATCCATTAGTTTATTTAGTATATACTACTGTTTTTGTCGCATATTTAAATTGGTAGCATAGGGGATTATAATTAATCAAGATGTTTTAATTTGTAGGACAAAATGAATTTATAAGCCTTATTAGCGCTTTATTTATGTAATTGATATTAAATTTACAATTATGTTAACAATAAATTAGTTTGTTAACATTAAATTTATTTTTAAATTAAATAAAATAACAAATGATTAGAGAATTTATATTTAAATGGTATCCGGTGATTTTAGCATTTATATGCCTATTATACTCTGTAGGCCTGAGTGTTATGGGTAAAACTGACGATGCGCTTTACACTGCGCACTGGCCAGGAACCATTTTATTATTTGCTTTAACCATTAGACAAAGAAGAAGATAATGGGGTTAGGAATGTTTATTATAGGATTTGTAATTTTCCTGTTTTATGTTTACTTTTTGATATGGAACATATTTTACAGTAATAAAAAACAAAGATTGGAAAACAATTACTCCAATGAGTCAGATGAAATTGACTCTGATGGAATGGGTAATTTTACTCGCTTTCCAAATAAATGATTTATTCTTGAGTTGTTAAATAACTTTTAGTCTTTTCCCGACTTTTATAAATGCATCAATTGCTTTATCTAAATGTTCCTTTGTGTGAGCTGCAGACAATTGTACTCTTATTCGTGCCTTCTCTTTAGGTACTACTGGAAAGAAAAAACCAATAACATAAATGCCTTCATCTAGGAGTGCATTAGCCATTTCTTGAGACAACTTAGCGTCATATAACATTACAGGTACTATAGCAGAATCTGCGCCAACAAGGTCAAAACCAGCATTTTCCATTTCATTTCTAAAATAATTGGTATTATTTTCCAATTGATCTCTCAAAGAAGTGTCTTTTGAGATCATTTCAAAAACCTTGATCGAAGCTCCAACAATTGTAGGCGCTAGAGAGTTTGAAAAAAGATAAGGTCTGGATTTTTGGCGTAAAAGTTCAATAATCTCTTTTTTTCCTGTGGTAAATCCACCCATTGCACCTCCTAGAGCTTTTCCAAGAGTCCCTGTTATTATGTCTATACGCCCTAACACCCCTTTTAGCTCCATGGTTCCACGTCCTGTTTTTCCTATAAAGCCAGACGCATGGCACTCGTCTACCATTACCAATGCATCGTAGGTTTCTGCTAAATCACAAATTTTATCTAACTGAGCAACAATCCCGTCCATAGAAAAAACTCCATCAGTGACAATAATTTTAAAACGATGATTTTGTTTATTTGCCTCAATAAGTTGAGCTTCTAACGCCTCCATATCATTATTAGCGTATCTATAGCGAGCAGCTTTACACAAGCGAACTCCGTCAATGATTGATGCATGATTCAATGCATCAGAAATAATTGCATCTTCTTTTCCTAACAAAGGTTCAAAAACTCCACCATTAGCGTCAAAAGCAGCGGCATATAAAATAGTGTCTTCACAATGAAAAAACTCCGCTATTGTCTGCTCTAGCTCTTTATGAATATCTTGAGTCCCACAAATAAAGCGCACAGAAGACATTCCAAAGCCGTGAGAGTCTAGAGTGTCTTTGGCTGCTTGAACAACTTGTTTATTGTTAGACAAACCTAAATAATTATTTGCACAAAAATTAATTACTTCTTCTCCTGTAGATACCTTAATAATCGCATCCTGTGAAGTCGTTATAATCCGCTCTTTCTTATATAAACCTGCATCTTTAATCTCTTTTAGTTCCTTTTGTAAGTTTTCTTTAATAGCTCCGTACATAGCTTATTATTTTAATTTAATGTTGTTATATTTTTCTTTTAACTTTTCTAGCATCTCCGTTGTCATCATTCTTAAATTATATTCTGGCTTCCAGCCCCAGTCATTCCTAGCCTCAGAGTCATCAATACTTTTCGGCCATTTATTAGCAATTAACTGTCTAGAGTCAGGTTGATAATCAACTTGAAAATCAGGATAAAAATGTTTAATTTCTGCTGTAATTTCACTTGGATCAAAGCTCATCGCTCCTAAGTTGTAAGCGGTTCTTGTTTTAATATTTTCTTTAGGGGCCTGCATAAGTTCAATCGTGGCTCTTATGGCGTCATTCATAAATATCATTGGCAATCTGGTTTCTGCACTTAAAAAACAAGTGTAGGTCTGTTGCTTTACAGCACTATGGTAAATATCAACAGCGTAATCTGTAGTCCCTCCTCCAGGCATCGACTGATGTCCAATAACGCCAGGGTACCTGATGGAACGTATATCTAGTCCGTAGTTAGCATGATAGTATTGAGCCCAGTTTTCACCTGCAGCTTTGCTAATTCCATAGACAGTAGCTGGATTCAAATATACTGACTGAGGAGTGTGTTCTAAAGGGGCTTTATCCCCAAAAACTGCAATTGAGCTTGGAAAAAACACCTTATTTACAATAGATAATCTCGCTACTTCGAAAACATTTAGCATCATTTTAATGTTTAAATTCCAGGTGCTTAATGGTTTTTCTTCCCCTTTGGCTGACAAGATCGCTGCAAGGTGATAAATTTGAGTAACAGAATATTGTTTAACAATACTTTGTATGTCTGCTATATGGGTTGCATCAAGAATTTCAAATATCCCACTAAAACAAGGGTCTACATAAAGATCAGATGCAATGACATTGTCGTACCCATGAACCTTTTGAAGCTCTCTTGTCAATACAGACCCTAACTGCCCATTAGACCCTATAACTAAAATAATATCTTCGTTCATTTTAGGATAATTTAGGAATTTAAAATTAGTAATAATTAAATTATTTAGACTTAAATTAATACTAAATTATTGATTATTGATTACTTGGTAATTATTGCTGTCAATACTACAAAAATAATAGGGTGTGTCATTTATAAATGTTGATAAAAAATTAATTAAATTAGAAGCTAAAATTATCTTTTTGAGTTTATCAAAAAATATATTAGTTTTGAAACGCAACAAAAAGTTAAATAAAGCTACAACGAAAATCCTTTTTAAATAAATTCAGAAATTTAAGTTTAGTTATGTGGACTAAAATAATTTATGCTTGTCACTTGTTAACTCACAACGGCATATATTTTGACATTAGATACTATCGGGGCAATTATATTAGAATTCGTTTTTTATGAATGATTTAAACTCGCGTCTAAAATCAGAAATTAATAGAGATGGAAAGAATTTCCAAATCATTGAAAATGGGATAACTAAATTAAAGGGGCAATACCCAAAATGGTATTCTATCGGTAATTTACAATTTCATTACAACAATAAAACCTTCAATATAAAAAAGAAGAGTTTTTGGGGGCTAAACCTCTTGATCGAAGAAAATGGACGTAGCTTAGGGGAGGTTGTTTTTAGTTTTACTAAAGGGCGAGAGGTTCATTTGAAAGACGGGAACTCAAAATTATCTAAATACACTTTAAAATCAAAAAAAACTGGTAAATGGTATGTTAACCAAAGGCAGTATAGCCTTTATAAAGACAATACATTTCCAATCCTAACAATTTTTCACCAGGTTAATAATTGGAAATTAAACTATAAATTTGAGTTTATAGAAAAAGAAAAGCCTAACTATGTCCTCTTGGCTATTGCTTTTTTTTTAATGAACTTAAGTAAGGCTGATCGAGCTTCAGCTGGTGGAGGAATTTAAACAGGCTAAAAATAAAGTGCTTGACACAATTATTGTTTTTTGTAAAATAGTTAGCTAACTTTAACTTTATGAAATGTATTATATATGGCCTCATTTTTCTGAGCCTCAACGCTATTAGTTGTTCAGATAATTCTAATGAGAATGATGATTTCCTACCAAGTTGTATCGATCCATCACTAATAGACTTAACCGCTATATGTACAGAAGAATACAATCCTGTTTGCGGCTGTGACGGAAATACTTATACAAATGCTTGTGTGGCGCTCAACTCTGCTGGAGTTATAGCATTTGGTGAAGGTCCATGTGACTAGACATTAACGCTTATTATAATTGATCTAAAACTAATATAACTATGAAAAAATTGCTTTATGTTTTTTGCTTTTTGACCTTCGGATGTGATTCGGAAAGAGATTGTTGTGAAATTATTAATAAAATTTATGCTGACAATCAATATACATTAGTGGGAGCGTTTGCAAGCTCAATTAACACCCCCCCTGGAGATAATAACACTGGAGATCTTGGTGATAATTTTGGAGATGTGAATATCGATGTTAGCCAAGAAGAGTATGACTCTTATGAAGTTGGAGATAGATACTGCTGGGAATAAGGAACTTTAACTTTTATTACAGAAAAATCAGAAAATATAAAAATTTGTTACAAAAAAAACCCGCTCATATGAGCGGGTTTTTTAATTGTGAATACTTAAAAACTTAAGCCTTTTTTACAAAAGGTAATCCAGTTTTTTCGTTTTCTACAATTTTCTTTCCAGCAGGAAGATCACATGTATTACTACGCTCATCTTTTGCGAAATAATAAATAGTTTGCTCTCTACCTCCTTTAAGAATTACATCTTTAGTGTGTAGAAAATAAGTCTTTCCTTTGCTATTTTTGAATGAATATCCCATAATATATATTTAGTTTAGTCTAAATTACAAAAATTAGTTTGTTATTTCCAAAGAATTTATCAGATAAATGATAATTTTTTTAAGAAGTAATCCTAATTGTTAATAAAATTAATGATTTCATTATGAATTTGATGAAAATAAGGTGGAGCGTTACTTAATTTCCATGGATGACTACTCCCAAAAACATGATTTGCACCATTGATAATAACGAGTTGGCCACTTAAGGACCACTTGTGAAGGGCTAAAGCTTCATTAATAGAGACACTTGTATCTGCGTCTCCGTGAATAATTAAAAACGGTATTTTTAACTTTTTAACTGCAGTTTGAATTGTAAGTCTCGATTCGTTTGCTATAAAGTCTTTGTAGAATTGATAATAGTGAGGCATTTGCTGTTTAGTACGGCTGTTCTCAACAAATCGCACCCCAGTCTCTTTCCATTTTTCCAACTCCTTTAAGGAAAAAACTAATCTTGATTTAAAATCAGAAACTCCTGCTAAAGTGATAACATTTTTAACCCGAGTATCTTCTGCCGCCTTAAGAGTTGCTATCCCCCCGCCACGGCTATGTCCTAAAAGAGTGATTTCTAATGGGTTTATATTTGGGTGATTAGCATGGTTCTTTTCTGACCAGGATATAACACGTTCGAGATCTTCAAGTTCTTTTGTGTAGTTATTGTTTCCAAACGCTTCAAGGTCTGGAAAATCAATAGGTTGGTTGCTTGTACCTCCATTGTGCGAGAAGTTAAATTTGAGCACTGAAAATCCAGATTTGGCAAGGGATTCACATAACAAAGGCCAAGCGCCCCAATCTTTAAAGCCCTTATAGCCATGACAAAAAATAATCAAGGGTGCAGATTCCACAGAGTTATTGAAAATCAAGTCAACAAGAATAGGTTTTCTGTTTGTGCTCTCTATTGTAATATTTAAATCGAAAACTACCAACTAAACCTCTTTTTCTATAAAATCAACTTTTGAGTCAAATAACTCTAAAATTAATTTTCTAAGTTCCACCTCATAGCTTTCAATTATTTGTGGCGATAGTTGAGTGATTTTCTGTGCGTATGCTCCATGTTTATCTTTTTTGGCAAACTTTAAAAATCCTGATTTTAAATTTTTAAAAGAAATAATCCCCGCTTCTACAGGTCCTATAAAAGGAGATTGCTGATTAAGCATATACGCGTAGGTCAAAATCTGAAAACTTTTACTAAATGCTTTGTAGTCAGATGATATATCTTCCCAATTAACTAGCTCAAGTTCAGTCAGAGAGACTTGTGAGGTTTTGTAGTCTATAATTCTTTGGGTGCCGTTACAAGAATCTAACCTGTCGATTGTTCCGGTGATTTGGATTGGGAACGCAAGTTCAGGAATCATAACAGTCGCTTTAATCTTTGATTCTATAGCTTCAATTTTAATTTTGTCTCCATTATTAATGCAAGCCTGTTCATGTTCCAAAAAATTAAAAATATACCTCTTGGCGACCTCAAAGCTAATTAGGTTGGAGCCTTGGGTAATATCCCCATCTTTATAAAGTTCTCTGAAATGATGTAAAACTGTAGGCTGAATTTTAGTTTTTAAATCATTAATCATTCGAATATCCAACACGGATCCAACCAAAGGTTTATAAAAATCTTCAAGAGTGTTATGAATAATACTTCCAAACGTGTTAGCGGCAACCGTTTCTTCTAATGAATTTTCAACTTTGATTCCTAAAATTTTTTGATTGTAAAAATCAATTGGATTGCGAATATACTGACTCAATGAAGATGGAGAAAATCCTTTTGACGCTATATCTTTAAGCTTAGAAATAATTTCTGGGGATTTTTTTATCTTTAGTAACTTTGAAGGTAATTTTGGTGTTTCTGGAATTACAATTTTATGTTGAATGTTATGTATCTTTTCATGTTCCAATTGAATTATAAAACGGCTGAGCTCCCCGCCACTTAAGGGGTCTGGCTCTGTGTTGTATATGATGTGTACATTTTGTGCTCTTTGAAGAAGACGATAAAAATGATAAGTATAAATCGCATCCTTTTCTTTGTACGTTGGAAGTCCATTTTCTATCTTAACATCAAACGGAATGAAAGAATTATTTGTTTTGCCTGCAGGAAGTATCCCTTCGTTAACTGAAACAATAATTACGGTATCAAAATCTAGAACACGAGATTCAAGCATTCCCATTATTTGAAGCCCTTGGTGGGGCTTACCTTTAAAATCTAAAGTTTCTTTGCTCAATAAGTCCTTATAAATGTGTTGTAGGACCTTGATCGAGTTTATGTAGTTGTTGGAACTATTGAGCTGTTGCAACTGATTAAATATTTCAGAAAAACGAAATAAATACTCGAGAGGCAATAAGTGTTTGCTCTTAGATTGACTGTAATAATCTTTGAGTTTATAAATAAGCTCTAAAACACCCTTAATTGCCTGGCTGGGGGAGTTGTTCCAATTGGTAAACAAAAGCTCTAAAATGGCTCTATGCGATGGCGCAATTGCAATTATTTGGTCCTTGTTGAGGCTACTAAGATTGAACTTGTTTAAGCTTGTAATGATCATTTGTCCAGCGTCTTGATTTTGCACTTGCATTAGAGGTCGAACAAACGGATGTGACAATACTCCTATTATGTCCTGACAATGATAGCGAGAGGAAGTTTCTCTTTGAAGTTGAAACCATTGATTAATAAAAGCTGAGAACGGGGTCTGTTTTAGAGGCAAACCCATCGTAATATTAATCTCTTTAATATTGCTTGGTATTGAGTTTAGAACTGGTATTAACAAATCTTCGTTCCCTAATATCAACGCAGTATTTTGGAGTTTGTCTTTAGAGTGTAGTTTCTTCAAAAGAGATCCTACATATTTAACCTGGCCTATATTTTTAGGGGTTCCAACTACAGAAATGTTTTTGGGATTAGAATACTGACATGAGACCAATTTAAAAGGCTCTGATTTAAAGTGTGTCCAGCTTTTTTTATATTGCCTTACAAAATGACCCGCATCGTGGTGTGGGGTATCAATAAATATTTGGTCAATATCCCAGTAAATAGATGCCTTTCCCAATTGTAATAAGTGCTGAATAATTCTAGCCTCAGAAGCGTTTAAAGCATTAAAACCTATAAAAACATGAGACTTACATAAATTCTGCAGATCATACCGCTCAAGCTTTTCTACAGCTTGGCGGTAAATTAAGCCCTGATAGCCAAATTTATTTTTCAACAAATGAGTAGTGAATTTTAAGTAATAAGAATCGACTTTTTTCCAAAAAGAAAGATACCCCTTAATGAGTGGGGTGGAATTTTTGTCGAGCGACCAGTGATTTATTTCCTGAATGGCTGTGAGATACTTAAATATCTCTTCTGAAGGAATTAAATAGCGGTCTATTTCATTAAAGTCTTGTAGGACAGTTGGAGCCCACTTACAAAAGTTGTCAAAAGAATCCCTTTCGTCTAACGGGGTTAGGTCTAAATAAACACTATAAAACTCAAAAACAAGCTCGGCGTTACTAAGTAATCTTAATTGAGACAGTTCTTCAGTAAATTGTTCGATAGAGAGAATCTCTGGTAAAAAACCTGTTCTTTTACTTATGGAGGCCCACTCTTTTTTTAAAAATAACCCAGAACGTTTGTTGGGAAGAATAATGCGGAGTTTAGAAATGTCTAATGAGTTTATCTCAAGATCTTTTAAAACGTCACAAATAAAACTTGTCATTGTATAAAAATAAAAAAACGCTTCGCGATAGCGAAGCGTTTTTTAATTTTTATTTTGAAGTTGGTAATACCTATTTATCCAGCTTAACTTCAACACGTCTGTTAGTCGCTCTTCCTGCGGCAGTCGTATTAGATTTAATTGGAGTTGTTTCACCAAAACCAACTGACTTTAATCTTTCAGAATCAACACCATTGTTTGTAAGGTATCCCACAACTTTAGACGCTCTTTCTTCAGAAAGTTTTTGATTGAAAGCTTCACTTCCAATACTATCTGTGTGTCCTTCAACTACAAAATTTGCTTTAGGATAAGCTGTTAGAATAGCATTAATTGCTTGCAAAGTTGAAATTGCACTTTTTCGAAAAGTTGACTTTCCTAATGCAAAGTTAATAGTTCTAGAGTAGCTTATTAACTGAGCCTGTTCTTCTTCGGACGGGAGAACAACTTCTGGACAACCATTATTTGCAACAGTTCCAGCTTCGTTTGGACAGTTATCATCTTTATCTAAAACCCCGTCACTATCTCCATCTTTCCATGGACAACCATTGTTTGCAACTGGGCCAGCTTCGTTTGGACAACCATCTTGAGCATTAGCAACACCGTCTGCATCTGCATCAGGACATCCTGATAAAGCTTTAGTTCCGGCTTCATTTGGACAAGTATCGTTGTTGTCAGAAATCCCATCTCCGTCAGAGTCAGGGCAACCATTGTATTCTGCAGAACCAGCTTGGTTTGGACAGGTATCTTCAGAATCTTGAATTCCATCAGAGTCAGAATCTGGACAACCATTAAATTCAGCTAAACCGGCTACGTCTGGACATATATCAAACTTGTCATACACACCATCTCCGTCAGAATCTTTTCCTCCAAACTTGATAGTAAGTCCTACAGAATGTTGAAAGTGATCTACTAATACTACTTCATCAAAAGAATTTTTTAAACCAGACTGAGCTGTAATTCCAACAAGATCGTTGATCCAATAAGAAAGTCCAACTGTAAGATTCATTGTAGCAAGACCCGCTAGATCTGTAGAGGACTCGTAAGAGTCTCCGGTGTTTTCAGGCTGTTCCATCCAAGTGTAACCACCTCCAAAACCAACGAAAGGCTCAAATTTAGTTGAATTTAATAGTTCTGAAAAACTATATTTAACCATTCCGTCTAAGCCGTAGTACATTAATTCTTCAACTGTTGTTGCTTCCTCACCAGATGTCTCAAAATTGATTCCTGCAGAGTGCAAGTTAGGGTTCCACTTGGAGATTTTGTTAGATGATCCCGTAACTATAAAGGAGAAGTTATCATCTAAATATTTACCAATAGAAACCACAGAAGGGGTAGGTCCAATAGACCATTCTCCAGCTACATTATACAGCTTAGAAAAGCTAATATCTTCGTTGCCAACCTGTTGGTCTATTCCAAGAGGGTCAACTGCATTTGTTCCAATTGTTACTTGCCAAGGGTTGTTTGCGTCTTGTGCATTTGCACTTCCGATTACTAAAAAAAGTAATCCTGTTAAGATTAATCTGCTAAGATTTTTCATATAATAATATTTAATTTGTTTTAGGTTTATCACGCAAAAGTATGATGTTATATCTACAAAACAAACTTAATAGCTAAAAAAATAGCCTTTCACAAGATCAATTCATTTAGTATTTATTGAAAAATTGGCGATCTGTCTTTTAAAAAGGGCCTTTATTTGTTAAAACTAACACTCCTTAATCTGTAAGGTTGGGTTTGTGTAAACAAGCAGTTTCTTCATGACTTTGTAGCCCATTTCCTCTATAATCTCAGCATAATTCATTAATTGCAACTTGTGTTTGTCGTTAAAAACACCTGTTTTGTAGTCTATAATTACAGATGTTTGGTCTTCAAAAACAACCAAACGATCTGGTATAATTATTTTTCCACCGCTCGTTATGATCTCCTTCTCGTTAAAAATAGTGACATCTGAGCTGTAATAGAGACTAAGATCTGGATGACTTACAATGTCTCCAACTGTCTGCAATAGAGCGTTTTTCTGTTTGCTTGAAACAACTCCAATATTCATAAAATGATTAAATGTGGCTTCGATATCAGATTCCGTGAAAATTCTAGATAACAACAAATGAACTAGGTTTCCTTTTTCGATTGCTTCTTTATGAGAGGAGTCCCACAAATAACCCGAACTTGTTGCCATTGAGATATTAAGTTGCGTCTTGGGAGTAGAAATGAACTCTGTTTGAGTTTCAGTGGGATATTTTGGTGGCTTTGGATTATCAATTTTTTGGAAAAATCCAAATTCATACTCAAGTTTAGCAGTATTCCAAGCGCCAATTGATTTTAGATAATTAATCAAGAGTCCTGAATAGGTTCTTATATTTTCATCTCCTTTTTTAGAGACAGAAGCGTTTCCTACTATATATAATTGCTCTACTGCACGGGTAAGAGCAACATAAAATAAATTAATATTATCTAATTCGAGTTTTGACTGATGATCGTTATATATAAATGATGCTTCTGGGCCATAATCTTCAAAATCCTTATTAAAGTTCAATAAAAAGTGTGAAAAGGGAGTTAATGAGTCGTCTAAACGCAGCCATTCTTTAGGATCTAGCTCTCTGTAGATATCTAGTTCTGCATATGGGAAAATTACAACTGGAAATTCTAGGCCTTTTGATTTGTGTACTGTCATAATTTGAACAGCATTTATTCCTTTTGGAGTAACAATACTTAAACTTTCTTTTTTAAGATTATAATGATCTAAAAATTGACGAACACTCGTTGTCGGTTTTTGCATAAACTCCAGCACAAAATCTAGAAAGAATTGAACATAAGCGTTAGACTCCGTTGATAACTCAAAACTACTAATTATGTACTCAACCATTTCATAAATAGATAGCTTAAGAGCTGTTCGTACTGAAAAGTAAAACCCAATTTCTTTGAGTCTCTTAAAAAAACCATCCACCCTTAACGAAAGAATCTCTAGTCGAAATGTGTGGGGGTTTTCAACATTTCTAACAGAAAGAATGTAGTTTACTACTTCAAGTTTGGCTTCAATATTTGAAGGTTCATGAAGGTACTCCAAAATGGTGGTTATGAATTTGACTTGGGGAGATTTACATAATAGTAAAGTTTCACTTGAAACAATATCAATATTGTTTTGACTCAAGAGATTTGCTACCGCCACTCCCTCTTTTCTTTTTCTTACGATAACACAAATATCATTAAGCCTTGTACCAGATCCTGAGGCTATATAGTTTATTATTATCTCTAAAACTTTATTAGCATACAAAAGTGATTTGTCTTCCCCTTTTTCAAATCTCAATAAAGAAATATTAACATATCCAGATTTTTGATTGAATTCTAATTGTGGTGGACCTTGATATAATAATTTATAAACCTCATTAGAAAACAAGAAGGTAGACAGGTGTTGAAAAAAACTATTGTTAAAATTAACAATCTCTCTACAACTACGATAGTTGGTTTCAAGGTAGCGGGTATTGGCCTTGAAAGGGAGTGAATTATCGTTGTTGTAGAGACCAATAAACTGCTCGGCTCTACCGCCTCTCCAGCGATAAATAGCTTGTTTGGCGTCACCCACTAGCATGGTACTTCCATTTGCTGAAGCTAATGTGTTTGTGACCAATGGGGTCAGATTTTCCCATTGAAGCTCAGAAGTGTCTTGAAATTCATCTATAAAAAAATGGTTAAATTTTTCTCCTATACGCTCGTATATAAATGGTGCCGGCTGATTTTTTATTTCCTCACTTATAATAGTATTAAATTCCGATATTAATAGAAGATTATCCTCATCTTTAATAGTCATTAACTCCCTATTTATCAAGCTTAGTACTGAAAGAGGAGTCGTATTTTTTCGTATGTTTTTAAGATACCGCAAGCGATATACACTGGTTTTTGTAAGTTTAAACGCTTCAATAAGCTCAGGACTTATAGTGTCAATAATACGAGCAACTTCTGGCGATGTCTTTTGAGTATACAGGGTTGACGAATTAATTGATTTTTGCCACTGTGCATTAAAATTGGTATTAAAATTTTTGGAACTAAGCGAAAAAAAATGTTTGGGTAATGAGCCTCGGCTAAAGTCAGAGAATTTAATGCCATTAGATAATATCAAATCTAAAACCTGTTTTGATAAGTTTACAATTTGTGTTTCAGCATTCTTAATTTTTTTTGTGAGAGACTTCTTTAAAACTTGAAAGTCTGTAAGGGTGTGCTTTGCGAGATCTTGTAAAAACCCTACCTCTGTTTCATTAACTAAAAGTTTGGCTACTTTAGCTAAGTCTAAAGCTATATTCCAACTCTTATCGTTATCAGCTTTGTCCAGAGCAAATTCAACTAAGGCTTTTGTAAGGACCTTATCTTTACCTGCTTTTGACAGTAATCGACTAACAGCTTTATTTAATAAATGATCTGTGTCCAGCTCTACTTCAAAATTTAAAGGCAGTTTTAGATCAAACGCAAAAGTTCGAATTATCTTTTGATTAAACTTATCAATAGTTGATATGTCAAATGCAGCATAATTATGTAAAATTTTGTTTAGTAAATTTATAGATTTAACATGGACTGCTTGGGGAGAGCTTTCTAATTCCTCAACAACTTGGCAAAACAAATCGTTCGGTTGATCTAAAATATTAGTAGATGCAAAATCCATAAGTGCATCTATTATGCGAGTTTTCATTTCACCGACAGCCCTATTTGTAAACGTAATCGCTAAAACATGGCGATGTGGTAAAAACTCATTTGAACTCAAAATAATTTTCAAATAATCTTTAACCAAGGTAAACGTCTTCCCACTACCTGCTGATGCGTTATAGATATTAAATGTTGAGCTGGCCACTAAATAAAATTTATACCAAAATAAACAATCTTAATTATATATCTGTGTAAATTTTATTTGATTGTCGTAAATTTGAAAAAACTTTTAAAACAAAATCTTATGGCTTTTGAATTACCTCAACTAAACTATGCTTATGATGCCTTAGAGCCTCATATTGATGCTAAAACAATGGAAATCCATCACTCTAAACATCACAACGGATATACAAACAATTTAAATGCAGCTATTGCGGGAACTGAACTAGAAAATGAGCCTATAGAGAGCATTCTAGGAAACCTAGACATGGCAAATAAGGCTGTTCGAAATAACGGCGGTGGGTTTTATAACCATTCTCTTTTTTGGAACATTATGAGTCCGCTGAGCAAAAAAGAATTATCAGGTGAACTTAATGAGTCGATCCTTGATGCTTTTGGATCATTCGAAAACTTTAAATCAGCCTTTAGTAAGGCAGCGGCGACACAGTTTGGGTCTGGATGGGCTTGGCTGTGTGTTCACAAGGGTGGTAAAGTTGAAGTGTGTTCTACTCCTAACCAAGACAATCCGTTAATGTCTGGAGTATCGTGTGGCGGAACTCCTATTCTAGGTTTAGACGTATGGGAACATGCCTACTATCTAAATTACCAAAACCGTCGTCCTGACTATATTGAGGCTTTCTTTAGTGTTATTAACTGGGCGGAGGTTGAAAAAAGATTTTTGGCTGGCAAATAGTTTTAAAAATAGCAAATAAAAAAGGTGAACTAAGTTCACCTTTTTTGCCCCAAATCTACCATGAACTTAACCTAATATGTTCAGGTAATTCAAATATAATCGTTTAGCCCACATTATTTTAAAGTATTAGACGAACTGCCTTTTTATTAGACAAACTGTATTGTTGCTAATACGCTCTCTCCTTATTGCCTTCGAAAAAATTAATAAATGCTCTATTAACAACCCTATTCCCACCTGGAGTTGGGTAATTTCCTGTAAAATACCAGTCTCCTAAGTTTTTAGGACAGGCTAAATGTAAATTTTCAATAGGTTGAAAAATAATTTTAACCTTTGCATTTATACTTTCATCTGTCAAAAGCTGTGCTATTTTATCAGAAATCTGTTGAGGCTTAAAGGGAGCGTATATTTCTTTTACAAAGTTTTCAACCTCATTATCTGGAAGATCTGCCTGAGATTTACACCTAGAGTATATGTCATTGACTATGTGATATCTATTACTGTCTCTTAGTAACGATAGCGCTGCTTTGAAAGCTACCAATCCCTCCAAATTAGCCATATCAATTCCGTAACAATCAGGGTACCTTATTTGTGGTGCAGACGACACTACAATAATTTGTTTTGGTGAGAGTCTGTCCATCATTTTGATAATACTTTTCTTTAAAGTCGTTCCTCGAACAATACTATCATCAATAATTACCAGATTATCTTCAGCTTTTATAACACCATAAGTAACATCATATACGTGAGCTACCAAATCATCTCGACTACTGTCTTCAGTAATAAACGTTCTGAGTTTTACATCTTTAATAGCTATTTTCTCAATTCGAGTATGCTCAGAAAGAATCTGTGTAACTTTATCAGCAGATAGTGTTCTAGTTCCCTTTAAAATATGCTCTGTTTTCTTTTTATTTAGGAACTCTTCTACTCTTTCAATCATTCCGAAAAATGAAGTTTCAGCTGTATTTGGGATGTAAGAAAATACTGTGTTTTTTATATCGTAATTAATATATTTTAAAACCTCAGGGACAATGAGTTTTCCTAATAATTTTCTTTCTTGATAAATTTCAGCATCACTTCCCCTTGAAAAATAGATTCTTTCAAAAGAGCAGGCAAGGTGTTCTAGGGGCTTCAAAATCTGATTGATTGATGTTTTCCCTGATTTTTTAGTGATAATCGCACAGCCGGGGGGCAGCTCGTGAACATCCTCAAAATCAACATTAAAGGCTGTTTGAATAACAGGGCGCTCTGAAGCTACTACAACAACTTCGTCATCTTTGTAATAGTAGGCTGGACGAATACCAGACGGATCCCTTAAAACAAATGAATCTCCATGCCCCAAAAGGCCCGCCATTGCATAACCTCCGTCCCAGTTTTTTGCAGCCTTCGTTAGGATCTTCTTTAAATTAAGCCTCTCTGCTATTAAAGGAGAGCATTCCATTTTTGTATAGCCTTCCTTTTTCAGCTTCTTGTATAGTTTTGACACGGCATCGTCTAAAAAATGGCCTATTTTTTCCATAATAGTGATTGTATCTGTATACTCTTTAGGGTGTTGCCCTATTTCAACAAGATTTTTAAAAAGTGACTTTACATTTGTCATGTTGAAGTTTCCTGCTAAGATAAGGTTTCGATGCATCCAATTATTTTGTCTCAAAAAGGGATGAACACTTTCAACGCTATTTTTTCCAAAAGTTCCGTATCGGACATGCCCCAACATTAACTCCCCAAGATAAGGTACCATTTTTTTCTGAGATTCAACATCATTAGCTATTTCTGGGTTTTGGGTTAACAAATGATTTATACGAGTATTAATTTGATCGAAAATATCTTGAATTGGTTGTTGTTTTATTGATCGTGCTCGGCTAATATAACGTTCACCTGGCTGCATGTCTAATTTAATACTAGCAAACCCCGCCCCATCTTGTCCACGATTGTGTTGTTTCTCCATGATGAGATACATTTTATTAATACCATAAAAAGCAGTACCATACTTTTCTTTGTAAAAGTCAAGGGGTTTTAATAATCTAATGTGGGCAATTCCGCATTCATGTTGTATTGCATCGCTCATACTGTCGGTTTTAGTATAACTTATTATTAAAAAACGCGCCTAATTTTGGGCGCGTTTTTGATAGTCTTTATTCAATTTCAAATTGCGTCAATTTTTTAAAAGCAGTCAGTCGACGGCCGATCTCATCTGACTTAAGGGATTTAAGGCGTTCAGTGCCAAATTTCTCTACACAAAACGATGCAAGTGCTGAGCCGTAAACAACTGCTTTTTTCATGCTTTCAAAGTTAATCTTTTGAGATTTTGACAAAAAACCAGCAAATCCTCCAGCAAATGTGTCACCAGCTCCGGTAGGATCAAAAACAGATTCTAATGGAAGTGCTGGTGCTGAAAACATATTCTCATTATTGAATAAAAGGGCTCCATGCTCACCCTTTTTAATCACAACATAATCTGGCCCCATGTCGTGTATTTTCTTAGCAGCAGAAACCAACGAGTGCTCACCAGTTAATTGCCGAGCCTCTTCATCATTAATTGTGATAACCTCAACGCGCTTAATAACCTCCATTAGTTGGTCAAGGGTGTTGTCCATCCAGAAATTCATTGTATCCAAAATAACAAATGTTGACGAACTGTTCATTTGATCTAAAACACTGGATTGGACAATTGGATGCAAATTGCCTAAGACTAAAATATCTGCATCTTTATAGTTATTGGGAACTACGGGTTGAAAATTTTCTAAAACATTAAGCTCTGTAACTAAGGTGTCGCGACTGTTCATGTTGTTATGATATCGTCCACTCCAGAAAAACGTTTTCCCGTGTTTAACAATTTCAATACTTGAAATATCTATACCCTTGTTTGAGAAAAGATTTAAGTGTTCTTCAGGGAAGTCGCCTCCAACCACTGAAACTATCGCGCTACTCGTATCAAATTGGGAGGCTGAAAGACCAATATAAGAAGCTGACCCTCCAAGTATTTTGTTTGTTTTTCCAAAAGGGGTTTCAATAGCATCAAATGCAACTGTCCCAACTATTAATAGCTTACTCATTGATTTTTTTAAAATTAATAAACAAAGTTACATATTTTTGTTCTTAATAAAGCTGATTAACGAACCGTAATTGCACAAATTATTTGCGTCCGAAATCTGCAGGGATTTCACCCCAAGCCTTTGTTTCCCATTTAACAATCGTGGTAGTGTAAGTATTGTTTTTTAACCACAAAACAGCTCTGTCTACCAACTGAAACATAACTGCATTGTCGGCGTTTCGTGCTAACCTAGTGTTACATTGTTTTTTGTTAACCCAACTAATTGCTGTTCTAGAGTCTGTGTAAATAATTCGGTTGCTGTTTTTTTGCTTCAAAAGTGCTAGCCCATGCACAAGTGCTAGAAACTCACCAATATTATTTGTGCCATTCTCAAAAGGACCCTTGTGAAATAATTGTTTCTGGGACTCGGTGTCAACGCCTCTGTACTCCATTCTGCCAGGATTACCACTTGAGGCAGCATCCACAGAAATAGAGTTAAGGTTTGGCTGCCCAATTAACCTTTTGCTAGATTCCGAAAGAGGCTTTGGGACTTTATTTTTCCCAACATAGTCCAAGTAGTTACCCTTAAATGCTGCTTTAGCTAACTTAAAAGTTAAAAAAGATTTATACTGAGCTCCCTCGTAACTCGATATCTGAGCTTTACATTCATTCCAGCTTTCAAAAACACCGGTGTGATGCCCTTTCCAAACAGTATAATATTTTTTTTTTGATTTAGCCATTTTTGCAAAGTATCTTATGAATAACCGTTGGGAAATGGTCTAACTCTAAATGGCGGATTTTATACGCTACATCTTTAAAGGTATCGGATTGAAATATTGGGCATTTAGCTTGGAAAATAATTGCTCCCTGGTCGTAATACTCATTTACATAATGAATTGTAATACCAGTCTCTGTTTCTTTATTAGAGACTACTGCCTTGTGTACATTTGTACCATACATCCCTTTACCGCCATATTTTGGCAATAATGAAGGGTGGAGGTTTATTACTTTGTTTTGATATGTTTTTAACAAATATGCAGGAAATTTCCATAAATAGCCCGCGAGAATAATAAGGTCTATGTTATAATTCAACAGATTTGCTGTCGCCCATTCAAGATTATTAATTTGTTCTTTGTTAAAAACTATTGATTTAACATTCAATCTTGATGCGCGGTTTAAAACAAATGCATCTGGGTTATTAGAAAGAATAAGAACCACATTTGCAGAATTGTCTGTCCGAAAATACTTAATAATATTTTCTGCATTTGTTCCAGACCCAGAAGCAAAAATTGCAATTCGTTTCATTAAAGTGTTTTTTGACTAAAATTCATCAACAAAAAAAAGAATAATTATTCACATTTAGAAGTAAAACTACAACGCATAGTCAATAAAAACATTTTTAAACGCACATTTTTGAAGTATTCACTTGTTTTAATGTAAAGTTTTTTATTTTTGCATCCTAATAAAAACTCAAAATATAAATATTATGTCAGACATTGCATCAAGAGTAAAAGCGATTATTGTAGACAAATTAGGCGTTGACGAAAACGAAGTGGTAACAGAAGCTAGCTTCACTAACGACCTTGGAGCAGATTCGCTAGATACTGTGGAGCTAATAATGGAATTTGAAAAAGAATTTGATATTCAAATCCCAGACGACCAAGCAGAAAATATTGCAACTGTAGGTCAAGCTGTTTCTTATATAGAGGCTGCTAAATAATTGCATTTTAATTTTTATGGAACTAAAGCGGGTTGTAGTAACAGGTCTTGGAGCATTGACTCCGGTTGGCAACAACATAAACGAGTACTGGGATGGTCTAATTCACGGTAAAAGTGGTTGTGCTCCTATAACTTATTTCGACACAGAACTGTTCAAGACTAAATTTGCTTGTGAATTAAAAAACTTTAATGCATTAGACTTTTTTGACCGTAAGGAAGCTCGAAAAATGGATCGATTTGCCCAATATGCAATGGTAGCTTCTGACGAAGCTATACTAGATTCAAAACTTGACTTAGAAAGCATAAACAAACTTCGTGTTGGAGTTATTTGGGGTGCTGGCATTGGTGGTATTGAAACTTTTCAAAATGAAGTTATCAATTTCGCTAATGGCGATGGAACACCAAGGTTTAATCCCTTTTTTATACCTAAAATGATTGCAGATATTGCACCTGGTAACATCTCTATCAAACACGGGTTCATGGGGCCAAATTACACAACTGTATCTGCATGTGCTTCTTCAGCTAATGCAATATTTGATGCGCTAAACCTTATAAGACTTGGGCATTGTGACGTCATTGTGAGTGGTGGTAGCGAAGCATGTGTAACTCAATCTGGAATGGCTGGATTCAATGCAATGCATGCACTATCAACACGAAATGAAAGCCCTAAAACTGCATCCAGACCTTTTGACCAAACAAGAGATGGTTTTGTTTTAGGTGAAGGAGCTGGTGCTTTAGTATTAGAAGAGTATGAGCATGCAAAATCTAGGGGTGCCAAAATCTATGCAGAACTTGTAGGTGGTGGACTGTCTTCAGACGCATACCATATGACGGCCCCTCACCCTGAAGGGATTGGAGTTGTTGCGGTAATGAAAAACTGTCTTGAAAATGCAGGATTAAAACCTGAGGAGGTTGACGCAATTAATACCCACGGAACATCTACTCCCTTAGGAGATGTAGCAGAATTAAAGGCAATTAAAAAGGTTTTTGGCACCCATGCCAAAACCCTAAATATAAATTCAACAAAGTCAATGACTGGTCATTTACTTGGAGCTGCTGGAGCGATTGAAGCTATTGCTTCCGTTTTATCAATTGAACACGGAATAATTCCGCCAACTATTAACCATACTACTCCAGATGAAAATATTGATCCAGATCTAAATTTGACTTTAAATAAGTTTCAAAAACGAGACGTAAAAGTTGTAATGAGTAATACGTTTGGTTTTGGAGGTCACAATGCCTGTGTTGTTTTCAAAAAAATAGACTAAAACTCTTTGATTCCTATAAAAAATATCTTTAAACGTGGCTCTGAAAAGAACATAAGCCTTACATTATCTTTGAAAAAAATAATAGGGTTTAAACCCGGCAAGTGTGTCTACTACGAAAAAGCTTTCACTCACCGATCGACAAATCGGATAGACGAATTAGGAAATCCTATTAGCTACGAAAGGCTTGAGTTTTTAGGAGATTCCGTTCTAAGTGCAGTTATAGCGCATTATTTATTTGATAAAACTCCTGGTGAAGATGAAGGTTATCTAACCAAAATGAGGTCAAAAGTTGTTAGCAGAGAACACTTGAACGAAATAGGTAAGGAGCTAGAGCTTTCTAGCTTGATGTACACTAAAATTCCTTTATCCCAGTTTGGAGAAAACATTCACGGTAACCTGTTTGAAGCTCTAACAGGTGCGGTCTTTTTGGATAAAGGATATAATACTTGTGAGCGCTTTATTTACAAAACAGTGATTCACCCCCATATTAACATTGAATCATTAGAGGGTAAAATTATTAGTTACAAGAGCTTTATTATTGAATGGTGTCAAAAAGAAAAGAAAACCTTTTATTTTGAAGGTATAGAAGACTCAGGAAAAGATCAATTAAAGCATTTTTCGGTTAAACTACGTATAAATGGAACGACAGTCGCTAAGGCTAGAGCTACCTCAAAAAAGAAAGCAGAAGAAAAAGTATCAAAACGGGCTTATTTCGCACTTCAAAGCAAGATCAATAAAAATATTTAATTTAATTCTTTATGTAAAACTATAACGTTTTCGCAATAAATAAGCCACAAGAAGTTCTGAAGCAAGTTAAATTCCTGGCTTAAAATCTTATATTTGAATAATATTTAACAAGAATTATGGCCTTGCACAAACTACTTGTTGACGACTTTGACGACTTGAATTATTCGCTTTTAGCGGTTCATTGTGAAATGGAAGACTTCCGGTTAGCATATTTTTTAAATCAAAGCTTAGCAACCAGGCTTAGCAGAACAAAAGAGGATCTTGATTTTTTAACGTCCTTGGCTACATTTTCTGTTTTTGAATGGTCTAACCCGCTGCTTCAAACTGATTGGCATCTGATTAAAAATAATTGTTTAGTAGAAAAAGTTGCTGTTTCTAAAGGATTGTTTTTAGAAACAAATGACAAAAGCTGGGTGAAACACTCATTAATACCAGAACATAATTCCGTTGATTATCTTTTAAAAATTGATAATGGAGGTGGGTTCATAAACGAAAAAGAAATATTAAACAAAATTCAAAAAATATCGAAAGTTTCTACGGCATATAGCATTGACGTTTCACAACTAAAATCAAAAGAACACCTAATATTTAATTAATGTCACACAAAAGAAAAAAAACGAAGATTGTAGCAACATTAGGACCTTCAATCAGTTCAAAAGAAATGCTGCTCAAAATGGTAGAGGCTGGCGTAAATGTGTTTAGGATTAACTTCTCTCATGCAGATTATGAAGATGTCAAAACACGGATAAAACTTATCCGCGAGATAAATCAAGAGCATGGGTTTAATGCTTCAATATTGGCAGATCTACAAGGCCCTAAGTTAAGAGTAGGGGTAATGAAAGATGATGTAGTTGTGGCTCCAGGGGATGAAATCATCTTTGCTACAGGCAAACGTTTTGAAGGAACCAAAAATCGTGTCTTTATGACATATGATAGGTTCCCGTTGGACACAAAAAAAGGAGAGAATATTCTTTTAGATGATGGAAAACTACTTTTTGAAGTTCTTTCAACAAATTTAAAAGATGAGGTTAAGACTAAAGTTATTCAAGGGGGGGCTCTGAAGTCTAAAAAAGGGGTTAACCTTCCAAATACAGATATCTCACAGCCTGCTTTAACAGAAAAAGACAAAGAGGATGCTTTGTTTGCTATTAATCAAGAAGTCGATTGGATGGCGCTTTCATTTGTAAGAAATCCTGAGGATTTAATAGAGCTTCAGGCTTTAATTTCTGAACATAGTTCTTGTAAGATTCCGATTATCGCTAAAATTGAAAAACCAGAAGCTGTAAAAAATATTGATAAAATTATTGCCTACTGTGACGGCTTGATGGTGGCCAGGGGGGATTTGGGGGTTGAAATTCCTGCTCACCAGGTCCCTTTAATTCAAAAGCAATTAGTACTGAAGGCTAAAAAAGCAAGAATTCCTGTGATTATTGCTACCCAAATGATGGAGTCTATGATTACAAGCTTAACCCCAACTCGAGCAGAGGTTAATGATGTTGCAAATTCAGTAATGGATGGCGCAGATGCGGTTATGCTTTCTGGAGAAACTTCTGTGGGGCAATATCCGGTCCAAGTGATTGAAAAAATGTCAAACATTATCAAAACTGTTGAAAATTCAAACTTGATCAATGTCCCACAAAACCCTCCTCAAATTCGTACAAAACGTTACATTACAAAGTCTATTTGCTTTCACGCAGCGAATATGGCAAACGAAATCAATGCACGTGCTATTTCTACGCTCACAAACAGTGGTTACACAGCTTTTCAAATTTCTGCTTGGCGTCCAGATGCTCACATTCTTGTATTCTCATCGAACAGACGAATCATTTCACAATTAAATTTACTTTGGGGTGTTCGCGCTTTCTATTATGATAAGTTTGCTTCAACAGATGAAACAATTAACGATGTTAATAAAATCGCTTACGAAAAAGGATACGTTGAGTCTGAAGATATGGTTATTAGCTTGGCAGCGATGCCAATGAAAGAAAAAGGAATGGTGAACACCTTGAGGGTTAGTGAGATTAAAGACTACTCTAAATCATAAGAATATAATTTAACAGGTGGATTAAACTAAAAACTGAAATAAATCAGGCTTATCGTTAAGGTATTCGCCGAAAAAATTATGTAGTTTCATTTTAGCAATGAGGGGTTCAAGCCCTTTTGATGATTTAATCTCGATTCCAACAACAGCTACTCCTGTTTCTCTACTAACTTTTTTAGTATACTCAAAGTGAGTAATGTCGTCATTAGGTCCTAAAATATCAACTACAAACTCGCGCAAAGCACCCGCCCGTTGAGGAAATGTAATTATAAAGTAGTGTTTTAACTTCGAATGCAGTAACGCGCGCTCCTTTATTTCAGCGGTCCGTGTGATGTCATTGTTACCTCCGCTTATGATGCAAACTACATTTTTATCTTTAATCTCAGATCTAAATGCGTCTAAAGCAGCCACACTTAAAGCACCAGCAGGCTCAGCGATAATAGCATCTTTATTATATAAATCTAAGATTGCCTGACAGGCACTACCCTCAGGAACCGTAATCATGTCGTGTAAGTTCTCTTTACATATTTGAAAATTCTTGTCTCCAACTCGCTTTACAGCAGCACCATCTACGAAATTATCTATGGTCTCTAACTGTACTACTTCCCCTTTTTTAAAAGCGGCTTTCATTGAAGGAGCGCCTTCAGGTTCAACACCAATAATTTTTGTGGCAGGGGATAACAGCTTAAATACTGTGGACATCCCTGAAGCTAAACCTCCACCGCCAACAGCTACAAATACATAATCAATTGGTTTTGATGCTTGATTGATGAGCTCTAAGCCTAAAGTCGCCTGTCCCTCAATAACCTTTTCGTCATTAAAGGGGTGAATAAATGTTTTTTTTCGTTTGTTGCAATCCTCAACCGCTGCTTTATATGCATCATCAAAGCTATCACCTACTAAAACTATTTTGATGTAGTGCTCCCCAAACATTCTGACTCGCTCTATCTTCTGATTAGGAGTTGGGGTTGGCATAAAAATAGTCCCATTAATCTTTAAAAGCTTACAGGATAGAGCAACGCCTTGAGCATGATTGCCTGCACTTGCACAAACAACACCGCTCTGCTTTTCAGCAGATGCTAAAGACAACATTTTATTGTAAGCGCCTCTAATTTTATAAGACCTTACAACTTGTAGATCTTCTCGCTTAAAGCTTAAATTACAACCAAACATGGAAGAGTATTGCTTGTTATGAATTAAAGGTGTTACATTTGATATGCCTTCGAGGTTCCTTGCCGCTGCTTTAACCGCATCAATCGTTGGAAAATAAGGTGATTTTTTTGACATTAGGCTTAGGCATCAGATTTGATAACTTTCATCGCTGTCATTGCAGTTCTTAAGACCTTTCCAGTTGCTTCAATAGGGTGATTTCTGATCGCGTCATTAACTCGTATCAGTTCTTGATTATCCACATTCTTTATTGAATTAAAGGAGGTCCCAATGACGTCTATATCTACTGTCTTCATAAAATCAACTAATAATGGCTTACAGGCATGATCAAATAAATAGCAGCCATATTCTGCTGTATCTGAAATAATTCTATTCATTTCAAATAATTTTTTTCTTGCCACAGTATTCGCGATTAGTGGGAGCTCATGCAAAGACTCGTAATAAGCAGACTCTTCAACAATTCCTGAACTTACCATTGTTTCAAATGCTAATTCTACGCCTGCACGCACAAATGCAACCATTAATACACCTTGGTCAAAATAGTCTTGCTCTAAAATTTGTTGATTTGTTGCTGGGGTTTTCTCAAAAGCTGTTTCTCCTGTTGCTGCACGCCACTTTAATAGGTTAGCGTCGTCATTTGACCAATCTTCCATCATTGTTTTCGAGAAATGTCCAGACATAATATCATCCATGTGTTTTACAAAAAGGGGCTTCATGATTCCTTTTAACGTTTCTGATATTTCAAATGCTTTAATTTTTGCTGGATTTGATAATCGATCCATCATGGTTGTGATACCTCCATGTTTTAAAGCTTCAGTAATCGTTTCCCATCCATATTGAATAAGTTTAGAGGCATAGTGTGCCTCAACTCCTTTTTCAATCATTTTGTCAAAGGACAAAATCGAGGCTGTTTGAAGTACCCCACATAAAATGGTTTGCTCACCCATTAAGTCACTTTTAACCTCAGCTACAAAAGAGGACTCTAAAACTCCTGCTCTGTGACCCCCTGTCGCCGCAGCATATGCTTTTGCTTGTAACCAACCCTTGCCTTCCGGGTCGTTTTCCGGGTGAACAGCAGTTAGTGTTGGCACGCCAAATCCTCTTAAATATTCTTCCCTAACTTCACTTCCTGGGCATTTTGGAGCGACCATAATAACCGTTAGATCTTCACGAATCTGTTTTCCTTCTTCTACAATATTAAATCCGTGTGAGTATGCAAGTGTCGCGCCTTGTTTCATAAGCGGCATAACGGAGTCAACAACATTTGAGTGTTGTTTATCTGGAGTTAGATTAAGAACCAGATCGGCTGTTGGAATCAGCTGCTCATAGGTGCCAACGGTAAAGCCATTAGAAGAGGCGTTTTTAAAGGACTGACGTTCGTCTTTAATTGCTTTTTCGCGCAAGGCATATGAAATATTGAGGCCTGAATCTCTCATGTTGAGACCTTGATTAAGTCCTTGAGCTCCACAGCCTACAATTACAACTGTTTTTCCTATTAAAGCGGCTACGCCGTCTTCAAACTCAGAAGATTCCATGAATCTACATTTTGAAAGTTGATCTAATTTTTGACTTAAGGATAGAGTATTAAAATAATTTGCCATTATGATTGTTGTTGATTTTTTATTGGTTTTTAAATGCATTGAGCATTTCTGTTATCTTTAGTTCGTCTTTAGTAACTGCGATTCGAGCAGAACGCACAAATTGCATAATTCCAAAAACACTAAGAGCTTTGTGCAAGGTTTCTAGTTCTGCTCTTCGCCCTGATTTTTCAAGAACAAAAAACTCTTTGTTAACCGTAACGATATGTGCGTTACTTTCCTTTATTATGTTTTGAATTTGACGTTCTTCAAACAGCAAGTCTGATTTGATTTTGAACAAGCAAGATTCTTGATAAATAGTATCGTCATCTGTATGGTAATAAGCCTTGATTACTTCCACTTGTTTTTCAATTTGACCTAGAACTTTTTTTATTTGATCTTCGGACATGTGAATCAATATCGTAAAACGAGAAACACCTTTAATTTCAGAAACAGAAATATTAAGGCTTTCAATATTAATGTGTCTTCGCTGAAAAATTGCGGAAATTCTATTGAGTAAACCAATATTGTTTTCGGTATACACAGAGACTGTATAAAGTTTTTTTTCTGTTGCCATTCTATTCTAATCTTATGTCTGATACCGATGCTCCTGATGGAACCATTGGAAATACATTACCTTCCTTTTCTACACAAACCTCTAAAAAATAAGGGCCATCACTATCAATCATCTCCTTTACAGTAGCTGCTAAATCTTCTCGTTTTGTGACTTTTTTTGCTTCTATGTAATAACCTTTAGCGATGGCTACAAAATTAGGGTTTACCATTTCTGTAGACGCGTAACGCTTTTCAAAAAATAATTGTTGCCATTGGCGAACCATCCCTAAAAACTCATTATTTAAAACAACTATTTTTACGGCTAATTTATTTTGAAATATAGTTCCTAATTCTTGTATAGTCATTTGATATCCCCCATCACCAATTACAGCAACGACTTCTCTTTCTGGAACTGCCATTTTTGCGCCTATCGCTGCAGGTAATGCAAAGCCCATAGTGCCTAAACCCCCAGAAGTAATGTTACTTTTAGTAACATTAAAATCTGCATATCGACATGCTATCATTTGGTGTTGACCAACGTCTGAAACAATTGCAGCCTCACCTTTGGTTTGGATGTTTATCTCTTTAAGTACTTCTCCCATTGTCAAACCCTCTTTGGTTGGGTGCAAATCGTTTTTTATAACTTTTTTATATTCTATTTCGTATAAATCCTTGAATTTCTGAAGCCACTCAGGGTGTGTGTTAGCGTCAACCTGTGGCAACAGCTCTATTAAATTCTGTTTAGCATCTCCTAAAACAGCCACATCTGTTTTGATGTTTTTATCAACTTCTGCTGGATCGATTTCAAGGTGGATGATTTTGGCTTGTGTTGCGTACTCATCTAATTTACCTGTAACACGATCATCAAAACGCATCCCGATTGCGATTAATACATCGCAGTCATTTGTGAGAACGTTTGGAGCATAGTTTCCGTGCATTCCAACCATTCCTACGTTTAGTGGGTGTGACGTTGGAAGCGCTGAGGCGCCCATTATGGTCCAAGCTGCAGGGATTCCTGCTTTTTCAACTAATTCTTGAAGCTCTGCCTCTGCTTTACTAAGTATAATTCCTTGTCCCCAAATTATCAATGGCTTCTTAGCGCTATTTATTAGAGCAGCTGCATCAGAAATAGAAGAGGGATCTGTCTTTGGAACTGGCACATAACTCCGAACTCCTGTACATTTTTTATACTGAAAATCAAATTGTTCAAACTGAGCATCTTTAGTAATATCAATCAAAACAGGACCGGGTCGGCCACTTTTTGCAATATAAAATGCTCTAGCTATAATTTCTGGTATTTGTGTTGCTTTTGTGACTTGGTGATTCCACTTAGTTACTGGTGTTGAAATCCCAACAATATCTGTTTCTTGAAAGGCGTCACTCCCTAACAAATGAGATGGCACTTGTCCTGTAATGCACACAATTGGTGTTGAGTCTATTTGTGCATCAGCAATCCCAGTAACTAAATTTGTAGCACCGGGTCCTGAAGTGGCAATAGCAACCCCTACTTTGCCAGAAATTCGTGCATAACCTTGAGCGGCATGAGCGGCACATTGCTCATGTCTTGTTAAGACATGGTTTATCTTATCCTCGTACTTATATAATTCGTCGTAAACAGGCATAATTGCCCCCCCTGGATAACCGTATAAAACGTTAACACCTTCAGCCAACAAACACCTTACGATCGCTTCACTTCCCGATATGCGTTCCTTTGGCTGTTCTAAGTATTGCTTCTGAGTAGCGGTTAATGTTTCCATATAATAGTTTAAAATTCATCTGTTACGCAACCTAAGGCTGCAGATGATACTGTTTTTGCATATTTATAAAGCACACCTCGTGTGACTTTTAAAGGGGGTTCTGTCCATTTTGCTTTTCGTGATTCAAGTTCCTCTTCAGAAACATCGAGTATAATTGAATTTGTATCGGCATCAATTTTAATAATATCCCCGTCTTTTACCAAAGCGATCACCCCTCCTTCTTGAGCTTCTGGAGTAATGTGACCTACAACAAATCCGTGAGTACCTCCCGAAAAGCGTCCATCGGTTATTAGCGCAACTTCTTTTCCTAACCCGGCGCCCATAATGGCTGCTGTGGGTTTTAACATTTCAGGCATTCCTGGCCCCCCTTTAGGGCCTTCATATCGAATCACGACCACATCACCCTTACTTACTTTTCCTTCACGAATTCCGTCATTAGCCGCATATTCACTTTCAAATACTTTGGCGGTTCCTTTATATTTTAAACCTTCTTTTCCTGTAATTTTAGCAACACTTCCCTCTGGTGCTAAATTTCCATAAAGCATTCGTAAGTGGCCAGAAGCTTTAATTGGGGTTTCTATTGGCATAATTACATCTTGACCTTCTTGTAATCCATCAACCTCAGCTAGATTTTCTGCAATTGTTTTTCCGGTCACTGTTAGACAGCCTCCATGCAGCAGTCCTTTTGCTAATAGATATTTCATAACCGCTGGAATCCCTCCAACTCGGTGTACATCCTCCATCAAGTATTTTCCGCTTGGTTTTAAATCTGCTAAAAAAGGTGTGTTGTCACTAATTCTTTGAAAATCTTCTAAAGTAAATGATATTTTAGCTGCTCTTGCGATGGCGAGAAAGTGAAGTACCGCATTCGTTGATCCGCCTAAGATTGTCACGAGTCGTATTGCATTTTCGAGCGAATTTTTAGTAATTATATCGGATGGTTTTATGTCTTTTTCTAGTAATATCCGCATTGCTTCACCAGCATTAAATGCATCCTCCTTTTTTTCTTCTCCAGTCGCTGGGTTAGAAGAATTGAATGGTAGCGTCATTCCTAGGGCTTCGATTGCTGAAGCCATTGTATTGGCAGTGTACATCCCGCCGCAAGCGCCTGCGCCTGGACATGCTTTTTCGACAATCGTTTCAAATTCAGATTCTGACATGTTACCAGCAACCTTACTTCCCCAAGCTTCAAAAGCAGAGACAACATCTAGTTTTTTTCCATTATGACAACCGGAATCTATAGTTCCGCCGTAAACTAATATGGAAGGCTTATTAACACGGATCATTGCCATTAGTGCTCCTGGCATATTTTTATCACAACCTACGACTGTAATCATCCCGTCATAACTCATGGCTTGAACCACAGTTTCCATAGAGTCTGCAATAACATCTCTAGAGGGGAGTGAAAAACGCATTCCGGGAGTTCCCATTGAAATACCGTCACTGACTCCTATCGTGTTAAAAATTAAACCAATAACATCTTTGTTGATAGTTCCTTTTTTAACCAATTTGGCAAGGTCATTTAAATGCATATTGCACGGATTACCTTCATACCCTGTGCTAGCGATTCCCACTAGAGGCTTTTTAAAGTCCTCTTTAGTGAGTCCAATAGCGTGTAGCATCGCTTGTGCTGCTGGTTGCGTAGGGTCTTGGGTAACGGTTTTACTATATTTATTTAATTCTTTCATCTTAGATTTTATTCCTTAGAAGTATCGAAATTATCTTTTTACATACTTACTGTAATAATTATGTCTTTAAATGGTTTAAACTCAATCATTTAAATATTAGGTTAAACTGTTCTTTTTCAATTATTTAAATCGGGTTTTGTGTGATGTTCAATGGTTAAAAATAATACTAAACCCTTGGTAAGTCACTGTCATCTTTTAGGGGCAATGCTGAGCTGCCCATTAAGTATGAATCAACGTGGTGTGCAGCTTGTCGCCCCTCTGATATCGCCCAGACAATTAATGATTGACCTCGACGCATATCCCCCGCTGCAAATATTCCAGGAACATTCGTTAAGTAGTCTTTTGTTGTTGCTTTGATGTTTGTTCTGAAGTCCATTTCTAATCCAAATTGATTTGCCAATGTTTGTTCTGCACCTGTAAATCCTAAGGCTAGTAATACTAAATCACAGTCCCAGGTTTTTTCGGAATTTAAGACCTCTTTTAACTCTGGTCTCTCTCCTTGCTTAAAGATCCATTCTACTTCTACTGTTTTTAAGGCTTTTAACTGTCCTTTGGAGTCGCCAATAAACTCTTTAGTTGATACACTAAAAAATCGCTCAACACCTTCTTGATGCGAAGAGGTGGTTTTGAGTTTCATAGGCCAATATGGCCACGGCTGATTTGCGGGCCTTCCTTCTGTAGGCTTAGTTAAAATTTCAAAATTAGTTACGGATATAGCGCCGTGACGATTCGATGTTCCAATGCAGTCGGATCCGGTGTCTCCACCCCCAATTACAATGACCTTCTTGTCTTTTGCAGAAAGAATATCTTTAAAGTCGGATAAACCATCAACATACTGGTTGTTTAACTTTAAGAAGTCCATCGCCTGATGAACCCCTTTGAGATCTGCTCCAGGAATTGGAATATTTCGTTTGACAGTCGCGCCTCCACAAAGCACAATGGCATCAAACTCTGACTTTAGTTCGTTGGCATCTATAGTTTTGCCAACATGTACGTTAGTTTTAAATATGATTCCCTCTTCAACTAAAACATTTATACGTCGATCAATTACGTTTTTTTCCATTTTGAAGTCTGGAATGCCATATCTCAAAAGCCCACCAACCTTTTCATCACGCTCAAAAACGGTGACAGTGTGTCCCGCTCTATTTAATTGTTGAGCAGCAGCTAAACCCGAGGGTCCTGACCCAATAATAGCAACAGATTTATCCGTTCTTACTTTTGGTGGTTTCGCCGTGATCCAGCCTTCTGTAAAGGCGGTTTCTACAATGTTTTTTTCAATATTCTCTATGCTTACCGGGTCTTCATTAATTCCCAAAACACAAGCTTCCTCACAGGGAGCTGGGCACAATCTTCCGGTAAATTCCGGGAAGTTATTTGTTGAATGTAGTATTTCAACAGCTTCTTTCCATTTTCCTTTATAAACCTTATCGTTGAAATCCGGGATTAAATTCCCCAAAGGACATCCACTATGACAAAATGGAATTCCACAATCCATACAGCGAGCGCCTTGGTCTTTTAGCTTAGACTCTTTTAAAGGGATTGTAAACTCTTTATAATTCTTTATTCTACTTTTTGGCGCTTGATAAGTTTCATCCTGGCGCTTAAACTCTAAAAATCCTGTAGTCTTACCCATCTTTAAACTGTTTCTAGTTGTTCTTTTTCTAATCTTAATAAAGCCTGTCTATATTCTTCTGGAAGTACTTTTTTAAATTTAGGGAGTGTTACATTCCAGGTTTCTAAAATACGTTTTGCAAGAGGGCTTGAAGTCGCAACAAAATGATTTTCAATTAATAGTCTTAGTTGAATCTTGTCTTCCTCTAGCTTAACTGGGCCAATGTTCAAGTCGTCTCCGTTGCAATTTTTTGTAAAGGTTAAGTCTTTGTCTAAAACATATGCTACACCCCCACTCATTCCTGCTCCAAAGTTTCTCCCTACTTTTCCAAGTATCACAGCAACTCCTCCAGTCATGTATTCGCACCCGTGGTCGCCAATCCCTTCAACAACAGCTTTAGCTCCTGAGTTACGGACACAAAAACGTTCTCCTGCTTTTCCGTTAATGTATACCTCTCCAGAAGTAGCTCCATACAGCGTCACATTTCCTGTTATAATATTGTCTTCTGGTATAATTGTAGAGGTTTCGGGAACTTTTATTATTAGTTTAGCACCTGAAAGTCCCTTCCCTAGATAGTCGTTGGTGTTTCCGTGAACTGTCATTGAAACTCCTTTGGTGGTAAAAGCCCCAAAACTTTGTCCTGCAGAGCCATTAAAATCAATGTTTATAGTGTCTTCAGGTAAGCCGTCGGCGCCATAAATTTTAGATATTTCATTGCTTAAAACCGCACCAACCGCTCTATCAATATTAGTAATAGGAAGACTTAAATGAGTTCTTTGTCTTCTAAATATCCCTTGGTGAGCCTGCTTG
Organism: Flavobacteriaceae bacterium; assembly: GCA_018608705.1. GTDB lineage: Bacteria > Bacteroidota > Bacteroidia > Flavobacteriales > Flavobacteriaceae > Hel1-33-131. The sequence goes on along the minus strand of JABAZD010000060.1, from coordinate 8,306 downwards.
ATGAGTTTAAAATCTAAATGAACATCAAGCTTGTGGTCTTGTGGTTCGTTGTTAAATAGTTTTACATCTTCAGGTACTTCAACTTTATGTAAAATTGGTGTCAAATCAATTCCTGAAGCTTTATAGTGTTCAATCGCCTTATTTCGATTTAATTTTTGAACCTGTCCCACCATTTCATTGACAGTTTTAAACCCTAATTGTGCCATAATTTCGCGTAATTCTTGAGCTACGAAGTACATATAGTTAACGACATGTTCCGGCTTACCTTTGAATTTTTTGCGTAATTCCGGATTTTGAGTTGCGATGCCAACCGGACACGTGTTTAGGTGACATACTCGCATCATAATACAACCTGACGCGACTAAAGGAGCCGTGGCAAATCCAAATTCTTCTGCACCTAATAAACACGCAATCGCTACATCACGACCGGTCTTTAACTGCCCGTCACATTCCAAAACAATTCGATTTCTCAAGTTATTCATCACAAGTGTCTGCTGGGCCTCTGCAATTCCCAGCTCCCATGGAAGTCCACAATGTTTTAGTGAAGTTAATGGTGAAGCGCCTGTCCCTCCGTCAAAACCAGAGATTAAAATAACATCCGCTTTGGCTTTAGCAACACCTGCGGCCACAGTTCCTACGCCAATTTCAGAAACGAGTTTGACATTTATACGTGCGGCTCTGTTAGCTGATTTGACATCATAAATTAATTGTGAAAGGTCTTCAATTGAATAAATATCATGATGTGGTGGTGGCGAAATCAACCCCACATAAGGAGTGGAGTTTCTTGTTTTTGCAATTTCAGCATTCACTTTTGGGCCTGGTAGTTGACCTCCTTCACCCGGCTTTGCTCCTTGAGCGATCTTAATTTGTATCTCATTGGCGCTTGTTAAGTAATTAGAGGTAACTCCAAATCGACCAGAAGCAACTTGCTTTATTGCGGAATTCCTCCAATCTCCTTGTGCATTTTTATAAAATCGATCTTCATCCTCTCCTCCTTCACCAGAATTACTTTTGCCGCCTATTCTGTTCATGGCTATCGCAAGATTTTCATGTGCTTCTTTACTAATAGACCCGTAAGACATCGCGCCAGTCTTAAAACGTTTTACTATTTCTGTCCAAGGCTCAACCTCTTCGATTGGAATTGGATCAAATTGATCAAATTCAAAAAGACCTCTAATCGTCATTAGGCGTGTTGATTGGTCATTAACGAGCTCTGAGTACTCCTTGAAAGTGGATGCTTTATTTGTGCGCACAGATTCTTGAAGCTTAGCTACTGTAAGTGGGTTAAACATATGTTTTTCCTGCCCACGACGCCATCTGTATTCTCCTCCAATTTCAATTTCAGATTCTATATTAGAATTAAACGCCTTCTTGTGTCGCTTTAAAATTTCTTTTTCAATTTCCCTAAGACCGATGCCTTGAATTCTTGTTGGCGTATTTGGGAAGTATTTTTCAACCGTATTAGTATTAATCCCGACACATTCGAACAATTGAGACCCACGGTAGGAGTTAAGAGTAGAAATTCCAATTTTATTCATCACTTTCAAAATCCCTTTACCAACGGCTTTGTTGTAGTTTTTAATAGCCGATAAGTAATCTAGGTCAGTAATATCAGAGTCTTTAATTTGATTCTCTACAATTTCATTAACGATGTATGGGTTTACAGCACTTGCTCCAAAACCAAATAAAAGCGCAAAATGATGAACCTCTCTTGGCTCTGCAGATTCAATTATCAAACTCGTTCGCGAGCGCTTATTTAGCTTGTGAAGTGCATGATTTACGTACGAACATGCTAATAGGGCAGGAATAGGTGCGTGATACTCGTCTACAAATCGGTCTGATAAGATTATGATATTTGCCCCTGCGTCTATTGCTTTTGAAGCCTTAGAAACTAAGGCTTCAAGAGCGATTTCCAGCTCGTTTAACCCACGGTTTATTTTATATAGCATAGAAATAGACTCAACCTTAAAATTAGGGTTGGTATCGTAATTTCTAATTTTATCTAAATCATGTTTTGAAATAACAGGGTTTTGAATTTTTAATTTTTTACAGGCCTGTGAATTGCAATCAAAAATATTAGTATCGCTTCCTAGGGTAAGGCTAATGTCTGTGATTAACTCTTCTCTAATTCCGTCTAATGGGGGGTTAGTTACTTGGGCGAATATTTGTTTAAAATAGTTATAAATTAATTGCGGCCTTTCAGATAAAACAGCGATTGGTGTATCGCTTCCCATGGAGCCAATCGGCTCTTTACCTAACTGAGCCATCGGCCGAATAATGGTATTTATGTCTTCTTTGGTATATCCAAAAGCTACTTCTCTTTTATTTAAGTCAACTTCTTTATGAATAATTGGACCTTTTTTGGCTGAAATATCTTTAAGTTGAATTAGGTTTTCGTCGAGCCACTGCCTGTAAGGCTGTTTCGCTGCAATCTTTTCCTTTATCTCTTCATCGTTTATGATCCGGCCTTCGTTCATGTCGACTAAAAACATTTTACCTGGCTCTAAGCGCCCATGAAACTCTACCTCATCTGGCTTGATCTCAACAACACCTGTTTCAGAAGACATAATGACATTCCCATCCTTAGTGACCGTGTAACGTGAGGGCCTCAAACCATTACGGTCTAGGACAGCTCCTATAAAATTTCCATCTGTAAAAGGAATAGAGGCTGGGCCATCCCATGGCTCCATCTGGCACGAATTGTATTCATAAAAAGCCTTTTTAGAATCCGACATATCTGGGTTTTTTTCCCAAGCCTCTGGAACTAACATCATCATTACTTCTGGAAGCGATCGCCCTGTCATTAACAACAACTCAACGACCATGTCCAAGGTTGCCGAATCAGATTTTCCTTTGAGAATTGTAGGGATTATTTTTTTTATATCCTCTCCAAAGGCGTCACTTTTTATAATTTCTTCACGTGAAAACATGCGAGACACATTTCCTCGTAAGGTATTAATTTCACCATTGTGGCAAATATATCTAAAGGGTTGAGCCAAGTCCCAAGTTGGAAATGTATTTGTTGAAAATCGTTGATGGACTAAAGCGAGTCGAGTGTCTAGGGCTGAATTGAAAAGATCTAAATAATACTCGTTAATATGTTCTGGCTTTAACAAACCTTTGAATATAATTATTTTAGTAGAAAGACTCGGGAGATAAAAGAATTTAGACTCCGATAATTTTGAGTCATAAATTGTATGTTCTGCAATTTTCCTAGCAGCAAACAATTTTAGGTTAAAATCGAACTCTGATTGTTTACTTTCTAACTTACTGATAAATATTTGCTTAACAAAAGGTTCTGTTTCCTTGGCAATTTCCCCTAAAACATCACTGTTTACAGGAACGTCTCTCCAGCCAAGAATTTTTAATCCTTGTTTTTTTATTTCCTCTTCGAAAACCTCAATACAATAAGTCCTTTGGTTTTTTTTCCTTGGCAGAAACACATTACTAACCGCGTACTCCCCGGCTTCTGGGAGATCAAATTCACAAAATATTTTAAAGAACTTGTGAGGGATATCAATGAGAATGCCTGCTCCGTCTCCAGTAACTCCGTCTGAACTTACTGCCCCCCTGTGTTCTAATTTAACCAGAATCTCTAAGGCTTTATGAATGATATCATTTGAGCGCTTTCCTGTCAAGCTACATATAAACCCCGCACCACAATTGTCATGTTCGAATTCGGGTAAATAAAGACCTTGCTTTTTTAACATACTTATAATTATTTGAGGCTTTAAACCATAGTTGGAGATGTAATATAATAGCAATAAGTCTATTTATAAAAAAGCTTCATCAGTTTTTCGAATTTGCGATTTTGAATTGCCATTAATGCGTAATGAGCAATATAAAGAAGGATTGATTGTCAAATAATCAATTAAAAGCTGAAGGGTTTCATGTTTATACTAAAAAGATTTAAAAAACCACCAACTAGACTATGTTTTGAAAAATTAATTATTGAAATATTAAAAATATTATATAAAAAAATGAATTACCCTAAAATTTTAGGGGCTAAAATCTAAATATATGTAAAAATGTTTCATTGACCCCCTTTTTTTTGGGGCTATATTATAATAATTATAGATTTGGGCTCAATAACTAAAAATATTTACTAATTAAATTAAACATTATGAAAAAAATTATTTTAAGCGCTATTGCTTTAGTTGGAACATTGACATTAAACGCACAAGAAGATGCTCCGTCATTTTCCTTGTCTGGGACAGTAGACGCCTATTATCGCGCGAACCTATCTGCACCCAATGACGAAGACGCTATCGCTCCAGGCTCTTCATTTGCTCAGCTTCCTGGCTTTGCTCTAGGTATGGCCAATGTAATTGCTAGTTATGAAGGAGAAAAAGTTGGATTTGTTGCAGATTTAGCTTTTGGACCAAGAGGTACAGATGCCATATTCGCATCTCCAATGTACTCAAACACAGGGGATATTGTTAACCAACTTTATGTTTATTGGAACGTAAGCGAATCAGTGACATTAACAATGGGTAATTTTAACACCTTTTTAGGGTACGAGGTTATTTCGCCTGCAGCCAACTTCAATTATAGCACATCTTACCTGTTTTCTTACGGGCCATTTAGCCATACAGGGTTAAAAGCAGACTTTGATTTAGGAAACGATTGGTCATTAATGGCTGCCGTAATGAACCCAACAGACGCAACAGAATACAATCCTTCAGGAGACTATGGTTTTGGACTTCAACTAGGTTATGCTGGACAATATCTTAATTTCTTAGACTCTCAAGGTGCTTACGAAATTGATTTTACGGGGGGACTTGATTTGTCTGATTCGTTTTTCCTAGGCTTGAACGCTGCTTATTTTGATGGCGGTGATGATGTTAGTTTTGCTGGGGTTGCCTTATACCCACAGCTTGCAACATCTGACAGCTTTTCACTGGGGTTAAGGGCAGAATACTTTGCGGAAACTGGTGAATTTGGTGCTATTGGCGCAACGGATGCAGACGGCGATGCAGACGTACTTGCTTTGACTTTAACTGGAAGCTATACTGTAGGAAACTTAATGATTAAGCCTGAGTTACGACTAGACTCTGCTTCAGATGAAGCATTTTTAGACAACGACCTTTCTGGCTCCAAAAGCTTATCATCATTTGTTTTAGCTGCTGTTTACTCATTTTAATTCGTATTTACTAACTAACTAAATATATAATTTATGTCAAATTTTATAAATACTTTACCTCAAATAATTCAGGAGACTATTACAGTTGAAAGTCTTGCTGGAGCAATCAAAGACGACATGGGAATGTTGTGGATGCTAATTGCTGGTATCTTAGTGTTTTTTATGCAAGCTGGTTTTACTTTGGTAGAATCAGGAATGACACGTTCAAAAAATGCAGTGAATATCGCAATGAAAAACTTGCTTGATATTGCTGTAGGATCTCTTACCTACTGGTTTGTAGGATACTCTTTAATGTATGGTGACACCACTAACGGATGGTTTTTCTGGAGTGGAATTATGCAAGGAGAAGGTGCTGATTTATTCTTCCAAACAATGTTTGCCGCAACTGCAGCAACAATTGTTTCTGGAGCAATTGCTGGAAGAACAAAATACTCAACTTACATTGTGTTTTCAATCGTAATGACTGCAATCATCTACCCTATCGCTGGTGGATGGGAATGGAATGGAGGCTGGCTAAATGATACAGATGGATTTATGCCTGCTCAATTTATTGACTTTGCTGGCTCATCGATCGTTCATGCTGTTGGCGGCTTTGCGGCCTTAGTAGCGGCCTACATGGTGGGACCAAGAATTGGGAAATTTATTGACGGGAAAGTAATGCCTATCCCCGGCCACAACCAAATATTAGCAACCTTAGGAGTGTTTATACTATGGTTAGGATGGTTTGGTTTTAATGGTGGGTCTCAACTTGCTTGGGGTGGAGATGATGCCGTTGGCGCGTCAAAAGTGGTGCTAATCACTAACCTTGCTGCTGCTGCTGGTGCACTAGGCGCGCTTATAACAACATGGGTCTGGTACGGAAAACCACACTTGGCGCAATCTCTAAACGGTGCTTTGGCTGGACTGGTAAGTATTACTGCTGGTTGTGGTAATATGAACGCTGGTGGTGCAGTATTAGCTGGGCTTATTGGTGGTATCATCGTTGTATTTTCTATTGAATTTATCGAAAAGAAGCTTAAAATTGACGACGCCATCGGCGCAGCGTCTGTGCACGGAGTTGTTGGGTTCTGGGGAACTATTGTAATTGGACTTTGGGGTGTAGACGGCGACGCTGGGCTTGGAATCTTTAACGGAGGTGGCTCCGCGCAACTTGTTGCACAGCTTGTGGGCGGACTAGCATATGCGGTTTGGGCTGTTGCTCTGTCTTTTATCGTGTTTGGAATCCTTAAATATACTATGGGATTACGAGTAACTGAAAAAGAAGAAGTTGCCGGGCTTGACATCTCTGAACATGGATCTATTGCATATCCAGGAAAAAGAGAAAGAGGTCAAGACTAATTTCAATATATCATTGAGCAATTATACGCTCTAAAAAAATTAAAAATAAGTTTGTGATTTTTAGTTTGTGTTAAAAACCTTAGAGGTTAGCCTCTAGGGTTTTTTATTTTTATTAAGCGATTTTTGAAAGACCCTCAATATAATTAGGTGATTGTTATTAAATTATTAAATATTATAATATCAGCCCTAAAACATGTAGGGGTATAGGGATTTTTAGTTAGTTTTGGCAGGAAAATAAATTTAAAAAAATGAAAAAAGTAGAGGCAATTATTAGAAAATCTAAATTTTCTAAAGTAAAAAAAGCGCTACACGAAGTAGGTGTAAACTTTTTTTCGTACTGGGATGTCACTGGGTTAGGCAACGAAAAGGAAGGGCATGTTTATAGAGGCGTTTCATACAGTACAAGTGATATTCAGAGGCGTTATTTGTCGATTGTTGTGAATGATGATTTTGAAGAGGTTACAATTAAGGCAATCCTTGACGCGGGCTCCACAGGAGAAGTTGGGGATGGAAAAATCTTTGTATCACAGGTCGACGAGGTTTATAGAATTAGAACCGGCGAAAAAGGCGGTAACACATTAAAATAATAGGAATGGAATTATTAACAATCAATAACGTATGGATGATGATCTGTACAGCTCTCGTTTTCTTTATGCATACTGGATTTGCATTTTTAGAAATTGGTCTTACACGGCAAAAAAACACAATTAACATCTTATTTAAAAATATTTTTATCATAACGGTAGGGCTCTTACTCTACTATATTGTAGGGTTTAACCTAATGTATCCAGGTGATTTTAATGGTTACATAGGGTCAATTGTCCCTGGAATTACACCCCCAGAAAACGGAATGACTGCAGACTATGCCGATGGAGGATACACGTGGTGGACCGACTTTCTTTTTCAAGGCATGTTTGCTGCTACGGCCGCAACAATCGTTTCAGGCGCGGTTGCTGAACGTATGAAAATTGGCGCTTTCATGATCTTTACAATTGTTTATGTTGGATTTGTATATCCAATTGCTGGATCTTGGCAGTGGGGCGGAGGGTTTTTATCCAGCTTTAAATTTGGAGATACGATAGGTTTTTATGATTTTGCGGGTTCAACACTTGTACACTCTGTTGGAGGGTGGGCTGCTCTTGTGACTGTTTGGTTACTCGGTGCACGTATAGGTAAATTTAAGGACGGAAAACCACAGGCAATTCCCGGGCACAGTATTCCACTGGCCACAGCAGGGGTTCTTATTCTGTGGCTGGGTTGGTTTGGCTTTAATGGAGGCTCTGTTCTTTCAGCTAATCCAGAGTCAACCTCACTAACTCTGGTAACTACTTGCCTAGCTGCTGCTGCTGGCGGAGTAATCGCAATGATTACATCAACAGTCTTGTATAAAAATCTAGACCTGACAATGTTCCTTAACGGAATTTTGGGAGGACTAGTAGGGATTACTGCTGGCGCTGACCAAATGAGTCCAGAAGATGCTATCTTAATTGGAGCTATTGCTGGTGCGCTCATTGTGTTTGCTGTAAGCTTGGTAGATAAAATAAAGCTAGATGATCCTGTGGGAGCTATTGCTGTGCACCTTATTTGTGGTGTCTGGGGAACACTTGCCGTGGGCCTCTTTGGGGCAAAGGCTGGATTTGATCAGTTTATTATTCAATTAGTTGGAGTGAGTTGCTATGCTGGGTTCTGCATAATAACATCCTTTGTGATTATATACACCTTGAAAAAGACCGTTGGAATTAGAGTTTCGGAAAGAGAAGAACTTGAGGGGCTTGATGCGCACGAACACAAAATGGACGCATATCCCGACTTCAGGCTAAATGAA
>JABAZD010000005.1 GCA_018608705.1 Flavobacteriaceae bacterium | reverse complement strand
ATTGAGATAAAACGAATTGAATATTTCTTTTAGTAGCGTAGCGAAAAATGTGATCTAAACGTAGCTTGTATTCCATTATTATTTAGGTATTCAGCAACAAACCAGTAATCACTTGCGGGCAATAGTTGCCCATTGAATGTTCCATTCCAGCTATTCTCTATTGGCTTAAACGTAGTTATTAATTTTCCAAAGCGATCGAACACTGAGACTTTAGCTAAAGGGTTTTCTTTTAGGCATTTAATATTCCATGTATCGTTATACCCATCTCCATTTGGAGTTAAGAATTTTGGATAGTCCATGATCATAACGCTTGTCTGGGTTTCAAAGATACATCCATCAATATCCCTTGCTGCTACTATGTGTTCTTCACATCCTGTTACATATTCGAAAGTTGAATTGGTTTGCCACGAACCTCCATCTAATTGAAACTCATAGTTGCCACTGCCACCTGACGCAGTCACTGAAATGATTTGATTTGAATCAAAATCATTTGAGATGTTGCTTGCAGTAATTGATATTGGACTGAAAGTCCCCACCTCAATTGTCATCGAGGTTAAATAAGAACATTGTCCATTTTCTGGAGTAAATGTATAAGTAGTGGTTTCTAAGTTATTTAATGCAGGGGACCAAGTACCAGTAATATTATTATTTGAGACTTGTGGTAGAGGACTAATGATTTGCCCTATACATATAGGATCTATTTGTGTAAACTCAGGCTCAATTTCTTCAAGAACGGTTACAGTCATTGTGGTATCTAAAGCGCATTGACCATTATCTGGTGTAAACGTATATTCCGCACTTGCTGTATTGTTAATTGCCGGCGACCAAGTACCAGTTATATTATTAATTGATGTAGATGGTAATTCTGGTAAAGTATCGCCAATACAAATAGTACCAATCTCTGTAAACGTTGGAATGATTAAAGCAGTTACCGTTACAACCATAGTTGCGTCACTAGCACACTGATTAGGACTTGGTGTAAAAGTATATTCTGTGGTTAATGTATTATCAATAGCAGGGAGCCAAGTACCCGTAATTCCCTCGATAGAAGTTAAAGGTAATATTAATGATTCACCTTCGCATATTGCATCCAGTTGATTGAAAGTGGATTCTGTGTTAGGTAGCACCGTAATTGTAGTGTTTATTGGATTAGCACACTCGCCATCGTTTGGGGTGAATGTGTAAGTAGTAGTTACAGTATTGTCTAACGCTGGCGACCAAGTTCCTGTAATTCCGTTTAAAGATGTTGCAGGAAATTCAGTTATAATTTCACCACTACATATTGTATCCACAGAATCAAAAACAGGGTTTATTTTTTCGTTAATAACAACAGTCATATTAGTTTGGTTTGCACACTGATCAGGATCTGGTGTGAAAGTATATTCAGTTGTTGTTGTATTGTTAATCTCCGGGGACCATGTTCCTATGATACCTTCATTTGAAATAGTTGGTAATGTTATTAGAGCCCCTTCGCAAGTATCATTAATTTGAGTAAATTCAGGATTTGTCTGAGGAATGATAACGATAGTCATTTCAGTTGTTGAAGCACATTGACCATCGTCAGGGCTGAAGTTGTAAGTAGTTGTGTTGTAGGCATCAAAAGAAGGATTCCATACTCCAATTATTCCGTTATTTGATGCTGCGGGAAAAGGAGATCCACCAGCCCAAGTGTCAGTTCCTTCGCAGACATTATCTATTTGCGTAAAATCAGGATTAGTTAGAGGAAGAACAATAATAGTCATTTCAGCTATAGATGCGCACTGACCGTCATCAGGTGTAAACGTATATTCTGTACTTACTGTGTTGTCAAGTGCAGGTGACCAAGTTCCTGTAACCCCTTCAATTGAGGCATTGGGAAGTGGGTCTAGAACATCTTCAAAACAGATTGGGTCAATTTGATCAAACAAAGGAGCTTGGTCTGATTGGGTTACGTTAATAGTAACACTTTGTGTAGAAGGGTCTCCGCATATGTCCGTAACGGTTACTATATAGGTGGTAGTTTCTGTTGGAGATAATATGGGTGAAGCACTATTAATATCACTTACCCCTTGCTCTGGTGACCACAAATAGCTATCTCCACTAGGAATGCTAGCATCAATTTGTATATTTTCTCCTTCACAAATTGTTTCGTCCTCAAGAACCAAATTTTCAATAAATGAGACACTGTTAAAACATACACGGTGTATATTATTCAGTCCTCCAGTTGAACCTACAAAGCCAAAATAAACACTACTATCACCTTCAAAAATTGTATTTTTAAAATCTTCTGTTATGCTCAGTCTTAAATTGCAATCAAAGTAAACCTTAAGTGTTTGACTGCTTGAAATCCATTCAATTTTAACCTCATGGTCTACACCATCTTCTATATTAACACTATTGTCACTAGCCTGAATTGGACCTGCTAAATTGGAAGAAGATGCGTGGTCAGCAACACCATTTTTCATAATAGCTATATGATCATAGGTTGGGTCGCTAAAAGCCTCTGGCCCTTGGTCAGCTCCTCCATTGTTTTGAAATGTATCAAACTCAACAATCAAGGACTGATCTATACCTCCATAACCAATAAATGCCCCTGTATCCCCAATCGCTGGATTAGAATTTTGTTTGATAACTAGAGCCATTCCATCTGCTCCATCCGCATCGTTGCTACCAAAATAACTTTGATAGTAAATGGTGAAATCATTTGAGAAATCAATGAGATTATCATACCAAACACCTCCCGACTGATCGTTAACAGCTGGAGTTATCAAGAAGCAGTTATTGTCTAAAACTTGTGCAGCCCCAATTACACTAGCATTCAATTGAGAGTGACCTTTTAAGGAAATTAAAAAAGTAATTAGAGTAAAATAATAAAGCTTATTAAGTTTCATGTTTTTAATATTAATTACATTTTCTTCAGCCAGTTCTTCATAGAAACTTCGTTTTCTATAATAGATTTTAAATCCCCTATCTTAACACGCTGTTGATTCATGGTATCCCGGAATCTGATAGTTACACAATCATCTTCTAGGGTGTCATGGTCTACAGTAACACAAAAAGGAGTACCCAAGGCATCTTGACGGCGGTAACGCCTACCAACAGCATCCTTTTCGTCATAAACCACATTAAAGTCCCATTTTAATTCTTTTACAATGGATTTTGCAACTTTTGGGAGTCCATCTTTTTTTACCAAAGGAAGTATTGCTGCCTTGGTAGGTGCTAAGACAGATGGTAGTTTTAATACCGTTCTTGTTGTGTTGTTTTCTAAAGTTTCTTCAGTCAGCGCGTTTGAGAATACAGCTAGAAACATTCTATCTAATCCAATAGAGGTTTCTAGAACATATGGGGTATAACTTTTATTGTCCTCATGATCAAAGTACTGAAGTTTTTTTCCAGAATGAGTCTGGTGTTGATTTAAGTCAAAATCTGTTCTGGAATGAATACCTTCAAGTTCTTTAAAACCAAACGGAAATTTAAATTCAATATCAGAAGCCGCATCAGCATAATGAGCTAGTTTATCGTGGTCATGAAAACGATAGTTCTCACTACCCATACCCAAAGACAAATGCCACTTCATGCGTGCTTCTTTCCAGTATTCGTACCATTTTACTTGAGTTCCTGGTTTAATAAAAAACTGTAATTCCATTTGTTCAAATTCACGCATCCTAAAAATAAACTGACGGGCTACAATCTCATTTCTAAAAGCTTTTCCGGTTTGTGCAATCCCAAAAGGGATTTTCATACGACCAGTTTTTTGGACATTTAAAAAGTTTACAAATATTCCTTGTGCAGTTTCAGGTCTTAAGTACAAATCCATAGCGCTTTCTGCACTCGCTCCTAGTTTAGTGCCAAACATCAAATTAAATTGCTTAACATCCGTCCAGTTTTTGCTTCCTGTTAGAGGGTCAGCAATTTCAAGTTCTTCAATAAGTGCTTTTACATCATCTAAATCTTCATTTTCTAACGACTTCCCCATACGTGACAAAACAGATTTTATTTTATCTTGATAAGAAATTACACGAGTGTTAGTACTAATGAATTCGTCTTTGTTAAAACTATCCCCAAAGCGTTTCTCTGCTTTCTTTATTTCTTTATCAATTTTTGTTTCAATCTTTGCGCAATAATCTTCAATTAGAACATCAGCTCTATATCGCTTTTTAGAATCTTTATTGTCGATTAAAGGGTCGTTAAACGCATCAACGTGACCAGAAGCCTTCCATGTTGTTGGATGCATAAAAATCGCAGCATCCAGCCCTACAATGTTGTCGTTCATTTGAACCATGGCTTTCCACCAGTACTCACGAATGTTTTTCTTTAATTCAATTCCGTTTTGAGCATAGTCATAAACTGCGCTTAAGCCATCATAAATTTCACTGCTTTGAAATACAAATCCGTATTCTTTAGCATGAGATATTACTTTTTTAAAGGTATCGGGTTGGTTTGTCATCTTACAAAAATAGGAAACATTGTCAATTATGTATTAAACTTAACCATAAATATGAGATTTAATTCTCTTTTTTAAATTATTATATTGGTTTGCGAAACGTGGACTTATTTGTTTTGATCTAGGTTTGTCTAAATTTAGCAATTCTTCAATAACGTATTTCATTTTTCGTTAGATCTAAAATATATTGTTACTTTGCATAAAACACATTTTTAATGCGTAAAAAAATAGCTAAGCTTGGGTTTTTAATAGCAATCTCCTTGATTTTATCTCATTGTGCAAATAGGGGAACAACTACTGGAGGCGATAAAGACGAAACTCCACCTGTTATAATTAGCTCCAGCCCAGAAAATTTTTCTATAAATTTTGATGCCAAAGAAATTGAAATTCAATTTGATGAATATGTAAAGCTAAAAAACATCCAAAAACAACTTATTATATCCCCCCCAATGAGTTTTGAGCCAGAGATATCACCTGTTGGGGCTGCAAGTAAGAAGATTACTATTAAAATTTTTGATACTCTTCAATCCAACACCACTTATGCGTTTAATTTTGGGGAAAGTATTGCTGATAATAATGAGGGAAATGTGTTTCCTTATTACAAATATGTGTTTTCTACAGGAAACTATATAGACTCACTTTCTGTTTCTGGAATTGTATTAGATGCACTTAATAAAGAAGTAGATGACCGTGTTGCAGTTTTGTTATATGAAGTAGATTCTAATTTTTATGATTCTATTGTTTACAAGCAAAAGCCCAAGTATGTAGCTGTTACTGATAGCGTTTCTAGTTTCAAACTTGAAAATATAAAAAAAGGATCATATTTACTAACTGCATTAAAAGAAGAAAATCCGGACTATACATTTCAGCAAAAAAGTGATAAAATTGCATACAGAACACAGTCGATAACTGTTCCATCTGACACTGCTTATGTTTTGCGGTTATTCAAAGAATCTGTTGATTATAATTTTAAACGGGCAAAACAAACGTCTAAGAATAAAATTTCTTTTGGTTATGAAGGTGATTTGGAACAAATGAAAATTAATATACTTTCTGATGTTCCAGAAAATTTCTCATCGTTAGTCATAAAAGAAAAAGATAAAGATACTTTAAACTATTGGTTTCGTCCAAATTTAGAAGTAGACTCTCTAATATTTCAAATCATTCATTCTAAGTCTGTTGATACAGCGGTCGTAAGAATTAAAGAACTTAAATCGGACTCTTTGATACTTAAGTCATCTTCTTCTAGTTTAAAGCTAGATGATCCCTATATTGTTAGCGCTTCAACCCCTTTAGAATTTATAGACGAAACTAAACTGCGAATTATCGATAAAGATTCTATTTTCTTGAAGTCATCGTTAGTTTTAGATTCTATTTCAAACAGTCTAGTTTTAAATTTTGATAAAACTGAAAAGAATAATTATAAAATTCAATTACTTCCAGGTGCTTTGACCGACTTTTATGGAACACAAAATGATACCTTAGACTACAGCGCTACAACTAAATTTCAGTCCGACTATGGAAACGTAAGGATTAATATAATCAATGGAGTCTTTCCATTGATTATTCAAATTATAAATCCCAAAGGAGAAGTTATAGAATCATATTTAGCAGAGAATTCTATGACTGTTGATTTTAAGGATGTGAGTCCAGGAATTTATTTTCTCAGAGCTATTTTTGATAGCAATCAAAACGGAATGTTTGATACTGGAGATTACTTGAACAAAATTCAGCCTGAACGCGTTAGTTATGCTTCTGAACCTATAGAAGTTCGAGCAGGTTGGGATACGATTGAAGAGTTTGTTTTGACTGATTAAGATTTAATACTAGATTTAATTAATTCTAGGTTCATTCGTGCAATATTTTCTAGTGAGATTCCTTTAGGACACTCAACTTCACACGCACCAGTATTAGTACAATTTCCAAAACCTTCTAAATCCATTTGTGCAACCATATTTTGAACTCGGTCTGGCGCTTCAATTTGTCCTTGTGGCAACAAAGCATACTGAGATACTTTTGCGCCAACAAATAACATTGCAGATGAGTTTTTACAACTTGCTACACACGCACCACAACCAATACAAGTAGCAGCATCCATAGCTTCGTCAGCATCATGTTTTGAAATAGGAATAGAATTTCCATCTTGAGTATTTCCAGAAGTATTTACAGAAATGAAACCACCGGCATGTTGTATCCTGTCAAAAGCGGAGCGATCGACTACTAGATCTTTAATAACTGGAAAAGCATCTGCTCTAAAGGGTTCAATGAATATTGTATCACCATCTTTAAACTTGCGCATGTGTAGTTGGCAGGTTGTTACTCGACGATCAGGTCCATGGGCTTCACCATTAATATATAATGAACAGGAACCGCAAATACCTTCTCTACAATCGTGATCAAATGCAACCGGAGTATCTCCGTTAGTAATAAGTTGCCTATTGAGTATGTCTAACATTTCAAGGAATGACATGTCTGGAGAGATATCTTGAATAGGATATTCTACAATTTTTCCTTTAGTCTGGGCGTTTTCCTGCCGCCATATTTGTAATGTTAAATTCATTTCAGTGCTTATTTGTAGGATCGTTCTTTAACTTCAATATTTTCGTAAACTAATTCTTCTTTGTGTAGTTCAGCATCTTTTGGAGCACCTTTGTATTCCCATGCTGATACAAATTGAAATTCTTTTCTTCGTTTTGCTTCTCCTTCAGCTGTTTGATATTCTTCTCTAAAGTGACCGCCAGCAGATTCTTCGCGTACCAGTGCATCTTTAGCAAACAGCTCACCTAGCTCTAAAAAATCAGCTACTCGTCCAGCTTTAGCAAGTTCTTCATTAAATTCATCTTCATTTCCTGGAACTCTAACATCTTTATAAAACTCATCACGAAGTGCTGAGATTTCTTCAATAGCTTCTTTTAAGTCTTTCTCATTTCTAGCCATTCCGCATTTATTCCACATGATTTTACCAAGACGCTTGTGAAAATAGTCTACCGGTTTAGTTCCATTATTATTGATAAAGTGATTTATTTCTCTTTTTACTTTTGTCTCTGCTTCTTCAAATTCAATAGAGTCTGTCGAGATAGGTCCTGTCCTAATGTCTTTGGATAAGTAGTTTCCTATAGTATATGGTAATACAAAATAGCCATCGGCCAAGCCTTGCATCAAAGCTGACGCTCCTAAACGATTTGCACCATGCTCAGAAAAGTTAGCCTCTCCAATTGCATATAAACCAGGGATGGTTGTTTGCAAGTTGTAGTCTACCCAAATACCACCCATAGTGTAGTGAACAGCTGGATAAATCATCATAGGAGTTTCGTAGGGATTCTCATCTACAATTTTCTCATACATTTGGAATAAATTTCCGTATTTGCTTTTAACGACTTCTTTTCCTAGGGTTTGAATAAGCAAATCATCTTCTTCATTAAGTCCTTTTACGTGGGCTTTTTCTTTTCCGTATCTAACAATGGCAGCAGCAAAGTCTAAGAAAACTGCTTCTCCTGTTTTATTTACTCCAAAACCAGCATCACATCGTTCTTTGGCGGCTCTTGAAGCAACGTCTCTAGGAACTAAGTTTCCAAATGCAGGATATCGTCTTTCTAAGAAATAATCACGCATATCTTCTTCAAGATCTATTGGCTTTAACTGACGATTTTGTATTGCTTTAGCATCTTCTATGTTTTTTGGAACCCATATACGCCCATCATTTCTTAAGGATTCAGACATTAGGGTTAGCTTAGATTGATGATCTCCCGAAACAGGAATACATGTTGGATGAATTTGTGTGTAACAAGGGTTAGCAAAGTAAGCGCCACGTTTATGCGCTTTCCAAGCAGCAGTAACATTGCTACCCATGGCATTGGTAGATAAATAAAAGACATTTCCATAACCGCCAGATCCCAAAACAACAGCATGTGCAGAGTGTCGTTCTATTTCTCCAGTAACTAAGTTACGAGCGATAATTCCACGTGCTTTTCCGTCAACTACAACTATATCAAGCATTTCATGACGATTGTACATTTTAATTTTTCCACGACCAATTTGTCGGTTCATTGCTGAGTAGGCCCCTAACAAAAGCTGTTGTCCTGTTTGTCCTTTTGCATAGAACGTTCTTGAAACTAAAACTCCACCAAATGAACGGTTGTCTAATAATCCTCCGTAATCTCTTGCAAAAGGAACTCCTTGTGCCACACATTGGTCAATTATATTTGTTGATACTTCAGCCAAACGGTGTACGTTCGCTTCTCTCGAACGGTAATCACCGCCTTTGACGGTATCGTAAAACAGTCGATATGTAGAATCACCATCACCTTGATAATTTTTAGCAGCATTGATGCCCCCTTGAGCCGCAATTGAGTGAGCTCTTCTTGGAGAATCTTGAAAACAAAATGCTTTTACATTATACCCAAGTTCAGCCAGTGTAGCTGCTGCTGACCCTCCAGCAAGACCGGTACCCACAACTATGACATCTAACAAGCGTTTATTAGCAGGATTTACAAGATCAATATTGTTTTTATGATTTGTCCATTTATCTGCTAATGGACCTTCAGGTATTTTTGAGTCTAAAGCCATAATCCTGTAATTTAGTGTAAATTATTTAAGTAGTGAAAGAGTGCAATTACGATAAACCCCAACGGAATTACAATCGCATATGCTTTGCCAAACCCTTTAAGCGACTGGGTATATTTATTATTCGCTCCAACTGATTGGAATGCAGAATTAAAACCATGAAGTAAATGAAGGGATAAAAATACAAAGCCAATACAATACAGAACTACACGCCAAAGTGGTATAAACTTGTGTTGAAGTTCCTCAAAATATCTATATCCAGAGCCGTCTTGTAAAAGACCTGAAGAGTCTCCAATAACATATTTTATATTTAACTCAGGAATCCAGAAGTCGATAAAATGAATAATTAAAAATACTAAAATAAATCCTCCGCTGTAAATCATGTTTCTACTTACCCAAGTAGAGTTTGCATTTCCATTATTCTTTGCGTAATTCACAGACCTAGACGATTTATTTTTAAACTCTAAAATAAAACCCATTGTAAAGTGAAAAATAACTCCAAAAATCAAAATAGGTTGTAATGCAAATTGAACTAGAGGATTAGTGCCCATAAAATGAGAAACTTCGTTGAAAGTATCTGGGTTTATGACAGAAAGTATATTGATTGCAAAATGCTGTAAAATGAAAAACATTAGAAAAAAAGCAGAAAGTGCCATGGCTATCTTTCTCCCAATTGATGACTTAAAAATACCACTCATTATCATTTAGTTTTTTTGAACTTAACAAAGGTACTTCACGACAACGTTTTAGACAATTACAATGGGTTTATTTTGTTTATTTAGAACGATTCTAAACAAATTAAATAAACCAGAGTGATTTAGTTTTATTTATTGTTTTTTAAATTCTTAAATTTGACCTAAAATAAAATTCGTTATGAAATATCATTCAATTAGTTCAGAGTTATTTATAAAGAATAGGTTTAAGTTATCACAGCAGATGGTGCCAAATTCTATAGCCATATTTAATTCAAATGATATTTTTTCTACGGGGGCTGATAGTACACTCCCATTTGAACAGCATAGAAATATTTTTTATTTAAGCGGGGTAGATCAGGAGGAGAGTATTTTACTTGTTTTTCCTGACGCAAAAAATGAGCTACAACGTGAAATACTGTTTGTAAAAGAAACTAACGATCTAATTGCTATCTGGGAAGGTGCTAAACTTAGTAAGAAACAGGCAACCGCCTCATCAGGTATTAAGACAGTTTATTGGTTAGAGGAATTTGACTCTGTTTTCTCAAAATTGATGAAAGAGTCGACACACTTTTATTACAATAATAATGAGCATTACCGGCAAGCAGTAGAGATGGAGACTCGAGAAGATCGTTTTCTTAAAATGATCAAATCTTCATATCCTAATCACAAGTTACTTCCTAGCTTCCCGATTATGGAATCTCTTAGAGGGGTGAAAGAAGTTGAAGAAATTACCCTTATTAAAAAGGCATGTGACATCACTGAAAAAGGATTTAGGAGGATTTTAGGGTTTGTAAAGCCCGGAGTTATGGAGTATGAGATTGAGGCAGAATACGCTCATGAATTTCTAAGAAACCGCTCAAAAGGATTTGCATACACCCCTATCATTGGTTCCGGATATAATGCTTGTGTGTTGCATTATATAGAAAACAATCAAGAATGTAAAGATGGCGATCTCTTACTTATGGATGTGGCAGCTGAGTATGCTAACTATTCAAGTGATATGACAAGGACAATCCCTGTTAATGGTCGATTTACAGCACGCCAAAAGTCAGTTTATCAAGCGGTTCTAAACGTTAAAAATGAAGCCACTAAATTACTTGCTCCGGGAATTATGTGGGATGCTTATCACGTGGAGGTCGGAAAATTAATGACTTCCGAACTATTATCGTTAGGGTTGATTGATAAAGCTGACGTACAAAATGAAGATCAAAAGTGGCCCGCTTATAAAAAATATTTCATGCATGGAACTTCTCACCACATGGGATTAGATACTCATGATTTCGGCACTTTAAAATCCCCTATGCAGTCCAATATGGTTTTTACTGTTGAGCCAGGAATTTATATTCCTGAAGAAAATATGGGAATCAGACTTGAGGACGATGTAGTGATTCAAACTAGTGGATACCCTGTAAATTTAATGCAGAATATTCCCATTGAAATTGATGAAATTGAATCATTAATGAAATCTAATTAAAGTGGCTTTCTAAAGTTTAGTTACTTGTAGACGCAGCTTTAAGAGTTTGCATATTTTCAACAGAGTAAATGTCACTGACTTGATTCACTGCTTTGGTAATGCTTGAATGATTTAGTTTAGCAACGTCAAATTCCACAGAAGCCATTTCATTTTTGAAGTCTACAACAGCTGTTTTCATACCATCCATTTTTGCTAGTTTTTTCTCAATAGTTTTGGCACAGCCCATTTCACAAGTCATTCCTTTGATGTTAAACACAGCTTTTGAATAAACAGCATTAGGGTCTAGCTTTTGGTTTATTTTCTCTGAACTTAAATTAATAGTTTTGATTTCTGCGTTTTTATCTTTCATACAAGACGATAATATGATTAAAATAAACGTTACGCTTAAAATATTTTTTAAAAACTCCATGTAACTATTATAAATTATAAACAAATGTAAAGATATTTGATTGTTTTTCTAATTTATTGCTCAATTTTGTAATCCATAAATAATTAGAAATGAATATTGAACAAAAAAAGTGGTTTTATCTTTTTCTACTTGCATTTACCTGGGGTAGTTCTTTTATTTTGATAAAAAAAGGTCTTTTGGACCTTTCCCCTTTACAATTAGGCAGTTTAAGGACTGTATTATCCTCTTTGTTTATTTTTTCAATTGGATTTAAATCTCTAAAAACAATTGAGACTCATCAATGGAAGTGGATAGTTATTACAGGGCTTATAGGCACTTTTTTCCCTTCTTTTCTGTTCGCATATGCTGAGACAGAGGTTGATAGTGGAGTTGTTTCTGTTTTAAACTCTTTGGTCCCATTAAATACGGTTCTAATAGGATTGGCAGTTTTTAAGATAGCTACATCAAGAACTCAAGTTTTTGGAGTGATTCTTGGCTTTGTAGGAGCTTCAATGCTTATTTTTAATAACATGGAGCTTCATCCTGATCAAAATTATTTGTATGCAGGACTTGTGGTTCTAGCAACGGTCATGTATGCTAGCAGTGTAAACATAATAAAACGCTATCTTCAAGAGGTTAAACCTTTAGCAATCGCAACTGGAAATTTTGTGGCTATAATTGTGCCAGCGATTTTTGTATTAACTTTCTCTAACTTTTTTACATCAGAGACTTTTTTAAGCAATACGATATATATATCAATTGGCTGTGTTATAATACTCTCATTATTTGGAACCGTAATGGCTAAAATTGTTTTTAATTCATTAATTCAAATTTCTAGTCCAGTATTTGCATCTTCAGTTGCCTATCTGATGCCACTGGTTGCATTACTATGGGGCCTGTTAGACGGAGAAGTTTTTGGAATAAATCAAGGCCTTGCATCGTTACTTATATTATTGGGAGTTTACCTAGTAAACAGAAAAGTAAAATAAAAAAGGCCTAAGCAAATGCTTAGACCTTTTTTATTTTAAAAATATTTATTTAGTTGAAATCTTCTGCAGAAACTCCTCCATTAACAATAACCTCAGTTGCTGACAGTCCTATTATTTGCGGACCAGATGTAATTTTCTGTTCATATGGAAATAGGACTCCATTGACTTCTCTGTAGTCAGAAAGATCTTCAATAGAAGTTACCTTTTGTCCTTGAGCTTCTTCTGTTTTCTCAGTTCTCACCAAAAGTCCAGAGTTAGCGTCATAATAACGAAAGGAATCTTCTTTAATCATCAATTTGTAAACATCTGCTCCTTCAATAGTTATTAAGCTAACTATTGAAATTGAGCTTGCGTCTAGGTATGTTTCTGGAAATAAACCTTTTTCTTTTGCATTTTCTGAGAGTTCATTTTCTGACATTGGCGCTTTCTTGCCTTGCTGTTCGGAATATCCTGTGGTTCCATTATATTTTTGTTTCATAACTGTTCCCATACCAGCTATAGACATTTCCATAGAAGACATATTTGGAGACATTTTTTTAATAGTTGCTGTAGGTTTAAAAGGCATTCCCTCAATATTGACATTAGCCGCAATATTAACAGAGCTTACAGCGTTTATAGCTTCAAGTCCTCCGATTGCTGTAATATAACTTTCCATGACTGTTAATGCAGTTACTCCAGCAGGAATCGGCTTTGAAAACACAGGTTTTTCAACACTGTTCGCGTCTTTATCAAAGAATTTTATTGGTAATTTTTTACCGTTCCATTCAATTTTCTCTAAATTTTCAACAACATCCGATCCTTTACCCACTAGTACGACACGTACATTATCGTCGCTAAAATATTTTTTTGAAACTCGCTGTACGTCTTCAATTGTTACAGCATCAATGTTAGCAATATAGTTTTTGTAAAAATCTTCAGGAAGTTTGTTAGTTTTGATCGATAAAGCGCGTCTGGCAGCTACTGTTTTGTCTTCTGACTGCAAGATGAAATTACCTAAGAATTTAGCCTTTGCATTTACCAATAACTCATTGTCTACAGGTTCAGCCTTAATACGTTTTATTTCTTTAAGTATCTCTACAACAGCACTGTCAGTTACAGAGTTTCTAACTTTAGTTGTTACTCTAAATGATGAATTGTACCAGCGGGCAGTACCTAAACTTGACCTTACTCCGTATGTGTAACCGTTCTTTTCTCTAAGATTCATGTTTAGATAAGATCCAAATGCACCTCCAAGAATATAGTTCGCAACTAAACAAGCATGGTAGTCTTTATCTGTCATTTTTAATTTAGAAACACTCATGACTGCAAGTTCTGTTTGAACTGCATTTGGAACATCAACGAAGTTAATTTCAGTAGTTGAAACGTCCTCAAATGAGGGATATTCCGGAATAGTAACAGAACCTGATTTCCAGCCCTTCATGTATTTTTTTAATAACTTTTTAACTTCTTTTACAGTAATATCACCTGTAAATAACATGAATCCATTTGACGGTTTGAATCGATCGGTATAAAACTGTTTTACATCCTCAAGAGAAACATTATTGATGGTTTCTTCAGTTACAATTTCACCTGCAGCATGGTTTTTTCCATAAAAAACCGCACCTCTTACATTTCCAGCAATCGCAGCAGCACTGTTTTCACCAGACTTTATGCCTTCAATAAGCTGTTCTTTTTCAAAATCTAATTCTTCTTGTGTGAATTTAGTTTTAAATGCTGCTTCAGCAAATAGAGAAAACACATCTTCTTGGTATTTTGTCAAGCAATATCCAAATCCTCCGTTAGGGTTAACGCTTACGGATGCTCCTAAAAAATCAACTTTTTC
The DNA here is from genome assembly GCA_018608705.1 of Flavobacteriaceae bacterium. Taxonomy (GTDB): domain Bacteria; phylum Bacteroidota; class Bacteroidia; order Flavobacteriales; family Flavobacteriaceae; genus Hel1-33-131. The sequence goes on along the minus strand of JABAZD010000005.1, from coordinate 48,014 downwards.
AGCAAATTCATCTTTTGTACTTTTTAGCGTTTCTTTTCCTAACAAGGCACCAGTTAATGATTGAACGCCTGCTTTGCTTCCCTCAAATACTGGAGGGTTGTTGAGATTAAGACTCCAGCTAACTACTGGAAACTTTGTGTCTGTCGCTACCAAAACGGTCAGCCCGTTTTTTAATTTAAATTCCTTAGCATCTCTTAGGTTAACCTCAGGAGTAGGACCTGATGATGGAATTTGTGATCGATCTATTTGAGCATTTGCAGAAAATCCAATTAAGACTGCAATTAATGTGTGTAAAATATATTTTTTCATAACTGTGGTATGTTTATTGTTTTGTAGAATCTGTTGCAGGGTCGGTTCCTGATAAATATTTGATCTCAACGCGTTGATTAGGATTAAGGTAGGTACTTGCCACACGCTTAATATCCTCTTTGGTGATTGTTCTGTAAATATCTAATTGTTTGTTGATTCTGTTTGCATCTCCTTGCAGCATATGGTATGTAGCTAAAGACGAAGCGATTCCTTCAACACTTGAGTTTGCCTGTACATAATTAGTTTCAAACTGGTTTTGAAGTTTTTGGTACTCTTTTTCAGAAATCAACTCTGTTTGTAATTTTTTAATTTCTTCATCCATGGTGGTCTTTAAAATATCCCAATTAGGTTCACCTTTTATGATAGCTCCCATAGTGTAAGTTCCGTAGTCTTGATTTGCCTGGTTGAAGGCAAGTACTTGCAATGCTACCTTATCTTTATCTACCATGCGTTTGTACATCCTTGAGCTATTACCTCCTGTTAAAATTGATGAAATATAATCTAAGGTGTACGCGTCTTTTTCTACTGACTTTGGAGTGATATATGAGAAAATATAAGCTGGTATTTGAATGTTAGTATCATATTCAGTAGCATATCTAGTTTCAATAATTGCAGGCTCTATGATTTCTAATTTCACATTTGATTCAGCATTATTTTCTATTGTGCCAAAATAATCCATTATTAACGATTTAGTTTCTGCAATGTCAATATCACCCGTAACCACAAGTACTGCGTTGTTAGGGTTGTAATATTTTTCATTAAAGCTAATAAACTCGTTTAGTTCAGCAGCATCTAAATCATCCATAGACCCAATCACCGACCGACCGTATGGATGGACTTTAAAGAGATGATTGTCTATGCCTGTTCTGTATATGATTTTTCCATATGGAGCATTGTCTATACGTTGACGCTTTTCTTCTTTAACAACTTCATTTTGTGTGTCAACACCAATTTTTTCAATTTTGGGATGAAGCATTCGTTCACTTTCCATCCATAGTCCTATTTCTAATTTATTGGATGGAAAAGTTTCGTAATAGTAAGTACGGTCTTGTGTAGTGTTGGCATTATTACTCCCACCATTGGCGGAAACAATATCAAACCATTTTCCTCTTTCTATATTTTCGGTACCTTCAAAAAGTAGGTGCTCAAAAAAGTGAGCAAACCCTGTTCTTCCTTCAATCTCGTCTTTGGCACCAATCTGGTACATAACACCAACTGTAACAACAGGTGCTGCACTTTCCTTGTGTAAGATAACATGCAGGCCATTGCTTAAATCGTATTCTTCAAATTTAACTTCTTGTGCTGAAATTGTTGAGATCAATCCAAGCAAAGTAGTGAGTAAACATAAGCATTTTTTCATAATTTAATTTTTTAATTATATTATAGGTAAGTCGTGTAATCTGAAAATTTGTTACAGATTTCCTTCAAAAATAACAATTTTTTTAGAAGCACATATTTAATTGAGTAATTTGTAATGGATATCTTCTGTAATTATTTGCAGTTTAATATAATAGAATTATATTTGCAGCCGCCTTGCTTTTTTTGCAAGGAAATTAATTAATAAAAAACGTTACGCTATGTACGCAATTGTAGAGATAGCAGGGCATCAATTCAAAGTTGAAAAAGACCAAAAAGTCTTTGTTAACCGTTTGCAAACTGAAGAAGGAAAAAAAGTCAATTTTGACAATGTACTTCTCTTAGCAGATGGCAGCAAAGTAACTGTAGGCGCCCCAGCTATAGACGGAGCTCAAGTAGGAGCGAAAGTCTTAAAGCACCTTAAAGGTGACAAGGTAATCGTATTCAAAAAGAAACGACGCAAAGGTTATAGAGTTAAAAACGGCCATCGCCAGTCTTTAACTGAAATACAAATTGAGAGCATTGTTGCTTCTGGTGCTAAGAAAGCGGCACCAGCTAAAGCTGTTGCTCCAAAATCAGTGGCAAAGAAAGAAGTTTCTAAGCCAGCTGTTAAAGCTGCTCCATCAAAGGTAGAGGAATCAATAGACCTTTCATCAATGACAGTAGCAAAATTAAAAGAATTAGCGAAAGCTAAAGGACTTGCGGGTATTTCAGCTATGAAAAAAGCTGATTTAATTTCAGCCTTAAGCTAAATCATATAACAATAAAATCGAAATAAAATGGCACATAAAAAAGGAGTCGGAAGTTCGAAAAATGGTAGAGAATCAGAATCTAAACGTTTAGGTGTAAAGATTTTTGGTGGTCAAGCAGCTATAGCTGGTAACATTATCGTTAGACAACGTGGTACTGCACATAATCCAGGAGAGAATGTGTATGCCGGAAAAGATCACACCCTTCATGCTAAAGTTGATGGGCTTGTGAAATTTACCAAAAAGAGAAACAATAAGTCGTATGTGTCTGTTGTTCCCTTTGAAGCTTAGTCAAATAAAATAGTAATAAAAAAAGCCTCGTATTACGAGGCTTTTTTTATTACTATAAATTACTCATACATTTTTCATAAGCCAAGCGTTTGTCGCCATTTTCAAGACAAATAACTCCACAGTAAATGTATTTTAGCTTTAAAAGCAACCCCTGCATTGCTAGGTTGTCCTCATGCGTGTCTATTCGCATTGACATAATTTCATTTTGTCTGAGTTGTTGTTCACACTTCTCAAAAATAAATTTTGCAACTCCTTTTTTTCTAAAGTTATTAGTGACTGCCATTCTGTGTATCACTCCATATTTTGCATCGGATTTGGTGATCCATTGCCCTTCAATGGATTTGTAGGTTGGTTCTTTCTTAGTAGAGAACATAGCTGTTCCAATGATTATAGATTCTTTAGTTGTAATTATATAACTTTCATTATTTATTATATCTCTGAGTATAGCCTCTTCATTTGGATAACCATTTTGCCATTGATCGATATTGTGAATTGCTAGATATTCTTGAGCCTCTCCAATAATTTTTATTATTTGTTGCAGATTTTTTCTTGATGTCTTAAGGAATTCCATTAACCAATTTTTGATGAATAAATTTAAACAAAAAAAAGCCAAAGTATTTACTTTGGCTTTTTTGGATGTCATAAATTTTAATATCGATAGTACTCAGGCTTGAATGGACCTTGAACTTCTACTCCAATATAGTTTGCTTGTTCATCTCGAAGTTCGGTAAGCTCTACACCGATTTTGGCAAGGTGAAGTTTCGCAACTTTTTCATCTAAATGTTTTGGCAACATATATACCTCATTTTCATAGGCGTTTTTGTTATTCCATAACTCAATTTGAGCTAGAACTTGATTTGTAAAGGAGTTACTCATCACAAAACTTGGGTGACCAGTAGCACAGCCTAAGTTTACTAAACGACCTTCAGCTAAAACAATAATATCATTTCCTTTGATAGTGTATTTATCTACTTGTGCTTTAATTTCAACTTTCGTATCTCCATGTGTATCATTGAGCCATGTCATATCTATTTCATTGTCAAAGTGGCCAATATTACAAACAATAGTTTTGTCTTTCATTGCCTCAAAATGAGCGCTTAATACGATGTCTTTATTTCCAGTTGCCGTCACCACAATATCAGCGATTGGCAATACTGTCTCTAGTTTTTTAACCTCAAATCCGTCCATAGCAGCTTGTAAGGCACAGATAGGGTCAATTTCAGTGATAGTAACAATACTTCCTGCACCTCTAAAAGAAGCGGCAGTTCCTTTACCAACATCTCCATATCCGCAAACAACTACTCGTTTACCAGCTAACATGATGTCAGTGGCACGACGAACAGCATCTACAGCACTTTCTTTACATCCGTATTTATTATCAAATTTACTTTTTGTAACCGAATCATTTACATTGATAGCTGGCATTGATAATGTCCCATTTTTCATACGCTCGTACAAACGGTGAACACCTGTAGTCGTTTCTTCACTTAATCCATTAATTCCAGACATAAGTTCTGGGTAGTGATCAAAGACTAAATTTGTTAAATCACCACCATCATCAAGAATCATATTTAAAGGTTGGCGGTCTTCTCCAAAAAACAAAGTTTGCTCAATACACCAGTCAAATTCTTCTTCAGTTAAACCTTTCCAAGCATAAACGGGTACTCCAGCTGCTGCGATAGCTGCTGCTGCCTGATCCTGTGTTGAAAATATATTACACGAACTCCATGTTACATCTGCTCCAAGAGCTACTAAAGTTTCAATAAGCACAGCTGTTTGAATAGTCATATGTAAACAACCAGCAATGCGAGCTCCTTTCAAAGGTTGACTATCTTTATATTCTTCACGAAGGCTCATTAAACCTGGCATTTCTGCTTCAGCAAGTTCAATTTCTTTGCGACCCCAGTCAGCAAGCGACATGTCTTTTACTTTATATGGGATATAGGGAATAGTTTTCACATTCATAAGTCAATTTTTTAAATCCGCTATTTTGGTTTTAACTTAGAAAATAGCTTATTTTCGTTTTTAAATTTTATTCGCTGCAAAGATAACTATTAACTTTTTAAAAATTAAATGCCACTCTACAAATCAATCGATTTAAACTCACAAACTATTGTTAAAGTATGGAAGATTTCGGAGACTCTTGAATCTTTGTTGAGCAGCACTGATTTGAACGTTGAGAGCTTGAAGCGTATTAAAGGGATGAATAGTGAATTACATCGAAGAGCTTTTTTAAGTGTTAGAATGTTGTTAGGAGAATTTGGCTATTCAGATTCAGATCTATTTTACGATTCATTTGGGAAGCCATATTTGAAAGATGGTAAACATATATCGATCTCGCATTCTTATAATTTTTCTACAATAGTGATTAGCTCAATTGAGGTTGGAATTGATATTGAAAAACAACGTTCTAAAATAATTAAAATAGCTCCAAAGTTTGTTGGCTATGAAACTTTTTATTTAAACAAGAACGATCCATCTCAAATTAAGAAGCTGACCTGGGTATGGTGCACTAAAGAAGCCCTCTATAAGCTATACGGGACCCCAGGAATAAATTTTAAAAAACATTTTATGGTACTTCCTTTTAGTACCGAATCAAATAATACAATCGCTTGGATTGTTCGAGGACATCATAAGTTGAAGTTTATCGCTACTTTTGTGGAGTTTGAAGGATTTGGGTGTGTTATTACTGAACCAGAAATTTAACATCATACATTATGAACATTTCAATAGAATTCACCTTAACTCCTTTACAAACCAATTTTGAGCCTCCAATCATAGCATTTATAAAAAGTTTACGCAAGTCTGGATTCAAAGTGATTGAAACTCCTTTGAGCACACAGATTTACGGCGAGTATGACACTTTAATGCTATTTATTTCAAAAGCCATAAAAGCTTCATTTGAAGCATTAGATCACGTAGTTTTGAGCATGAAAATTGTTAAATTTGACCGAAGTGATTATGAACCAAATTTTTAATCTTCTATTTGAACAATATAGTTCTTACGCAGTTTTAGATATAATAATGGAAATTACTGCGGTGTTCTTTGGGTTTGCTTCAGTTTGGTATTCTAAACAGAATAATATTTTAGTTTTTCCAACCGGATTAATCAGTACTTCTATATTTGTATATTTATTATTTAAATGGCAACTACTAGGAGACATGATGATCAACGGCTATTATTTTATCATGAGCATCTATGGTTGGTACGTATGGACTCGTAAAGTAGATACAGAAAATGTAACGCCAATTTCAAGAGTTACAAAAAGAGAACAAAAATTTGGGATTGTAATTTTCGTTTCAACGTTAGTTTTAGTTTATGAAGTTTATCAGTTTTTTGAAATGTGGACTAATTGGGTTGCTTATGTAGATACCTTGACTACAGCCTTATTTTTTGTTGGCATGTGGCTCATGGCCAAACGTAAAATTGAAAATTGGTATTTCTGGATTATAGCGGATATAATCTCAGTTCCTCTATATCTTTACAAAGGATTAACATTCACTAGTATACAGTATTTTGGTTTCACAATTTTAGCAATATTTGGATTTTTAGCATGGAAGAAGAACTTAAGCAACAGCACTCAGACTGTATTAGAGTAGTTTTATTTGGCCCAGAGTCTACAGGAAAAACAACATTATCTAAGGCTTTAGCTAGACACTATAACTCAGTGTGGGTTCCAGAGTACGCTCGTGAATACCTTCAGGACAAATGGAATAATGAGCGAAAGACATGTGAGTCGAGTGATTTGTTACCAATAGCTTTAGGTCAAATGCGCTTAGAAAATAAACTATGTCAAAAAACTAATACTGTACTGATTTGTGATACTAATTTACTGGAAACAAAAGTATATTCAGAAGCTTATTATTTAGGGGTATGTGATCCGCTTTTAGAAAAATTTGCTGTTAGAAATCATTATGATTTATATTTGTTGACCTTTATTGATGTGCCATGGGAGGCTGATGATTTAAGAGACAAGCCAAATGCTAGAGAAAAAATGTTTCAGGCTTTTGAAGACCAGTTAAAAAAATACAATAAACCGTATATACTATTAAAAGGAAGTAAAAAAGAAAGACTTAAATTGGCTACAGAAGAAATTAATAAGTTATTAAAAACAGTAGGTTTGTGAAGTTTTAAAAATTATCTTATTTGTAGAATCATTGAAAAAAGTCAATAAATAATTTATTAAAACAATTTTCTAAAGTATCTTTGTAACGTTCTCAAAAAAGGGGTGCCGATATCGGCTGAGATCATACCCATTGAACCTAGAACAGGTAATGCTGTTTAGGGAAACGAACATTAATCAAAGCTTTGTTTTTAATTGATGTTCAATGAAGCCTTTGCTTCAAGTATTTTATTAATTAATTAACAAAGAATAATTACCTCTTTTTATTCGATATTACTTTATCGTATGAAAAATCGTATTCTTTTATCTGCATTTATGCTGACAACCTCAGTTCTATTTGCGCAACAAAATCAAGTAGATTTAGATTCTACAAAAACACAAACTTTAGAAGAAGTTTTGGTTAAGTCTGTTAGGGTAAAACCTAATGCACCAATTGCTCATTCCAATGTTGCTAAGGCGCAATTAGAGTCTCGTAATTTAGGTCAGGACCTTCCTATTTTATTAAACTACTTGCCTTCTGTAGTTACAACCAGTGATGCTGGCGCAGGGATTGGATACACTGGTATTAGAGTTCGTGGCGTGAGTCCGCTTTCTACTAATGTTACAATTAATGGAATCCCATTTACAGATGCGGAGTCCTTGGGCGCTTTTTGGGTAAATATGCCTGACTTTACTTCTTCGGTTGAAAGTCTTCAGCTTCAAAGAGGTGTTGGGACCTCCACCAATGGTTCGGGAGCCTTTGGCGCAAGTATTAATATCTTGACAGATGCCTCGTCTGAAACGCCCAGTGCAGAAATTTCAAATTCTTTTGGAAGTTACAATACTAGAAAACATTCAGTTAAGTTTAGTACAGGAAAAATTAATGATTTTTTTGAGTTCTCAGGACGTTTGTCAAAAATAAATTCTGATGGGTATGTAGATCGTGCTTTCTCCAATCTTAAATCTTATTTTGTTCAAGGAACCTACAACAATAATGGGACTCTTATTAAAGCATTGACTTTTGGAGGTCATGAGAAAACATATCAGTCTTGGGAAGGATTGACTAAACAACAATTAGAGGAAGACCGCCGTCAAAACCCCTACACTTACGAAAACGAAATTGACAACTATAAACAGGACCATTATCAGCTTCATTGGAATCAAAAAATAAATCAAAGCTGGTCCACTAATTTAGGATTGAATTATACATATGGTAGAGGCTATTTTGAGCAATATAGAGAAGACGACGCTGTTAGCACTTATGGTGGAATTTTAGAAGCCACAGGAGTTGACTTTTATGGTACAGCAGTAACAGACCTCATTAGAAGACGCTGGTTAGATAATGATTTTTATGTATTTAATGCAACTTTAAACTATAAAGAATCAGATTTTGACCTTACAGTTGGTGGGTCTTACAGTAACTATGACGGCGATCATTTTGGCGAAGTAATTTGGGCAAGACAATTTGCATTTGAAACTTCAATTAGAGATCGATATTATTTTGGAAATGGAAAGAAAACAGATTTTAGCGCTTTTGCAAAAGCCACGTATGCATTAAATTCTGAAATTGATGTTTATGGAGATTTACAATTTAGAAATGTTGGCTACAAAACGTCGGGTCTTACTTCTGATTTAGTAAATATGCTAATCGATGAGTCTTATAGTTTTTTTAATCCAAAAGTTGGAGTGTCTTATCAATTAGCACCATGTTCAAGTCTATATGCTTCGTACGCAAGAGCTAATAGAGAACCAAGCCGTTCTGATTTTGAAAGTAACCCAGAAATAAAGCCAGAACAGTTAAATGATTTTGAAATAGGATGGCGTTTTAGTAAACAAGGAGTCGTTTTAAATGTTAATTCTTATTATATGCAATACAACGAACAGCTAATCTTAACCGGTGCTTTGGATGATGTTGGGGCTCCAATACGAACTAATAGCGGAGATAGTTACAGAATAGGACTTGAAATAGAAGCTGCTTTTCCTCTATCAGATGCATTTATACTACAACCAGTGCTAACTTTGAGCTCAAATAAAAACAAGCAAACATATTCTCAAATTGACGGAGCTTTGAAAGATTTTGGAACTACCAATATTTCTTTTTCACCAGAAATTGTTGCTTCAAATGCCTTCATATTTAGCCCTACAGAAAATTTAAGTGTAAGTTTACTCAGCAAATATGTTGGAGATCAGTATATGGGTAATACCGATACTGAGACCTCAAAATTGGATGCGTATTTTATTAATGATTTAAATGTCACTTACAAATGGAATCCGAAATCAGTTTTTAGTTCTGTTGTGGTCTCAGCATTAGTAAATAACGTTTTTGATAAAGAATTTGTATCCAACGGCTACTATTACACATACGACGATGACTGGTCGGTTCCTGGCCAATTAACAACTATTGAAGGAGCCGGATATTATCCACAAGCCACTCGTAATTTTTTGGTTGGATTAACTTTAAAATTTTAAAAAACAGACTAGTTAAAGCGTACTATGGCGAGCTTTTTCAATTGGAAATAAAAAGGCTGTTCCCATTAATTTCTACAAAGTATGGTTTTAAGCTACAGCGAAGCTGTAGGTTTTCTAAAGGCTGTCCTGTGAATAAGCTATACTTATTACTGTCGTCACAACCACATTCGCCCTCTATTCCGTTAACCGATAAAACAGAGCAGTCACTGTAAATATGATTAGGGTCGGCTGCATCGAACGCTACATATCCAGTACCAGTATTGTTAACTATAATTCCTCCATTACCAACATTAGGGACGTAAACAGGGTTACTTGGAAAAGTTAGTTGATTGTACTGAGAAAGGTTGAGGTTTATTGATGTTATGACGTTAATGTTTGCTAGAAAATTGCATGACTCATCATAGCTGTTAGCCTTTGAGCATCCTATGAAAATTAAAGCTGATAGTATTAGTGTTTTTAATTTTTTAAGATTCATATTAGTTGCTAGGGCTGTATTAATTTAGAACCAAAACAAAATTTTAGTTAGATGCCCAATTTACGACAAAAAGATTTGTAACATAAATATTTTGTATATTTGTATATGAATCTCGTGAAAACGGGATTTTTGTATTTATATCTAAATTCTTTTTAGACTATTTAAAAACATAAATAAACGACCACTTTAAAAATTATCAATTATGAGCAATGTATCTTATTACACGGCTGAAGGATTAAAAAAATTAAGAACTGAACTAAAGCAGCTCAAAGACGTGGAACGCGTTAAAGCTTCCAGAGCTATTGCTGAGGCTAGAGACAAAGGAGATTTAAGTGAAAATGCTGAATATGACGCAGCAAAAGAGGCACAGGGGATGTTAGAAATGCGTATATCAAAACTCGAAGAAACATTAGCAGGAGCTCGTTTAATTGATGAATCTCAGCTCGATAATACTAAAGCTTTAGTATTATCAAAAGTTAAAATAAAAAATCAATCAAATGGCATGGAATTGAACTATGTTTTAGTAGCTGATGGCGAAGCTGATTTAGCTGCAGGTAAATTATCTGTAAACTCTCCAATAGGAAAGGGTTTGTTAGGCAAAAGCGTTGGTGACATTGCTGTAATTCAGGTGCCAAACGGGATTTTGAACTTTGAGATATTAAATATCTCAAGATAAATTAATACTTAAAATTTAATTAATGAGTTCCATTTTCACTAAAATAATAAATAATGAAATCTCCTGTTATAAAGTCGCCGAGACGGATCAATTTCTGGCATTTTTAGATATAAATCCTAACTCAGAAGGACATACTCTTTGTGTTCCTAAACAAGAAGTAAATAAGCTGTTTGATCTAGATAAATCAGCTTATACTGACTTGATGGAATTCTCGAGAAAAGTTGCAATAGCCATAGACAAGGCTATTGATTGCAAAAGAGTAGGAATGACAGTTATCGGCCTTGAAGTTCCGCATGTTCATGTTCACCTCATTCCATTGAATTCCATGGAAGATGCTCAATTTACCAAAAAGCAAGATTTTAATGCTGAACATTTTTTACAAACCTCTAAGAAAATAGCTTCTTTCCTACAGCCTTTTTAAACTAATTTGTATAGTGGTTCCGACATCTATTTCTGATTTTAGTACCTTTATTTTACCATTATGATAATCTTCGATAATTCGTTTTGCAAGTGACAACCCCAATCCCCAACCTCGTTTTTTTGAAGTAAATCCAGTCTCAAATACCTTTTTAAAGAGGTTATTTTTAATTCCTTTTCCACTATCTGTTACATTAATCAATACTATCTTTTCTGTCGTAGTCAATGACAAAGTAATAAGTCCTTTTCCTTTCATCGAATCTATGCCATTTATAACTAAATTCTCGATGGTCCAGCTAAATAGTTCAAGATTAAGCGGGACAATAATTTCTGTTTCTGGAGATGTGATTTCAAATGAAATTAATTTACTGCTCCGTGATTTTAAATAATTAAAAGATTCGATAGTTGCTTTGACAATGTCACTTTTCCTTAAGACTGGCATGGAACCAATCTTACTAAAACGATCAGTTATAGTTTCAAGGCGTTGAATGTCTTTTTCGATTTCAGATACATAGTCAGGGTTTACAGCTTCTGATTTTAAGAGCTCTGCCCACCCAACTAATGAAGATAATGGCGTGCCAATTTGATGAGCTGTCTCTTTAGCCATCCCAGTCCATAATTTGTTTTGTGACGCAACTTGTGTGCTTTTGTAATAGAGTAATATAACTGCGCTAAACAGCAAGAGGATTAAAAGTAGTGCAAATGGGTAGTATTTGAGTTTGTTAAGTAGCTCTGAATCGCCATAATACATCGTTGACAAAGTCTTTCCATTGTAAATTACGGGAATAGGTTTATTTTCTTTTTTGAATTTTTTTGACAATAACATTAGGTATTCTTGAACATTTTCATTGCTAAGTTCAATATTTTTGGATTGAAAATTTCCTTCAGAATCCTCAATAATCATTGGAGTTGACGAATTACTTTGAATTATTTTTAATGGAAAATCACTTATGTTTCCATTAATATCGATAATTTTCCCTAGCTCAATTTGTGCTTGAGCGAAGTTTTCCATTTTAAGACGTTCTTCTTCTTTAAATTTTAGAAAAAATTGGTAAGTATTCCATAAAATTAGTGAAGTTGTAATTAATGAAATTACAATCATCATCCGGCGTAACAAGTCTTGTTTTGAGGATATTTTCATTGAATTTATTTTTTCAATTTTAAATATAATGTATTTAGGATGAATTTATTACTTTATATTATCGCTTTCTTCTTTTTGGTGGTGACATAATTTGTTAGATTTGTATACGCTGTATTAATTTAACAAAACCAAAATCTGATTTTTAAAATGGAATTACAAGGAAAAATTAAACTTATAGGTGAAACACAATCTATTGGATCTAACGGATTCAGAAAACGCGAACTAGTTTTAACTACAGAAGAACAATATCCGCAACATATAATGGTAGAATTTGTTCAAGATAAGACAGATTTATTGAATAACTTCCAGGTTGGGCAGTCGATCAAAGTTGGTATTAATTTACGAGGAAGAGAGTGGATTAATCCACAAGGAGAAGCTAAATATTTTAATGCTATTCAAGGTTGGCGTATTGAAAATCTTCAACAAGCTCAGCCGAATGTGAGTGGGGCAGTTCCTCCAGCTGATACTTTTGAACCAGCAACTGATTTGACTGAAGATGAGCCTAACGATTTACCATTTTAACATAAGGTAACTGGAGGTGCTAAACTCTAAATATGGCTGTACGATGGCTTAAAGACACTATGTTGTTTCCCCCTTTAGTTGAAGCAAATAGCGATGGTTTGTTAGCTTTTGGAGGAGATTTATCTTCTGAACGCGTATTGTTAGCTTACGAAAATGGAATTTTTCCTTGGTATGAAACTGGTCAGCCAACTATGTGGTGGTCACCCGACCCTAGATTTGTCTTATATCCATACAAGTTAAAGATTTCAAACAGTAGCAAAAAACTATTAAAGTCGAATAAATTTAAAGTTACAATAAATCATAATTTCAATGATGTAATTCTAGCTTGTGCCAAGATAAAAAGAGCATCCCAGACAGGTACATGGATTAATGATAAGATGATAGATGTATATTGTGAGCTAAATCAATTAGGACTTGCTAAATCAATTGAGGTCTGGGTAGATGATGATCTTGTAGGAGGATTCTACGGAGTTCAGCTTAATGATACTATCTTCAGTGGAGAAAGTATGTTTAGTTATGTAAGTAATGCTAGTAAAATTGGTCTGATAAAGTTTATTCAGATGTCGAAATTCAAACTAATTGATTGCCAAGTGTACTCATCGCACCTAGAGAGTTTAGGTGCAGAACAAATAAGCAGATCAGATTTTATGCAATATTTAAAACCAACCAAAAAAATATAATTAATAATTCAAATTAATCTAGTTGACTATGTTATCCAAAGAAGATTTTGAGCTACACTCAGGAAAAGAGTCATTAAAAGAAATTATAAAGACTAAATTAAAGAAAAATCAATACGATTCATTAATAAGTGATGTGGATTATGAATCAGAGTTACTCAAGCTACAAGCTGAATTAGTAGATTTACAGCAATGGGTTGCAAAACATAGACAGCGTGTTTGTATACTGTTTGAAGGAAGGGATGCTGCCGGTAAAGGAGGTGCAATACGACGATTTACTGAACATTTGAATCCGCGATCTATGCGTGTTGTAGCTCTCACAAAACCAACAGACATTGAAAAGGGTCAGTGGTATTTCAGACGTTACATTAAAGAATTACCTGATCCAGGCGAATTGGTTTTTTTTGATAGAAGCTGGTACAATCGTGCGGTTGTTGAGCCGGTAATGGATTTTTGTTCCGATAATCAATATAAAAAATTCATGGTTCAGGTTCCCGAATTTGAACATATGCTTCATGAAGATGGTGTAATTATTATAAAGTTTTGGTTTTCCATTTCTAAAGGAGAACAAAAAAAACGTTTTAATTCTAGATTAAAAAACCCACTTAAGCAATGGAAATTTAGTCCAGTTGACAAAGAAGGTCAAATAAGGTGGGATAAATACACCTCCTACAAAGAGCAAATGTTTAGTCAAACACACACTTCATATAGTCCATGGATTATAATCAAAACTAATAGCAAAAAACAAGCCCGCTTAGAAAGTATAAGACATGTATTGTCACGCTTTGAATACGATAGAAAAGGTAGTTCTAACACTACGGTTCTGCCTGATCCTAACGTAGTTCAAAGGTATCATAGGTTAATTTCTCAAATAGATTAATTATGGAAACATTAACACCAAAAAACTTAAAAAAACTAAACAGTAAACGAGGTTTGCGTTTGTTTTTAACTCACAAGGACATGACTGTTCAAAAAGCATTAAGAATTTTGAATCATGAATCACAATTAGCACGTTTACAGGAAGAATTAATAAAGCTTCAACAGTGGGTTGAGGCCAATGGAGAGAAGTTAGTTATAATATTTGAAGGACGTGATGCCGCTGGAAAGGGTGGGGCGATTCGTAGAATGACACAACATTTAAACCCTAGAGAGTTCAATGTTGTGGCGCTACCAAAGCCAACTGATGAAGAAAAAAGTCAGTGGTACTTTCAGCGATATGTTAAGAACTTGCCTAGAGATGGACAAATCACATTTTTTGATAGAAGCTGGTATAATCGTGCTGTTGTAGAACCTGTTAATAAATTCTGCAGTAATGATGAATATAATATTTTCATGAATCAGGTTAATAATTTTGAAAGAATGATTATTGACTCTGGAATTCGAGTAGTGAAATTTTATTTTTCTATTTCAAAAGATGAGCAATCTTCACGTTTTGAAGACATAAAATCAAGCCCTGTTAAGAAGTGGAAATTCAGTCCTGTAGATCAAACTGCGCTAGAGCGCTGGGATGATTATACAAATTATAAGTCTAAAATGTTCGATCAAACAGATACAGAGATTGCCCCTTGGATTATCATTAGAGCTAACAAGAAAAGTAGAGCTAGGATTGAAGTTATCGAAAGGCTTCTAGAAATTATTCCTTACACAAATTAATCTATTTTTTAGAACTGCTACTTAAAGGTTTTTATAAGAGGTTTAATTTAAAGTTAAAATAAAATCTTCAATCGAAGCGGCGTTTTCTACACTATATGAGCCTATTTTTGTGCGTCTTAAAGCTGTTAGGTGTGCTCCTGATTTTAGGGCTTTTCCAAAGTCATGAGCTAAGGATCGAATATATGTTCCTTTACTGCAAGTAACGCAAAAATCAACAGCTTTGTTTTTTATATTTAAAACTTCAAAGTTGTGAATAGTTACTTTTCTAGATTTAATCTCAACATTTTCACCTGCACGAGCAAATTCATACAAGCGTTTACCTTCTTTTTTTAAAGCAGAAAAAACTGGTGGAAACTGATCAATTTCTCCTCTAAATTCATTGATAGTTTCGTAAATTATATTGTTGGTTATGTGATCAGTTGTAAACCTATGGTCTATCTCGGTTTCAAGGTCATATGAAGGAGTTGTACTTCCTAGTTCAAGTGTACCAGTGTATGTTTTTATTTGTTCTTGAAAAGTGTTTATTTGCTTAGTCATTTTACCTGTACAGATTATCAATAGGCCCGTAGCTAGCGGATCTAGTGTTCCTGCGTGTCCTACTTTTATTTTCTTTAGATCATACGCCTGACGTATGTGCCATCGTAATTTATTAACTACTTGGAAAGACGTCCATTTTAAGGGTTTGTCAATTAGTAACAACTGTCCATCTAAATAGTCTTGAGCGTTTTTTTTCTCCATTTAAAGAGTTATGAAAAGGGTTAAAAGGCCAATTACAAAACAATAGTAAGCGAAATATTTTAGTTGGCTATTTTTAACAATTTTAATCATTAGCTTACAAGCAAATAAACCTGCTATGAATGCAGCAATAAACCCAGCAGATAAACTTGCGAAATTAGCGGAGGCGTAACTTAATTCTCCGCTAATAAGATCCTTTATTATTTTCCCAAAAATTAATGGTATTACCATTAAAAATGAAAAACGAGCAGCTTTTGATTTGTCATTCCCTAAAATTACAGCTGTTGAAATAGTAGCCCCCGACCTCGAAATTCCAGGGAGCACAGCTACGGCTTGTGACACCCCTATAACTAAGGCATCCCAAAAGCCAACTTTTTTATTTGTTTCCTTGGCACGATCAGCTAAAATTAATAATAAAGCAGTAACCAACAGCATCCATCCAACGAAAGTTGTATTGTTTCCAAAAAGAGATTCGAGCTCTTCTTCAAACAATAGTCCAAGAACTCCAGCAGGAAAAATGGATATTATTATTTTAACAATAAATTGTGTGTCTTCGTTCCATTCAAATTTAATTAGCTGTGAAATGATAACGAAAATGTCTTTACGGAAAACAATTATAGTACTCAGCGCAGTTGCAAAATGTAAAACTATTGTAAAAATCAAGCTATCTTCGGGAACGGAGCTATCCCCTAATAGAGCTTTTCCAATTTCTAGATGTCCACTAGACGAAACAGGTAAGAATTCGGTCAAGCCCTGAATTACACCAAGTAAGATACTGTCAATAAAATCCATTTATTTTTTAAAGTTTTTTAAAATTGCAAAAATCTGTACTCCAAATCCTATTAAGATCAAAGTAGGTGCTACTCGAATTCTTTGAACACTGTAAATTTCAGGATTAAAGACATTTGGGTCGTCGGATCCGCCACCAGCCATTAATATAAAACCTAAGGCTATAAATCCAAGGCCTATAAACATCCATTTATAGTTTTTCGATACGAAAATAAATGTTGGTTTTGTATTTTTTTTTCGTTTTTGTTCTCCCATGATTTTAAGTAGTATTTGCTAACAGTTGATTAATAGTAGAGTTGATCCGTTTTAAGATTTAAAAACCGCTGAGTGGCAAAAAAAGTGCTCCACCAAGTAATTAGGATTCCGATTAAGAATATTGAAGCAAATAAGAGCCCGGTTGAAACTTTGTTTTTTGTCATCTGAAATTCAGGGAATGCTATATCGAGATAGTATAAAACAATAGCCATTGCTGAGACCGCTATTAAAGAACCTATGATTCCAAGTCGGACACTTCTCCAAATAAATGGTCTTCGAATGAATTTTTTTGTAGCACCCACCATTTGCATAGTCTTAATAGAAAATCGTTTTGAGTAAACAGCTAGGCGAATGGAGCTGTTTATTAATAAAACAGCAATTGATGTAAAGATCACGCTGACAATTAAAATCCAAAAGCTAATTTTTTTTACATTGCTGTTCATTAGTGATACTAGGTCTTTGTCGTATTTTATATCTTCTACAAAATTCTTTTTCAGTGTACTTTCTGAAATACTGTCTAAACGTGTAGCGGTTACATAATCTGCTTTTAGGTTAACTTGAATGGAGTTTTTTAATGGATTATAGCCGATGTCGTCCAAGAAATCTTCTCCATATTCAAGTTTCATAAAATTTGCAGCTGATTCCTTAGAAACAAACTCTGTTTGTTTTACGTATTCAGAAAAAGCGAGGCTTTTCTCAAGTTGTTTTATTTCAACTCCTTTAGAATTGTCCTCTAAGTAAATAGTCAGAACAACTTGTTCTTTAAAGTTGTCAGAAATGGATTTTGCATTTAAAACTAATAGCCCTAGCATGCCAACTAAAAACAGGACCAGAGCAATGCTTGTAACGACTGAAAAATATGACGAAATTAAGCGGCGTTTTTGGTGTTTTTCAAAAGATGTACTCATGGTTAATATCTATAATTGTAAAAGTATAAAAAAACTTACTTAAAAGGCAAGTGTTTCAATGAAAACAAATTAACATTCCATTGTATTATTGTTTCACTAAGCATAGTTTTTTACTTCCTAAATAAAGCGTAGATTTGTGAACATAATGATGTTAATATGATGTATAATTTCAATGAAATTGAAGCTAAGTGGCAAAAATATTGGTATGAAAACAAAACGTTTCAAGCCGAAATTAACTCAACCAAACCTAAGTATTATGTGTTAGATATGTTTCCATATCCAAGCGGCGCGGGGCTTCATGTTGGACATCCCTTAGGCTACATTGCTTCAGATATATATGCGCGCTATAAGCGTCACAAGGGATTCAATGTGTTGCATCCACAGGGTTATGATAGTTTTGGATTACCTGCTGAGCAATATGCTATTCAAACAGGTCAGCATCCTGCAGTTACCACTGAAGTCAATATAAAAACATACCGACGTCAGCTTGATCAAATGGGGTTTTCGTTTGATTGGTCTAGAGAGGTTCGAACCTCTTCTCCAGAATATTATAAATGGACTCAATGGATATTTATTCAGTTATTCAACTCTTGGTATAATAAATCTACCGATAAGGCTAATCCTATATCAAAACTTATTAAAATATTTTCTTTGGAAGGTAATGCTAATGTTCAAGCAGTTTGTGACGACTCTGTAACTGTATTTACTGATAGCGATTGGAACTCATTCCCTCCAAAACAACAGCAACAAATATTACTACACTATCGATTAGCATATTTAGCAGAAACAGAGGTTAATTGGTGTCCTGAATTAGGAACGGTCTTGGCAAATGATGAAATTATAAACGGAATCTCAGAGCGTGGAGGTCACCAGGTAGTTAGGAAAAAAATGACTCAATGGAGCATGCGAATTTCTGCTTATGCTGAGCGGCTTTTACTAGGACTCAATACAATTGATTGGACGGATGCTCTCAAGGAAAGTCAACGAAATTGGATTGGAAAATCTGTAGGTGCTTTGGTAAAATTTGGTTTAAAAGACTGTGATGACGTTATTGAGGTGTTCACAACACGTCCAGATACAATTTTCGGTGTCTCTTTTATGACCTTAGCTCCTGAGCATGAATTAGTAAGTAAAATTACTACGAAAAATCAAAAAGCATCAGTGGAGGCATACGTTTTAGCTACAGCCAGGCGTAGTGAACGAGAGCGTATAGCTGATGTAAATAGTATTTCAGGAGTGTTTACAGGGGCTTATGCTGAGCATCCGTTTACCAAAAAACCAGTACCGGTATGGGTTGGAGATTATGTACTGGCTGGTTACGGGACTGGAGCAGTCATGGCTGTTCCCTGTGGCGACCAAAGAGATTATAATTTCGCTAAACACTTTAATCTACCAATTCCAAATATTTTTGAAGATATTGATATTAATAAACAAGCCTTTACAGATAAGGTAAATACTATTATCTGTAACAGTGATTTCTTAAATGGATTATCTTTTAAAGAGGCATCAGAAAAAGCCATTAATACGTTAGAGGATCTAGGTTGTGGTTTAGGTAAAATAAATTATAGATTAAGGGATGCTGTTTTTTCTAGACAACGGTACTGGGGAGAGCCATTCCCAGTTTATTACGTAGATGGAATGCCTAAAGTAATTGACAAGGAATTTTTACCAATTTCACTCCCAAAAGTTGAGAAATATCTTCCTACAGAGAATGGTGAACCACCTCTGGGAAGAGCTGATGTTTGGGCTTGGGATACGCTTCAAAACAGAGTTGTTAAGAATTCCCTAATTGATCATAGTTCAATTTTCCCTTTGGAGCTAAATACGATGCCAGGCTGGGCGGGGAGCTCTTGGTATTTTAATAGGTATATGGATGCTAATAACTCAGATGAGTTCGCAAGTCAAAATGCGTTAAATTATTGGCAAGAAGTTGACCTGTATATTGGTGGAAGTGAACATGCAACAGGTCATTTATTATATGCCCGATTCTGGCAAAAATTCTTATATGACTTAAATGTTGTTCCTGTTGATGAATTTGCTAAAAAACTGATTAATCAAGGAATGATTCTAGGGACTAGTGCGTTTGTGGGAAGAATTGAAGGCACAAACACCTATATTTCTGTAGATCAAATCACAAATGAAACGATTCAGTGGATACATGCAGATGTGTCTTTTGTGAACTCTTCGGATGAATTAGATGTAGTCGCTTTCAAGACATGGAGAGAAGAGTTTAATACAGCAATATTTATCACTGGGGATAATCATCTTTTCAAGGTAAAAAGAGAGGTTGAAAAAATGTCTAAATCTAAATATAACGTAGTTAATCCAGATTCAATTTGCTCTCAATATGGTGCTGATTCACTTCGTTTATATGAGATGTTTTTGGGCCCGCTTGAGCAGTACAAGCCTTGGAACACAGCTGGTATTTCTGGAGTTCATAGTTTTTTGAAAAAACTTTGGAAACTGTACGTCGGAAATCTTGGTATTATTGTAGTCGATTCTGAGCCCAGCAAGGATCAATTAAAAACACTTCATAAAACTATTAAAAAGGTTACTGAAGATATAGAAAATTTTTCATTCAATACTTCAGTATCAACTTTTATGATTGCAGTCAATGAGCTAGCTGCTAAAAAGTGTAGTTCTAAAAAAATTCTTGAGCCCCTTCTAGTTCTAATAGCCCCTTATGCTCCACATATCGCTGAAGAGCTTTGGGAGCGCTTAGGAAATAAAGATTCTATTGCAACAGCTGAGTTTCCTGAATTTGACCCTAGTTATTTAGTGGAGAGCTCAAAATCATATCCTATTTCATTTAATGGGAAAATGCGTTTTACCATGGACCTGTCATTAGATCTTTCTAGAGAGGCGATTGAAGAAGCTGTAATGGCGAATAAAAAAACACAATTACAATTAGAAGGACGCATTCCTAAGAAAATAATTATTGTTCCAGGAAAAATCGTAAATATTGTTGGATAATATAAATAATATCGAAGTATTGGGGCTTATAGCTGCCACTCTAACTACATATGCTTTTTTGCCCCAAGTATACAAAACTTGGAAAACCAAAGATGTTTCGGCGTTTTCACTACCTACATTTTCTTTATTTTTTATAGGTATTCTGTTCTGGTTAGTTTATGGAATATACATGGAAAGTTTGTCTATGATATTAGCAAATTCAATTACTCTATTATCTTCATTTGCCTTACTTGTTTTAATTTTTAAATACAGAAAGCGTTAGTGCTTTTTTTTAAACTAGGTTATTTTTCGTTATATTTTAATTTGTCGATCTATTTGCTGATCAAGTGAAATAAATGTTTCTGTTCTTGAAACTCCAGAAATAGTTTGAATTTCTTTATTTAAGACAGACATTAGGTGCTCGTTATCTTTGCAAAGAATTTTGATTAAAACACTCCAGTTTCCGGTAGTGTAGTGGCACTCTAATACTTGAGGAATTCTTTTAAGTTGTTTGATGGCGTCTGAGTTATTTTTAGCTTTTTCTAGAAAAACACCAACAAAAGCCATTGTAGTGTAGCCGAGCGCTTTAGGGTTTATCACAAATTTGGAGCCAGAGATAAGTCCAGATCCTTCTAATTTCCTCAGTCTTTGATGAATAGCAGCCCCAGAAATCCCTACAACTCTCGCAATTTCTAAAATAGGAGTTCGAGCATCTTTCATTAAGGCTCTTAATATTGTTTTATCAATACCATCAATTTCAGTTTTTTTACCCAATTTCTTATTATTTGTTTGTTTTATTAAGTAAAAACATGTTATTAATTATAAATTGTAACTAAATTATGTATTTAATATATTATATCCTAAGTATTTAACTTTTTTCTCTTTAAATATTATACCATATTCTTCAAGTTCACTTAGGATTGGCTCGTAAACGTCTTTATTATTTGGGATTTGAACACCATATCTTTTGATTTTATTATTTAATATGGCTAACGTTGCAATACCTACAGGGAGACCTACTGTTTTTGCCATAGCAGTAAACGTTTGGTCTTCTCCAGTACAAACCATTGTAGCATCAATTTGATATTTTTCTCCATCTAATTCGTATCCAAATTTATGATACATTACAATCATATCTTTATCTTCAGAATCTAAGCTCCAGCTATCTAAAAGTATCTTTTGAAGAATTTGTGCTGGGGATGCATTTTTTAATATTACTTTTTTATTGGCGTTGAAAATATCTAACTCTTCTAGTTTTTCCCATAGGATATCGTCTTGATCAATTTTTAATTTATATCTTAACTTAAGCTCTACAGAGTCTGTA
Source organism: Flavobacteriaceae bacterium (assembly GCA_018608705.1). GTDB lineage: Bacteria > Bacteroidota > Bacteroidia > Flavobacteriales > Flavobacteriaceae > Hel1-33-131. Next base: position 26,213 of record JABAZD010000005.1, on the reverse strand, counting down.
GGGCTATAAGGTAGAAATGAATTGATAAAATCTCGGTAGCTCATATTCTCACTATTAGCTATTGTATAGCTATCATCAGTTAGACCTAGTATTACAAATATTTGCCATGCTCTACTAAAGCCAACTCGTCTAATGGTTCCTCTGTATAAAGTTTGTATCGAGTCTAAACCATATACTTTTTTATACTTTAATGAGTCACGATTTGCATATGCTTCAAAACGCCCATATCCATCAACTTCTAGAAACTCAGTTCTCCTAAATAGTCTATGGTATGGAATGTATTTAAATTTACCTTCTTGAAGGAATTTTGCTGCTCCCCCTTGGCCTGCTAAAACAACGTTTCGTGGATTCCAAGTAAATTTATAATTCCAAAGATTTGTATCACTTTCAGGGGCCATTAATCCGCCAGTAAAAGATTCAAATAATAAAATTTCACCCCCTGATTCACGAATGCGGTCAATGACGTGCATAGCACTCATGTGATCAATTCCTGGATCGACTCCAATTTCATTCAAAAATACTAGTTTTTTTGATTTTACTTGCTCATTTAGAGCTTGCATTTCTTTACTGATATATGATGCAGTGACCATGTGTTTACCAAAATATAAACAATCTTTCGCTACCTCTATATGGAATCTTGCAGGTAACATTGATACCACAATATCAGCATTAATAATAGCTTTTTTACGAGATTTTTCGTCAAATATATCTAGTTTTAACGTATATGCATTTGGATTATTTTTAGTCCATTTTTTAGCATTTGTCAGATCTAAATCTCCAATAGTTATTTCTAGTTTTTCTGAAATAGATCTTTCTAAGAAATATTTTACAAGGTAAGAAGCTGACTTGCCAGCTCCAATCATTAAAATTTTACGCATATTGATTAGAGATTCTTATTTTTGTAGTTAGTATGACTACTAATGTAGTAAAATGAATACTTTATATTTAGCTATGGAGCGAAAAATTATTTTATTGGCTAGTCTTATTGGTGGAGTTGCTGTTATAATAGGGGCTTTTGCGGCCCACGGGCTTAAACCAATCCTTAATGATTCATCAATGGATAGTTTAGACACTGCAATCCGCTATCAGATTTATCATGCTTTTTTACTTCTTTATATTGCTTCCTCAAACCGTTTGACTAAAAATCAGCAATCTATTTTATCTAAATTAGTATTTGTAGGTGTTACACTTTTTTCAGGGTCTATTTACTTCTTAGCGACCAACATTTTAACTACATTTGATTTTAAATCAATAGGGTTTGTAACTCCTTTAGGAGGTATGTTTCTAATTGGTTCGTGGACTCTATTATTTATATATAATTTTAGAAATAAAGTTTAAATACCTAAGTCTTAATTTTAATCGATACTTTTACAATATCATTAAAGCTGTTAAATTATGGATGACTTATGCACTATTACGAAAACGATTTCGTTAAAGCCTTATTCAATAACTTCACAAAAAGTCAATTATCAGCTATCTCCAGCTCAGTTACATGAACGTGTGATTATAAATAAACAAGGATTTGAATCAAATACGGGGGCTTTAGTAGTAACAACTGGCGAATTTACGGGTCGATCTCCCAAAGACCGTTTTATTGTGAAAGACGCAATTACTAAGGATCTTGTTTGGTGGGGGGACATTAACATTCCTTTCTCGCCTTTAGAATTTGATTTACTTTACGATAAAGTCACTAAATATCTTAGCAAAAAAGAAATATTTGTAAGAGATTCTTATGCATGTTCAGACCCCAGTTATCGCACCAATATTCGGGTAATTAATGAATATCCGTGGAGTAATTATTTCGCTTATAATATGTTTTTAAGGCCGATAAGTTCTGAATTAGAAAACTTCGAACCTGAATGGACTGTAATCAACGCACCTGGATTCATGGCAAAGCCTGAGCTAGATTCTACACGTCAACATAACTTCGCCATTTTAAATTTTTCAAAGAAAATAGCTCTTATTGGAGGAACTGGATATACAGGTGAAATCAAAAAGAGTATATTTTCAGCTTTAAACTTTATACTTCCAGTTTTTAAAAATACACTTCCAATGCACTGTAGTGCTAATGTGGGTAAACAAGGCGATACCGCTATATTTTTTGGTCTTTCAGGGACTGGAAAAACCACTCTATCAACTGACAAAACACGAAGATTAATTGGGGATGATGAACATGGTTGGACTAGCGAGAATTCTATTTTTAATTTTGAGGGTGGCTGTTATGCTAAAGTTATTAATTTATCCAAGACATGTGAGCCGGAAATTTTCTCTGCTATTAAAAAAGGAGCTATTCTAGAAAATGTTATTATTGATGATCACGGTGAAGTTGACTACTCTGACAGCTCGATTACTCCAAATACTCGAGTTAGTTACCCCCTACATTTCATAGAAAACATTCAGCCAAATTCAATAGGTTATAAACCTAAAAATATTTTCTTTCTTACAGCTGATGCTTTTGGGGTTCTTCCACCAATATCAAAGTTAACTCCAGGTCAAGCAGCGTATCATTTTATTTCTGGTTATACAGCGAAAGTTGCTGGAACCGAAGCAGGGGTTATCGAACCTGTCCCTAGTTTTTCTGCTTGTTTTGGAGCTCCTTTTATGCCATTACACCCAATAAAATATGCAGAAATGTTAAGTCTTAAAATTAAGTCTTCTACTGTAAATGTTTGGTTGGTTAATACAGGCTGGACTGGAGGTCCTTACGGAATTGGGACACGTATGAAACTTTCCCATACACGATCTATGATTAATGCTGCTATTGATGGATCATTAGAAGACGCCAATAAAGATAATTATCATATTCATTCCGTCTTTGGGGTACTTCAACCAAGAATATGTCCAAATGTTCCAACGGAGATTTTAAGCCCACGAAAGTCCTGGAAAAATGATAAAAGCTTTTATAAAACAGCTCATAAATTAGCAGCATCTTTTAAAACCAACTTTAAGAAATTTAAAAGCTATGCCAATAAAGAAATTATGGAGGGAGGACCAAAAGTTTAATCTAATTTTGTTTTTGTCTATTTAAAAAATAAAAAATTGTAATTTTAAGGTTTACAGCGAACCAATGAGATATTTATCTTTTGTCTTACTTTTCTATTCCTTTTATTCATGTAATTATTATGAAAAAAAGAAACTTGATTCTGATACGATTTTAATGCAGGAATTAAAGGCTTTTAATTGGGAAGAAATCGATCGTTACCCCAATTTTGAAAACTGTGAAAACTCTATAAACTTTCAGCATAGCAAAAATTGTTTTGAACAAACTATTACAGCTCATATTTCTAAATATTTTGGAATACAAAATATCGTCGTTAGAAAAACAGTGAGCGACACCATTATCATTGACTTAGTGGTTTCTAAAAGCGGAGAGCTTCAGATCTCAGAAATACAAACACAACAATTGACCAGGGATCAAATTCCAACGTTAGATTCCATTTTATTCCGTAGTTTAAAGGGACTTCCTAAATTATATCCTGCGATCAAAAGAAGTCAGCAAGTACAAACGGCATTTCAATTACCAATAATTATTAGAGTAGATTAATGGCTGAAAATAAAATTATACTAGGAATCGACCCCGGAACTACTATTATGGGATTTGGATTGATAAAAGTCAATGGTAGATCAATGGAGTTTTTACAATTGAATGAACTATTACTTAAAAAGTATGATGATCATTATTTGAAACTAAAACTCATTTTTGAACGTACTATTGAACTGATAGATACTTTTCATCCCGACGAAATTGCGATTGAAGCACCTTTTTTTGGTAAAAATGTACAAAGTATGTTAAAGCTTGGAAGGGCTCAAGGAGTTGCGATGGCAGCAGGGCTTTCAAGGGAAATCCCAATTACAGAGTATTCTCCTAAAAAAATAAAAATGGCTATTACTGGAAATGGGAATGCCAGCAAAGAACAAGTAGCTAAAATGTTGCAAAGTCTTTTAGATTTAAAAGAGTTGCCAAAGAATCTTGATTCAACTGATGGGTTAGCGGCGGCAGTATGCCATTTTTATAATCAAGGTAAAGTAACTAGCGGTAAAAGTTACACAGGTTGGAGTGCTTTTGTAAAGCAAAACAAAAGTAGAGTTAAAAAATAAACCCAGTTCCATGGATGTAGAGATCTCACAATTACAGAGAATTTATACGTATCCAGATGTAAATGAATGTATTTTTTCACAATACCTTTGCTATATAAACTTGGCATTTTAACCATAATTTACAATATATTGTCAAGGCGAAAGTATTTAAATATTAATCAAATATTAAATTTCAGTGTCAGGTATCTACATTCACATTCCATTTTGTAAAAAAGCATGTCACTACTGTAACTTTCACTTTTCTACAAATCAAAACTCTAAATCATCATTTATCAAAGCGCTTAGCAAAGAGCTTCGACTACGCAGTTTTGAATATGAGTCTAATAAAATTCAAACAATTTACTTTGGTGGTGGAACTCCTACTGTTTTACAGATTTCTGAGCTAACAAGCATTCTTGATGTTGTGTACGAGTTCTATAATGTTTCAGAAACTCCAGAAATCACACTAGAAGCCAATCCAGACGACCTTGATTTGGAAAAAATAGTAACCCTTTCTAAAACTAAAATTAATAGACTTAGTATAGGAATTCAATCTTTTCATGAAACAGATTTAGTAGCCATGAATCGAGCTCACAGTGCCTATCAAGCCAAAAAATGTTTAGATTTAGCTACAAGGTACTTTGATAATATTACTATAGACTTAATGTTTGGAATGCCTACAATGTCTATGGATCTTTGGCGCGAGAACCTGCAAATTGCTTTTGGATTTGGAATTAAACACTTGTCCTGTTATGCTATGACAGTGGAGCCGCAAACAGCATTAGAGCATTTTATTAAAAAGGGGAGTCATCCTCCCATGGATGATGAGTTAGCAGCAAATCATTTTAAAGTTATAATTGAGGAAACCTCAAAACAAGGATTTATTCATTACGAAACCTGTAGCTTTGGGAAACCTGATTACTTCTCTAAACACAATACCAGTTATTGGTTAGGTAAGACTTATTTAGGTGTCGGTCCATCTGCGCATTCTTTTAACGGAAAAAAAAGAAGCTGGAATATATCAAACAACTCAAAGTATATCAAATCTATAGAAGCCTCTATTTTACCTTCTGAGTCAGAAATTTTGTCCATTGAAAATAAATTTAACGAGTATATAATGACTGGATTACGGACCATGTGGGGTGTTTCCCTCCAAATAATAGAAACTGAATACGGTCCTAAAATTAAAGATCAGCTTCTTGAAAACGCTACAAAACTATTAAAATCAGATTTTCTAGTTATAGAAGATCAGCATTTAAAAGTTACGACTACTGGTAAATTCCTTTCAGATGGAATTGCCTCCGAATTATTTTTAGTCTAACCAAATTCATTAAATTTACACAAAGTATAATCTATGAAAGCAGTGATTCAAGTGAATAGTCGAACTTATACCATACAAATCGACCAACCTTTAGATATATCAATTCCGTTAAGAGCATCCAAAGACAATGTAAATGCTTGGTATTTGCCACCACCTAAAATATACCCTTCAGTAGTGAACAAATCAGTAGTAAGTATTGGAGAAGGAGCTACCGTTAACTTCAACACGATAGAGTTTAACCCTCATGCTCATGGAACTCACACTGAATGTGTGGGTCATATAACAAAAGAACTTTATACAATAAACGATTGTTTAACACAGTTTTTATTTGTGACTGAGGTTATTACCGTCGTTCCAGAGTCATTTGAAGGAGACTATATTATTTCTGAAAAACAACTTCGATATGCAATAGGTAATAAAAAAAGAGAAGCCGTTGTTATTAGAACCCTTCCTAATACAAAAGATAAATTGAGTAAACAATACTCGTATACTAATCCACCCTATTTGACTGAAGCTGCAGCTATTTATTTGAGAAAAAAAGACGTAAAACATTTACTGATAGATACACCTAGTGTGGATAAAGAAAATGACAACGGACAATTATTGGCTCACAAGGCGTTTTGGAATCTAGGTGGTCAAATTAGATTGAACTCGACAATTACGGAACTAGTTTTTGTTCCAAATTCAGTCAAAGATGGTAAGTATATTTTAAATATTTTGATAGCTCCATTTGAAAATGATGCATCGCCTAGTAAGCCTATACTTTATAAATTATATGACAAATAATTAACAAAACAAAAATGATTACCATTGATGAAATCCATTTTTTTTGTTTAAAAAAAGAGCTAACTTCTGAAGAATTTCCATTTGACAACAGCACACTTGTTTTTAAGGTTCTAGGTAAGGTGTTTGCAGTTTGTCCCCTTGCAGCTTGGGAATCAGGCAATCCCTCAATTACTTTAAAATGCGACCCGGAATATGCTCAAGAATTACGAAACACTTACGATTCAATTCGTCCAGGGCATCACTCAAATAAAAGACATTGGAATACTGTATATTTAAGCGCTCCTGGATTCCCCCTTAAATTTATTTTTGAACTCATCGACCATAGCTATTCTATGGTAGTTGAAAAAATGTCAAAAAAGTTAAAAACTCAGTTTAAAAACCACAATTAGTCTAATAATTTTTTCAAAGTATCGTATAATCAATAAATATGATACTTTTTTTGTTCAAAATTAGAGTTGAATTATTTTCTTGAGTGAAGTTCTGTGAAGTATTTATAAAACAGAGGGATCGTTTCTATTCCTTTAAAATAATTAAAAAGACCAAAATGTTCATTAGGTGAGTGAATTGCATCACTATCCAATCCGAATCCCATTAAAATTGTCTTGCTCTTTAATTCTTTTTCAAATAAAGCCACAATAGGGATGCTACCCCCGCCTCTTTGAGGGATTGGCGATTTTCCAAATGTATCTTTATAGGCCATTGAAGCGGCTTTGTATCCAATGTTATTTATAGGGGTCACATAGCCTTGTCCACCATGATGTGGCGTTACAATTACCGTTACTCCTTCTGGAGCAATACTTTCAAAGTGAGTTTTAAAAAGCGAGGTTATTTCGTGGCAGTCCTGATTAGGGACTAAACGCATAGATATTTTTGCATATGCTTTACTTGCAATGACTGTTTTTGCTCCTTCACCTGTATAGCCACCCCATATTCCGTTTACATCAAGTGTTGGGCGAATCGAATTACGTTCATTAGTAGAATATCCTTTTTCTCCATACACAGCATTAATTTTTAAAGCATCTTTATAATCTTCTAATGAAAAAGGTGCTTTAGCCATTTCTTCACGTTCTTTAATAGATAAGTTTTCAACATTATCGTAAAATCCTGGGATGGTTATGTGATTATTTTCGTCATGGAGTGATGCGATCATTTTTGCTAAAACATTAATAGGGTTTGCTACTGCTCCTCCATAAATTCCTGAATGTAAGTCTCTATTTGGTCCAGTCACCTCAACTTCTACATAACTTAAACCTCTTAAACCAGTAGTGATTGAAGGAGTTTCCTTCGCTATCATGCCTGTATCGGATATTAGAATGACATCATTTTTTAGTTTTTCGTTGTTGTTTTCTACAAACTCAGCTAAGTTATCACTTCCAACTTCTTCTTCACCTTCGATCATAAACTTTACATTACATGGAAGCTGTTTTGTGGAGGTCATGAATTCTAGTGCTTTGACATGCATATACATTTGTCCTTTGTCATCACAAGCTCCTCTAGCAAAAATGGCCCCTTCGGGATGTAAATTAGTTTTTTTAATAATTGGCTCAAATGCTGGAGAATCCCAAAGATCAATTGGATCTGCGGGTTGAACATCATAATGTCCGTAAACTAAAATGGTTGGTAAAGTCGGGTCGATTAATTTTTCTCCATAAACAATTGGATATCCTTTAGTTTGACAAATCTCTACTTTATCACACCCCGCAATCTTTAAGCTTGATGCAACGAACTCTGCAGCTTTAAATACATCTTTAGTGTAGTAAGAGTCGGCGCTTACAGAGGGTATTTTAAGTAGGTCAAAAAGTTCCCCAATGAGACGTTCTTTATTGGTATTTAAAAATGAATTAATTGAGTTCATAAATTGAAAATTTGTGAAGGTAAATTTACAAAAATACTATCAAATAAATTTTTAAAAGTACTTTTTGTATTTATAAACTATTGTTTATATTTGCGCCCTGTCATAACAGTGTTTAGCGGGCGTGGTGGAATTGGTAGACACGCTAGACTTAGGATCTAGTGCCGCGAGGTGTGGGAGTTCGAGTCTCCCCGCCCGCACTAAACAAAATTAAAGCTTCTCATTGCGAGAGGCTTTTTTTTATATACTTTTATTAAGTGAATAAATTTGATGTTTTAATTGTGGGTGGGGGTGCAGCAGGTTTTTTTGCAGCGATAAATACAGCTATTCTAAATCCAAATCTCAAAATTGCTATTTTAGAGCGCGGTTCGAACGTATTGTCTAAGGTTAAAATATCAGGAGGGGGTCGTTGCAATCTTACCCATGCAGAATTCAGCCCACAAGAATTGGTTTTAAATTATCCAAGAGGAGAAAAAGAACTACAAGGTCCATTTCACACGTTTATGACAGGGGATACAATATCTTGGTTTGAGGAACGAGGAGTACGCTTGAAAATTGAAGAGGATGGCCGAGTATTTCCAGAGTCAAATTCATCTCAAACTATTATAGATTGTTTTTTAGAAGAGGTTAAGAAATATAAAATAAAGGTTTTATTAAACCATTCGGTTCAAGATCTTAACGTTAAAAATGATTTTTGGGAATTAAATACAACCAAAGGAGTTTTTTCTGCAAATAAACTTTTGATTGCTACTGGAAGTAATCCTAAGATTTGGAGCCTGTTAGAGTCTTTGGGGCATGAGGTAATTTCTCCAGTACCCTCATTATTCACTTTCAATATTAAAGATCAACGCCTTAAAACAATTCCTGGAGTGGTTGCTATGGATGTCCATGTTTCTGTTGTAGGTAGTCAGTTGGAATCTGAAGGTCCTTTACTTGTAACTCATGCGGGCTTAAGTGCGCCATCTATTCTTAAACTTTCCGCTTACGGCGCTATAGAATTAGCTGAAACAAACTATAAATTTCAAATTCAAGTTAATTTCATCAAGCAAACATTGTTGAGCTGTTTAGCACATCTTTTGGAAGTGAAAAAAGAATTACCAAAAAAAACAATTCTAAAATCAACTCAATTTAACTTACCCAAGAGATTATGGGGACAATTGGTGTTAGCGTCGGAAATTAGAGCTGATTTTCGTTGGGCAGATGTGAACAAGGATAAAATTCAAGCACTCGCATGTCAATTAACGCAAGCGGTTTTTGCCGTTGATGGAAAAAGTACATTTAAAGAGGAGTTTGTAACCGCGGGCGGAGTTGAGCTTAAAGGAGTTAACTTCAAGAATTTTGAGAGTAAGCACTATAAAAATTTATTTTTTGCTGGTGAAGTCCTTAATATAGATGCTGTTACTGGAGGCTTTAACTTTCAAAATGCGTGGACCAGTGCTTTTATTGCCGCACAACAGCTGTCAAAATAACAAATAAATACAGGGAAGTTAGTATCTTTGTTTTTCATTCCAATTTTATGATTGTTTCTGAATTCGTTCCAAAGCCTTACAAATTTATTTTAGATAGTGGCTCTGTTGCTTACAGTTCTCCAAGTAATATTGCTTTGGTGAAGTATTGGGGAAAAAAGGCTAACCAAATCCCCGCCAACCCCTCGATTAGTTTCACACTCAATAATTGCAAAACACTAACAACGCTTAAGTTCGAGAAAAAAACAACTAAAGGTTTTTCTTTTGAAGTGTTTTTAGATGGTATTATTCAAAATGAGTTTAAGCCTAAAATAAAACAGTTTTTTGAAAGAATTGAAGTGTATTTACCTTTTCTAACTAGTTATCACTTTAAGATTGAGACTTCAAACACATTTCCGCATAGTTCTGGTATTGCTTCTTCAGCGTCTGGGATGAGTGCTTTGGCATTGTGCTTGGTTCAGTTAGAACAGCGCTTAAATTTAGAAATGACGAAAGGATTTTTTAATAAAAAAGCTTCTTTTCTAGCACGACTAGGGTCTGGAAGCGCCTGTAGAAGTATTGAAGGAACTCTAATTGTTTGGGGATCACATACTAATATCATTGGTAGCTCTGATCTAGTAGGGATTAAGTACCCTTACAAGGTCCACCCATGCTTTAATAATTTTTGCGATACAATTCTTTTAGTTGATAAAGGCGAAAAGCAAGTTAGTAGCACTGTTGGTCATGATTTGATGTACAGACATCCCTTTGCTGAACAACGTTTTGCACAAGCGCATACCAACATGGACGCGCTTATTGAAGTTTTTAAAACAGGTAATTTATCAGCATTTATTAGTATAGTAGAACGAGAAGCTCTCACCCTTCACGCGATGATGATGAGTAGTGATCCCTACTTTATGTTAATGAAACCAAATACCTTAGAAATTATTAATAAAATATGGGTATTTAGAAAAAAGACAGGACTTCATATTTGTTTTACTTTAGATGCAGGAGCTAATGTTCATGTTTTGTTTCCAGAAAATGAAGCAAATGAAATTCGAGAATTTATCAAAACAAGCTTGGTAATGCACTGTCAAAACGAGCAGTTTATTGAAGACATCTTAGGAGAGGGTGCACAATCAATAAAAATTTAATGTATCTTTGTTACAGGATTGATAATAAATACATCAAGAATAATTCACACCAATGAAAGGACCTCTTTTTTATTCTAAAATTCTACTCTTTGGAGAGTATGGAATTATTAAAGACTCTAAGGGACTTTCAATTCCATACAGTTTTTATAATGGTGCTTTAAAAACTGATCAAGATCCAGGTAGTTCTGCAGTAGAATCCAATTTAAACTTAAAGAAATTTGTTCAATATTTGGCAACTCTAGACACGTCACTGGTAACCTTTAATTTAGATCAATTATTAAAGGATGTTAATGGAGGTATGTATTTTGATTCCTCTATCCCTCAAGGATATGGAGTTGGAAGTAGTGGAGCACTTGTTGCTGCACTTTATGATAAATATGCCAACAATAAAATAACTGTACTAGAAAATCTAACGCGCGAAAAGTTACTTAAACTTAAAGCTATTTTTTCTGAAATGGAATCTTACTTTCACGGCAAGTCATCTGGATTAGACCCATTAAATAGTTATCTAAGTATTCCTATTCTTATAAACTCACAAGACAGTATAGAAGCGACAGGAATTCCCTCTCAAAACACTAATGGAAACGGTGCTGTATTTTTATTAGATAGTGGTATCATAGGAGAAACGGCTCCAATGGTGGGTATTTTCATGGAAAAGATGAAGCAAGAAGGGTTTCGGTCAATGCTTAAAAATCAATTCATAAAACATACTGATGCGTGTGTTGAAGATTTTTTGAAAGGAGATATGAAATCACTTTTCTCAAATACAAAACAACTTTCTAAGGTAGTTTTAAGCCATTTTAAACCCATGATACCAATGGAATTCCATTCAATATGGAAAAAAGGTATAGATACAAACGACTATTACCTTAAGCTTTGTGGTTCTGGCGGTGGCGGTTATATTTTAGGTTTTACGAAAGATCTTAAAGCAGCTCAAAAAGCTTTAGCGAATTATAAGCTAGAAGTTGTTTATAATTTCTAAACCACCCTTATGCTTACGAAAGTCCAAAAACAACTCATACTAAAGCTTTTTAGTATGTTTGTCGTAGTTAGAGGGTTCAATCTTGCCATCATTGTTGTAGCACAGTACATCACAGCTATTTTTATAATGTCACCCAATCAGTCCCTTTTGGAAGTTTTATTAGACCGTTCTCTCCTTGTTTTAATAGCGGCTTCTGCAGTATCTATTGCATCTGGTTATATTATAAATAATTTTTATGACAGTGAAAAAGACAGTATCAATCGGCCGCAACAAGTTAATGTAGAGAAAATGGTGAGTCAAAACACCAAGTTAATGCTCTATTTTATATTAAATATTTTGGTCATAATAGCTGCTAGTTACGTGTCATTCCGTGCTGTACTCTTCTTTTCAGTATATATTTTTGCCATTTGGTTATATTCTCATAAAATAAAAAAAAGACCCTTAATAGGGAATTTAACATCGGCGATCTTAACGATCACCCCATTTTTCGCTATTTTTTTATATTACAAAAATTTCAGTAGTCTAATATTTGTATTTGGCTTTTACCTCTTTCTTGTTTTGTCTATGCGAGAATTAGTAAAAGACCTGCAGAATTTAAAGGGTGACTTATTACAAAATTATAAAACAATTCCAGTTGTATATGGAGAAAAGTATGCTAAATTCATGATTATAATTCTGGTTGTTTGCAATGTTTCGGTGACTGTATTTCTGTTAAAATCCTATGCTTTAGAACTGATGGATTATTTCTTTTACTCTAGTATAAGTTTACTTTTTGTCATATTATTAATGCTAAAGAAGGCACAAAGTCGCCAGCAATATTCACATATTCATATGTTATTAAAGTTACTAGTTTTGTTAGGTGTTTTTAGTATCGTGTTACTAAATCCGAGCCTTATTTTATCAAAGATATTATAAACATAAAACAATACGCATTGCTTTTGAATGCGTTACCTTTGCAAAAAATTAATCATGGCAAAAGCAAATCAGCATTCAAACAAACGTGTTGGAAAATCTAAAAACTCAAAGTTAAAGGCCCCAGAAACTTCTTATTTAAAGAAAAAACCTACCACCTCTAAACCTAAATTGAAAACCTCTTCAAATCTAGATGAGATTCGTTTAAATAAATATATAGCCAATTCAGGAATGTGTTCCCGTCGGGAAGCTGATATGCACATAAGTATTGGAAGTGTTATGGTAAATGGGAAAGTGGTTACCGAGATGGGTTATAAAGTTCTTTTAGACGATGAAGTTCGTTTTGATGGCGCTCGAATAAACCCAGAGAAAAAAGCCTATGTTTTACTTAACAAGCCAAAGGGGTTTGCTACCACTACAAGTGAAGGTAAAGGACGTACAGTTATGGATTTAGTAGTGAACTCAACCTCTGCCAAGATTAGACCTATTGGACGTTTAGGAAGAAACTCTTTAGGACTGATTCTATTTACTAACGACGATCAAATGCATGCTAAATTTACCAATTCTAGACACGGAGTCGTTCGTTTATTTCAAATTGAATTAGATAAACCTCTTAAATTTGAACATTTAAAAAGCATTCAAGAAGGTTTTAAGCATGAAGGGAAATTAGTTTCTGTTGAAGCTATAAGTTTTATAGACGGAGCTCCCAAAAATGAAATCGGACTTCAAATCAAAAATACTGGTAATACAATATTACGTAAGATTTTTGATCATTTTAAATATGAAATTGTTAAAATGGATTGTGTAACTATTGGGCCACTTACGAAGAAAGACCTCCCAAGAGGGCATTGGAAGCACCTTTCAGATCAAGAAGTTAGTAATTTAATGATGCTTTAATTTTTTCCTGGAATAAAGCTCCCACACTAGCATTACAATAACAGGAATATACTCTAGACTCAACCAGAATCCAGACTCTTTAATCTCCAACTCACCATAAGCAAAGTAGCTAAAGATGATTGTATAACTCCATAATGTTATAAACTTATATTTTGTAAAAACGGAGAGCATTAATAAGCTAGTGATGTACCAAGGGTGAATGGTAGTTGAAATAAAGTAATATCCGCACAAGACCCAAAAAATCATTAGCAAAAGCGCTTTGGTTTCCTTTTTTTTATGAAGCAGTTGAAAGATCGTTTGAATCGTAACAAAAGTCGCAACTACAGCCCCCATATTGTTTATGATGTTTAGGCCTTTTACTTCGACTAAGACCCATTTTAAAAAGTAATAAATACTCGCATTGAACTCAAAATTCGAAAACCAGAGCCCAATAGTAGCGCTGTAGTTTTCAAGGAATTTAAAACTAAAAAAAGGAAGAAAAAGGATTAAGAAAACGCCTCCAGTAGTACTGTAAAACCTAACAATTTTCTTCCAACCTAATTTATTTAGAATAAGAGGAAGACTCAAAATAGGGACCAGTTTTACAGCAATAGATAATGCCATTGTAATAGAAGCTATATACCATTTCTTGGAGTGAATAAAATAGAGTGCCATTATAAAAAAACACAGCATAAGCCCTTCAAAGTGAAGGTTTCCAGTCAGTTCAATAATTACTAACGGATTTAAAATAAACCAATAAACAGAACGTGTCGGTAACTGAAGTTTCTTAAGTAGTTTTTTTCCATAAACAAGAATTCCTAAATCAGCACTAATTAAAATAACACGTATTACAACAACAGATCCAAAAATACTATGTTTAGAAATTAGAGCAGCGATGATAAAAGGTATCTGATGTATTGGAGGATAGTTCGAAAAATGTTTAGCATTTAGCCCTCTCATACCACTATGAAGTATATTCATTTCAGAAAATAGCTTAGGAGATGATGTAATCAACTCATTAGGGGTATACAAATAGGGGTTTAACCCTTCTAAAATAAGCCGACCGTCCCATATAAACCGATAAAAGTCTTGAGATAGAGTTGGGAGTGTGAATAGAAAGGTCAGACGAAATAAAACAGCAAAAGTGCTTAGCCAATATTCTTCGGCATTACCACATTTTAAAACAAAATAGTATCCACCAAAAAGCAATGAGTATATTAGAAGTAGTTTGCTGTGTTCGAAACGCGCTAAGTCATAGCCCCATATAATGTATAGTATAATACTTAAGACCCCAATAACTGAAGCAGTAATTTTTGAATTTAAAGTTGACCTATTGAATTTCATAAGTCAGTGTAAATATTATATTTTAGATGAAAGTGATTTAAAGAAAACAAATCCAAACCCTAGAAATAGCATTAAATGGAAAGGGAATAAACCAAAGTCTCCTCCTTGGTCACCAACTATAAAAGCACTATACATTCCAAAGGCAAAATAGAGCATCAAAAGCCCCTCAAATATCACGTTTACGGAAATATTTTTTTTCAGGTATTTGTTTTTCTTCCAATTATCTGAAAGAGAATTTATATTGAATTTAGGAGTACGTATAAAGTCGCTTCGCTTTCCAAAGTGACCTTCTAACACAGCTATTGAATTATGTAATGAGAACCCCATTGCAATAGAAAAAAAGGTGAGAAATAAACCTACATATTTCACAAAACTTTTTATACCAGAACCGTATGATTTCTTGAACATAAACCAATAGCATATAAAAAATATAATGGTGCTTATAACAAAAAAGCTCATTGCATAAAAGTACATTTTGAGGTGTTCGTATTCGTTTTTTATATACAACATTGGAATACTTAAGACTCCTACAATTAGTACATTTAAGAACATAGTACTGTTTAGTAAGTGGAGAAGGCTGTGGACTTTTGTTTTAAGAGAAATATTTTTACTTTTTAAAACACGCCAAATCATTTTCTGGAAGTTTTCAGCACCTCCTTTATTCCATCTAAATTGTTGTGACCTAGCTGCGCTAATAGCAACAGGAAGTTCAGCAGGTGTTTGAACTCCTTCCAAATATTTGAACTTCCAATTTTTCAATTGTGCTCTGTAGCTTAGATCAAGGTCTTCTGTAAGTGTATCTCCCTCCCAGTTTCCAGCATCGATTATGCAAGTTTTCCTCCAAACACCTGCAGTTCCATTAAAATTAATAAAATGCCCTTTAGAGTTTCTTCCAACCTGTTCTAAAGTAAAGTGAGCATCTAATGCGAAGGCTTGTATTTTTGTTAGTATTGAATAATTTCGGTTAATATGGCTCCAACGGGTTTGAACTACTCCAATCTTTTCATCTTTGAAGTAAGGGATTGTACGCTTTAACCAATCGGATTTTGGTAAAAAGTCTGCGTCAAATATGGCGATATATTCGCCTTTAGCTACATTAAGCCCTTCTCTCAAGGCTCCAGCCTTAAATCCTTTGCGGATTTTTCTTTGTATGTGTTGGATATTAAATCCTTCTTTTTGTAAATTTTTGATAAAAACTGCAGTTGATTCTACTGATTCGTCGGTTGAATCATCAAGAACTTGTATTTCTAATTTATCTTTTGGATACTCAATTAATACAATATTTTTCAACAGCCTTTCCATAACGTATATTTCATTAAAAACAGGAAGCTGTATAGTTACATAAGGAATTTCGTGTTCTTTAGAAAAATCAAATTCAACACAATTTTTGTTCTCCTTTTGTGATTTTAAGTAGTTAAAAAGTAAATTTAGTTGTGCAAGGGCATACATGAAAATTAATATCAGTGCAATAGAGTAAATTACAATTATTATAACTTGTATTAGCATTACTTAAATCTGTATTTGAATATCAAAGTTAATATTTTAATCCCCGCAAATATACTACCTTTAAACGTACCAGACACTTTAGAGACTCCGATTCTGTTACGATATTTAACAGGTATTTCTTGATAACTACAATTTTGTTTTAATATCTTCAATTGCATTTCAATGGTCCATCCGTAGGTAGGATCCTGCATTTTTAAGGATAATAATGTATGAAATTTAATAGCTCTAAATGGTCCGAGATCAGTAAATTTAGATTTATAAAAAACTCCCATTAATAAAGTGGCTAACCAATTTCCAAAAATCTGCTGTGGTTGCATCGATCCTTTATCTCGTAAATTTTTCACTCGAGTCCCAAGTACAAAATCAATATCTTTTTCAATTATAGGTTTTGTAATTTTTGTAAGTTCTTCTGGGTAGTCGCTAAAATCTGCATCTAAAAAAACAACAATATCAGTTTTTTTTGTTTTGTGACTTAGGTACTCTATCCCTTTTAAGCAGGCATTGCCATAACCTCTTTTTGGCTCTGTTAAGACTGTAGCTCCTGATTGTTGTGCGATTTTTTCAGTGTTATCAGAAGAATTGTTATTGACAACAATAATCTCATTCACACAAGGAGGTATATGATTTATCACTTTACCTATTGCTGCAGCTTCGTTATAAGCTGGAATAATTACTCGTATTTTCTGCCCCAATTTCTTTATTTTTTTAGTTCTTGTTGTTGAGCAGGAACAATGTGAGCGTCGAAATACCATGCAGACCATTTTTCTAAACTCAGAAATATACTAACTCCGACTATAATAATAGTTGTAATTAAAATCAGTAGGTTTTTTCGTTTTCTTTTGGGGTCTATAGAACATTGGTTTTGTTTCTTTCTAAATGAGTATACTCCGTATATTCCAATAGTTACAGCGACTCCTTTCAGAATTAAAGAACCTGTACCTTCACTTCCGTCATCATTGTAGAAGAAGTCAGCAAATGAGATTGCAAATACTCCACCCATGAGCCCGAACATAAACAGAACCGCTGGAGCAACACAACAAATTATGCTAGCAAATGCAGCTGTTATGGAGTATTTTAGACTCCACTTTAAAAGGCTTGGGGGTTTTTTTACTGACATTTTTTTAAAATTAAATGATTGTCAAAGTTACTTAATATGTTTTGAATAATAACTCTCTAAACTTTTTGATGTAGCCCCAAAATATTTTTTTAAGTGAATTATACCGAAATGGATCTGCAGCCTAAAAATTCCATTTGAATGGTAGCGCCTAGCTGAAGTCTTTAGCCATTGCTGAATTACTTTAAATTTTGAATATTTATAGAGTTTGTAAATAAGGTCATTGTCTTCATAAATTAAAAGTTTTTCATTATACCCTCCAACTTCAAAAAATAGATCTTTATCTACAAACAAACTTTGATCGCCCCCACGACATGATTTCCAGTTTAACTGAGTAAGCCATCCTGCAATTTTTAATATCCAGTGAGCACTATCGAATTTCATTCTAAAGCAGCCTGATCCGGAGCCATGATCTATAGCCTCAATTATATATTTATCATATTTTTCAGGAGGTAAGGAGTCTGCATGCAAAAAATATAGAATATGCCCTGATGATTTAGTGGCACCTATATTCATTTGAATTGCACGTCCTTTTTTACTATCTATTCTTTTAAATTTTTCATTTTTTTTTGAAAATTCTGAAATAATTTTTTGAGTTCCGTCCGTACTTCCGCCATCAATCACTAAAAACTCCATGATGTTATTAGAATTCATTTTATGTAAATACAATAAAAATGAATAAATGGTATTCGCCTCATTATAAACAGGAATTATTACGGAGATATTACTCATTAAGGCCCCAGTTATAATTAAGATAATCGACGTCTGCTTGTGCTAGTATTTTGATATTACTGTAGCTGTTCAAAAAGGCAATAAACGCTTCTCTTTTTGGGAAATCAGTTTTAAACCATTTAAAGATTTTAGATATTTTAACTGAAGACTTATTAATGTTATTTTTTAACGGGTCATTAATAAAAACTGTTGTGACGTTTTTTAGTTGATCTTCTAAAGTACTTGGTTCATACGCATGATTTAAAAGTTTTGGGCAAGATTGTGATGCGCATACAATTGCAAAGTGGATTCTTGGGTCACCCATTGGTCTAAGTATTTTATGCTCAATAGTATTGAGTGTTATTTTTTCCCCACCAATTTCAATAAAAGATTGGTCCCATGGTCGCCTCAAATCTTTGATACTTTTAAGAGGGTAGTTTTCAATAATAAGTTGAACGGTAAAGGCATTGTAGACATTAATCCAATAAGCTTTTTTTATATCTACACTACAATCCTCGTTAGGGGCGCTGGCACTTAACAACTTCAAATAGCTTTCAAAAGCAGATTTATTATTTTTTAAGTATTTATAGTTGACTGCCCCATTGTCTGAAACATATTTTTGAAGAATCTCAGTCCATAGGCTATAATCCAAAGGCTGTGCATTCACAGCCCAGAAGTTTATTATTAAGCTTAGTGTAAAAAAACGAATCATTTTTAGAGTTTAACAGCAGCCTCCACCATCATAATGGAATGTGGATCTGCTTAGGTAAATATCATTTCGGTTTAAATTGGTTAAGGAAGCCGCTGTTTTGTCGCAAATAGCCAGAGGTTGATTTTTTAATAATACATGCCCTGCTTTGTCATCAAAATAATCGTCTTTGCCATAAAAAATAGCTGTCTTTCCTGTAAATACACAAGGTCCATCCGAAGGCATAGTGTCTTTGATTGCAGCGACTTCTATAGATTCAATATAGATTAGTTCTTTAGTGCTATAATGCAGCGGATCCAAAATTCTATACGGCTTTCTAGCTCTAATTTCAATCGTTCCAAATCCAGCGTCAGTTAGCATTTTCACATATTCGTCAATAGGAATACTACCACTTAAGCACAGGGCACGAAGGCGATCATCTTTTCTTAAGGATTGATTTATCGGTTGCTCACATGTAGGGTCACTCATTACTAATCTACCGTGAGGTTTAAGCACACGATACATTTCTGAAATCGCTTTTTTTAGCTCTTCTACTCTAAAAATATTAAATAGACAATTTTGTGCTGCCACATCAATACTGTTATCTTCTACAGGTAAGTTAAGGGCGTCTCCTTTTTTTAGATTTATAAACTCTTTGTTAAACCAAGGGTTTAGCTTTTCCGCTTCTGAGAAGTTTTTCTTCGATGCTCTCAGCATTTCATCTACGACATCGACTCCAATGACACCATTTTTTTGACGACTAAAATAAGCGAACTGCAATAACTCCATTCCTCCTCCAACGCCAACATATAAGATTTTAGGATTATTAGTTAGGTCTCGCGCATGCACAGTGCTACCGCAACCATAATTCATTTCTTGCATGATTCTTGGAATTTTTAAACCGGGGAGTTCCCATATTGGATTGGTGGTACAGCAAAGGCCAATGTCCGGGCTAAGTGCGGCTTGTTTATAAACGTCATGGGTTATGTCAAGGTAACTCATTTATAAGGATTTTATTAGTTCTTTAAATAATGTAATCATTTTGGGTTCTGCTTTTGAAGCGATCTCTATAATTTCGGAGATGTCGACTTCCTTCAGGTTTTCAGGGTCACATTCATCGGTTAGAACAGACACTGCTGCTACTTTTAATTTAAGGTGGTTAGCAACTATTATTTCTGGTACAGTACTCATCCCAACGGCATCAGCACCTATTTGTTTTAGCATTTTATATTCTGCACGTGTTTCTAATTGAGGACCTACCACACTGACATAAACCCCTTTGTGGAGTTTAATGTGGTGTTTTTTTGCAATATTCTCAAACAAGGTATTTAATTTTTGATTGTAAGGAGCACTCATATCTACAAAGCGTTCCCCTAAAAGTTCAACCCCTTTAAAAGCTAAAGGAGATCCGCCTTGCAAGTTAATGTGGTCATCAATCAGCAATAAATCCCCTTTTTTATAATTAAGGTTTAAAGCCCCTGAAGCATTTGAAACTAGTAAAGTTGAAATGCCTAATTGTTTCATAATACGTACGGGATAGGTAACATCTTGTAGTGAGTAGCCTTCATAGATATGAAAACGTCCCTGCATGACGATGACTTTTTTTCCTTCTAATGTTCCATATACGAGTTTGCCTTTATGGAACTCAACAGTGGCTGTAGGGAAATTAGGAATGTGATTATAACTTACTTCTTTAATAATTTCGATATGGTCAATAAGCTGGCCTAAACCAGTACCTAGAATGATTCCTATTTCAGGGTTATCAAATCCTTTTTCTTTTAGATAGTCGGTTGTTTCTTCAATGAGATGCATCATAATCTTAGATCTTATTTAATAATTCGGGATGTTGTTGTAAATCTTCAAATGTATCAATGTCGTTTAAGGCTTCCAAAAGTTTAACGTTTTGTTGTTTTAAGTCCTGAAGAGTATTTTCTAACACTGAATCTGTCCCCCATTTTTTATTTTTAAATACGGCTGGGTGAAGTTCTTTCATTCCTAGTAAATAATAGCCGCCGTCCAAGGAGGGTCCTATGGAAATATCATACGTTTCAAGCGCTTCTAGGGCGGATATTATGAGTGTTGAGGTAAGTTCAAATAAATCACTCCCAATAATTAATACTTTTTTATATCCTCTATCAAACGCCGTTTCAAAAGCCTGCTGCATTCGCTCCCCTAAATCTGCTCCTTTCTGAAGCTTTTTTTCAAAGAGGCTAGCCTTCCAAAAGTCATTATTCTCTATCTTTTCGGAGTAATAAACGACCTTATCAAAGCTCAATTCATGCAGTACCGTTGATGTGTGTTTCAGTAGAAGTTTGTAAATAGTTAATGCAGCCTGGTCTCCAATGGCTTTTGCAAGCCGCGTTTTAACTTTTCCAAGTTCTGGTGTTCTAACAAAAACAATGATTAGATTGTTATTCATAGATTTTAATACCTTTAGTTAGGTAGCGGCTCCATTTTTTTGAATACGCATGTACTTTCTGTGTTTGAATTCCTTTATGAAATACGCTACCTCCTTTATTAACCCATTCAAAGAGTCCTCCATATAAGTTATATACATTTGTAAAACCGTGTTTCATTAGTTTTTTCCCTATGATTTCAGAGCGAACTCCAATTGAGCAATAAACAACAATTAGCCTGTTTTTATCTGCTGATAAATCTGATGAAAGTTTTTCCAAAACTAAGTTATCAAATTCTTCAAATCCAATGTATTGTGCATTTCTTAAATGACTTACTTCAAATTCTTTTTTTTCTCTTGAATCTAAAATCAATGCCTCCCTCGCCCTATTTTTTAAGCTCTCTGTATGGATATAAGGAACCGATTTATCATTGTATTTGTTCAAGATACTCTCAATAGTAGTTTGAGAGAAAACACTACTACTTATTATAGATATCCATATTATAATTAGTTTTCTCATTTATTTATGTAACTGTTCCTTGACAACTACTTCCAGCGCCAGCAGTACAGCCGTAGCAATGTTGCGAGATGCAAATAGTTCGATTGGATAAAGCTTCTTTGTTAAATTGACTGATGTGTTGCACAGAGCTTTTTACTTTTAGCTCTAACATTTGATTAAAATCACAATCATATAGCCATCCATCCCAACTCACAGAAAGTGTATTTGTGCACATCACATTTTCTACTGCTGCAGGATTAAAGGCTTCCACAAGATTGTACATGTAGTCATTATAATTATCTGAGGCTATAAGATAGTCTAAAAATCGGCTTATCGGTAAGTTTGTAATCGAAAATAACTGATGAAATTGAATATCAAAGTCAGACAACAATCCTTTTTTAAAATCAGACTCTAAAGCAGCTTGATCACCTGGTAAAAAAGCACCGGAAGGATTATAAACTAAGTCTAGTTTTAATTTAGAACCAGGCATCCCATAGCCGACATCGTTTAGCATTTTTAGTGCTTTTATGGAGGCGTTAAATACGCCATTGCCTCTTTGTTTATCTGTTTTTCCTTTAGTCCAGTGCGGCATTGAGGAGATTACGTGAATATTATGTTTTTTAAAAAACTCTGGTAAATCATAGTATTTTTTATTGGCTGTGATAATAGTCAAATTAGAACGAACAATAAAGTCTTTCACTCCAATTTTGGTAGCCTCTACAACAAACCATCTAAAGTCAGGATTCATTTCCGGAGCTCCCCCTGTGAGGTCTAGGGTATGTGCTCCTGTTTTTTTTATGACATCCAAACATTGTTGCATTGTTTCACGTGTCATAATTTCCTTTCTATCGGGACCCGCATCTACATGACAGTGTTCGCAAACCTGGTTGCACATGTATCCAACATTAATTTGTAGAATTTCTAATGTTTTAGGTTTCAATACAGATTTGTTTACAGCCTCAAGCTGAGCGCTAAACATTGGAAGCTCACCAGTTTCAAAAATACCTTCTGAAAGAATTTTTAATTGTTTTCTAGCATTAGCAAGTTCATTTTCGCGTTTTTTTAGGGATTTTATTAGCATTGGCTACATTGATAATTTATTATATTTATTCATCATTTGTACTCCGTGAACTAGAGTCGCACCACTTTCTATTGCCGCACCAGCATGTACAGCTTCAATCATTTCTTCCTTAGTTATTCCACGTTTTAAACCATCCTGTGTGTAGGCATCAATACAGTATGGACACTTCACAACATGAGAAACGGCCAAGGCAATTAGAGATTTTTCTCTTGCAGTTAAAGCTCCTTCTTCAAATACTTTTCCGTAATAGTCAAAAAACTTTTTACCTAGTTCTTCATTCCAGTCTGCTATATTTCCAAATTTTCTTAAATCAGAAGGGTCATAATAGGATTTACTCATGATAGATTTATTTTTTAGTTGATTGGTAAATTTATAAAATTAAGTCTTATTACAAGGGTTTAGTTTTTGTTTTATAAAGAGTACTTGAAATTCCAATTAATTAACTATACATGAGCACTACAATTACTATATTTTAATGCTTTAGAATTACATCGATATCGTTTGCGTTTATTATTTTACCAATTTTAACCCTATTAAATGATTAATATAACAGCAATTATTGATTTTAATTATCAATGTATGTTTTTTGTAGTGTATGTTTAATTGGATAGAGTAGTGATACCAATTAAATTTGTATAATTCAAACAAATAATTTTATGACATGAAAAATACTCCTTTTTTGTTAACATTTTTAATATTTTCTTTGTCCTTTTCTCAGACTAATGTAGACTTTGAAGCTTCAGGTCTCGGAGCTGATTGGAATTGGGTTATGGATCAGAATGGGTCTAATCCTCCTTTAGAATTTTTGGCTAACCCTAACACAACATCAGCCAACACAAGCGAAACTGTAGCAAAATTCACAGCGACTGCTAATGGACAATCTTATGCATTAACTTACACAGATGACATGGGCCCTTTTACTTTTAGCTCAAGTAATAGTATTGTTAAAATTATGGTTTTAAAAACATTTTCAAGTGTTGTTGCTTTAAAATTTGAAGATTCTACAAATCCAGCATTTTCTACAATTGTCGAAGTGGCTAATTCTGTAACTAATGGTGATTGGGAAGAACTGACTTTTAACTTTGGAACTTCAGTTGGTAACACATATGACAGAATGGTTGTTATTCCAGATTTTATTGAAAGATCTGACGATAGAACTATATTTTTTGATCAGATTTCATTCAATGTAAATGAAACTCTTGAAGATTATAACCTTGAGGATATCGACTTTGAATCTACAGGCTACGGAGCTAATTGGGTATGGACTACTGACAATAATTACTCAGATCCTGTGCTTGAAATGGTTTCTAATCCAAGTAACAGTGGTATTAATTCCTCATCAACTGTAGCTAAGTTTATCTCTACAACAGCTGGAGATCCTTGGGCTCTAACTTTTACAGATAATATTGGGACTTTTACTTTTACTGAAGCAAATAGTACAGTTACTATTATGGTTCGTAAATCTAAATTATCAGATGTCGGCTTAAAATTCGAAGGGCCAAATCCTGACGGTAGTGGTGGAGTTATTTTTAAGGAAATTAAAATTTCAAACACCCTTAGTAATGGAAATTGGGAGTTACTAACATTTGATTTTAGTTCTGAAATTGGAAACACTTTTGATAGATTTGTTATTATTCCCGATTTTGATGATTCACGTTTTCAAGATCATATTACTTATTTTGATGAAATCTCATTTGGAAATCAAACTGCAGGACTTAATTATTATGCTATAAACTCTGTAAAATTGTATCCTAATCCGGCAAAAAGTGTAGTTAATTTCTCTTCTTTATCAGATGCTGTTTTACAAGTATCTATTTACGATATATTAGGGAAGGAAGTATTACGATCTGAAAGTGTTCAGTCACAACTTAATATTTCTGTTTTAAATCCCGGAATGTATTTTGTAAGAATGACGCAAGGAATAAATACATCTACAAAAAAGTTGATAGTCAACTAATTCGTAGCTAATAGTACTATTAAAAAAGCCTTTTCAATATGAAAAGGCTTTTTTAAATAAATATTTTGTTAAGAAATTTGGTTAGTTTAGGTAATCCAAAGCTATTTGTGTAAACGCCTTAACTCCTAATAGTAGCCCGCTTTCATCAATGATAAAGTCAGGGGTATGGTGGGGAAAAGATTCTTTATTCCCAGGTGACATACCTCCAAGGAAGAAATACACACCAGGAACCTTTTCCTGAAAATAAGAAAAATCCTCACCGCCTGTAGTTGCTTTCATTATAACAACATTGCTTTTTCCAGCGGCCGTTTGTAGTGAAGGTAGTATTTGTGATGTTAGAGCTTCATCATTGTAAGTTATAGAGGTATTATTTTGAAATATAATTGAAGCTTCACCTCCGTAGGCTTCAGCAATCCCTTCAACCATTTCTTTCATTCGTTTTTCAATCATTTTTCGCATTCTAGGATCTAATGTTCTAACGGTTCCAATCATTTCAGAAGATTCAGGAATGATATTAAATCGTGTCCCAGAAGTGATTTTACCAACGGTAATTACAGCCGCCTCGTTGGTAAGTTCAGCTTCTCGACTAATAATGGTTTGAAGCCCGTCAATAATCTTTGCAGAAATTAAAATTGGATCTACTCCAGACCAGGGTTGGGAGCCATGGGTTTGCTTTCCTTTTACATTAATAACAAAACGCTCTACAGACGCCATAATCCCTCCTGTTTTATATTTAATAGTTCCTACGGGAGTTTGTGAGTTGATGTGTAGTCCAAATATAGCCTCTACTTTTGGGTTTTCTAGAACACCTTCTTTGATCATGAGTTTTGCACCACCTTCTTCACCTGGAGGTGGGCCTTCTTCCGCCGGCTGAAAGATAAATTTAATGCGCCCTTTTATTTTGTCTTTGTGTTTTGATAACACTTCTGCTGTGGCCATTAAAATAGCGATGTGAGTGTCATGACCACAGGCATGCATAACGCCTGTTTCTGTGTTTAAAAAGGTTGTTTTTACTTCAGATTTAAAATCCAAGTCGTTACGTTCAGTAACAGGAAGACCGTCTATGTCTGCTCTAATTGCAATTACCTTTCCTGGCTGATTACCCTCTAAAATTGCAACAACACCAGTTTTGGCAATATTAGTTTCTACTTTTAGGCCAATCTCTTTTAAGTGTTTAGCAATTTTTTTAGCTGTTTTATATTCTCGATTTGATAGTTCAGGATTTTTATGAAAATCACGACGCCACTCAATGAGTTTTTCTTCAATTTTTATGATGTCTTGTTGTATTGATTCTTGGGCTGCTAATCCATTTACAATTACTAGGATCGCAATTAGAGTTTTTTTCATGGGTTTTAGTTTTTATAAATATACTAAACAAATTTTTTAGGTTCTTTTGTTTTCAAGTGTAATCCACCATAAATAAAGCAATATTGATAATTTTTTTAATAAAATGGTTATCAAAAAAGAAACCGTAAGACCATCATTTAAGAAGGTAATACGGTTTTATAAGTAC
>JABAZD010000043.1 GCA_018608705.1 Flavobacteriaceae bacterium | reverse complement strand
CTTGAGCAAATAAATCACTTGAACAAGCGAAGATTAATAAAGCGGAGAGTAAGAATAGTTTTTTCATACCCAAATATAGTAAATGTAAGTTTAACCTACTTAAGAGGTTCGTGAATCGAGCTTCCTTTTTTTTATTGACTTATGTTCAAAACCAACATAATTATGTTCATTTAAAAAAAAACGAACACAAACTAATTATCTGATTTTCAATATATTATATTTATTATGTTCATTATGTTCATTTTAAAGTAAATATATAGAGTAATAATATATATATATATAGTAGTTTATATATATCTAAATAGAATTGAAAAAAACGAGCATAACAAACACAAACGTTTAATTTAATTATGCATCTTACTCAAAATAATACCATTGGTATTATTGATAATTTTGACAAAGAATGAATAAAAAACATCTTACATCAAGAGATAAAGGTTAACCCCTGCACGAAGTTTTATAACCCTAAACAAAACATAGTCATAACACATAGCATAACTAACTTATTTACAGGTTATTAGAGCCTTTTTAAGCTGTACAAAGGCATTACGTGAATTATTTCAAATAGTTAGATGTACTAAGGTTGTGGGTAATACCCTATTTGACGAAGACTACCCCTAAAAGGAAAGTGATTTATTTAGATAGGGGACTTAGGTTTATAAAACTTTTGGGGTGACTTTTTTGACTTTTTAACTGTCATATAACTGGCAGTAATGAGGCAGTAAACCCCTTTTTTAGTATATTTGAGATGAATAACTACCATAAAAAAAAGCCCTCAATTAAGAAGGGCGTTACTTGTGGAGAAGATCGGATTCGAACCGACGACCTCTTGACTGCCAGTCAAGCGCTCTAGCCAACTGAGCTACATCCCCATTAAAAAAGGAATTACAAAATTCTTATTGGATTAATTAATGTCTTTATATTTAAAATCAATAAATTTAGTAAGGAAACATTACCACTAGCAATTTACTTTTAGTAAATATACAGTTGTTTTTTTTGGCATTTTCACTAAAATTTTACTATTTTTCGAATGTATAACTAAACAACCTATTTATGGACGCCAACCAAATTGTGCTTTACTTTTCAATATTTGTAAGTCTATGTATCATTCTTTGGGTTTATATGTTAGTATGTAAAGAGGCTTTTTAAAACAAATTAGTTTTAGGCAATCGAGTTATAGAATATGATAAAATTTAATGCGCTATAAAATATAGCTGGAAACATATTTATCAGTGAATCTTTTATTTTTATTCTAACAAAAACTGCAGTAATCATCATAAAAGTTAATAGGAATGATACTAAAGAAAGCATAACACTATTATTGATTCCAATAAGTAGCCCAGTTCCTCCCATAAGCTGTGTAAAACCTAATAAGATTCGATAATTGCTATACCCCCAACGGGCATATTCTGAAACCATTCTTTTCGAAAAAAAAGAGGTAATTCCATAAAAGATAAAAGAAATAGCAGAAAAAACTAACAGTACTGTGTTTAGATCCATTTGTTAAACTAAACCATAGTTTACGGCTGCTATAAATAACGACAGTACCAAAAGAACAAAAGAAGGAACATATTTTAGCAATGGATTTTTTACTTTGATGTGGTAAAATTGTGCACAAATCATTAAAAAAGCCATTAATAGAGAAGAAATCACAAGAACTTCTGCATACCAAATTCCAAAAATTAAAATAGTAGCTAAGGAAATCTTAGAGGCTCCAACAATGTTTCTTAACAAATTAGAAATTCCATACTGTTTAAATTCTAAAACGATGTTGTCGTAACGGAAAACCCAGACACTAATAACTGAGATCGAAACGATAAGCTGGGCTAAAATTGACGCTTTATCCATAAGATTTTATTTAAAATAATTTTAAATGTAAGAATTAAATATTAAAAAATTAATATAAACCTAATTTATATCTTAATTAATAGACCTGTATTCTTTGGTTTGAATACAATTAATAATTGTAAATTTGATAATAACCATTTTAATAAAAATATGAAAAATACAACTTTAATTATGGCATTAATTTGCACATTTATTTTCACTTCTTGTAAAGAAATTTCGCCTTGTGAAGCTCCAACTAACGGTTTTTTGACAGACACTGATTTTCAAGTAAAAATGGGTTCATCAGAGGCCGTGAAAGTCTTTAAAGATCTAGATGATGCTTGGGCAAAACTAGATTATGATACTATGAAGGCATTGATTGCTGATGAAGCTTCATTTAGTTTTGATGACGGGTTTATCGCTACAGGCCCTCAAGAGTTTGTAGATAAAATTAAAGCTCAAGTAGCCAAGTCTTTAGCTGAAGGGAATAAATACGAATGGACTACAGATTATGCCTTTGCATTAGCTCTTACTGATGATGAGGATGACGCTACATCAATAGACTCAGGGGATTGGGTAAATGCTCAATTTACCTCAAAGAACACCAATCCAGAATCAGAAATTGATTCAGAAATTATTTATGAGTATTACCACATTGTTGACGGTAAAGTAATGAGCTGGAGTCAATTTAAGAAAACCATTAAACGATAACACATAACTTAATAAAAAGACTGTTTTAAACTTTTTTTAAAAAACCCTAGCCATTATTGGTTGGGGTTTTTTAATTTTGAATAGTAATTAACCCATAAAAAATAAAAAAGTGAAACTAATAAAAGAATTTAAAGACTTTGCTGTCAAAGGTAATATGCTTGACATGGCTATTGGAATTATTATAGGCGCTTCCTTTAATTCCGTTATTAATGTGTTAGTAAAAAATATTATTTTACCTCCATTGTCTTTAATGTCCGACGGGATTAATTTTCAAGAAAAAAAACTCATCTTAAGAACTCAATCAGAAACAACCAGTCAAGTGTCTATTGATTACGGATTGTTTGCAGAAACTATTTTAGATTTTCTAATTGTTGGCTTTACCATATTTATAGTAGTCAAATTTGTTAATAAGCTAAAAACAAAAGCAGATAACGTCAAAGATATGACAGTTGCGACCCCAGCAGACGTTCAATTACTTTCGGATATTAAGGAATTGCTAAAAATTCAAAATCATAAACTTAGTAAATAGCTTAGCGATTTGCGTGAAGACGGGCTACATATTTTCCAATCACATCAAATTCAAGATTTACTGTAGTACCCACTTCGAAGCTATTAAAGTTTGTGTGCTCGTATGTATAAGGAATAATAGCTACACTAAATCCGTCTTCTTTAGAATTTACAACCGTTAGGCTTACACCATTAACAGTAATAGACCCCTTTTCAATGGTAAGATTGCCAATGGACGCATCATACTTAAAAGAGTATATCCAACTTCCGTTTTCGGCTTCAACTGCTGTGCAGTTGCCAATTTGATCTACATGTCCCTGAACCATATGGCCATCCAGCCGTGCTCCAAGCTTTAGGCCACGCTCTAAGTTTATGGTTGCTCCAATTTTTAAGGCGCCAATATTAGTTTTTTCTAAAGTTTCTTTGATTGCGGTCACGGTATAGTGAGCATCTGTTAGCGCTACAACAGTCAGACATACTCCGTTGTGAGACACACTCTGGTCTACTTTTAACTCAGATGCAAGTACACTTTGAATTGTTAAGTGTAAGTTATCATTCTCCTTTACTAAATCTTTTACAATCCCTAAATCTTCAATAATTCCCGTAAACATGCTTTTAATTCGTTAAATTTGTAAAATCAAAATTACAAACAACACGGCACTTTTTATGGAAAAAGAAGAAAAAATAAAATTAGGGATTTCTATAGGAGACTTAAACGGAATTGGAGGGGAATTAG
Source organism: Flavobacteriaceae bacterium (assembly GCA_018608705.1). GTDB lineage: Bacteria > Bacteroidota > Bacteroidia > Flavobacteriales > Flavobacteriaceae > Hel1-33-131. The sequence continues at coordinate 11,653 of JABAZD010000043.1, read as the reverse complement.
TGATCAAGACTTTTGAAGATAGCCGAATGCTTGAATTTTGTACCCCTGTAATTTATGCCTCTGTAAAAACTCTTTCCTTTTTTAAAAAACACTTTGAAAGTTCGATAGACTTCAATAGTATTCAAACTGCAGAAAAAGCCGTTGAGTCCAAAGTAAATGTCATAACAGTATGGAAAGATGACGTTAAAATTAACTTTGGAGAAGAAGACTTAATAATTGGATCTTATGCAATTAAATCGCTTCAGGCAGCAGTTAAGGACCTCAAAGACGACCAAATTGATGTTTTAGTAACCGCACCAATTAATAAACATAATATACAATCAGAGGATTTTAAATTTCCAGGACATACTGATTATCTAGCACAACAGCTTGAAGGTGATAGCCTGATGTTTATGGTTTCTGACAACCTTAAAGTAGGGCTTTTGACTGATCACGTACCAGTAAGTGAAGTCTCCAAACAGATTACCCCGGAATCAATTGAAAATAAAATTTCAATTATTTATAATTCATTAGTTCAAGACTTTAACATACGACTACCTAAGATTGCTGTTTTAGGACTTAATCCTCATACTGGAGACAATGGAGTCATAGGCAACGAAGACGATGAGGTTCTTAGGCCTACTTTACAAGCTATAAAAAATAGAGGTAAAGTCGTTTACGGGCCTTACTCGGCTGATAGTTTTTTTGGCTCAAAAAACTACAAAAACTTTGATGCTATTTTAGCAACCTATCACGATCAAGGCTTAATTCCATTTAAAACCCTAGCCTTTGGTAGTGGGGTCAATTTTACAGCAGGGCTAAGTAAAGTAAGAACCTCACCTGATCATGGAACTGCTTATGAAATTGCTGGAAAGGGAGTAGCTGATATCTCATCATTTAAAGAAGCTATTTTTTCTGCTATTTCTATTTTTAGAAACCGACAGATGAATCAAAAATTAACATCAAATCCTTTAACAAAACAGCCTAAAAAAGCATATAATAAAAAATAAGCCGCTTTGTACTAAGCCTAAATAAAATTTTATATATTTGCAAGCTTAAATATGCGAAATAATGAAGCCACTCAAAGCATTTGACATACAATTTGTAGGGCTAAAACTAGGTAAGCATAATTATAAATTTGAGATAGATTACAAGTTCTTTGAGTATTTTGAGTATGATGATTTTAATAATGTTAATGTTATAGTTGATATTAACTTAGTTAAAAAGTCAACATTTTTAGAGTTAAATTTTCAGGCTAATGGTTTAGTAAATGTAAACTGTGATCTAACCAATGAAAACTACGACGAAAAACTATGCGCTTGTTTTGACTTAGTTGTAAATTTTGGGAACGAGTATAACGACGAAAATGATGAAATTTTAATTTTACCTCATGGTGAATATGAAATTAATGTTGCACATTATATTTATGAATTAATTGTACTTTCACTTCCTCTAAAAAGGGTTCACCCTGGAGTTGAAGATGGAACATTAGGCTCAGATATTTTAAAAAAATTAGAAGATTTAAGCCCAAAATGCATAGACAATAACACTCCTACAGAAGATACAGATCCTCGCTGGGAGAAATTAAAAAAATTAATAACGGATAAATAATATAGAAAATGGCACATCCTAAAAGAAAAATCTCCAGAACCAGAAGAGATAAAAGACGTACCCATTACAAGGCTACTACCCCCCAAATTGCTACATGCCCAACAACAGGTGAAGCACACTTATACCACAGAGCTCACTGGCATGAAGGTAAATTATATTATAGAGGTCAAGTCTTAGTAGACACTACTGTAGCCGAAGAAGATGCTGCATAGCATATTGTACTAAAAAATTAAAAAAAACGCTCTCTAAGAGCGTTTTTTTTTGTTCTAAGTGTCAATTATACCTATTCTAAAAAAAACAACTTAATGGCTTGTTTTAACCAAAAATGAGTATTTTTGACACGTTTTTTGATTGTTTTTGATCATTATTGATACAAATTACAAATTTTAAAAATTTTATATGACCAACATTTCAGCTGCAATAACTGCTGTCGGAGGCTATGTGCCAGACTACATATTAACCAACCAAATACTGGAGACAATGGTTGATACCAACGACGACTGGATTACATCAAGAACAGGGATTAAAGAACGTCGAATCTTGAAGGGTGTTAATAAAGGTACTTCTTTCATGGCTATACAAGCCGCGAAACGTCTAATTAAGAAAAACAACATAGACCCTAAGACAATAGATCTAGTAGTTGTTGCTACGGCAACTCCTGATATGAAGGCTGCTTCAACCTCAGCATATACTGCATCAGAAATTGGAGCAATAAATGCGTTTGCGTTTGATATCGATGCAGCCTGTTCTAGCTTTTTGTTTGGAATGTCAATTGCAGCTCGTTATATTGAATCTAGGATTTATAAAAAAGTTCTTTTAATTGGAGCTGACAAAAATTCATCTATGATTAATTATGACGACAGAGCTACATGTATAATATTTGGAGATGGTGCTGGTGCTGTTCTTTTTGAAGCTAACAAAGAAGGTCTTGGAATTCAAGACGAGTATTTAAGAAGTGACGGTACTGGAAGAGAGTTCTTGCGAGGTACCCATGGAGGCTCATCCAATCCAATTACAATAGAATCCCTTAATGAAAAAACCCATTTTATATATCAAGATGGGAAGACAGTATTTAAAAATGCTGTTTTTAACATGGCAAATGCTACAGAGAAAATATTAGACCGAAACAACTTAGATAACGACAAGGTAGATTGGTTGGTAGCTCATCAAGCGAATAAACGTATTGTAGACGCTACAGCAAATAGGATTAATTTGGATCATAAAAAAGTATTAATGAATATTGAAAAATATGGGAATACTACATCTGGAACCTTACCATTATTATTAAGTGATTACGAATCTAAATTTAAAAAAGGAGATAATTTAATATTTGCTGCCTTCGGTGGTGGATTTAATTGGGGTTCTGTTTATCTAAAATGGGCCTACAACTCTTAATATCAAAACTAACTAAACACTAAAAACTACAATTATGGATTTAAAAGAAATTCAAAATTTAATTAAATTTGTAGCCAAGTCAGGCACAAGTGAAGTGAAATTAGAAACAGATGATTTTAAAATCACTATCAAAACAGGCCCAACAGGCAATACTACTGTTCAGCAATTAGTAACTGCCCCTGTTGCTCACTCGCCACTACCTACAGCTCCCACAGAGGTGCCGCAAGTTCAGGAAGCTAGTGTTTCAGAACCACCTGCAGAGGACTCAAAATACATAACGGTTAAATCTCCTATAATTGGAACATTTTATAGAAGACCTTCACCTGACAAACCTTTGTTTGTAGAAGTCGGTCAGTCAATTTCTGATGGGGATGTTCTTTGTGTTATTGAGGCGATGAAATTATTTAATGAAATTGAATCTGAAATCACTGGAACGATTGTCAAAATTCTTGTAGATGATTCATCTCCAGTAGAATTTGATCAACCATTATTTTTAGTAGATCCATCATAACCACATTTTAAAATTCCAAAAACAAATCCTATTTGTGGAATTTGGAATTTGACATTTTAAAATCTTAAAAGTTATGTTTAAAAAAATACTAGTAGCCAATCGTGGTGAAATAGCCCTAAGAGTTATAAGAACGTGTAAAGAAATGGGTATTCAAACAGTTGCTGTTTATTCAACAGCAGATTCTGAAAGTCTTCATGTTAAATTTGCAGATGAAGCTGTTTGTATTGGCCCAGCAGCCAGCAGTGAATCCTATTTGAAAATATCTAATATTATTGCTGCAGCAGAAATTACTAACGCAGATGCGATTCATCCTGGTTATGGCTTTTTATCTGAAAATGCGCGCTTTTCAAAAATATGTGAAGAACATGGTATCAAATTCATTGGAGCTTCTCCTGATATGATTGATCGAATGGGAGACAAGGCTAATGCAAAAGCAACGATGAAATTAGCGGGGGTCCCTTGTGTTCCTGGAAGTGAAGGGGTTATTGAAACTTTTGCAGAATGTAAGGAAATCGCTAAGGAAACCGGATATCCCGTAATGCTGAAGGCTTCTGCTGGAGGTGGAGGAAAAGGAATGCGCGCCGTATGGAAAAAAGAAGATCTAAAGGATGCATGGGATTCTGCACGTCAAGAATCTAAAGCAGCTTTTGGAAATGACGATATGTACATGGAAAAACTCATTGAAGAACCACGTCATATTGAAATTCAAATCATAGGAGATTCTAAAGGAAATGCTTGTCATTTGTCAGAAAGAGATTGTTCAATTCAACGCCGTCACCAAAAATTAACAGAAGAAGTACCATCTCCTTTCATGACAACAGCATTACGAAAAAAAATGGGTGAAGCAGCGGTTAAGGCATCAGAATTCATTAAATATGAAGGAGCAGGGACTGTTGAATTTTTGGTTGATAAACACCGGAATTTTTATTTCATGGAAATGAACACTCGTATTCAAGTTGAGCACCCTATAACAGAACAAGTTATTAATTTTGACCTTATTCGTGAGCAAATATTAGTGGCAGCCGGGGTTGCGATCTTGGGGAAAAACTACCTTCCAAGTATGCATTCTATCGAATGTCGAATTAATGCAGAAGATCCGTTTAATGACTTTAGACCATCACCTGGAAAAATAACAACTTTACATTCACCTGGGGGTCATGGAGTCAGACTAGATACGCATGTTTATGCAGGTTACACTATTCCACCCAATTATGATTCAATGATCGCGAAATTGGTAACAACAGCTCAAACAAGAGAGGAAGCGATTCACAAAATGAAGCGTGCTCTAGATGAGTTTGTAATTGAGGGTATTAAAACTACAATTCCATTTCACCGTCAGTTAATGGATCATCCAGAATATATTACTGGAAATTATACGACTAAATTTATGGAAGATTTTGAAATGAAGCCCATCAATAAAGCTTAAATAAAAAACTCCGAATTAAAATTCGGAGTTTTTTTATGTCCAACTCCTTATCATTTGCGTTAAAAAAATTGTAGTTTTAACTATGAATTTATCCTATTGGGAACAAAAGACCTGGTTAAATAATGTTGATTATGTAGTTGTTGGAAGTGGAATCGTTGGATTGAATACCGCACTTCATCTCAAAATAAAACACCCCAATGCCAAAATAATAATTCTTGAAAAAGGACTATTCCCGCAGGGGGCAAGCACTAAAAATGCGGGTTTTGCCTGTTTTGGTAGTCTAAGCGAGATCTTAAAAGACCTGGAATCACACACTGAATCTGAGGTATTGGAGCTTATTGAACAACGTTATAAAGGACTAAACCTATTGAGAAGGACCTTGGGAGATGATGCTCTTTGCTACCAACAGCTAGGAGGCTATGAATTATTTTTAGAAAATGATGAACTTTCGTTTGATACTTGTTCTCAAAAGATGAAAGAGATAAACTCACTATTGAAACCTATTTTTAAGGGTGATGTATTTTCGAATATTTCTAATCACTTTAATTTCCATAGAATTCAAAATCAATATATACGAAACCAATTTGAAGGTCAAATTGATACGGGAAAAATGATGCAAGCGCTAATAAAAAAAGTTCAAGAATTAGGAGTCATTATTTTTAACAATACAAAGGTTGAAAGATATTTTGAGCATTCGGATAAAATTTCAATTCAAACGAGCCATTTTGAGCTTTCAGCCTTAAAGTTAATTTTCACTACAAATGGGTTTGCTAAGCAATTAATAAACGAGGATGTACAGCCAGCAAGAGCACAGGTTTTAATCACTAAACCTTTAAAAAACTTACAGATTAAAGGCACATTCCATTTGGATTGCGGTTATTATTATTTTAGAAATATAGACAACCGTATTCTTTTAGGGGGTGGAAGAAACTTAGATATTGAAGGCGAAACTACTACTGAGTTAGCTCAGACAAAAAAGATTCAACAATCACTTGAGAAACTATTGACACACACGATACTTCCAGATACAAACTATGAGATAGAGCAACGTTGGTCTGGTATCATGGGGATTGGTTCTAAAAAAAAGCCTATTGTTAAACAGCTTTCTGAACATGTTTACTGCGGAGTCCGTATGGGGGGAATGGGCGTAGCAATAGGTAGCTTAATAGGGGAAAAAGTGTCTAACTTTTTTAATAACTCAAGCTCTTTCAGCTAACTACCCGTTAATAGCTTCTACAATTTCCACTCTTCCAGCTAACATTTCTTTTAACATAGCCTCAATCCCACTTTTTAATGTAAAAGTAGAAGACGGACAACCACTACAAGCTCCTTGCAAAATAACTTTTACTGTTTTTGTAGCTGAGTCGTAGGATTCAAATAGAATGTTTCCTCCGTCGCTGGCAACAGCTGGTTTAATGTGCTCTTCTAAAATATTAATTATTTCTTTTGAAGTATCATCAAGCGACTCGTACGAAGTGTCTAATTGCGTGGTAGTTTTTTTTAAAGTTTCTGCAGCTATAGCTAAAACAATTTCTTTCCCATCCTCGACAAAAGATTTTACAAACTCTCTTAGTTCAAGCGTAATAGATTCCCACTCGACAATATCATACTTTGTTATAGAAACGTAATTTTTATCAATAAACACTGCTTTAACAAATGGAAACTGAAATAAGGCGGTTGCAAAAGGAGATAGCTTGGCTTCTTCAATAGATGTGAATTCAAATGTTTGAGCCACTAATTTTTTGTTTGCTACAAATTTCTGAACGGCAGGATTAGGTGTACTTTCCGCATAAACGGTTACGGGGTTTTTCTTCTCTTGGTTTAATATAACTACACCCCCTTCGTTAAGGTAATTTTCAATTTGTTCACCAACTTCTTTTTGTACATCAATCCATTCTACGATGTCATAACGCTCAATAGCAATAAAATTTCCCGACACATAGACTTTTTTCACAAAAGGTAGATGAAAAAGTTGCTGTGCTAGTGGGGAATTTTTTGCTTCATCAATATTAGAATATTCAAAACTCTCATATTTTGTTAAAAATGAATTTGCTTCAAATTTTATAATCTTTGGGTTAGATGTTTGGTGAATAGATATAGTAAAATTTTTCATTTTTCATATTTTTTGTAAAGGTAGTAAACAAAATAGAAGATTTTGATTTTTTGAAACTGTTTAGGACTTTAAATTCTTTTTTAATGAAGTATAATTTTTAAACAAAACAAATCTCTATATTTGATCCTTATGCTTTTTATTTTGAGACATTTTTTACTTTTATTTCTCGCATTATTCTGTTTTGGCTCAACTCTAAGCGCCCAGGGACGTACTTGCGGAATGGAAGCTTACATGGAGTCTTTAAAACAAGATCCAGTTCGACTCAAAGAATATAACGCCAACCAGCGTAGATTTAAGGCAGAAAAACTATCTGTACGACTTAACGCTTCCCGACAAATGACTACTTTATTCATCCCTGTAGCTGTCCATTTTCCTGAAGCAGATGAAGCTGATAGAGCCTGTTTAGAAGCGTTAGCTCAAGATCAAATTGACCGTGTTAATGCAGATTATCAAGGGGTCAATGACGACATATCAAACTGGAATGCAAATAGTGATTTTTATCCAAACACATTGTCAGGTTTTCTCGACGTTCAATTTTGTATAGCGACTCAAAATCATCCTACAGATGTTTCTGGAAATTTTATTGATCCAGACCTAGTTGAAGGCGGACGCGCTGTAACTATAGGCTATGGTTTTGAAGAGGGCACAAATGAGAGAGACCCTAATTGGGCGGGATATTTAAACATCCTTGTTAAAGATGCAGGCGCAACTGAGCTAGGACATTCTCCACTTGGGGGGAATATTGCTGCCGGGGCTTGTGTAGTTTTAAATACTTTTGCTATTGGTTCGTCGGGATCTGGTTGTGCGGGTTACACTTCTAGTGCTCCCTACAATTTAGGTCGGACTTTAACCCATGAGCTTGGACATTTTTTCAGTTTAGAGCACACCTTTTCAGGGAGCTGTGCAACTGATGACGGATTTACAGATACTCCAAATATTAGTTCTGCTAATTATAGCTGCCCAGCACCAGGTTCGATAGACGGATGTGAGGTTGGAGAAAAGGCGCTAACAATGAATTACATGGATTACACTGATGACGCTTGTATGTACATGTTCACAGAACAACAATTAATTGATGTTCAAGCCTACTTAAACGTTCTCGAAAACCAAATACTTTCTGATACCATCAACTGTACATCATCTAGTTCCAATATTAACATGACTAATGGAACTTTTAATCAATGTGAAGGTGTTTTATATGATTCTGGAGGTAATTTGGGTAACTATTCTAGCAATGAAGACTTTACGTTAACAATATGTCCAGACGGAGGAGGAACATCAACTGTCTTAGAGTTTATTTCGTTCACAACTCAAGGAGGTGGTGCTGATGAGTTAACGATATACAATGGTTCTACAACATCTGATCCAATAATTGGGACATATTCTGGAACACAAACCATAGGAACCATCACTGCATCTAATACTTCAGGATGTTTGACGTTAAGATTCGTTACAAATGGTGGAGTTAATTTGGCAGGTTTCGAAGCTAATATACTATGTGAATCACCTTGCCAAGATATTGAAGCACTTATCGAAAATGTTGTGCCTGAGATTAGCCCTACAGGTGTACTGGTAATAAACCAAGGAGACAACGTAAGTTTTGAGGGTAATGCAAATTTCTCAATTGACGGCACAGGAGCCAGCTATGATTGGGACTTTGGTGATGGAACTCCTGCTAACGGTACACTAGTAGACCATACTTTTAATACAATAGGGACATTTACTGTTACTTTAACAGTAACAGATACCAATCCATTTGGATGTTTAGATGAAACCACATTGACAGTTCAAGTTTTGGGTGATTATATTGAAGTTGATGATACTACTTTTACAATGACTGAATTAGTTGAAGACGTTTTGATTGATTCTCCATGCGCTGACGTATCTAATATTGAAACTTCTACTGGCTCTGATTTTGGCTCCACCAATGGGATTGCATACTTTTCGAGTAATGGAGAAAACTTCCCTTTTACGGAAGGAATTGTCTTATCAACAGGCAACGCCATGTCAGCAGAAGGTCCTGAACAAGGAACAATTGGAGAAGGAAGCTTTGATTGGCCTGGAGATATAGATCTTGAAAATGCCATCCCAGACTTAATTGCTGGAGACACTAACAATGCCACTTATATTCAATTTGATTTCACCCCTTATTCAGAAAATATTAGCTTTAATTTCTTATTCGCATCGGAAGAGTATGGCACTTTTCAATGTACTTTTACAGATGCATTTGCTTTCTTACTAACAGATGTTAATACGGGAGTTACCACTAATTTAGCTGTTGTTCCTAATACTACAGACCCTATTTCTGTTTTATCAGTTAGAGATAATACTTATAATTCAGGCTGCGCATCTTCAAATGAATCTTATTTTGGGGCTTATTATGGAGATACCGGTTTACCTGAAAATCAAAGTCCAACAGACTTCAGAGGACATACTGTTAGTATGGTAGCACAAAGCGAAGTAATTCCATACAACCAATATACAATCAAGTTAGTAATCGCTGACGATGGTGATACTAATTATGATTCTGCGGTTTTTTTAGAAGCTGGAAGTTTTCAGGTTGGAGGTAGTATTGGAGACGACATTACAATTGAGTCAGGAAATGCTCTTTGTTATGGTGAAACAGCAATCCTTGATACTCAGCTTCCTGCTGCTTTGCATGTTTGGTATTTTAACGGGGAGGTAATCCCTAATGAAATAAGCTCTACCCTAAATGTTACAGAAGGTGGAAACTATACAGCTGATATAATATATAATGAAGATTGTGTCGTTTCAGATACTGTTTTTGTCGAGTTCATACCATCCCCACTTGAGATCTCAAATATTCAAGACCTTATTATTTGTAATTCTCCCGGAAACACATTTGATTTAACCTTAAATAACGAGTATGCTTTAGGAGGCCTTCCTTCAGCAGATTACTTGATTAGCTATCATACGAGTGAAATAGATGCAGAAAATAACACGGGCCCTATTGGTAACCCGCAAAATTATTCAAACAGTACAAATCCTGAAGTTATATATGTTAGAATTGAAGACGCTATTTCTGGAAATTGTTATCAAACAGCTCCTTTTGAAATTAGCTTAAGTGATGGCCCAGATATTAACGAAGTAATAGATATAGTTACCTGTGATGATTCTTCTAGTGATGGTACTGAACAATTTAATTTAGAGAACTTATCACTAGATATACTAGGTGCTCAGTCATCTGATTTATATGTAGTGACATATTATACATCTTCAGCTGATGCAGCTTCAGCATCTGCAAACCTCGCTAGTCCTTTTACAAATACAATAAACCCTCAACCTATTTTTGTTCGTGTAGAGAGCATTAACGATCCTGATTGTTTTTCTTATTCAGACACAGCGTTATTTAATTTAATTATTGATCCGACGGCTTTAGCTATTACTCCTCCAGAACTTACCGTTTGCGATGATGACTCTGATGGATTTACACTTTTTGACTTTTCAGAATATGATAATATTATACTAGGCGGTCAAGATCCAATAGACTATACAGTGAGTTATTATAATTCTTTAGAGGATGTTGACACTATGTCAAATCCTTTAACAAGCCCTTACTTAAACACAGTGATCAATCAACAAACAATTTATGTTCGTGTGGAACAGAACGGTTTTTCACAATGCTATGGTTCTACTCAATTTAATATTGTTGTCAATCCTTTACCTTCCTTGCAGTTACCTACTCCTTTAGAGGTTTGTGATGACGGGACACCAGATGGGTTAACACAGATTGATTTAACTACTAAAGATGACGAGATTCGTGGTGGTAACCCAGACTATTCTATTAGTTATTATCTAAATCAATTAGATGCTGATTTGGGGGCTAACGCATTACCAGGTCTTTACACAAATATTAGTAATCCTCAGACAGTTTTTGTTAGGGGTGAAAACATTATCACTGGTTGTGTCTCTACTACCACTTTAGACTTAGGGGTTATTCAGGCAGCTGTAGCTAATGCTCCGCCTCCAATGGAGTTTTGTGATCCAGATAACGATGGTTATGGGGAATTTATTTTAACAGATTCAGATGATTTAATTACTGGTTCAGCTCCAGGAGTTACTGTTACATACCACGAAACTTTATCGGATGCTAATACTGGAGCGAACCCGCTTGCAAGTCCCTACAACAATGTTGTTATAGACACTCAAACTATTTACGCACGTGTAGAAAGCGCTACCGTTGTTACTGATTGTGCTACTATTATAGATTTAGTTTTAAATGTTTATCCAACTCCTCAATTAGTAACACCAACAGCTTTAGAGCTTTGTGATGATAACCTTGACCAGGTTGTTCAGTTTGACTTGAGTGACAGCGTTACAGAATTATTGAATGGAATAGAATTATCGGATGTTGTGATTAGCTATTATGAGACTGAAGCAAACGCTTCATCTTCAAATAATGCTATAAGCACTCCATTGGCTTACAGTAATATTAGTAATCCACAAACGGTATGGATTAGGGTTGAATATCCAGAAATAGGATGTGAGAAACTAACCAGTTTAGAACTTATAGTTAATCCGTTACCAGTTATAGCTCAGCCCACGCCATTAGCCATATGTGATGATTTGTTAGCAGATTCTTTCACGGCTTTTGATT
>JABAZD010000001.1 GCA_018608705.1 Flavobacteriaceae bacterium | reverse complement strand
TTCCATTATCATCATACTGTTGGTTAAGTCTACTTAAAGTTGTTACAATAGATTCACTTTCCTCGGTATTTTGTAGATTATCAATAATTACTTCTTCATTAGTACAAGACATCAAAACTGTAAGTACCATTGAAATACTAAAAATTAAAAGTTTAAAATTTTTCATTTTTTTCATTTTTTTCATTTTTTATTTTAAAAATTATTGAGGTTAATCTCTATTAATACAATTTAAAACATAAAAACCCTACTTTTTTCTTAAATTATTTTATTCATAGTTTTGGGTTTAAATTAAAACCAATTTAATGTCAAAACACAATCAAAATATATGTGATTCGAAATTTTTTGAGGCTTTATATAATACTTATGCTAAAGAAATTAGACGGTTTCTTTTTTATAAAACTCAAGATATAGATAAATCTGAAGATATTTTACAAGATGTGTTTATAAAACTTTGGGAGAATTGTAACAAAGTAGATCCTAATAAAGTGAAGAGTTATATTTATAGTATTGCTAATAATATGTTTCTAAATGATATAAAGCATCAAAAAGTAGTACAAAATTACCGAAAACATAATGGGAACGATAGTACTAATGAGTCCCCTGAATTTATTATGCTTGAAAAGGAGTTCATGGAAAAGTTAGAATCTACAATTGATAACTTGCCAGAAAAACAGCGTGAAGTATTTCTAATGAATAGAATTGAAAAGATGAAATACAAAGAGATTGCTCTACATTTAGATATTAGCGTAAAAGCTGTAGAAAAACGTATGCATCAAGCCTTGGTTGTCATGAGAAAAGAAATTGGTGATGTTTAACTAAAATTAACAAGTAGGGTATTTATCAAATCAATTGTCTTAAAAATAGAAATAGAATGGAAAATCAGAATACACATATAGATAAGGACACTTTTTTAGCACAATGGCTAGAAGGAAACCTCTCAGATAAAGAATTAAAAAACCGTATTACTGAGGCTGATTATAATTTTTATCTAAAGTTGCGAAAAGGTCTACATACTTCTGATAAGTTAAATGCATCAACTCAACATTCGTTTAATAAGATTCAACAAAAGATTGCAAATAAAAAGACTCCAATTTTTAAGTTATATCCTGTACGTTGGTCAATTGGTATTGCAGCTTCGATTTTTTTTCTGTTTGGGTTGTTTTCAATTTTAGGGAACAATGATATTATTTATGAAACTAATTTTGGTGAAACAAAAACTATTACTCTTCTTGATGATTCTCAAGTAATTTTAAACTCTAAATCTACCATTGTTTTCAATGAAAATAATTGGAAAAAGAGCAGGCAACTAACCTTAGATGGTGAAGCTTATTTCAAGGTAGAAAAGGGAAACACTTTTACTGTTAACACAAACAATGGCTCAGTCACAGTTTTAGGAACTCAGTTTAATGTAAATTCTAAAAATGATTTTTTTGATGTCGTTTGTTATGAAGGAAAAGTAAGCGTTAGTTCAGAGTCTTCGGAACATATTTTACAATCAACTCAGCGCATTAGAAAAGTAAATGGTAATCCATCGGAATCTTCCGCTACTCAGCTTTCTAAGCCAACATGGATTGATGGAGAAAGTACATTCAAGAGTGTACCAATTAGATATGTAATAACTGCCCTGGAAAATCAATATAATATAAAAATTGATTCAGAATCTATTGATGATTCAACAGTTTTTTCTGGTAGTTTCCCACACGATAATCTCAATATTGCTTTAATTACTGTTTTTGACGCACTAAATATGAAATACAATAAGAATGACAATCGTAACATTAAACTTAGATATTAAAGATGAGGTTGATCTGTATTTTTGTTTTAATGTTACTCTCATTGACAGCCTCTTCGCAAGAAGAGGCTTTTTATGTAGAGTTTAAAAACGAATCTATTAAAGAAGCATTTACTAAAATAGAACATACTTATGATGTACTATTTTCTTATAATGACTATGATATAAGCAAAAAGCGTATATTATTGAAAAGACAAAAAAGAACCTTAACCGAAGTTTTAGAAGCTTTGAAGTTGCAAACTAAACTCAATTATAAAATAATAAATAACCGATATATTGTTGTCAACAAATTTCCAGAAGAAAAAACAGAGGTAAATGAACTCGATATAGTGGTTGTTCGTAGTTACTTAACAAAAGGTATCCGAAAAATTAATAATGGCTCTTATGCGCTTTCACCTACTCAACTTGGTATTTTACCAGGGCTTGTTGAGCCAGATGTTTTAGAAAGTATTCAGCTGTTACCAGGAGTATTAAGTCCCAATGAAACCGCTACAGGTTTTTTTGTAAGAGGGGGAGCGTCAGATCAAAATCGTTTAATATGGGATGGTATAAACATCTATCATAAAGGACATCTTTTTGGAATGATTTCTCCATTTAATCCAAATATTACTTCAAAAATTAAGTTTATAAACAAAGGTTCTCATGCGAGATATGGTGAACGTTTATCTAGTGTTATAGATATGTCTTCTAACTCTAATATATCTCAAACTGTAAAGGCTCAGTTGGGTTTTAACGGGATCAATGGAGATGCGTTAATAGAAGTCCCGATTATAAAAGATAAATTGAATATTCAAGGATCACTTAGACGAAGCTACACAGACGTATTAGAAACATTTGCCTTTAATCAATTCGCAGATAAAGTTTTTGAAAGCACTAAAATTAAAAATTCCGGGAATGAAAATAATGAGTTTTCATTTGTAGATTACAATCTTAAACTGAATTTTAAGCCCAATAAAAATAACATTTTGTATGCAAGTATAATCTCCATTGATAATCAATTAGATTATGTCCTTAATGACGCTGAAAATAATAAAAGATTTAATGACAAATTAGTCTCAAGTAACATGGGATATGGTTTAGGTTGGAAGGTGAAGTGGAATAAAAATACAACTCAAAATACAACAGCATTTTTCTCTGATTACAAGCTTAACTATAATTTTATTACTAGAGAAGGAGATGTTCAGATTTCAGATTTTGAAAAACGAAATACCATTTTTGATTCAGGACTATCATCAGAAGTTATTATCGATAGATCAAAAGCCAGTAAGTTTACAATTGGATATCAATACGCTCTCAAAGATGTTGCTTATGCGTTTTTAAATACAACAAACCTTTCATTAATTTTAGATACAGAGCACAACATTATACAAACGCATAGTTTGTATGGTCAATACGATTATAAAAATTCAAAACTTTTTAATCTTAGCTTTGGTTTGCGAAGTACTTATTTTGATGAACTAGATGCTGTAAGGTTAGAGCCAAGGTTAGTGATTTACAAACCCCTTACTAAAAATTTAAAATTCCAGGGATCTGCCGAAATTAAAAACCAAATTATTAGTGAGATTGATGAAACCATATTAAGCGATCTTTCATTAGAAAACAGATTGTGGAGATTAGCAGATGGTAATGCGTTTCCCATTATTAACAGTCGGCAATTTTCTGCAGGATTTATTTACATCAAAAAAGGATTAAGTATTGATATAGATGCATATCATAAAAAATTAAATAACATCACCGCCTTATCGCTTGGATTTTTAAATCCTGATAATAGTAATTTTAATATTGGTCAACGGAATATTATTGGATTAGATGTTTTTGCGCAAAAACAATTTAATAGCTTTAGCTCATGGCTAAGTTATTCTTTGAATCAATCACAAAGTAGATTCGAAAATTTAAACAACAATAAAGATTTTACTTCAAAATCTAATGTTACACATTCTTTGTCAGCGGCTTTGAGTTATAAATTAAACGGTTTTCAATTTGCATTAGGTTGGAAATGGCAAACAGGTAAACCTTTTACTATTGCAAAAGATAGCATTGATGGGTTAGAATTTAATGATGGTATTAATACTGTCGAATTACCTATTTATCATCGTCTTGATTTGTCTTCAACCTATGATTTTAAATTGTCTAAGTACAATAAACTAAGAGGTGAAATTGGACTATCTATTAGAAATATTTACAATAGAAAAAGCTTAATTAGCAAAGAATACAGAGGAAATAACAGTATAGGCGATCCAATTGAGATAATAGAGAAGTTGTCTATTGGGATTACACCAAATCTTATGTTTAGAATTTATTGGTAGAATTGAAACTTTTAATAAAGTTCGAACTTTCTAAAGTTTGGGTCACAGATTATCCCAAAGAATAATAATTTATTTTTTGGGATTTTTTTTTTGAAATTTATTTCGATAACATTGATATTGCCCATAAATAGCGTTTACTTTTTGGGTTTGAACTATTTAATGTAATTACCATAAAACTTAGAATAATTTTCAAAAAATAGTTGTCCAATTTTTTTCATCCCACTGTAATTGTAATGATTTGCTGGCTTTCCATTCCAATCGTGAGTATAACGTGGGGTGTAGTTTTGAGCATTTGATTTGAGACTTCTTTCGATTAAAGTAACATTAGAAAGATTCAGACTTGTTTCTTTCATTTTACTTATGACTTTATTACTTCCCACTCCAAGCATCAGAAAAGGTAAATCATCTACTTTATAATGCAACCTGACCTTTTTAATCAGAGATGTTAGATTCTCAGCATATTTTTCAGTTGGTAGTGATCCGTGTCTATTACCACTATCTGATTCTCCCTGAACCCACAACATCCCTGCAATTTCATAGCTACCAGGCTCCAATTTTTCAAGCTGTAAATCAACAATCTCAATAAAATCTTTATACAATTTTCGTTTGTGTTCTTCATCCTTTAATTTTGCTTTTTCTAGCGTCCAATTTGGATTCCATGCACCATACAGAGAAGTGCCTCCTTCTGATCGTTTTATGAACAAAAACTTTTCATTTGGATATTTTTTTGCAAGTTCTATACCAAAAAATAACTCGGGGCCGAAGCATTTTTCTATTCTGAATTTCTTTTTTACATAATCCCAAGGATCTGTCACATCCAAAACCCCGTCTATGATTATAGGTTCTTTAATATTGTTAGTTGTTCCCTTATAATAATAACTTATATTATTTTGAGCTAATTTCAATTCTTTTTTATCTTGTTTTGTGATTTTGGAAGCATCTCCTCTACCGTCCATATTTGATTGACCAGCAAGTAAAAAGACTTTAGTTTTACTTGTATGGTATACGTTATCTTGAGACTGTGACGAAACAACGTTATTTGATATTAAGAAAATAAAAAAGACGAACAACCTATTCATAAGAAATGATTTTAAGTGAATTTAAAAATTTAAGGACTCAAAAACTAAAAATTACTCTGTTTTATTTTCATGAAATTCAGTTCTTATTTTTAAGTCTAATGAACTTGTATGCGAGTATTAATACTTTCTAAAAAGTTCGAATTATTATAAGTTTGGGTCACTTAAAGCTACACAGAAATGTGAGGCTTTTTTGTTTTAAAACTAAAGTACTCATTTTTTCCATGTTCCACCATATTTGTATGCAGGGTTATCTTTTTTAAGATTCAATAAACATTCATGACACACAAATATCCATTCTTTTGATGTTTGATATTGCACTCTAAATAGAATAGAGAAATCTATTTTGCAAACTTCACAGTACTTAACTCTACCTGTCATATAACGATTAACCTAGAATCCTTTTCTTTACATTTTCAATATATGATCTTCCGATCACATATCGAATTCCTTCAATTTCTAAGCTATTTCCCTCAACTGTATCTATTTTGTCAATGGCAATTGTGAAGGATCTATGGATTCTTATGAAATTACTCTCAGGCAAGAGCTTTGTAAAATTAGTTAGAGTACTATGTATAATATACTTATTAGTTTGAGTAGTGATTTTTAAATAATCTCTTAAAGATTCAATAACTAGTATTTCATCTAAATAAATTTTTTTCATTTTCTTTTTATCAACTTTGATAAAAGTGAAAGGTCTTTTGATTGATTTAGATTTTTCTGTTAACTCTGTAGTAGCCAAAGTTTTTGAAGCTCTGTTTATGGCTTTTATAAACCTAGGAAAAGAAATAGGTTTTACAAGGTAGTCTAGAACTTCCAATTCATAAGTTTTTATTGCATATTCATCATAAGCTGTTGTGACTATAATTAATGGTTTTTTTTCAAGATTTTTAATAAAATCTAGACCATTTAAAAGTGGCATATTAATATCTAAAAAAATTAAATCCACATTATTGTCTTTAAGGAAAGACAAGGCATCAATAGCGCTATTAAATGTTTCTATGACTGAAATATTATTTATTTCTTCAATGAAATTTTTAATAACATTTACTGCTAATGGTTCGTCATCAATAATTAAACAGTTAATATTTGTCATACTTTTATTTTAAGTTTTACAACAAAAATTTGATTTTTATTTTCAATACTTAATTGGTAATCTTCAGAGTTATAGCCTAATTCTAGTCTTTTTTTAACATTAGTAAGTCCAATTCCACTTGAATTTTCTACCCTTTCACTTATTATTTTATCTTCAGAAATTGGGTTCGATATAGTAAAGTAAAGAAAATTTTCTACTAAATTAAAATCAATATCAATATTAACTTTGCCTGAATTATTATTGGCACCATGTTTAAAGGCGTTTTCAATGAATGAAAGCAATAAAATTGGTGCTATTTTTTTATCTGAAATGTCTCCACTAATTGTTGTATTTATTTTAAGGAGGTTTCCATAACGAATCTTCTCTAAATCTAAATAATTTTCAATACAAATTATTTCTTTTTCTAGGCTTTGTCTTTTTGATTTTGTTTCGTAGAGTAGATAGCGCATTAGTTCAGAAAGTCTAAGTAGCAACTTAGGGGTTTTATCAGACTTTTCAATTGCTAATGAATAAATATTATTTAGGGTATTAAAAAAGAAATGAGGCGAAATTTGAGTTCTTAAAAAAAGTAATTCTGTTTCTAATTGTGTTTTTTCTAGGGCAGTAACTCTTTTTTGTTCTTGTAACCAATCCATTGTAATTTTTATAGCCGTCACAAAAGTAATCACATATAATTCACCAATCATCATGTCTACAGCATAGCTAAAAGTTACATTTTGTATGAATGATGGGCCTTCAGGCCATACATTGTTACTT
Organism: Flavobacteriaceae bacterium; assembly: GCA_018608705.1. Classification (GTDB taxonomy): domain Bacteria; phylum Bacteroidota; class Bacteroidia; order Flavobacteriales; family Flavobacteriaceae; genus Hel1-33-131. Next base: position 67,501 of record JABAZD010000001.1, on the reverse strand, counting down.
ATCAAAAAATAGGTGAGATTAAATTTAATAAAGACCATTGAAATTAATGACAGAATTAAAAATAACAAGTATGATAAATATTTTCGCTTAAAGACAAGTTTTGGCATCAAAACATAGATGTTCAAGTAGCATAAAATCATATGGATTGGGAAACCAACTAAATTTGATTTTAGTGAATATTCGTAATTATCAAAATAATTTCCCCATCTGAGGATATTTAAAAGAAAGTAAATTAACCAGAAAATGAGATGATGTCTTAAGGTAATTTTTAAATTATTACTTGGTTGCATATTTAAGTTTTTGAACGTTCAGCTTTACTTTTTAGTTATCTGTCTAATTTTATTCGTTATACAGCGTTTTTTTTGCATCTTCACATCCATCTAAGTTGATATAAATGAATTTCTATAATAAAGCTAAGATATGTATAATATATGCATTCATATCTTTCTCATTGGCTACTTCATGTTCTAAACGGGTTAATGAAGATTCCAAAGTATTTACAAATTATGTAAATCCTCTTATAGGTACAGGTGGTCACGGACATACCTTTCCAGGAGCTACTGTTCCTTTTGGAATGCTTCAAGTTAGTCCTGACAATGGAGTTTCTGGATGGGACTGGTGTTCAGGATACCATATATCAGATTCCACAATGATAGGATTTAGTCACTTACACTTAAGTGGAACCGGAATAGGGGACTTAGGAGATATTCGTTTTATGCCAATTAATAAAAAAGTTGACTTAGCCCAAACTTTTCAATCTAGAAAAGATATTCCTTTCAAATCGAATTATTCACACGAGAATGAAACTTCAGAAGCAGGTTATTATAGTGTTTTTTTAGAAGATTTTAATATTAGAGCAGAACTAACGTCAGATTTAAGGACAGCTTATCATAAATATACATTCGCTGAAAACGATCCCCAATCAGTTGTAATTGATTTAGGGTATACTTTTAATTGGGACACAGCTGTAATTTCGAACTTAGAGATTAAAGATAAATTCACAGTTACTGGTTTTAGACACAGTAAAGGATGGGCTAATAATCAAAAAGTTTTTTTTGTAGCTAAATTTTCAAAATCGATTAAAGAATTTGATTTGGTATCTGACAAGGCCTACAAAGATCAGGTGAGTGTTACTGGAGTCAAAACATCAGCTCAACTTTATTTTAATGATTTAAGTGATGATGAATTAAAAGTAAAAGTAGGACTCTCGTCAGTTAGCATAGCTAATGCTATCGAAAACATAACAGATAGTTCACATAATTTTGATATTGCACGAAAAAAAGCTTCCAAAAGCTGGAATCAAGCACTCTCAAAAATTAAAATAGAAACTCCTGTTGATTCACTCAAAACAATTTTTTATACAGCTCTATATCATGCTCAGTTAGCTCCGGTTACATTTAGCGACCGAAACGGAGAATTTAGAATGGGAAATGACAGTATTTCTAAAGCTGATAATTTTATAGTTTACTCGACACTTTCATTGTGGGATACTTTTAGAGCTCAGCAACCTTTATTGACCTTGTTAGAGCCTAATAAGGTTTCAGATATTATAAATTCTATGTTGATGTATTACGAACCTAAAGGAGTTCTTCCGGTATGGACCCTCTACGGAAATGAAACAAACACTATGACAGGTTTTCATTCAATTCCCGTTATAGCTGAGGCTTACCTTAAAGGAATCAAAGGTTTCGATATTAACAAAGCTTATCAAGCTATGAAGGTTACCATGCTGCAAGACAACTTAGATATTAAATCCTCAAATAATTTTATAACAACGAATGTTTTTTTCCATGAAGACAGAGGGCTTGACGACTACAAAAAATACGGATATATACCTTGTGACCTTTTAGAAGAATCCGTTACAATAACACTTGAATATGCTTATGATGATTGGTGCGTGGCGCAGGTAGCTAAAGCTTTAGGTGAAATTGAAGATTATGATTATTTTATGAATCGATCTAAGTCTTACACTAATTTATTTGATTCTAATTCAGGATTTATGCGAGGTAAATTTCAAGATGGAAAAACCTGGCGTAAACCTTTTGACCCTAAACATTCTGCACACAGAATAAAAGCTGATTACACAGAAGGTAATGCTTGGCAACACAGTTGGTTTGTGCCTCACGATGTGAAAAATTTAATTAAGTTACACGGAGGGAATGAATTATTCTCCGAAAAATTAGAACAACTTTTCGCAGAGAGTTCTGAAATTAATGGTGAAAATATTTCAAATGATATTTCGGGTTTAATTGGACAGTACGCTCACGGTAATGAGCCAAGTCATCACATCGCTTATTTATTTAACCACGCTAACAAACCTTGGCTTACTCAGTATTGGGTTAATCAGATATTAAAAACTCAATATAATACAACACCTGATGGATTGAGTGGTAATGAAGATTGTGGTCAAATGTCTGCATGGTATGTCTTTAGTTCCATGGGTTTATATTCAATGAATCCAGTTTCAGGCAATTATGAGATAGGGAGTCCCTTGTTCGAAAAAACCACTCTTTCAATTTCTGACGAGATATTTTTTATAATTGAAGCTGAGCATGTTTCAGAAAAAAACATATATATTCAGTCCGCCACACTAAATGGATCCAACTACAATAAGACGTTCATTTCACATAAGCAAATTCTAAAAGGTGGAACTTTGAAATTTGTAATGGGACCAGAGCCTAATAAAAACTGGGGAGTGTAAACCTTTTAAAAGAAAAAAAATAATGCACAATATAGACTTATTAATTATAGCTTTATATATCATCCTAACAGTAGGGGTAGGTATATGGGTTTCCAAGCGCGCATCAAAAGGTTTAGATTCTTATTTTTTAGGAGGTAAAAGTATAAAATGGTACTACTTAGGTTTAAGTAATGGATCTGGCATGTTTGATGTTTCAGGAACAGCTTGGATGGTTGGAATTCTTTTTTTGTATGGTGTGAAGAGCTTTATGTTTATGTGGCTCTGGCCAATTTGGAATCAGATTTTTGTCATGATGTTTTTAGCTGTTTGGATTAGAAGATCAAACATAATGACAGGTTCAGAGTGGATATTAACACGCTTTGGTGATAACAAACCAGGAAGGGCATCACATTTAATAGTAGCTATATTTGCTGTTATTGCAGCTATCGGTTTTATAGCTTACTTTTTTGAGGGAGTAGGAAAGTTTATGACTATTATATTACCGTGGGATCTTACATTACAAATAGGGTCAATTATACTTTTAAATTCGGAACAGTCTTACGCATTTATTATTATATTTTTAACAACCCTATACACGATAAAAGGAGGTATGTTTTCAGTAGTAGCAACAGAAGTACTTCAATATGGAATCATGGTTATTGCGGGTTTATTAGTTGTTGGATATTCCTTTTTTGCAATTAGTGATTTAGAAATTAATAGTGTGATTACTGAAGAATGGAGAAATGTGTTTTTTGGATGGGAGTTAGAGACCCACTGGACTGATAAGTATCAAGCCTTCAATGATTTAATTGATTCTGAGGGTTTCAAGATGTTTGGGGCATTTATTGGAATGACACTTTTTAAAGGATTCTTTGCAAGTTTAGCAGGTCCTACACCAAGTTTTGATATGCAAAGAATTCTCTCAACTAAATCTGTAAAGGAAGCTGCATATATGAGTGGCTTTACAAATTTAATCTTATTTATTCCACGATACCTTTTAATAGCCGGAATAGTTGTAATCGCTTTGGTTACCCTAAGTCCAGAGATGATAAGTGACTCAGCATTTACTGGAGCTGATTTAGAAATTTTATTACCCAAAGTTATTAATTTTCATATACCTATTGGAGTAAAAGGTTTATTGTTAGCAGGTTTACTGGCTGCATTTATGTCTACCTTCTCAGCTTTTGTAAATGCTGGTCCAGCTTATATTGTAAACGATATTTATAAAAAATACTATAGACCTAATGCTAGTAGTAAACACTATTTAAAAGTAAGTCACATAGCATCATTTGCTGTAGTGGTTTTGGGAGTTTTTATGGGATTTTTTGCGGACTCAATTAATTCTTTAACGCTTTGGATTACCTCAGCACTTTTTGGTGGCTATGTAGCTTCAAATTTTTTGAAATGGGTTTGGTGGCGTTTCAACGGATGGGGATATTTCTGGGGGATGCTTTCAGGACTAATTATAGCATCTTTACAATTTTTGTTGGATCAGAATAAAGGGAGTTTTTCAGAAGATTCAATTCTTTTTGAGCTTTCACAAATGCAAGCTATTTATTTGTTTCCAATTATTTTCATTGTTTCACTGATAGGCTCCTTTGTAGGTACTTTTTCATCCGAACCCACAGACATGAAAACCTTAAAGTCTTTTTATCGTACAGTGAGGCCTTGGGGGTGGTGGGGTCCAGTTTTTAATGAATTAAAAAAAGAAGAGAATACTTTAAATAAAAACACTGATTTTTGGAGCGATATGTTTAATTGTGTTATTGGTGTTATATGGCAATCTAGTATGATTGTCATGCCAATTTATTTTGTTATAAGAGATTATCCAAAAGGATATATTGCATTGATGGTGTTTGCCATTACATCATTAATTCTTAAATTCACATGGTTAGATAAAGTAAAACAAATTCAAGATTAAAAAAGATGATTTCAACTAAAGATATTGTTAGTTTTCCTTGGCAGGATAGAGCCAATGGTAGTGATGAAGTAATGTGGCGTTACAGTAATAATCCAATTATAGGGCGTTACGAAATCCCATCTTCGAACAGTATTTTTAACAGTGCAGTTGTGCCTTTCAAGGATGGTTATGCAGGGGTCTTTAGATGTGACAATAAAGCTGTTCAAATGGATATTTTTGCTGGCTTCAGCAAAGACGGTATAAGTTGGGAGATTAATCATGATCCTATTAAAATGCAAATGGGAAATACCAAGATGATTGAATCTGATTACAAATATGACCCTAGAGTAGTTTTTATTGAAGATAGATATTGGATAACTTGGTGTAATGGTTATAACGGCCCCACTATAGGAATAGGCTATACTTTTGACTTTAAAGATTTTTTTCAGTGTGAAAATGCATTCTTACCATTCAATAGAAATGGAGTTTTATTTCCACGTAAAATAAATGGAAAATATGCAATGTTGAGTCGTCCAAGTGATAATGGACATACCCCCTTTGGTGATATTTATATTAGCTATAGTCCTGACATGAAATATTGGGGAGAGCATCGATGCGTGATGAAAGCTACCCCATTTGAAGATAGCGCCTGGCAATGTACAAAGATAGGAGCTGGTCCAATACCAATTCTTACAAATGAAGGATGGCTTATGATTTATCATGGAGTAATTAACACATGTAATGGATTTAGATACGCTATGGGATCGGCAATTTTAGATACACATGAACCAGACAAAGTTAAGTACAGAACTCAACCTTATTTATTGGGACCTGCTGAGCAGTACGAAATGGTTGGAGATGTTCCTAATGTTGTTTTTCCTTGTGCTGCTTTACATGATATTGAAAATGATAAATTGGCAGTTTATTATGGAGCTGCTGACACGGTCGTAGCAATAGCGTTTGCTCATCTTAGTGAGGTTGTTAGCTTTACAAAAGAAAACAGTTTGTAGATGAGTAAAGTTAATATTTTATGTTTAATTATTTTAACTGCATTAACATTTAATGTAAGCTCTCAATCAGATTCTATAAACCGTCCAAATTCCTACACTGCATACAAAACTAATGAATCAATAAATATTGATGGTTTAGATAAAGAACTAGCTTGGAAGTCTGTAAAATGGTCCTCAAATTTTATCGACATAGAAGGTATTAAAACTCCAAGTTATCAGACTAATTTTAAGATTATTTGGGATGATAATTATCTTTATGTCTTAGCAAAAATACAGGAACCTCATGTTTGGGGAGATATTTCAGAAAAGGATACAGTAATTTTTTATAATAATGACTTTGAGATATTCATTGATCCAGATGGTGACACCCATAATTATTATGAACTAGAAATTAATGCTTTAAATACTGTTTGGGATCTATTTCTAACAAAGCCTTACAGAGAGTTAGACTCACCAGTCTTAAATGATTGGAATATTTCAGGTTTAAGGTCTGCTGTACATGTTGATGGCACACTAAACAATGCTTCTGACATAGATTCCAGTTGGAATCTAGAGATAGCTATTCCTTTGTCTGTTTTTAAAACTTCATATTATCAAGATATGAATCTTTTAGATAAGTTCTGGCGAATTAATTTTTCAAGAGTTAATTGGGATTATGAACTTATTGAAGGAAAATATTCAAGAAAAAAAGATAATATCGGTAATCTTTTAAAAGAATATAATTGGGTTTGGTCGCCACAAGGAGTTGTAAATATGCACCAACCTGAGAAGTGGGGGTATGTATATTTTTCTTCTTTGCCAGTCGGCCCTGAAGTCCCATTTGAAATCCCAAAAGATGAAGAAATTAAATGGGAATTATATAAAATGTACAGAACTCAAAAGGCATATTTTTCTAAAACAAACCAATGGTTAACGACTCTAAAAAATATACAGTCAGCGCCTATCGTTTTATATGGTCAACATCTAAAGCCTTTTATTGAAAGCTATAGTTCTGGGTGGACAATCTCAATATTAAGCCCCTTTTCAAATAAACTATTAACCATCAGAGAAGATGGGAAATTTAAATTTAAATAAATTGATTATGAAAATTAACTCTGTATTTTTTTGTGCACTGATATTTGTCATTTTTTCTTGTAATTCTAAAAAAACAAGTGAAAGTAATTTAGAAATAGAGACTCAAAATTTTGAGTTTGCAACTTGGATCACCTCAGATAGAGAAAAATCAATTGATTTATATGCTACTGAATTTAAAAGATACAAAGACCATGGAATTGATGAGGTTTTAATTAACACACTTACGGATCCTAATGAATTGCAACGTCTTGCACCTGTTGCTAATGCTGCTGGTTTGAAAGTCCATGCTTGGATAATGACTATGAACAGACCTGGAGATTCCGTAGCATTGCAGCACCCAGAATGGTATGCAGTCAGTAAGGAGGGGAATTCATGTTATGACACTAGACCTTATGTAGATTACTATCAATGGCTTTGTCCTAACAGAACTGAGTCAAGAAATCATATTTTAGGACTTATTGAACAATTATCTAAGGTTGATAATATAGAGAGTGTGCATCTAGACTATATTCGGTTTTCAGATATATTTTTGCCTATTGCATTATTACCAAAATACAATTTAGTTCAGGACGTTGAGCTGCCAGAATTTGATTTTTGTTATTGTGATGTTTGCATTTCTAAATTCGAAGATATTCACAACAAGAATCCTTTAGATTCAAGAAATACTTCTATTGATATGGAATGGAAAAATTTTAGACTAAATAGTGTAAAAAATATTGTTGATGATGCTTATGAAATAGCGAAAGAGAATAATAAACAGCTAACAGCAGCAGTATTTCCCTATCCAGAAATGGCAGATCATATGGTGCGTCAACGTTGGGATAAGTGGAATATAGATGAAGTTTATCCAATGATTTATCACGGGTTTTATAGCGAAGAAGTTGATTGGATTGGTTATGCTACTAAACAGGGGGTAAGCGATGTAAGCTCTAAAAATACTTTAATTAACACTGGCGTTTATATCCCTGATTTTAAATCTGCTGAAGAACTTAAACAATCAATATTATTGGCTAAAGAAAATGGAGCTAAGGGGGTCGCGTTCTACGAAGGTAAAACATTAACCGATGAATACTTACAAACTATAAAAGAGACTAAGGCTAGTTTTAAATAATAACATTTTAAAATAAAGGTTTATATTTATTGTGATCTAATAAAACATTAATTAAATATATGTCCAACAGAAGAAACTTTATTAAAAAAGCTGCTTTGGGAACCATAGGAGTTTCTACTGTAAACACTTGGTCTTCAACTTTTGTAAGTGATCAAACCAGCAATTTAGCTAGCAGTAAAAAAAAACCTGTTATTATTTCTACATGGAACCATGGTTTTGAAGCTAATGACAAAGCTTTGAGTGAACTAAATATCGGTAAAACTGCTTTAGAAGCAATTGTTTCCGGAGTTGGAGTATGTGAAGCTGACCCTAATAATCGGAGTGTAGGCTATGGAGGTCTTCCAGATAGAGAAGGAAAAGTTACTCTTGATGCATGTATTATGGATCATAATAGTAATTGTGGTTCGGTTTCCTTTTTACAAGAAATAAAACATCCTATAGCTGTGGCTAAGAAAGTTTTAATTGATACCCCGCACGTTATGCTTAGTGGTAAAGGGGCGCAAGATTTTGCGATTTCTAACGGTTTTTTGAAAGAAAATTTATTAACACCTGAATCTAAAAAAGATTGGAAGCAATGGCTTATAAAATCTAAATATGAGCCAGTTATTAATATGGAAAATCATGATACAATTAGTATGCTGATATTAGACGGAAATGGAGATCTCTTTGGAGGATGTACTACAAGTGGGGCTGCATGGAAAATGCATGGTCGTGTTGGTGATTCTCCCATTATAGGTGCGGGTTTATTTTTAGATAATGATGTTGGAGCTGCTGCAGCTACTGGTTTAGGCGAGGCTGTTATTCGTACAGCTGGTAGTGCTATGGTTGTAGAACTAATGCGTCAGGGAAAATCTCCCCTTGAATCATGTAAAGAAATAGTTGAGCGCATATATAATAAACACAGGAATAGTAAAGATTTGAATTATTTACAGGTTGGTTTTATTGCTGTTAATAAGAACGGAGATCATGCTGGCTATAGTTTACGCTCTGGATTTAATTATGCGATTTATGATGATGAAAATGGAAACCGAATGGAGGACTCTCAATTTAAAATGTCATGGAATAATTAAATTATTAATTAATTTATCTTTAGATTAATTGTAATTATTCTAATTTAATAATATTTAGTTTATGGAAATCAATAAGATTTTATTAGGAATGGCCCTGCTTTTGCTTACTTCATGCAGCAGCGATAAAGACTTGGAGCGTATAAAATCTCTTGATTTAGTCAGATATGTGAATCCATTTATTGGTACTTCTAATTATGGAGCTACAAACCCAGGAGCCATTGCTCCCAGAGGAATGGTTAATGTTTCTCCCTTCAACGTGGCAGGTTCTCAGAATATGTTAGAGAAGGATAGTCAATGGTTGTCTACCCCATATGTTTATGAAAATAACTTTTTAACTGGATTTTCTCATGTAAATTTAAGTGGTGTTGGTTGTCCCGACTTAGGGATTGTTTTGACAATGCCAACAACAGGTGTGTTAGAGACAGATCATATGAAATACGGTAGCACCTACTCAAACGAAGTTGCCAATGCGGGATACTATAGTTCTACTTTGGATAAATATGATATTAAAGTTCAAGCCACAGCTACAACTAGGACCGGTGTAAGTAATTATATGTTTCCAAAGGGAAAATCAAATATTTTATTAAACTTAGGATTAGGACTAACAAATGAACAAGGGGGTTCTATTAAAGTCGTCTCTCCTACAGAAATTGAAGGAGTCCGTAATGTAGGTGCATTTTGTTATTTAAAAGCTGACGAGTCTTACCCTGTATATTTTGTAGCTAAATTCAGCGAGCCCTCCAACGAATTTGGAGTTTGGAAGAATTCTTTAGTAGAAAAAGGAGTAGAAAGTGAATGGATGTCATACAATGGAAAAACTAGATTATATAAAAATTTTCGTAAAGAAGTTATTGGAGATAGTATTGGCGCTTATATGAGCTACGACTTCAAAAAAACGACTTCAGTTGAAGTTAAAATTGGTGTTTCTTATGTTAGTATTGAAAATGCGAGGGAAAATCTGCTAAGTGAAACAAGAAAATTGTCTTTTGAAGAAATTTATAACCAAACAAGTTCAGAATGGAATAATCTTCTTTCTAGAATCAAAGTGCAGGGTGGTACCAAAAACGATAAAACTATTTTTTATACAGCATTATATCATTCCTTACTCCATCCAAATATATTAAATGATGTTAACGGAGACTATCCTAAAATGGCTACAAGAGAAACAATAAAAACTAATGGTACTCGCTTCACGGTTTTTTCACTTTGGGATACCTACAGAAATCTTCATTCTTTGATGTCTTTAGTATATCCAAAGCAACAGTCGGATATGGTGAAAAGTATGTTATCGATCTATAATGAGAGTGGTTGGCTTCCAAAATGGGAGTTAAATGCTACAGAAACTACGACTATGGTAGGCGATCCAGCAGGAATAATTATAGCCGATACTTATTTGCGAGGGATTCAAGATTTTGATGTAGAGAAAGCCTATGAGGCCATGACTAAAAGCGCTAGGCAGTTAGAAAATAATGCACTTAGACCTGCGATAAAAGAATATACAGAAAGAGGGTATTTGACTACAGCTACTACCAAAAGTGGGGCTGTTTCTACAACACAAGAGTATAATATTGCTGACTTTGCTATTGCACAATTGGCAGAAGCGCTAAATAAAAAAGGTGATGAGAAGTTTTATAGAAAGCGTTCCATATCATATCGTAATTTTTTTGATAAAGAGCTTAATTTATTGAGGCCTAAAAATCCAGATGATTCTTGGGTCACTCCCTTTGATCCTAATACTGGTGCTAATTTTCAAAAGAATTTAGGATTTATAGAAGGAAATTCATGGCAATATACTTTTATGGTTGCTCATGATACCAATGGTTTGATGGAATTAATTGGCGGTAAAGAAGCGTATTCTAATCAGCTTCAAGAGGTTTTTAACTCAGATCAATTTGATATGGCAAATGAACCAGATATTGGTTATCCATATTTGTTTAATTATGTTTCTGGTCAAGAATGGCGTACACAAAATAAAGTTTCAGAACTCATTAAACGCCATTTCAAAAACTCTCCTGATGGCTTACCAGGAAATGATGACACTGGTACTATGTCTGCTTGGTTAATTTATAGTATGATAGGGCTATACCCTGTGAGTCCAGCGGACCCTATTTATGCAGTAACAAGTCCTGTATTTGATAAGGTTATTATTGAATTAGATAGCCGATATTACAATAAATCTCAGCTAGTAATTCATAAAAAAGGAAAGGGAGTAATAAAACAGCTCAAAATTGGAAATACAACGAGTAATCATTTTTTTGTTAGCCATTCAGAATTAGTTAAATCAAATAATTTTAAAATTATTTTAGAATAACATTTAGTTTGCTGTGTTTTAATCGTTTTTTATATGTTTAAGAATAAATTTCACCCTCTGTGAATTTAATAAACTATAACAATAAATTAACATACTCCTTATTTAATCTGTCATTTGTCGAAAACATTGGTTATTACTCACTTATTAATTTAAATTTAGGACGATATTAACTAAACAAACAAATTATGATCCAAAAATTTAAGAAGCTGTTGCTTCTGATTTGCGTATTTAGTGCTCACACTTTATATGCACAAACTACAACGATTTCGGGAACGGTTACTGATTCTTCGGACGGTATGTCTCTTCCAGGAGTTAATGTATTAGAGAAAGGCACTATGAACGGTGCTGTAACAGATTTTGACGGAAACTATACTATTAATGTATCCAATGATAATGCTGTATTGCAGTTTTCTTTTGTTGGTTATTCAGAACAAGAAGTTTCTGTTTCTGGTCAAACTGCTATAAATATTAGTCTTGAACAAAGCTCTGAAGGCTTAGACGAAGTAGTTATTACTGCTTTAGGTATTTCAAGAGAAAAAAAATCTTTAGGTTACGCAGTAACTGAAGTTTCTGGAGATAATGTAAACACTATTAAAGATAATAACCTTGCTAGCTCTTTAGCTGGTAAAGTTGCCGGTTTACAGATTTCTCAATCCGGTTCTTTAGGTTCTGCATCAAGAATTACAATTAGAGGAAACAATTCTTTAGGAGGAAACTCTCAAGCTCTTATTGTAGTTGATGGAATGCCTATTAATGCTTCATTACCTATTAGTGGAGGTGGATCACAGATTAGTTCTGGAAGTGCTGATAGTGGTGGAACCCCAAGCTATGAGCCAAGTATTTCTGGTGGTGGTATTTCTGATATCAATCCTGATGATATCGAGTCTATTTCTGTATTAAAGGGCCCAAGTGCAGCTGCACTTTATGGTTCCAGAGCAGGTAATGGAGTAATTTTAATTACAACTAAAAAAGGTACACGATCAAATAGAATTGGTGTTTCAGTAAAGACAAATTTATCTTTTGATAATCCAATGTTTTTACCTGAATTTCAAAATAAATATGGACAAGGAACCTTCGGAGCTGCTTACTCTACTCCAAATTTTAACCCATTGGCTAATGATGGTAATGGTGATTATTCATGGGAAGCACTTTCTTGGGGTGGATCTTTAGACGGATCTCAACAAGAGTATTATAATGGAACTACTAGGGCTTATTCTGCTCAATCTAGCAATGTTGAAGATTTTTTCAGACAGGCCGAAAGATCAATTACTACAGTTTCTGTAGATAAAGGGTCAGACATGGGTTCAATTAGATTTTCATACACAAACAACTCATCTAATTCTATAATTGAAAATTCAAACTTAAGTAGTCATAATTTTAACTTAAGAGCAGTTAACAATTTATCAGATAAATTAACGGTAGATACAAAAGGTACTTATTTTACTCAAACAGTTAACAACAGAGCGTCTACTACTGGTGCACAAGGGCTTTTAGCCTATGTTTATAATATGCCTCGAAACGTAGTAACTGATGACATGCGAAATTACCAAATGGCTAATCCAGCGACTCCATCAGAGTATAATGAAATTCGTTATGCAGGTGGAAATGCAGGAAACCCGTTTTGGATGTTGTATAATGATAAAAATGATGTTCGTAGAAACAGATTTTTAGGATTTACTAAAATTAACTATGAATTTAATGACTGGTTGAGTGCTTTTGCTCGGATAGGAACGGACGTTACTAACATAAGAGACAATGCAGTAAAAAGACCTGGTGGTCACTTTGCTAATAGTGGTTATATGAAATTAGGTCAGAGTACATTTACTGAACTAAACTCTGAGTTTTTAGTAACTGCTAAGCATGATTTGACTGATAAGTTGAATATTGTGGCTAATGTAGGGGGTAACATGTCTAAAAGAACTTCAGAGGGTATGTTGGTTCAAGGAACTGATTTTAAAATAAAAACAGCAACTTTTATCAACAACTTAAATGTTGTTCAGGCTCCTGAGGAGTCTCCTCTTGCTATTAAGAAAGTTAACTCATTGTATGGTTCAGTTAACCTAGCATATGATAATTTTTTATACCTAGATGTATCTACTCGTAATGACTGGTCTTCAACTTTGAGTGAAGATAACAGATCTTATATGTACAATTCAGCAAGTGTTTCTGCGATATTAAATAAATTCATAGACCCTAATAAGGAAGTTTTTAATTTAATTAAAGTAAGAGGTAGTGTTGCTCAAGTAGGTAACGATACTGACCCATATCAGCTTAATCAAACATTTAGCGTTCGTGGTCAAGGATATTTAGGACTTACTACTGTAGAAGCCAGCCCAGTTAGGTTGAATGCAGATTTAAAACCTGAAACTATAACTTCGTCAGAATTTGGGTTAGAGTTGGGCTTACTCAATAACAAGCTAACTTTAGACTTATCTATTTATAATATGTCTACTAAAGATTTAATTTTCGATGTTCCTGTTCCTGCTGCAACAGGGTTTGCATTTAGTAGAGATAATATTGGAGAAGTAACTAATAAAGGAGTTGAGATTGCACTTGGCGCTTCAGTTTTAAATACCGATAATTTTTCTTGGAATACTTCGTTGTTCTATTCTAAAAATGAAAATAAGATTGAAGAATTGGTAGATGGACTCGATAGCTTTGTGTATAATGAATCAATCGATGGAGGTGTTAAGATAAGCGCAACTGAAGGTGGAAGCATTGGAGATATTTATGGACGTGTTTGGACAGGCGAGACCGATGCTGAAGGAATTCCAATTGCATCAGATGCCAATGTTTTATTAGGAAATGCCCAGCCAGACTGGTTAGGTGGATGGTCCAATACATTTACTTATAAAGATTTTTCATTAAGTTTTCTAATAGATGCTCGTATGGGTGGTCAAATTTATTCTCAAACTTCAGCTGAAATGGACGCAAATGGTGTGTCTGCAAGAAGTCTACAATATCGTGAGTCAGGTGTAGTAGTAGCTGGTGTTAATGTAGCTACTGAAGGAGTAAATACTGAATCTATTTCTGGTCAAGAGTATTGGACTGCAATGTCTGGTATTTCTGAAAACTATATTTATGACCAAGATAATATCAGATTACGTGAACTATCAATCGGCTATAAGATACCAGTAGGATCTAAATTTGGATTGCAGAGTGCTACAGTTCAATTGGTTGGTAGAAATCTATTTTTCTTAATGAACAAGGCAGATGATATTGATCCAGAAGCTATGTTTGGTACTTCTATCGGAGTTCAAGGTTTGTCTCATAATGCCATGCCTACTTTAAGAAGTATAGGACTAAATTTAAATTTAACTTTTTAACATAATACTATATAACAATGAAAAACAAAATTTTAATAATGGCAAGTATTATACTTGCAACTGTATTTTCTTGTACAGACGATTTCAATGAAATCAATGAACAACCAGATGCACTTACTTCAAGTGATGTTAGTGCTAAATATTTCGTTACTACACTACAGCAGAAACTTTACAGGTCCACAACGGTTCCTCTTTGGTATGGAGATTTATTACATCCTGATCAGTTTTGCGGGCAATGGGCAATGGGGCATTCCTCATACGCATGGAACGGAGACTTTGGATGGGATTACTTTAGTGTTTTGACAGACTTAGGATCTTGGGACTGGTATGCTGGCTATAACACTAATCTAACAGCTTATTTAAACCTCGTAAAAGAAGGTGGTCCTTTGGAGAATGATCAATATTATGCTCTTGGACTAGTAATGAAGGGGCTTTACTACCATGCATTTACTGATACTTTTGGTAATATTCCTTATTCTCAAGCATCTGATTTAAGTGTTGAATTACCACAATTTGATGCTCAAATAGATATTTACAGAGGTATTATTTCAGATTTAGATCTAGCTATATCAATAATTGGAGATAATACGATTACTGGAGCTGGTGTAGATCAATTAGGTGAAAATGATGTAATATTTAACGGTAATATGCAAAATTGGAAACAACTAGCAAATAGTTTAAAGTTAAGAATTGCGCTTAGAGCTAGTGGTTCACCTGGTGAAGATTTCTCTGCAAATGCAGCTTCTGAAGCAATAGCTTCTGGAGTTCTTGCTGATAATGATGCTTTATTTGAAGCTTTTGCTGATGAAACAGACATATGGGGTGGATCTGCTTCATATGGGGACGTTTGGCATAATTTTCCAACTGCACGTTGGAAAATTTCTGAAGCGATGATGAATGTTTTAAAACAAAGCAATGATCCAAGATTGGGTGAAATTGCTAAGCCAAGTGTTGGTGGTACCATTACAATTTTGAAGCCAACTGATGGAGAAAATGTTTCTCTTATCCCTGATCACGTAGCCTTTTTACAAAGTACGTTAGATGGAGCTGGTCTTGTATTGGGCACAGACTATACTTGGACAGAAACTGCAACGGATTTAACTATAACAATGCCAGATAATACTAACTATGTAGGAATACCTTCCAGATTAAGTGGGAAAATCAAAACCTATATGGAAGGAAATCTATTTTCTGATCCGTCTGATATAGTTACTCAGCAAACAAATCAAGGGAGTCCAATATTTCCTACAATTGTTATGACGTCTGCTGATTCACACTTCATGATAGCAGAAGCAATTGTAAAAGGACTTGTTTCTGGTGATGCAAATACTTATTATCAATTAGGATTACAAAAAGCAATGGCTCTTTGGAACACAGCTACATCATCTGATTTTTTAGCTTCTGAAATGGGTTCACTAAATGGATCTTCGGAACAAAATCTTGAAAGGATAGCTACTCAAAGATGGTTAGCTAATTATACTAACGGATACGAAGCTTGGGCAATTGTTAGAGATACAGGGTATCCAACTTCAGCAGTGATTACATCTAACAACAATGATATCATTAGTTTTGCTGGAGAACTTAACGGAGCTTACCCTCAAAGGTTACAATATGGATCTAGTGTTTATACTTCAAATGCTGCCAATGCCGAAGCTGCAGTTTCAGCTCAAGGTCCAGATAAAATGGCAACAAGTTTATGGTTTGCTAATTAATTTTTTTGTAAATACATAATTATCTTTAAAAAAAGAGATGTCTAGTTTAGACATCTCTTTTTTTTTATCTTTATAATCACTATTTTGTTTTTATACTTTTAGTAATTCTAAGTTATTTTATTTATGAAATACAATTTTTTAATTTTAGTTACATTTTTTTCTCTACAATCATTTTCTCAAGACAAAACCATTAATAACGAGTCAAATGTCTCATATTATGGACGTGATCACTTTTTGATAGAAGGAACAGCCGTTGCAGACTCACTTAAGGAAAGCCCTTACGATCGATTACCAGTTTCATACAAAGATAAAGTTAGACAGCCTGTATGGGATTTATCAAAGTCGTCTGCTGGAATAACGGTGCGATTTCATTCGAATTCGACAAGTATTAATTTAAAATGGACCGTTTTAAATGATTTTGATATGCCCCATATGGCATCCACCGGAATTAAAGGAATTGATTTATATACAAAGTATAACAACAAATGGAGGTATGTAACTACAGCAGGAGCTATTGTTGGACTTAAGAAGTATCAAAATAAATCCAAACCTTTAGATAGTATTAGTGAATTCGAACTAATTAAAAATATGACTCCTGAATTCAGAGAATATAAATTATTTTTACCTCTGTACGATGGCGTTACAAAACTAGAAGTAGGTATTGATCCCACAGCGTCAATTGAAAAAGCAAGTCCCAGTTCTGTAAAACCGATTGTCTTCTACGGAACAAGTATTACTCAGGGTGGATGTGCCTCTCGTCCTGGAATGGCACATACTAGTATCATTTCTAGAAGATTAGATGTTGAATGTATAAATTATGGTTTTAGTGGGAATGGACGAATGGAAACACCTATTGTTGAGCTTATCTCAGAAATTAGCGCTAGTTTTTATGTCATTGAATGTTTGCAAAACATGGATTCTGATCAAGTAAAGCAGCGCGTTAGACCATTGGTAGAAACTATCAGAAAAAAGCATCCTCTTACACCCATAGTTCTAGTCGAAAATATGATGTATAAAATGGCTTTTTTAGACCAAACTATACAATATGAACTGATTCAAGAAAATCTAACCCTAAAAAATGAGTTTGATAAAATTTTAAAAAGTGGTGACCAAAACATTTTTTATGTTAAAGATAATCAAGATAATTTACTTGATAATGAGGGCACAGTAGATGGGGTGCATCTTACCGATTTAGGGTTTTTAAGATATGCTGATTATTTATTAAAAAACTTCAAAGAATTCATGCTCATCAATTAGTCTTTTGAATTCTTAAGGACTCTTTAAGAATAATTAATTCATTTGTGAGTTAAGATTGGTTATTAGTCGAACATTTTTTTTATTCTCTTATAATTTAGGTTATTTAGAGTTCATTAATTGTTTTAGTTTAAAATTAGTTAAATTTTCTAAAAGAAGGATTAGTTTACTGATTCTTCTTTTTTTTTAAGTAATAATTTTACACTCTAAAGCATTTATTTAAAAGATATTAAGATAACATAATTAATAAAATGGATATAAGGTACAAGCCTGCTGGTCAATTTGAATTAACACGTTTTGAAAAAATTCATAATATATCTTTTGAGTCTTCTTATGAAGCTTCGATAGTTGTTGCTCGCGAGATAGCAGATTTAATAAAACATAAACAACAACAAAATTTAAATTGTGTTTTGGGTTTAGCTACTGGGTCTTCTCCAACTAAGGTATATGAAGAGCTTGTACGATTACATAAAGAAGAAGGGTTGAGTTTTACAAATGTTATTTCTTTCAATTTAGATGAATATTATCCAATGGAAAAAAGTAATGTTCAGAGTTATGATTATTTCATGCGTGAGCACCTTTTTGATCACATAGATATATTAGCTAAAAACATTAATATTCCAAATGGAACAGTCGCTAATGAAGATTTGTACCAGTCATGTGTAGACTATGAAATGAAAATTAAAGCAGCTGGAGGTATTGATTTTCAACTCTTAGGAATCGGCAGAACAGGTCATATTGGTTTTAATGAGCCAGGATCACATTTAAATTCTGGTACACGAAATATAAAATTAGATCATATTACACGAGTTGATGCTTCTTCTGCTTTTTTAGGTTTAGAAAATGTGCCAGTGAAAGCAATCACAATGGGCATAGGCACTGTAAGGACAGCCAAACGAATAGTTTTACTTGGTTGGGGTTCAAATAAGGCTAAAATATTAAAAAAAACAATTGAAGGAGATGTGTCTTCTAGCG
This sequence comes from Flavobacteriaceae bacterium, assembly GCA_018608705.1. Classification (GTDB taxonomy): domain Bacteria; phylum Bacteroidota; class Bacteroidia; order Flavobacteriales; family Flavobacteriaceae; genus Hel1-33-131. The sequence goes on along the minus strand of JABAZD010000001.1, from coordinate 49,078 downwards.
TTCCAGCTACCTATTTACAAAATCACCATAATACTACTTTTATATTAGATGAAGCAGCTTCAGAAGAACTTACTAGAGTTAAAACCCCTTGGTTAGTAACCTCTTGCATTTGGACTGATGAATTGAAATTAAAAGCAGTTCTTTGGCTTAGTAAATTGACTAATAAATCTATCTTAAAATTAACTAATAAAGATTATAATAATAACGGAATGTCAGGCTTGCTATCTGCAGTTGGAAGTGCCTATGATCTAAACATAGTAATGTTTAATAAAATGCAACATACTATCACTGGATGGCCTGGTGGAAAACCTAATGCAGATGATCTTAATCGTCCTGAGCGTGCAGATATTCCAAAAAAACGAGTCCTCATTTTTAGTCCACATCCTGACGATGATGTTATTTCAATGGGTGGTACTTTTGATCGTTTGGTAGAGCAAGGTCATGAAGTACATGTTGCGTACCAGACTTCAGGAAATATTGCAGTATCTGACAAAGAAGCAATAAAATTTGCAGAAATTTGTTTAGCTTTAAATTCAGATTCTAAAAAATCAAAAGAGCTAATTTCTTTTTTGAAAAAGAAAACAGTTAGAGTTGTTGACTCAAAGGATGTTTTGAAATTAAAAGGACTAATTAGAAGAAGTGAATCTTTAGCTGCAACTCGATATTTAGGCCTAGATGATGATAATGTTCACTTTTTAAACCTTCCTTTTTATGAAACTGGAACGGTTAAAAAAAATAATCTAACTAACACTGATTTAGATATTATGTGTAAATTAATAGGGGATATCAAACCACACCAGATTTATGCTGCAGGTGATCTTGCCGATCCGCATGGTACTCATAAGGTCTGTTTGGATATCTTATTCTCGTCAATAGATATTTTGAAAAAAAAGCCTTACATGAAAGACTGTTGGGTTTGGTTATATCGAGGTGCTTGGCACGAGTGGGAACCCTATCAGATTGAAATGGCTGTTCCTATGAGTCCAGATCAGGTTCTTAAAAAACGAAATGCTATTTTCTTTCATCAGTCCCAAAAAGATGGAGTGATGTTTCAAGGAGATGATACAAGAGAATTTTGGGTCCGAGTTGAAGATAGAAATCGATTAACTGCAAAAAAATACAACGATTTAGGGCTCGCTGATTATGCTGCTATAGAGGCCTTTAAACGTTACCATTTTAATTAAAAGAGGTCAGAATAAGTCATTTTTTAAATCAGTTTAGTAACTTGTTTATCTATTAGTCAACTATTATTTAGACTTTATAAAAACATATCATGGAAAAAAATAATTCAAAAGCCTATTGGAAGGAAAACATAAAATACTTATTTATACTTTTAACTGTTTGGTTCTTAGTATCATTTGGAGCTGGGATTTTATTTAAAGATTTGCTGAATGAATTTAAATTTGGTGGATTTAAGCTAGGTTTTTGGTTTGCTCAACAGGGATCCATGTACGTGTTTGTTATTTTGATTTTTATATACGTAAAGCTAATGAATAAACTTGATAAAAAATATGGATATGATAAATAGCATTTCATTAGTTGAATCAATTGGAGTTCAGAACTGGACTTATATTTTGGTAGGTATTACTTTTACACTCTATATAGGAATAGCTGTGTGGGCTCGTGCAGGCTCGACTAAAGAGTTTTATGTTGCAGGTGGCGGTGTTTCACCTCTTGCAAATGGTATGGCTACAGCTGCTGACTGGATGAGTGCAGCCTCTTTTATTTCTATGGCAGGAATTATTTCTTTTGCAGGTTATGACGGTGCGGTTTATTTAATGGGTTGGACAGGTGGTTATGTATTATTAGCCTTGTTATTAGCTCCATATCTAAGGAAATTTGGAAAGTTTACAGTTCCTGACTTTATAGGTGATCGGTATTATTCGAACACTGCTCGTCTTGTAGGAGTTATATGCGCCCTTTTAGTGTCCTTTACATATGTGGCTGGTCAGATGCGTGGAGTTGGATTGGTTTTCTCTAGATTTTTGGAAGTTGATATTAATACAGGCGTTGTTATTGGTATGCTAATTGTATTGTTTTATGCTGTTCTTGGAGGCATGAAAGGGATTACCTATACTCAAGTTGCACAATATTGTGTCTTGATTTTCGCATTTATGGTTCCGGCTATATTTATATCAATTCAAATGACTGGAAATCCCATTCCACAATTGGGTTTTGGTAGTGAATTGGTTGACGGATCTGGTACTTTTTTATTGGACAAATTAGACGGTTTAAGTACTGATTTAGGTTTTGCAGAGTACACTCAAGGATCTAAGTCTTTAGTTGATGTTTTTGCAATTACATTAGCTTTAATGGTAGGTACAGCAGGGCTTCCCCATGTGATAGTTCGTTTCTTTACTGTCAAGCGCGTTAAAGATGCTCGTAAATCTGCTGGAATCGCCTTATTGCTTATTGTAATATTATATTCTACAGCACCTGCAGTAGCTGCATTTGCTAGGACTAACATGATAGAAACACTTTCAAATAAATCTTATGCAACAGTTCCAGAATGGTTTAAAAAATGGGAAACTACAGGCCTTATCACATTTATTGATAAAAATAATGACGGATTAATTCAATATGTAGCTGATAAAAATAAAAATGAATTAGTCGTTGATAATGACATAATGGTCTTGGCAAATCCCGAAATTGCAGAATTACCTAATTGGGTGATCGCTTTAGTTGCGGCTGGTGCTTTAGCCGCTGCATTATCAACCGCAGCTGGACTGTTATTGGTTATTTCTGCTTCTGTTTCTCATGACCTAATTAAAAAAATTATTAACCCAAAAATTTCTGAAAAAAATGAATTAATAGCTGCTCGTTTTTCTGCTGTTGTAGCGGTTTGTGTTGCTGGATATTTTGGAATTAATCCTCCAGGGTTTGTTGCAGCTACAGTAGCCTTGGCATTTGGTTTAGCAGCAGCTTCATTTTTTCCAGCTATTATTTTAGGAATTTTCTATAAACGAATGAATAAAGAAGGCGCTATTGCTGGAATGGTAGTTGGTATTGTTGTGATGTTATACTATATGCTAAAATATAAATTAGGATGGTTTGATGAAGTTACGCCTGATAAAAGTGAATGGTGGTTTGGTATTTCACCGGAAGGTTTTGGAAGTGTTGCAATGCTATTAAATTTTATAGTTTCTATTACGATCATGAAGTTTACGCCAGAACCTCCAATAGAGGTTCAAGAAATTGTAGAACAAATTAGAATTCCTAGTGGAGCTGGTGAAGCAACCCATTAAATTGTATTCCTATTAGTATTTTTATGAAAAAAGTTCATGTACTGTTTTTATTGTTATCATTTCTTTTTATGAGTTGTTCAGGCAAAAAGGAAATAATTATAAGCTCTTCAAGTTCTGACATTAATTATTCTGGTAGAATTGATTTGTCAAATGATGAAGTGGCTAGCTTAAGTTGGCCAGGTTCTTCAATAAAGATAAATTTTGAGGGTGAATCTATTTCAGCTTTACTAAGTGATGAGACCGGAGATAATTATTACAACGTTATTATAGACAACGACAGTCTTTTTGTTTTGAGACCAGAGAATAAAAAGCAGTATTACTTATTAGCTTCAAATTTATCTAAAGGTCCTCACACAGTTGAAATTTTTAGACGAACTGATTGGGGTAGTGGATTAACTAATTTTTATGGCTTTAAAATTAATATAAATGCTAAAGTGCTAGCAATTTCTTTGCCTAAAAAGAGAAAAATTGAGTTTTATGGAGATTCTATTACTGTTGGAGCAGCTGTAGAAGATACTTCAGGTAAAGACCTTAACGACACTAAATATATTAATAATTATGCCACATACTCTGCTATTACTGCCAGACACTTTGATGCTAATTATCATTGTATAGCTAGAAGTGGTATTGGTGTGACAGTTAGCTGGGATCCTTTGATTATGCCAGAAATTTATGACCGTTTAGTTCCTACCGATAGCACAAGTAAGTGGGATTTCTCTTTATACCGACCTGATATTGTTGTGGTAAATTTATTTCAAAATGACAGTTGGTTAGTACATCTATCTGACCATCCAGAGTTTATAAAAAGGTTTAAAAATAAGACTCCTAGTGAAGCATTTCTAGTCAATGCTTATCAGCAGTTAATATCCAAACTGAGAAGCCATTATAAAGATGCTAGTATCATTTGCACACTTGGAAGTATGGATGCTACTAAAGATGGTTCTTTGTGGCCTGGTTATGTAAAAAAAGCAGTAGCTAATTTAAAAGATGAAAATATTTATACTCATTTTATGCAATATGAAAAAAGTACTGCTCATCCAAATGTTCAACAACAAAAAAATATGGCAAATAGCCTTATTAAATTTATTGAGACCACAATTGACTGGTAAAATATTTTATATGTACGGAATTTATTCTGTCGAAAATGAAGATGCAGGTAGGCCTTCTTTATTAAATAAACTAGCATTACTAATGTCTCTCCAAGCATATCTAGAATATTTTGGTTCACCTATTTTATTTGAATAGACCTCCACAGTTTTTCCAACAATTTTTGCAATAGCAGGCACAAAATTCTTGTCTGACCCAGCAATTTCAAATTCTTTCAATTCTAAAGTTGAACTCATTAATCCACTCCCTACAAAGTCAAATTCCAGAACCAATTTATTGCCGTTGATTTGTTGACTTCGAAATAGTGGACCAGATGCTACAATTGGCTTGTCGTAGTCATTTGCCAGTGCTAGTCCAGCTAATCTGGATCCAACGTCGTGTTTATTAGATGGATGAATGTCATTATTTTCTCCAATATCTAAAGTAACAACCATTCCTGTTTTTGGGGTTTTTAGCGTTTTTCTTTGTGCATCACGTAAAGATGACGACAGTCCTTTGTAATTTTCAAAGGGCGCTATTTGCACAAAATAAAACGGAAAGTCAAGAGACCATTGGTTACGCCAATCATTAATTAAAGCAGGTAAAAGTTGTTCATATTCCCTATATCTAGGAACGTTGTTTTCTCCTTGATACCAAATAGTTCCTTTTATTGTATATGGAACTAATGGATTGATCATGCCATTAAAAATTGATGATTTTGAATTTTTATTGAATTGGGCCAACGCAGGTCTTTTCGAATAATCAACAGATTCATTATCATAAAAATAAAAGTCGATGTAGGGCCATGAATATGATTTTAAAGGAGAGTATGCTTCTGCAGATACTCTGTATTTCCAACTTCCTGTTAGTTTTATTTCTCCACTTTCAGAATTAAGAATTGAAACAGCTCCTACTTTTCCTTCTTTGTATTGATTTACCACTCTAATTGTAATATTATTTTCTCCGACTTTAAGAATTTCTGTAGGGATTTCATAGGTTTTAGTTTTAGCACTTAACTTCCCCATACTATTGCCTATTTTTTCTCCATTTATATAAGAGAAATCCATATCGCTAGTAGGTCCTAAACTAAGTGAGTAATTTCCTTTAATTTCATCTAGAGAGAATGATTTTCTGATTAAAATGGCTCCATCAAAATCATTATCTTTAAAAATATTATCAATTAAACCTGGTATTTTTATCTCTCCCCACTTTGTATAATCTACACTACTAGATTCAATATATTTCTCATCTTTAAAATCAAAACTTTCCCATATCTCTGGAGCTCCTAAAGGATCTTCTAAAAATAAATACCAGACATCAGAAGGGGATTTTATTGATTCAAACTTTGATAACCAATTGTACGTCTTAGAGTAATCCATAATTAATTTCTCATTGATACTCATTGCATCGTCCAAGAAATTTAGAGTGTTCAATTGTTCTCTGCTAGTCCATGCTTCTATATCGGTACCACCCCAACTTGAGTGTAGAATACCAATAGGGACTTTTAATTCTTTGTGTAGTCTTTTGGCAAAAAAATAGGCTGCAGCGCTGAAAGGCTTGATAGTGTCTCCAATAGCTTTTTCCCATGACCCCTCAAACTGCTGTATCGGGGTTGAGCTTAGTCGTTTTTTTACGGTAAACATTCGAATATTTGGATAATTAGCAGTCGAAAGTTCAAATTCTGAAAAATCAGTCGTATTACAGCAATAGTCAAAATCCATTTCCATATTGGATTGGCCTGATGCTAGCCATACCTCCCCAATTAATACGTCTTTAATCAATATGGAATTGCTTTCACTGCTAATATTTACCTGGTAAGGACCACCAGCTTGAGGAGTTTCTAGGTTGAGTTTCCACTGCCCCTTGGAGTCAACAACACAAGTTGATTCTTTACCCCAGCTTCCTTGGACTGTTATTTTTTGATTGGGTGAATAGGTACCCCAAAATGCAACTGTGTCCTTTTGTTGCAGTACCATATGGTCTGAAAAAAGAGCGTTTAGTTTAAGTTCTTTCTGTTCGGGGTGTTGACAAGCTTTAAATAAAAAGCCAACTAATAATAAATATATACTTAATTTATAACGATTCACATCTATCTGCTTAATGCCTTATCGATTGCCTTTTGCGCGAGCTGTTCCATAACCAAATACCCTGTTTTATTTGGGTGTACAAGATCATTTGCAGCTGTATAATCAGGCACTTTCAATCCATTATTTTCATCAACCATTGCCGAGAAGTAATCTAGATAAATGAAGTTGTTTTTTTTTGCATACACCTTTAATTCTTTGTTAATTGAAATAATTTTTTGGGCGGGATTTAATCCAGGTTTCCACAGATATTCAATCGCAGGCAAAATAGAAGAAATAATAACTTCAATTCCATTAGCATTAGCTATTTCGGCCATTGATTTAATATTCCCAATAATAGTTTCCAATGATGTATATCCTGTGTTACCTGCGATATCATTTGTGCCTGCTAGAATTATTACAACCTTTGGGTTTAAATCAATAACATCTGGTCTAAAACGTATTAGCATTTGAGGGGTGGTTTGGCCACCAATTCCTCTGTTAATATAATCTCTATTGTTAAAAAATTCCGGACGTATGTTTACCCAACCTTCAGTTATTGAATTTCCCATAAAAACAACTCGATTTTTATTTTCAGAATGAAGTTTAAGTTCTAAGTTAGCTTTTGAGTAATAAGCAGTATTTGCAAATTCGTTCCAGTCTTGTGCATGTATTTTTTGATTAATTATTGGAGACAAAAAAATGATTAATAGTAAATGCTTTAAGTTCATTTGGTTGGTTTTAGTTAAATCTTCATGTTTAAGTAATCATATAAAATGATTTATTATAAATTTAAATTATTTTTATTTAATTCTAGGGTTTAATTAGATAAAGAACGCTTGTTAAAAGTTATATGACGTTTTTTTTTGTATTAAAAAAAACTATTATTTTCTATTTCTGTTCTAGAATCTAATTAATATTTATAAATTTAGTTTCGATTAAATTATAATTTTATTTACATATAATATGACATTTAATATTGTTCTTATAGAGCCAGAAATTCCTAATAATACAGGGAATATAGGCAGATTAAGTTTGGCTTCTGGGTCTGTATTACATCTAGTTAAGCCGTTCGGCTTCGAGTTAACAGATTCGCGCCTAAAAAGAGCAGGTTTAGATTACTGGAAACATATTAAAGTAATAACCTATGATAGTTTACAAGAGTTTTTAATTATTAATAAAAATGAGAATATGGTATTTCTTTCCGCATCCGCAGAAAAAGATTATGATGAAATAAAGTATGAAGATAATCAGTTTTTCGTTTTCGGAAAAGAATCTACAGGTTTACCTAAACAACTACTTAAAGAAAAAAAGGATAAATCATTTAAAATACCTATTCTTAGCCCACACGTAAGAAGTTTAAACTTAGCAAATTCTGTTAGTATAGTTATTTTTGAGGGGCTAAGATTAAGCAAGCTGGCAATCAATAACAATCTTATTTTTTAAATTACTAGTAAAGAAAAGGTAGTTTTCTCCTCCATCTGATATTTTAAAAAGCTTTTTTAAAACTTCATTTTTCTCAGGAAAATTTCTAGTTTTTAAATTTGCTTTACGCCCTCTAATTATTTGTCTTATTGATTTTTTATGATAGTTGTGGGTTGATATGATTTCATATATTTTTCCAGGAAAATTTTTAATCTTCCTTTCACTTGTATATAAGTGAGTATTTATGTCAAGTTTATATAATTTAAAGTACTTTGAGACTAATCTAAATGCGCCAGATTTCATTACAGCTGCATTTGGTTCATATAAAAATTGTTTCGGAGTACTAAATTTAGCTTTAGCAGTTTTCTCTTGATGTATTTTGAAAGAAAAATGTTCAGTTTTATCAAGATGGTAGTTAATGGTGGTGATATTTACTTCTGAGTTATTGTCTTTTTCCAAATGAAACAAAAGCTCTTTAACTTCATTTTTAACAGCCACTATATAAACTGTATTAACATTTTTGATTAGTTGTATCGCTTTGCTAATGTCTAGCATTGGAGACATTTTTATAAGTACTTTATTAGTCTTTTCGTAAATTAAGTCTTCAATTAGCATTATATTTGGACTGCAATCTTCAATTAAAGTTTTTTTATTTTTTTTATGATCTCTGCGGGATGGATCAATATAGATCCAGTCAAATCTTTCTTTATAATTTTTTAAAAAGTCTTTGCCATCGTAACACACGCTGGTGATGTTATCAGCATTTAAAATCATGAAATTATGTGCTGCAATTTTAGCGAGTTTAGCAATGCTCTCGCAGTGGGTTATCGATCTAAATTTCTTAGAAAAATAATAGCTATCTACTCCAAATCCACCAGTGAGGTCTAGTAGAGATTTACCTTTAATTAGATTACTTTTGATAATAGCTGTAGTTTCGGATGATGTTTGTTCAATATTTAATTTGTTAGGAAAATATATATTGGATGTTTTAAACCAAGTTTGGAGTTTTAATTTACATTTTTTTTTAGCTTCAATTTGTTCGATAATTTCTTGAATGTTTACATCTTTAAATACACTTCCTTTAAGTATTAATGAGTGTATATTAGAGTTTATATTTTCATTAATAAACATTTGAACATCAGTATTTAATATATTTTTATTCACTTAAATATTTATGTATTATTGTGTTAGTTTCTTCGTGAATTCATACAGAGCTATGCTAGTCGCTTGAATAACATTCATACTACTATTTTGACCATACATTTCAATATGAACAATGTGGTTGCAAATCTCTAGAATTGGTGTAGAGATGCCATGTTTTTCATTACCAATTACAAGGACGATTTTACTATTTTTTGGAAGGATTAAGTCAGATATTTTGAGACTTTTATCTGTTATTTCAAGACCAACTATTAGGTAATTTTTTGATTTTAAATCTTTTATTTTTTTTAACGTGTTTTCGGTTTGTTCAAATGAAATAGATTGTTCTGTTGCTCTAGAGGCCTTAGTAAATTTACGTCCTAGTTCTACAGCGTTTCCTCCTAAAATTAAATGTGGTATGCCAAATGAATCTGCAGCTCTAAATAGGCTTCCTATATTAGCAGCGTGGCTAACACTGTCACTTACCAAAATAATTGGAAATATTTTTTTTGAAAACTTAGATGAATAATGGTCTAGTTGCATAATAATCTTAGTTTTCAAATGCGTATTTAATAATATTAGCTCCCATTTTTAATGCTTTTAACCTAATGTCCTTTGGGTCGTTGTGCACGTTAGGATCTTCCCATCCATCTCCTAAATCACTTTCGTGAGTGAATAAAAGAATTAACTTACTCTCATGAAAATATCCCTGAGCCTTAGGTGCTAATCCATTGTGTTCATGAATTTTAGGAAGACCCTCTGGAAATGGATACACATTGTTGTATATAGGATGAGATAAGGGAATTTCAGTCATTTTCTTTTCTGGAAATATATTTTTAAGAGCTTTAACTACATATGGTTTCATACCATAATTATCATCTATATGTAAAAACCCTCCAGATAACAAATAAGTTCTTAAATTTTTAGATTCGATTTCCGAAAACACTACATTTCCGTGTCCAGTCATATGGATGAATGGGTATTCAAATATAGCTGTGCTCCCAGCTTCAACAGATTTTGGTTTATTGTCAATTGCGGTTTCAATATTTGTATTACAGAACTGAATTAAATTTTTTAATGCTGTTGGGTTACTATACCAGTCGCCACCACCATCATATTTTAAAACTGCAATGGTTTGACCTGTACAAATGTTTAGTCCCAAAAATATAATAAAATACAGAGTGTGCTTATTCATTGCAAAGTTGGATTGTGTGACAAGCTACTATAGCAGCAGTCTCCGTGCGCAGTCTTGAACTTCCTAGAGATACAGGAATGTAGTTGTTTTTTAAGGCAGTTGAGATTTCTTCGCCACTAAAACCTCCTTCTGGCCCAATTAAAATTGTAACAGACTTTCCAGCTTCAATATGATCTTTAAAAGAGTATTTTTCACCAGCTGCACAGTGTGCAATATATGTTTTTCCTTTTTGAGGTGTTTTAAGAAATTTAGAAAATGTAACAGCGGGATTTAAGGATGGTAGGTAGGGGTTGAGTGACTGTTTCGTGGCTGATTGTATTATTTTTTTAAACCTTTCGGATTTAATTTTTTTTCTTTCGCTATTGTGACTAATTACAGGAGTAATTTTAGTTACACCTATTTCGGTAGCTTTTTCTAGAAACCATTCATATCGATCATTTAATTTTGTGGGAGAAACAGCTAAATGAACAGAGTAATCTTTTGGATGAATATACTTCGATTTTTGTATTTCTACAACACATTTGTTATGATTAGGAACTATAACATCAGCTTCAAAAATCCACCCAACTCCGTTGGTAATTGTTAGACGGTCCCCAGTTGATTTGCGCAGTACTTTTACAATGTGACGGCTTTCATCTTTTGAGAAGCTAAATAACCTTGTTGTTTCATTCAGTTCTGAGTTGTAAAATAGTTGCATTTGTTTTATATTTTTAATCGTGAGGAGGCCATTATGGATTGCTTTGCATACTGTTTATTATTGAATTTTAAATAGCCTACAATAGCAATCATTGCAGCATTGTCAGTTGTAAATTCTAATGCAGGTAAATATGTGGACCAGCCATACTGACCCTCAGCTTCTTTAAGTGCATTTCTGATTCCAGAGTTTGCAGAAACTCCTCCGCCAATAGCTATTTGACTAACTCTAGTTTCTGAAACCGCCAATTTTAATTTATCCATTAGAATATTAATAATAGTGTATTGTATTGAAGCACAAATATCATTTATATTTTCTTCAATAAATCTAGGGTTTTCTTTGACTTGTTTTTGTATGAAGTATAAAATAGCAGTTTTTAAACCTGAAAAACTGAAGTTAAGCCCCTTTACTTTAGGTTTAGTAAATTTGAATGCTATTGGATTTCCTAGCTTAGCTAGTTTATCAATTTCGGGCCCTGCGGGATAACCTAAACCTAAAATTTTACCGCTTTTATCAAATGCTTCCCCCACTGCATCATCAATAGTTTCTCCTATTATTGTCATTTTAAAATAGTCTTCTACAAGTACAATTTGAGTATGACCTCCAGAAATAGTCATAGCAATAAATGGAAACGAGGGTTTTTTGTAACCATCTTTTTCAATAAAATGAGCGAGTACATGCGCCTGCATATGATTTACATCAATCAGTGGAATGTCAAGTCCATACGCAAGTGATTTAGCAAATGAAGTGCCGACCAATAAAGAACCCATTAAACCGGGGCCTTGAGTAAATGCGACTGCATTTAAATCGTTACAGGAAATACCCGCTTTATGCAGGGCTTGATCAACCACAGGAACTATATTTTGTTGATGTGCTCTTGATGCTAATTCAGGAACAACTCCTCCATAAGATTCATGTATTGTTTGGTTAGCTACCACATTGCTTAGTATTTCTCCGTTTCTTAGCACTGCAGCTGCTGTGTCGTCACATGAAGATTCAATTCCTAATATGTATGTATTTTTTAAGCTCATTAAGACGATTTTGTCAGAATATTCATTTAATTTGTAAATATAATTAGGTGTAATTTAATCTATTAACTAAAGCACTGCAAAGAAATAAAAAAAATAGCAGTAAAATAAATGCTTTAAAAATTAAAATTTTAGTTTAAATAGGTAGATTATTAAAAAATAACTTCTTAGACATATCAATAAGCATCTTAAAATATTTGTTAAGTTTATCTCAACTTTTGTGTTGTTATTTTGTCTTTTGGTGGGACTTTTGTCAATCCCATCAATACAAACATCCTTAGGCAGCTATACAACTGGAAAAATTAATAAATCATACGGTACAAATATCAAAATCAAAAAGGTAGGGCTGAAATTTAATGGAGATGTTGAATTAAAGTCTATTTTAATCAAGGATCATTTTGAAGCATCTATGTTTTCAGTTTCCAAACTAAATACCTCAATTTTAAATTTTGCGAAAATTATTAATAATCAGTTAGTATTTGGTAATATCGAATTAGATTCTCTCTTTTTTCATATTAAAACTTATAAAGGCGAAAGTGAATCTAATTTAGATGTTTTTGTAAATAAGTTTGATAGGCAAAACCCAAGAGAACATGCTAGTCAATTTTTATTATCGTCAAGTAATTTAGATATTAAGAATAGTATTTTTCGTGTTACAGATGAGAATAAAGATTCACCTGCTGTTTTAGATTTTACTGAACTTACTGTGTTAGCTAAAGGTTTTTTAATTTCTGGAACTAATGTTGGTGCTAGTATAAAACTTTTTTCTTTTGTAGACTCAAGAGGTCTTCGTGTGAAAAATATTGGAACAGTTTTTAGATATACACCAACTCAGATGTTGTTTTCCGATTTACTTTTAGAGACAAATACATCTTCAATTTCTGGAAACCTCCGATTCGATTACCAGCGTAAGGATCTACGATCTTTCTCAGATAAAGTAAATATTTCTGGTTCTTTGAAAAATAGTAGTATAAACTTAGAAGAATTTAATTTTTTATATAATGAATTCGGAGCTAACCAAAAAGTTCAGCTTAACACTACCTTTTCAGGAACATTAAATGATCTACAGTTCAATAAATTTAATTTAAAAACTGTAAATAACACTTTAATTATTGGTACTTTTCAAACTAATGACCTGTTTAAATCAAGTTCAACTGGGTTTTCTTTTAATGGCGAGTTTGAACAAATATCATCAACATATGAAGATCTTACAGCACTTTTACCAAGAGTTTTAGGTAAGACTATTCCATCAGGATTTAATTCTTTAGGTCGATTTAGCACCAGCGGAAGTTTAGAGATATCAAGGGAGGCCGTTAAAGCTGTTTTGGATATTTCAACTGAAATTGGATCCCTGTTTATTGATTTAAATTTAAACGATATTGAAGTTGTTGATAATTCCTCTTATGTTGGTCAAATACGTTTTACAGATTTCAACTTAGGTAAGGCTTTAGACGAGCCAACAATTGGCTTGGTTTCTTCAAGTCTTAGCGTAGTTGGTAGCGGATTTAATAAGGAGAATCTAAGTTGTAATATTAATGGAGGCTTCAACTCATTTACTTTTCAAGATTATATTTATTCAGATTTAAAAGTCTCGGGGGTTGTTATGGACAAGGTTTTTAATGGTCAGTTGGATGTTAGGGATGATAATTTAAAATTAAACTTTTCTGGACTTGTCGATTTTTCTAATATTGAAAACATCTACGATTTTTCGGCTATTATAGATTACGCTAATTTGAATGCCATGAAGTTAGTAAAACGTGATCACACGTCTTTACTTAGAGGAGAAGTGACTATAGATATGATAGGGACTAGCATTGATGATGTTTATGGGGTACTTAGTTTTAAAGATGCTCTTTATGAAAATCAGAACGACAGTTATGAGTTCAAAGACTTTGAAATCACTTCTGCTTTTGATAATGATAAGTCAAGAATAATAAAGTTAAATTCATCAGAAATAGTAAATGGAAGTTTAAAAGGTAAATTTCAGATTAATGAACTCCCCAAGCTAATGAGTAATTCAATAGGGGATATTTATACAAAAATAAATCCTTTTAAAGTAGTTAAAAATCAATACTTAAATTTTAACTTTAAAATTTATAACAAAATTGTAGAACTTTTTTATCCTGATTTAAAATTGGGCCCAAATACAATATTAAAAGGAAGAGTAGAGAGTAATCCTGAAAATTTTAAACTTACATTCAAGTCTCCTAATATCAAAATGGATAATTTTTTTGCTAATGGAATCAATGTTCAGCTCATAAATAACAATCCATTGTTTAATTCATATGTTGAAGCAGATAGTCTTGCTACAAAATATTATAATATTTCTAAATTTAATTTAATTAATGTTACACTTAATGATACATTGTATGTAAAAACTGAATTTAATGGCGGGGAGAGTTCTAAAGATTTATTTGATTTAAATTTATACTACACCATTGACGAGTCTAATAAGTCCGTTGTTGGAATTAAGAAATCGACGATTAATTTTAATGGTACTACATGGCTTGTTAATAATTCTCAGAACTCTCAAAACAAGATTAGATTTGACAAATCTTTTATAGAAGTCTTAGTTGACAACATAGATATGGCTAGTGATGGTGAAGAGATTTTATTAAATGCGGTTATTTTTGATTCTGAAAACCAGACTATTGATATAGACTTTAAAAATGTAGATTTAGCAAAAGTAACACCTTCGCTTAAAAATTTGCAGTTAGGGGGGGCAGTAAATGGAAATCTAAATATTACTGAGACAGAGGGTGTATTTTTCCCCAAATCTAGTTTAATTATAAATAATTTTAAAGTTAATGATTTTAATTTGGGTTCGTTTAAGTCTGATATTCAAGGGAATGAATCGCTTACAGATTATGATGTTAAGTTATCTCTAAAAGATAGCATAAATGAAACTTTGTCTGTCCTAGGATCATTTGATGTGTCAGGAGATAATCCTAACCTAGCTATTGATGTTTCCTTCAATAACTTTATTTTAAATCCATTAAACCCTTTTGGGGCTGACGTAATTACAAATATTCATGGAGGTATTTCAGGTTTTGTTTCGGTTACTGGTCAACTAGAAAAGCCTCAAATTGAGGGGCGTTTAGTTTTAAACAATGGTGGTTTGGCGATTCCTTACCTCAATGTTGGATATGATTTTGCTGAATCTACTGTAATCGACCTAAAAAAACAAAGTTTTATTTTTAATAAAGCATCAATGAGAGATATAAATTTCCAATCAGAGGCCTTTTTAAGCGGAAGTATAAATCATAATAATTTTTCAAATTGGTCATTAGATTTGAATATTGATTCCGATCGTTTGTTAGTGTTAAACACAACAGAACAAGATGAATCTATTTATTATGGTACTGCTTTTGTTGATGGAATTATTGACATTTATGGACCTACAGATCAATTGTTTATTGAGGCTAACGTAGGAACATCTCAGGGTACTATTTTCAAAATCCCACTAAATGATAGTGAGATATTATCTGAAAGCTCTTATGTAAGTTTTTTAAGTCCAGAACAAAAAACAATTAAAACACCTGATCAGAACTTTGAGTTTGATGATGTCAAAGGGCTTGAGATGGAATTTAACATGGATATTAATGACAATGCAGAAATTGAAATTGTAATTGACAAACAAACGGGAAGTTCAATAATTGGTAGAGGAAATGGAAGTATGTTGGCTCAAATTAATACCAAAGGTAAATTCCAAATGTTTGGGGATTTTATTGTGCTTTCCGGAATTTATAATTTTTCTTTTGGCCGTATTATTCAAAAAAAATTCAAAGTAGTTAAAGATGGAACAATGGCTTGGGATGGTAGTCCCCTAAGCGCTGATATTAATATAAAGGCACTCTACGATGGAATAAGTGTCAATCCTTCTACATTATTAGATAACCCAATTAATCAGAGTATTCCAACAGAAGTCCAAGTTCATTTAACTGGAAAATTAGAAAAGCCAGATTTAAATTTCGACATTAGATTTCCAGGAATTAATTCAACTCTAAATAGTGAGTTGTCAGACAGATTAAGAGATAAGGATCGGAAAGATTTTCAGGCTCTTTCATTATTAGCAACTGGTTCATTTAGGAGTGAACTAACACTTGATTCTCAAGATGCTTTTGGATTGGTTTCAGATGGGGTGACAAGTATGTTAAATGATCTTTTTGCTGATGATGACAATAAGCTTCAGCTAGGGATAGATCTAGATTTAGGGGAAACTACTCCGGAATATGAAACTGACAGTCGATTAGGTGTAACCGTTTCTACTAAAATTAGTGATAACGTTTTGATTAACGGAAAAGTTGGGGTTCCAGTTGGAGGAGTTAGTGAAACCACAGTAGCTGGAGATTTTGAAGTTGAGATATTGTTAAATGAAGATCGTACTTTATCTCTTAAGTTCTTTAACAAAGAGAATAGTATTCAGAATTTTGGAGAGCAAATTGGGTATACTCAAGGACTAGGACTCTCATATAATATTGAATTTGAAAATGTAAAGGAATTATTAGAAAAAATATTTACTAATAAAATTAAGCAATAAACCTAAAAGTTAGTTTAATTTTTGATTTTGTGTTACATATTCTGTAAATTTTAATGACAATCGTTCTAAAAAATCTATCAATAATTAATTTTTATGTTTTTAAATCAAATAGTTATCAACGAAAACGTTTGAATTTAGGTTAGTTTACGAATTTAGTACTGTTTGAATATTTTTTACACATAAGTTTTGTTAATTTTACAAATTAAACCATTTTAGTTATGGAAAAACAGGTTAAAAAAATCGCTGTATTAACTTCTGGAGGCGATTCTCCCGGAATGAATGCAGCAATACGTTCAACAGTAAGAACTTGTGCATATCACAATGTTGAATGTGTAGGGATTTATAGAGGATATGAAGGGATGATTGATGGAGATTTTATAGGATTAGACCCAAGAAGTGTAAACAATATTATAAATAAAGGAGGTACTTTTTTAAAATCTGCTCGTTCAAAAGAATTCAGGACTAAAGATGGAAGGAAGAAGGCTTATGAACAATTGGTGAAAGAAAATATTGATGCTTTAGTTTTAATTGGTGGTGATGGGACTTTTACAGGTGGGATGATTTTTAATCAAGAATATAACTTTCCCATTATAGGTATTCCTGGAACTATTGATAATGATATTGTAGGTACTAACTTTACACTTGGTTATGATACTGCACTAAATACTGCGGTAGATGCCATCGATAAGATCAGAGATACAGCTAGTTCACATAAGCGTTTGTTCTTTGTTGAAGTAATGGGGCGTGATGTCGGGCATATTGCCTTAAATGCTGGTGTTGGTTCTGGTGCTGAAGAGATCTTAGTACCGGAAGAAAATTTAGGTTTGGACCGTCTGTTAGAATCTTTGGAAAAAAGTAAGTATACTGGTAAATCGTCTAGTATAGTGGTTGTTGCTGAAGGAGACAAGACTGGAAAAAATGTTTTTGAGTTAAGAGACTACGTTGAAGATAATCTTGAAGGTTATGATGTTCGTGTTTCTGTTTTAGGTCATATGCAGCGAGGAGGAGCACCATCCTGTTTTGATAGAGTTTTGGCATCAAGAATGGGTGTTAAAGCTGTAGAATCTTTATTGGAGGGTAAAAATAATTTCATGGTCGGAACTATAAATAATAAAATTGAGTTATATCCCATTGATAAAGCCGTTAAGGGACAATCAAAAATAGATGAGGAGTTATTAAGAGTATCAGATATAATGAGTTTATAAAGAATTAACTAAAATAATAATAAAATGTCAAAAGTAAAAATTGGAATTAATGGATTTGGTCGAATTGGTAGAATAGCTTTTCGTGTAGCTGTTAGTAGACCCGATGTACAAGTAGTAGGAATTAATGATTTATTAGACGTAGAACATTTAGCATATTTACTTAAGTATGATTCTGTACACGGAAAGTTCCAGGGAACTATTGAGATAATTAATGGAAACTTAGTTATAAATGGAAATGAAATTAGGGTTTCAGCTGAGCGTAATCCAGAAGATCTTAAGTGGGATGTAGTTTCTGCTGATGTTGTTTTAGATTGTACAGGTATTTTTACTACTCTTGAAGGTGCTCAAAAGCATATTACTGCTGGGGCAAAAAAAGTAGCTATTTCTGCACCATCTGCTGATGCTCCAATGTTTGTAATGGGAGTTAATCATGATAAAATTACTGCCAGTAATACAATAGTCTCTAATGCATCTTGTACAACTAATTGTTTAGCACCAATAGCTAAAGTTTTAAATGATAAGTTTGGAATAGCTGAAGGCCTTATGACTACAGTACATGCCGCTACAGCTACTCAGTTTACAGTTGATGGTCCCTCTCGTAAAGACTATCGACTTGGTCGTGCGTCATTAAATAATATCGTCCCTGCTTCCACAGGCGCAGCAAAAGCTGTTGGAAAAGTAATTCCAGAGCTTAACGGTAAACTTACAGGGATGGCTTTTAGAGTACCTACAGTTGATGTTTCGGTAGTTGACTTAACATGTCGTTTAGAAAATGGAGCTTCTTTTGAAGAAGTTAAGGCAGCTATAAAAGACGCCTCAGAAAATGAATTAAAGGGAGTTTTAGGTTATACTGAAGAAGGAGTTGTGTCTCAAGATTTTGTATCTGAATCATTAACAAGTACATTTGATGCTAATGCTAGTATGGCTTTAAATGATAATTTTATCAAAGTTATTTCATGGTATGATAATGAATACGGTTATTCTTCTAAATTGGTTGACTTAGCCCAATACATTAATGCCATTTAAATAATTAATTAACATATACTATTAATTTATAATGTGTGTTAAATTTTAACTTATTCATATGATTTTTGTAATAGACAGTGGTTCAACAAAATGTGACTGGATCGCTATAGATCCATCAACTGGAAAGCAGCTTTTTGAAAAACAACGTACTAAAGGGTTGAATCCGGCTATTATTTCAGACTCCGATGCGTTTAATATTATAAAAGCGAATAATATTATCTATGAAAACAAGTTAAACGTAACACACATCTACTTTTATGGAGCCGGATGTGGCACTGAAAAGCCTGTAAAAATGCTTAAAGGTGTTTTGCAGTCAATTTTTATAAACGCACAAGTGGTCGTCAAAGAAGATACTTATGCAGCAGTTTATGCTACAGTAGGGGTTTCTCATAGTCCTGCAGTTGTCTGTATTTTAGGGACAGGTTCTAACTGCTCATATTACGACGGGCAATCCATAGATCAGAAAATAGTATCATTAGGGTATTCAGTGATGGATGATGCATCCGGAAATTATTATGGAAGGCAACTATTGAGAGATTATTACTTTGACCATATGCCGCATGATTTAAAATTAGTATTCAAAACAAGATATAACGTAAGTGACGATGTTATTAAAAGTAACTTATATAAAAAAGCTAATCCCAATGCGTACCTAGCCACTTTTGCAGAGTTTTTGATCTTAAATAAAGAATCGGAATATGTTCAAAAAGTTATCAAGGAAGGTATGCGTATTTTTGTAAAAAATATGATTTTACAGTACAGTGAGGAAATTAAGACTGTTCCTGTTCACTTCGCTGGGTCTATAGCCTATTTTACACAAGACGAAATTAAAGAAGTAGCTAGAGAATATGGATTTACTGTAGGTAACTTTCAGCGACGCCCTATCGAAGGTTTGGTTGAATACCATGTTCAAATTGCCAAAACCTCATAAAAGATTAAAGACTAGCAATCATACTGATTTCTACGTTTACAAACTTTGGTAAGTTAGCGACCTCAACTGTTTCTCTGGCAGGTGCTGTTGAATCATCAAAATACTTTCCATAAACATTGTTTATAGCTCCAAAATTTTTCATATCTGAAATAAATATTGTAGACTTAATAACGTTTTTGAACGTCATATTAGCTGCTTGTAATACAGCTTTAAGATTTTCCATCACTTGTACAGTTTCAATATCAATACTATCTTTTACTAATTTACCTGTTTCTGGATTTAAAGAAATTTGTCCAGAAGTATATAAAACATCTCCTACAAGTACGGCTTGACTGTATGGTCCTATTGGTTGAGGTGCTTTGAGTGTATTGATGATCTTTTTCATAGTTTTATAATCTTTTATCTGGCTGTCTTCGTTTTTCATATTTGATATCTTTAAACATACTTGAACGAATTCCAATGAAGAAATTCCAAGAACTTCGGTTGCTGAATGGAATCCAAGAAAAATTCATTCTCCAACTGAGCAAATCGCGCTCAAAACGTAGTTGAGTGTAAGTGAATCCATTGTTTTTCAGGTCATAGCCTGAAGAAGCACCAACACTCCATCTGGGCGAGAGTTCAATATCTCCTGAAAACATTAACGAATGAGAAGAGATTTCACTTTGTCTCCTTGTGTTATTATAGTTTACTGCATAGGCAAGTCTTAAACTCCATGGGATTTTATAATTATAGAGAGCAGAAGGGACTACCTCTTTTTCGTTGTCATTATTTAAGGATTGGTTAGAATAGTCTTGGTTTTTTCCAAACAAATCATCTGCTCGGCCTCCACTTTTTCTAGATTCTTCTTTAGCCTGATCTTCATTTGAATTTTCTTCATCAAAACTATCACTAGATAAATTATAACTCATGGTCATATTTGCACTTGTTAATCGGAATAAACTGCCTCCATTATCAAGATTAAAGACATCAATTTTTTTATTATTATTGTCAAGTGCATAAGGGTCTAGAGTAGCCCCAAAATTTAGACTTAATTTATTATCAAATAATTGCGTTCCGCCAGAAACTCTTATAGGACTCCAGTTTAGTGAGTCGCCGGCTACATTATAATTAGTAGAAAAGTTTAGTGAGTTCAATAAAAATATTTTTTTTGGGTCGATAGCTGTACTGTCTTTATCTTTAATTTTAGCTTCTAAATTATTATTTAGTGACAAACCTATTCCACTTGAAAATGATTTTCCAGGTGCTCCAAATAATGACTGTTCAAATCGGCTGTAGTCAACTTCATTAGTGGTAGTTCCATCTGCACTTATAACCTCATAAGTTTCGTAATACCTATCAAATGAAGGGTTGATGTTGTAACTAATTGAGGGGCGCATCACGTGTCTAATAGCTTGAATTTTTTTATTTTCACCAAAATCAAACATCCCGTATACAGTAGTTCCTATGCTTGTGCTAAAGTTGTATGTGCGATATGAGTCAAACCCTTTTTTAGGGCTTACAATCACAGATTGAGTTTCTATATCATACTCTTTTTTGATTGTATTGAAAGTCCAGTTTTCTTTAAAGTTCGCACTAGTACTCATGCTAAAGTGTTTAAAAATCTTAAAATTAGTACTTAATGGAATAGTATGTTGAAATCCTGCTTTTGCATCCTCAAACATCTCTGGCTTAAAAAACAAAGAATCTGTGGTCTGAATACGATTTTCAGCACGCACATTATATTGGAAGTTAATGTTTTGAAGAGCTCCTTTTTTACTACCATTTTTTGGAGAAAAAGGAAATATTCGGTCTATGCTTCCTTGAAAAGTTGGTAAAGTCATGTTTATACTCTCAGTGTTTGTATTTTGTGAGTGTGTAGCCGTTAGACTTATGTTAACTTGAGGTTCCCCTTGAAATGTCTTTGAGTAAGAAACTGATGAGGAAAGTGTGTTGTTTAAAAAATTTGAGGAATTAAGCTGGTTTACAGACTCTTGAAAATAAGTGCTAGACCCCAGATTTACAGATGCTGAAAATCGGGAACTCGGATTTGATTTTGAGTCTTGGCTTTGATTCCACCTTAAATTGTATATTGAACTTCTAGAGTAGTCAGGGAAACCACGTTCGCTATTAATTAGGTTCTCGTAACGAAAACTTAATGAACCTCTAAATTTATAACGGACAGCATAGCTGCTTTCTACTCGTGCGCCATAACTTCCATTTGTATAATAATCACCAAG
This sequence comes from Flavobacteriaceae bacterium, assembly GCA_018608705.1. Classification (GTDB taxonomy): domain Bacteria; phylum Bacteroidota; class Bacteroidia; order Flavobacteriales; family Flavobacteriaceae; genus Hel1-33-131. The sequence goes on along the minus strand of JABAZD010000001.1, from coordinate 27,284 downwards.
TGTAGCAAGATCAAAATAATCACTTAGAGCAAAATAATACCCTCCATTTTGAAGAAAATAACCTCTATTGTTTTGTTCTCCAAATGTTGGAAATATAACTCCGGAAGTTCTTTTTTTAGACATGGGTAAAAAAGCAAATGGTAGGCCAATAGGAGTAGGAACATTAGCAATAAACATGTTTGTGAGTCCGGTAACTACTTTTTTTCCTGGAACAATTTTAGCTTTCCTTAATAGGAAATAATACTCTGGATTTTCAAGGTTTTCTGAGGTTGTGAATTTGGCTCTTTTAACAAAGTAAACAGAATCGTTTTCTTTTTTTGTCAAATCAGAAATAATTCTTCCTCCTTGTTGTTCAGTCTTTGAATTCCAAATCAAGGCTTTTTTTGTTTTTATATTAAAAGCAAGAGAGTCTGGTTCTACTACATCATTGCCCTGAGTAAAAACAGGGTTTTGGGAGTAGTTGCCTAGAGAGTCTTTTAAGCGACCTGCATAGACTATATCTTTTCCATAATCAATAATTATGACTCCGGCTTTAATATCCATATTTTTGTACTGAATTTCAGCTTCGTTATATAAGTATATTTGCTTTTTTTTCAGATTTATAGACGTGATGTCTTTTGACTTGTAGTCTACTATACCTTCTAGAAAACTCTTGGGTTTTGTGATGCTGTCATTTAAAATAGAATCATTTTCAGTTTCATTTTTTTCATAACCTAAAATAGAATCATTTTTAGTTTGATTTATGATTATCTCACTCGAGTCAGAAGATAATGGTGTTGGGTTTAGGGTGGCTTGAGCATTACCAAGAGCAATGGCAAGCACTGTAAAATGTAGATTAAAAAGTAGTTGAAATAGTGTTGTTTTCAATTCTTTTAAGTGTATTTTTGTAGTAAATCGACCCGATTATTAAAATTCAAAGTTACGCATATTTTTAGTGATTTTTTAATTTTGAACAATCGATTGATAAGTAAAATATCTGGCATGCAAAAGCAAATTATATTATTGTTCGTTCTGATGCTTGTTTTCAGCAATACATCTGTTTCACAAACAAACTCAAATCCTTTTATTGTTGTTTTGGATGCCGGCCATGGAGGTAAAGACCCAGGCCGCCCCACTGATTTTGGTTACAAAGAGAAAGACATTGCTCTTGATATCGTTTTAAAAATAGGTAATAATCTTGAAAAAATTGAAGATATAAAGGTGATCTATACAAGGGACAAGGATGTATTTATTGAACTTAGGCAACGAGCAAAAATAGCCAACAAAGCCGATGCCGATTTGTTTGTGTCTGTCCATTGTAATGCACACAATTCACAGGCATACGGAACTGAAACATATGTTCTAGGGCTTCACAGGAATGATTCAAACTTTAGAGTTGCTAAGTTAGAAAATGAAGTAATCTTTTTGGAAGATAACTTTGAAACTAATTATGAAGGTTTTGACCCAGAATCACCTGAATCATTAATTGGCTTAACTTTAATGCAAGAAGATTACTTAGATCAAAGTATTTTATTGGCACGCTACGTACAGGACAACTTTACATACAAGCTTAAACGAAAAAATAGAGGAGTTAAGCAAGCTGGTTTTTGGGTCTTACATAACACATATATGCCCAGTATTTTAATTGAAACAGGCTTTATTACAAATAAATCAGAAGGAGATTATCTTAATTCTCAAAAAGGGAAGATTAGTATATCAAAAAGTATTTCGGATGCTATTTTGAATTACAAATCAAAATTAAACTCTGATTCTCTATTAGAGACTAAAGCATTACCGAATAAGTTGGTTGAAGAGACTGAACAGAAAAATAAGAACATTTCAGTTGCTGAAATTCAGCCAAATAGTTCTAAATTAATTTTTAAAGTACAAATATCAGCAGGTCCTAATAGGTTGTCAACCAAATCTTATAACTTTAACGGATTAAGTCAAATTTCAAGACAGAAATTAGACTCTATTTATCGCTATTTTTATGGTAATACCTCTAAATACTCCATTGCTTTAGAATTGTTGAAAAAAGCGATTTCCAAAGGATATAAAACTGCCTATATTGTAGCTTATAGTGACGGAGAAATGATTACAATAAATGAGGCTTTGAAATCTGCAACTAATTAGTCTTAATTATATCATTTTTATCATTAAATTTGTGAAAACTATTGCATTGAAATTATCTAAGGAAATTAAAACCGCTGTTCTAGTAATCTCTGGAATACTTCTATTCATTTTTATTTTTAATTATCTTAAAGGTGAGAATGTTTTTGACTCATCAAAAAAAATAAGTGCTATTTATGAAAATGTTGAGGGTCTAGCTCCGTCCGCAGCAGTCACTATAAATGGGCACACAATTGGCAAGGTACAATCAATTGAATTTAAAGGAGACGGTTCAGGTTTACTTAGAGTGACTATGTTAATAAGTGACGATTTTCCATTCTCTGTTAACAGCGAAGCTCAACTATATGAAGCGGGTCTTATCGGTGGTAAAGCTATAGCAATAATTCCTTCTTTTGACAGTTCTGCCTTAGTTCAGTCTGGAGATGTACTGAGATCTAAAGTTAAACCTGGATTAACCGATCTTGTTAATCAACGTTTAACTCCACTACAAGAAAAAATCGAAAAAATGATGGTTAGTGCTGATCAGTTATTAATTAATTTAAATGAAGTATTTGACGTTCAATCTAAAGAGAACATTAAGTTGAGTATCGCAGAACTTTCTACCACAATATCATCCTTCAAAACTACATCAGAATCATTAAATTCTTTGGTTGAAGATAACAAACCTGCAATAGGTGAAACAATTTTAAATTTCAGTAAAATTTCCAAAGACTTATCAAGTGTTAGTGAATCACTTTCAGAATCTGATATAGATTTAATTATGCTTGACTTAAAATCTACGATTTCTAGTTTTGATTTATTATTAAAAAATATTGAGAATGGAGATGGATCTTTCGGAAAATTCATAAAAGATGATCGTTTATACGTTAATCTTCAAGGAGCAACTAAGCAGCTTGAAGAACTATTGAATGACATGAAATTAAATCCAAAACGTTATGTACATTTTTCATTATTTGGAAAAAAAGCGCAACAGTACGATGTTGATGGTAAAAAAGTAAAAACTACAGAAGATTAATTAAATGAGTTTATTGCCTAATATTATTTTTGCTATTATATTCTTCTCAGGACTTGGTTTCTTTGCTAGAAATATTCGCAAACTAAGGCGTAATATTTATTTAGGAAAAGACGTAGATACTAGTGGAGACACTAAGTTACGCTGGACTAATATGGCAAAAATTGCACTAGGGCAAGGGAAAATGACTCGTCGTCCAATTTCTGGATTTCTTCATATTGTTGTCTATTTAGGTTTTGTCATTATTAATATTGAAGTGTTAGAAATTGTCATTGATGGTTTTCTTGGAACTCATCGTATTTTTTCTAATATTGGACCTATTTATGGAGTTTTGATCGGAACTTTTGAAGTTCTGGCTTTTTTAGTTTTTATTTCAGTTGTCATTTTTTGGTTTCGAAGAAATACAGTTAACATTAAGCGATTTATGAGTTCTGAATTGAATGGGTGGCCTAAATTGGATGGAAATCTAATTCTTTATTTTGAAATTGTATTAATGGCACTTTTTATCATAATGAATGCTACCGATGTAGAGTTTCAATCATCTAATAATGGAAATATTATAAGTCAATTTTTTGCTCCAATTTTTGAAGGATTCAATGTTAACTTAATTGAACGTATAGCGTGGTGGATGCACATAGTAGGAATTATAATTTTTCTTAATTATTTATATTATTCCAAACATTTACATATTTTGTTAGCATTTCCGAATACATATTTTGGAAGTGTTAAACCCAAAGGATTTTTAAATAATATTGAGTCAATCACTAACGAAGTCAAGTTAATGATGGATCCTGAAGCAGATCCGTATGCAAGTGATTCAACTGATACACTAGCCCCAGATAAATTTGGAGCTAGTGATGTATTAGATTTAAATTGGGTTCAGCTTTTAAACGCATATACTTGTACTGAATGCGGTCGTTGTACTAGTGAATGTCCTGCTAATCAAACGGGTAAAAAGCTGTCCCCAAGAAAAATCATGATGGATACTCGTGATCGTCTAGTTGAAGTAGGAAATAATATAGACTCTAACAATGGTGAGTTTAAACTTGATGGAATACAACTATTAGGCGACTACATTACTAATGAAGAAATATGGGCATGTACTAGCTGCAACGCCTGTGTAGAAGCTTGCCCAATAAGTATTGACCCACTTTCAATTATACTTGAAATGCGGCGTTATTTAGTGATGGAACAAAGTGCGGCTCCAATGGAACTTAACAACATGATGTCTAATATTGAAAATAATGGTGCGCCCTGGCCATACAGCCAAATGGATCGGTTAAATTGGAAAAACTAATAATATATCTTATATAAACAATAATGAAAAGAGAAGAAGCAGATAATTTATTGCACCAAAAAGTTGAAGCAGGTGAACTTGTAAGCCCAGTACTTCCAGGGGGAGTTAAAAACTATTTAATTGATATAGACGGGACGATTACCGAAGATGTTCCAAACGAGGAACCAGAACGAATGGGTACATGTTTACCTTTTGTTGATGCTCTTGAAACTTGTAATCGCTGGTTTAAAGAGGGTCATATGATTTGTTTCTTTACTTCACGAACAGAAACCCACAGAGCTGTTACAGAAGGTTGGCTAAAACAACATGGATTTAATTACCATAGTCTTTTAATGGGTAAGCCTAGAGGCGGAAATTACCACTGGATTGATAACCATTTAGTTAAAGCAACTCGTTACAAAGGTAAATTTACTGATTTAGTTGAGAAAGAAGTAACTATTGAAGTTTTTGATGATGGTCAGAATGATTAATTATTAGAATATGGGTGATGTACTAAAAGTACCAACAATGGCTGAATTTAAGGCTGCTGGTAAACAACCTGAGATTTTATTTTGGGTAGGTTGTGCTGGAAGCTTTGACGACCGTGCAAGAAAAATAACTAAAGCCTTTGTAAGACTACTTAACAAAGCAAAGGTTGATTTTGCTGTTTTAGGAACTGAAGAAAGTTGTACAGGAGATCCTGCAAAACGCTCTGGAAATGAATTTTTATTTCAGATGCAAGCAGTTACCAATATAGAAGTCCTAAGTACATATGATGTTAAAAAAATTGTAACAGCATGTCCCCACTGTTTCAATACACTCAAGAATGAATACCCTTCATTAGGTGGAAACTACAAAGTGATGCATCACACTCAATTTCTTAAGTCCTTGCTGGATGAGGGTCGTTTAACAATCGAAGGCGGAAAGTTTAAGGGAAAACGTATTACATTCCATGATCCTTGTTTTTTAGGTCGTGCGAATGATGTTTATGAAGCTCCACGAGATCTGATTAAAAAGTTAGATGTTGAGCTAGTCGAAATGAAAAATTGTCGTAAAAAAGGCCTTTGTTGTGGAGCTGGGGGAGCTCAAATGTTTAAGGATGCTGAAGTTGGACAAAAGGAAATTAACATTGAACGAACTGAACAAGCTATGGAAGTAAAGCCTGAAATAATCGCAGCTGGTTGTCCATTTTGTAACACCATGATGACTGATGGAGTTAAGAACAAAGCTGAAGGTCAAATTGAAGTTATGGACGTAGCTGAACTTATAGCTAATGCAAGTGATTTATAATAGAAAATATAATAGATGTTAGTTGATTTTGATTCTCTTGCTGAAAATTCTCGTGTTTGGATTTACCAATCTAATCGATCTTTTACTAAGGATGAGTTAGTAGATATTTCTGACAAATTAATTGTTTTTTTAAATAATTGGGTTGCACATGGACTTAATTTGGAAGCTGGTTTTGAAATAAAATATAAGCGTTTTATAATAATAGCTTTAGATCAAGACAAACAATCTGTAACAGGGTGTTCTATTGATGCTTCTGTAAAGTTTATTCAGGAACTTGAGATTTTATATTCTGTTAACTTAATGGATAAAATGAATGTATCATACAAGCAAGGGGACTATGTTGCCTACAAAACACTAACAGATTTTAAAAAGATGGCAAAAGACAAAGCTGTTTCTAAAAAAACAATAGTATTTAATAATTTAGTTAACTCAGTAGGAGAATACAAACAATTTTGGGAGGTGCCAGCTTCTGAAAGTTGGCACAGTAGATTCGTGTAGTGTATTTATCTAATTGCTTTTCAATCATTAAATAGATATTAAATAATATAATTTATCTATTTTAATAAGTATTTTAGTCTAAGATTTAATTTTTTCTTGTTTATATGCGTAATTCATTAATCTTACTTTTTATAATTTATTCATTTCCATTGGTAGCCCAAGTTTCGGTTTCTCAATTAGATGCTTCATCAGAAGATTTGCAAAAAGCATGGGTGGACAGCACTTATAGTTCTCTCAGTCTTAAAGAGAAAATAGGACAATTATACATGGTTCAGGTATTTTCAAATCAAGATGATACTACTATGAAATCCATTTTAAATCAAATTAAAAAAAACCATATCGGAGGTCTCATATATTCTCAAGGAGGCCCTGTGCGTCAAGTACTTTTGAACAATAAATTACAAGCTGCCTCTAAAGTTCCTTTATTAATAGGAATGGATGCAGAGTGGGGGTTGAACATGCGTTTGGATTCTACCTATGCATTTCCATGGAACATGACACTGGGAGCCATAAAAGATTTAGATTTAATTCGTCAGACTGGCAAGCATATTGGAGACCATTGTAAACGAATAGGTGTTCATTTTAATTTTGCACCAGTTGTTGACATTAATACTAACCCTAAAAACCCTATCATTGGAGTCCGTTCTTTTGGTGAACAAAAGGAAGTTGTTGCTAGTCACTCTTTGGCGTTTATGGAAGGGATGCAAAGTTCGGGAGTAATGGCTAATGCTAAACATTTTCCAGGGCATGGTGATACGGACTCTGATTCTCATAAAACTTTACCTACCATTAGTTTTTCAAATGCACGAATTGATTCATTGGAGCTGTATCCATATAAGAGCTTATTTTCTAAAGGACTTTCAAGTGTTATGGTTGCACATCTTAATGTGCCTAGTCTTGATGATCGTTTAAATTACCCGTCTTCTTTATCATATCCGATAGTCACTGATCTACTACAAAAAAAGCTAGGTTTTGATGGTTTAATTTTCACTGATGCTCTAGACATGAAAGGGGTCTCAAATTTTAGTGACCCTGGCGAGGTTGATTTACAGGCTTTTTTAGCAGGTAACGATGTAATGTTAATGTCCCTTGATGTAAGTCAAGGAATTAGTACCTTGCTAAAGGCTGTTAAATCTGGAGTTATTTCTAAAAAACGTTTAGCACGATCTGTAAAAAAAATATTAGATGCAAAATATAAGGTTGGGCTTGCTAATTACAAACCAACAGCTTCAAATAATTTACTAGCAGATTTAAATCGTCAAAAAGATAACGTTCTCTACCAAAGTTTAATGGAGAACGCCATTACTCTAGTCCAAAATAAAAATAACTTACTCCCTTTAAAGAATTTAGATCTTTGTAAGATTGCTTATGTGAATATGGGAACTGCAGATGCATCTCCATTTGTAAAAACACTTAAAAAATATACCCAAGTTGATATGGTAAGTGCTAATGATTTGGATACATTAGTGTTTAAATTAAATCAGTACAATACTGTCATTATAGGATTACATACTTCCAATTCTAACCCTTGGAAGCCATATCAGTTTTCAAAAAAAGAGCTCGTCTGGCTAAATGAAATTGCACGAAACAATACAGTCATTTTAACAGCTTTCACTAAGCCATATGCCTTAAATGATATTACTTCTTTTTCAAATATTGAAAGTGTTGTGATGGCCTACCAAAACAGTAATATTGCACAGGAAACAGCTGCTCAAATTATTTTTGGTGGACTTCCTGCAAGAGGAATCCTCCCTGTTAGTGTTGGTGCTTTTTTTTCGGCAGGTCACGGAATATCAACTAAAGCCATTGATCGCCTTTCTTATGGCTTTCCTGAATCAGTTGATATGAATTCAGCAAGTTTGAATAAAATTGATTCTGTTGCTACTTATGCTATTAATGAACAAATGACCCCAGGAATTCAGCTTTTAGTAGCTCGAAAAGGAAAAGTAGTTTACGAAAAATATTTCGGTCACCACACATATAACAAAACTAACAAAGTTAAATTCGATGACTTATATGACCTCGCCTCCCTCACTAAAATTTTAGCTACACTTCCTTTACTTATAGAACTTGTAGATAAAGGAGTGATAAAATTAGAATCTACTTTAGGAGAGTTATTACCTGCTTACAGGGAAAGCAATAAAAAATCCATTACAGTTCAGGAAATGTTATCCCATTTCGCTCAGATAAAGCCGTGGATTCCTTTTTATGTATCTACACTTGATTCGATTACCCAAAAGCCAAACCCAAAGTTTTATAGAGCTAAAAAGTCTGAAGAATTCTCAATTCAAGTTAATGACGACCTATTTCTTAGAAAAGATTTCAAAGATAGTATTCAATCTAAAATAATTGAATCTGATCTTTTGGATAAAAAGAAATACCGTTACAGCGATTTGCCTTTTTATATACTAAAGACAGTTATTGAAAATCAATATAATCAACCCCTTGATGAATTGATTCAACAGCATTTCTATAATACCTTAGGCACTAATTTATCAACTTATAAACCTTTAGATAAATTTAAGATTCATCAGCTCATTCCAACAGAAATTGATAATTATTTTAGGTATGACAAAGTACAAGGCTATGTTCATGATATGGGAGCCGCAATGCAAGGAGGAGTAGGCGGTCATGCAGGACTATTTAGTAATGCAAATGATGTAGCCAAGTTGATGCAATTATTTCTTCAAAAGGGAAAGTATGGGAACAAACGCTATTTCTCTTCGAAGACATTTAAAAGGTTTAATACCTGTCATTATTGTAATCAAAATAACCGTCGTGGTATAGGGTTTGATAAACCTCAATTAGGGGATAAAGGTCCCACGTGTGGCTGTTTATCAATGCAAAGTTTTGGGCATTCAGGGTTTACAGGAACCTATGCTTGGGCAGACCCTGATAAGGAAATAGTTTATGTATTTTTAGCCAACCGAACTTTTCCGAATTCTGATGCCAACAGACTCTTAAAAGAGAATATCAGAACTGAAATTCAACGTTTAATCTACGAATCAATTATTGAATAAAATGAATATAGGAATAGTATGTTACCCAACTTTTGGAGGGAGTGGTGTTCTGGCAACAGAATTAGGCTTAGAGTTGTCCCGAAAGGGGCATCAAGTCCATTTTATTACCTACACGCAACCAGTAAGGCTGGAGTTGTTAAATTCCAACGTCCATTTCCATGAAGTAAATGTGCCTACCTACCCTCTTTTTCATTACCAACCTTACGAATTAGCCTTGTCGAGTAAACTAGTTGACATGGTCAAAGCACACAAGATTGATGTCTTGCATGTTCATTATGCTATCCCACATGCCTACGCCGCCTATATGGCCAAGAAGATGCTTAATGAAGAAGGGATTAAAATTCCTATTGTAACTACCTTGCATGGAACCGATATTACATTAGTTGGAAGTCATCCATTTTATAAAACAGCAGTCACGTTTAGTATTAATAAATCTGATGCTGTAACCTCTGTTTCTCAAAGTCTAAAAGAAGATACCCAGCGATTATTTAATACTCATAAAGACATAAAAGTAATTCCGAATTTTATTGATATAGATAAATATAAAAATAATTTTAAGGACTGTGACCGTGATTTATTAGCTCTCCCTAATGAAAGAGTAATAACTCATGTTAGTAATTTTAGACCAGTCAAACGGATTTCTGATGTGATTGAGGTCTTCTATAGAGTTCAAAAAGAAGTACCGTCAAAGCTAATGATGGTTGGTGAGGGCCCCGAACGTAAACAAGCTGAGCAGTTGTGTAAATCCTATGGTATTCAAGATAAAGTAGTGTTTTTAGGAAATAGTAGCGAAGTAGATAAAATCTTATGTTTTAGTGACCTATTTCTGCTTCCATCAAAAACAGAAAGTTTTGGTTTAGCTGCATTAGAGGCCATGGCTTCAGCAGTACCGGTCATTTCAAGCAATTCTGGAGGTATTCCAGAAGTCAATATTGAAGGAGTCTCCGGGTTTTTAAGTCCGGTTGGTGCTTTAGATGATATGGCAAAGAACGCTATAAAAATCATAAAAGATGAGGCTGTACTTAATAAATTTAAAAAGGCGGCTCAACAAGCATCTACAAAATTTGATATTCACAAAATAGTTCCCTTTTATGAAGCTATTTATGATGAAGCGCTTAAGAATTGTATATCAATTTAATTTGTATTGAGAATATGTACTAAGTAAGGCTCTAATTTTTATTTTTATAATAATACGATTACTTTTACATTTAAAATATTAAGGAAAAATATATGGCGGGAAATTCATTTGGTTCAATTTTTAAACTCACTACATTTGGGGAGTCCCATGGTATTGCTATTGGGGGTGTTATTGATGGTTGTCCGGCAGGAATTAAAGTTGATTTAGATGCCATTCAATTGGAGATGAATCGTCGTAAGCCAGGTCAGTCTAAAATTGTAACACAACGTAAAGAGCCCGATGCTGTTAATTTTTTATCTGGAATTTTTGAAGGTACTACCACAGGAACACCTATTGGTTTTATTATTGAAAATGCCAATCAAAAATCCAAAGATTATACGCACATAAAGGATGTTTTTCGTCCTAGCCATGCCGATTACACCTATTCTGAAAAATATGGCCAACGCGATTATCGTGGGGGCGGGCGTAGCTCTGCACGTGAAACAGCTTGTCGAGTGGTGGCAGGAGCCTTGGCTAAGCAATTTCTTAAAACAATCGAAATAAATGCTTACACATCTGCAGTTGGGGAAATAGAACTTAATAAATCTTACAATGCGTTAAATTTAGCTAATGCTGAAACAAATGATGTTCGTTGTCCAGATTCAGAAGTGGCTGCACAAATGATATCTAAAATTAAAGCCATTCGAAAAGAAGGTGATACAATAGGAGGTGTCATTTCTTGTGTTATTAAAAATGTCCCTGTTGGATTAGGGGAGCCTGTTTTTGATCGCCTACATGCCCAGTTAGGAAAAGCAATGCTGTCAATTAATGCTGTTAAAGGATTTCAATACGGAAGTGGGTTTTCAGGAACTAGGATAAAAGGGAGTCAGCACAACGACTCATTTAATGCGGATGGCTCCACAAAAACAAATTTATCTGGAGGTATTCAAGGTGGAATTAGTAATGGAATGGATATCTATTTTGATGTAGCTTTTAAGCCAGTTGCTACAATTATGAAAGTCCAAGATACTATTGATAACGAAGGCAATAAAGTTAAAATGCATGGTAAAGGACGCCACGATCCGTGTGTAGTGCCAAGAGCCGTTCCAATTGTGGAGGCCATGGCAGCCTTAGTTATTGCCGATTTCCTTCTCTTAAACAGATTAAGTAAAGTTTAAAAACAAATAAACAGATATTTTCATGAAATCAATTGCCCTACACTGGAAAATATTAATAGGCATGCTGTTAGGTGTGACCTTTGGTTTTATCATGCTTGAAGTCCAAGGTGGTGATGATTTTATAGCGAATTGGATTAAACCAATAGGGACTATCTTTGTAAAATTACTAAAATTAATAGCTGTCCCTTTGATTTTAGCGTCTTTGATTAAAGGTATTTCAGACTTAAAAGACATTTCAAAATTTGCATCTATTGGGCTTAAAACTATTGTCATTTACGTGCTTACCACAGTCATTGCTATAAGTATAGGATTAATATTGGTAAATACATTCAACCCTGGAGATGGGGTGTCTCAAGAAACGATTTCAAAATTGACCGAAACGTATGCGGGAAATAGTGGAGTAAAAGGCAAAATTGCAGAAGCAAGTCGTCAGCAAGCTGGACGTCCTTTAGATTTCTTAGTGGATATGGTTCCTGACAACGCTTTCTCAGCTTTGAGTAACAATAAACTCATGCTACAAGTAATCTTCTTAGCGATGTTTTTAGGTATTTCTCTTTTGTTGGTTGGAGGAAAAAGTGCGAAACCATTAAAAGATTTTTTTGATTCTTTAAATGATGTAGTGTTAAAAATGGTAGACCTTATCATGTTAACAGCCCCTTTCGCTGTATTTGCGTTACTAGCTAATGTGGTTGTATCTTCAGGTGACCCCGAGCTATTATACGCTCTTTTATTTTACTCAGGGGTAGTGGTTAGTGGATTGCTGATAATGGTTTGTTTTTATCTGACAATGGTGTCTGTGATTGCCAAAAGAACCCCATTTTGGTTTTTAAAACAAATTAGTCCTGCTCAGTTATTAGCATTTTCAACCAGTAGTAGTGCAGCAACCTTGCCAGTCACTATGGAGCGCGTAGAAGAGCACTTAGGAGTTGACAAAGAAGTCTCTAGTTTTGTGTTGCCTGTAGGTGCAACCATTAATATGGATGGCACCAGTTTATATCAAGCTGTGGCTGCTGTATTTATAGCTCAGGCTTTAGATTTTGACCTGACCTTTTCCGATCAATTAATGATAGTTCTCACGGCCCTTTTAGCTTCTATAGGAAGTGCAGCAGTACCTGGAGCAGGGATGGTTATGTTAGTGATCGTTCTCGAGTCTGTAGGGTTTCCTGCGGATAAACTAGCCATTGGCCTGGCCCTAATTTTTGCAGTAGATCGTCCTTTGGATATGTGTCGTACCATGGTAAATGTTACAGGAGATGCCACTGTTTCCATGATTATCGCAAAACTAGAAGGTAAGCTTCACAACCCAAAATCAAAAGAATGGGATGACCATTTAGATGAGGTTAAATAGAAAATATGGACTTCAGAAATATTCCTAAAAAAGATTCAATAACTGAAGTAGCCATTTTAAAACTTAAAACAGGTTTAGAAGCCTCTTTTGAAGCTAAATTATAATTACTAGTCAATACATTAGTTCGATAAAGTGATATGAAGGACACACTTTAAAAAAATGTATTAAGACCACTAATAAATATATTTTATTGCTTAATTGGAAAGATTTAGATAGCCATTAGATAGGATTTAGAAAGTCCAAAGCGTATTTAAAATGGAAAGAGATTCTCCACAGCTATTATGATCCATTTCCAACGGTGGAACATTATAAAACTGTGTTTGAAAAAGATAATAACATCAGCTTAATCCAAAAACCGCTCTTTTAAATCGTCTGTAGGGACCACGCATTGGTCTTTTTTGCCAAACCATTTATAGCGATTTTTAGCCACTAAACGATACAGGGTATCACGCATAAAACGAGGTATAATATATCCAATTAAAAATACGTTAAATCTACCCCCTAAGGCTTTGCAAATGTTCAGTACTGCGTTGCTTCGATCGTAGAATTGGCCATTCTTATAAAATAAAATAGTATCAAAATCTTTATGGTTTATGAGATGATCAGGAATAAAAGACCTTGCAAATTCACTCTGTAGGGAGGCGAACTTAAACACTTTTTTTACGTCCATTTTTATAAGCTTATTAACACTGTTATTACATAGGTTACAAACTCCGTCAAAAAAAATGATATGATCCATTACTTTTTAGTTTTTACGTACTCCAGTCGGTCCACGCTTACCGTAGTCGTGAAAAGCCCATAATTGACAACCGCTTTGTTTTTTTCGAGTTTATCTAAGGTTCCTACCGCACGGCCGTCTTCCAAACGCACCGAGTCTCCAATAACAAGAACCTGTTTTGGTTTTGGAGGTACAAGCGCAGCTATTTCCTTTTGCTTCTTTTTTTGTTTGCGAATAACTTCGATCTTTTGCTCTACTTCTTTTTTGAGTATTATTTCTTTAGCCTTAATCGTTCTTTTTTGTTTGAGACTGACTTTTTGACGTTTTGAATTTTCAACTTGTACTAGTTTAAAAAGCTCGTTCATTAATTCCCTTTTGCGATTGTTTTCTAGAAACCTCTCCCCTAAGTCACTTATTTTTTGCCCTAAGTAAACTAAACGTTGGTTGCTATCAAAAAGCTCCTGATAGCTTTGTAGCTTTTTCTTAGCCTTGGCATTAGTAATTTCTAGTTTATCAGCTTCTAAACTCTTTTTAATTTCATTTTGCTTAAGTGCACGTTCTGTTTTTTCAAGTTTTGAACGTTCTTTCTGAAGTTTTGCAATGGTTTTATCAAACCTGATTTTACCACGTTCAATCTTTTTTTTAGAGCGATTAATCAAACTAAAAGGAATTCCATTCTTTTGAGCAACTTCAAATGTAAATGAGCTTCCTGCTTGTCCAATGACTAACTTATATAACGGAAGTAAGGTTTTTTCATCAAATAACATATTTGCATTCTGAATATGCGGCATTTCGTTGGCTAGTAATTTTAAATTACTGTAATGCGTTGTGATAATCCCAAACGCTTTACGTTCATAAAAGACTTCAAGAAAAGTTTCTGCTAAGGCGCCTCCCAATTCGGGATCACTTCCTGTTCCAAATTCATCAATTAAAAAGAGCGTATGCTTGTTGCATTTCTTTAAAAAATGATTCATTTGTTTTAGGCGGTAACTATAGGTACTCAAATGATTTTCAATGGACTGATTATCTCCAATATCACTCAGAATAGACTCAAACAAACAGAGTTTTGAACGTTCATGAACAGGGATAAGCATTCCAGATTGCACCATTAGCTGTAAGAGTCCCACAGTTTTAAGAGTAATGCTTTTTCCACCAGCATTAGGGCCTGATATGACTATGATCCGACTTTCGGTCGTCATGGTAATGGTTTGTGGAAAGGTGGTAATCCCTTCATTTTTATTAGCAACCAGCAAGAGGGGGTGGTAAGCGTTTACAAGATCAATTTCTTGGTGTTCTGTAATTTCTGGAGAAATAGCATCAATAGACTTCGCGTATTTAGCTTTGGCATAAATGACATCCAATTTCGTCAAAAATAATTGATAGGATTCTAAAAGCGGGGAGAAGCCACTGATAAAGCTAGTAAGTTCAAGTAAAATACGCTTAACCTCTTCAGTTTCTTCAAATTCTAAATTATTTAGATCACGTTGGTGTTGCTGTGTTGTGTCAGGTTCTATGTAAACAATACTCCCTGTTTTGCTAGCACCCATGATGCTACCTTTTACTTTACGTCTGTACATGGCTTTAACAGCTAAAACACGACGATTTTCCATGACTGTTTCACGAATATCGTCTAGGTAGTCTGCACTGTTATACATACTTAGAGCAGAGTTGAAACTTGTGTTTACTTTTGTTCGTACTGATTGAATTGATTTTCTCAGAGTATAGAGTAGGTCAGAAGCATTATTTCTAATTTCACCATATTTATCAACAACACTATTGATGGCGTCAGAAATACTTGTGTTGGTTTCTATCTGAGAAGAATGTCCGTGTAGCAATGGGTAATATTCATGAAATTTCTTAAAGAATTTTAAGAGCACATTTGTGGTTATGCATATGCTTAAAATTTTTCGAAATCCGTCGATTTCTAAGTAATTATTTTCAATTTTAATTAATTTCAATTCTTTAGTAATCGCATCAAATCCGTGGTTAGGGATCCGATTTTCATTTTCAAAGGACGCTACAAATTCATTAGTAAGTTGAAGGGCTTCAACCACATTGGTTCTTTTTGAGAATGGAATTGTTTCGAGAATCGCTGTTTTCCCTAGGGATGTGACGTTGTGAGATGCTACCTGTATAATAACAGATTCAAATTCTAAATCTTGTAAAGTTTTCTTGGAAATATTAATCATTGCGTTTGGACATAAGCCTCTACAAATGTAAGTATTAATGTTTAAAATATATAGTTTAAATTTGATGTCTAAGACTTAAGTGTTAAGTGATTTAAATTAATATGTTACAGTTACAAGGAACCTGGCTCTCCCATCTAAAATCGGAATGTGATAAGCCCTATTTCAAAGCGCTCAGTACATTTGTTCAGTCGGAGTATTCTGAGCAGAGTTGTTACCCACCGATTGATCAACTTTTTAATGCATTCAGTTGCTGTTCATTTGAAGCGGTTAGAGTAGTAATTATTGGTCAGGACCCATATCACAGTGAAGGCCAAGCAAACGGTTTGTGTTTTTCTGTAAATGAAGGGATGGGGCACCCACCGTCTTTGAGAAATATTTTTAAGGAATTAGAAGTAGATATGAAGCTCTCTTACCCTAAAAGTGGTGATTTAACTGAATGGGCTCATCAAGGCGTTTTTCTTCTAAATGCCACCTTAAGCGTCCGTTCAAAAGAAGCGGGTAGTCATCAAAATCAAGGATGGGAAGACTTTACAGACTCTGTGATTAAAATTCTTTCCGAACAGAAAACAGATCTTATTTTTCTGTTGTGGGGTAGTTTCGCCAAAAATAAAAAGAAGCTAATAGATACATGTAAACACTTTGTTTTAGAAAGTGGGCATCCGTCTCCTATGAGTGCAAATCGTGGTTATTGGTTTGGAAATAAGCATTTCAGTAAAACGAATGCATTATTGTCGATTAAAGGAAAGTCAGAAATTAAGTGGGGATCATTTTAAAGAGTGGTTACCAATTGATTATAAGTCCATTTTTCAGAAATAATATTTAGCTGAAGTAGCTGGTCTTGAACAGCCTCGACTGTAGCAGGGTCTATGTTTTTTTGTGACCATTCCGTTAACTCAAGCCATACTTTGACATCTTCATTTTTTTGTTGGTATCGCTCTGAAATAATACGATCTATTTCTGGAATCTCTTTGAAACTTGTTGTGATTTTGTTAATCGTATTTAGAACGCTTCGAAGCGTTTCTTTTTCATTAATAATAAATTCGTCACGCACTGCAATTACAAAACAAGGCCAAGGGGTTGGACAGTCTCCTAAGCGTCTAAATATTTTTTGGTCTACTAAGGGTTTGGTAGTAAATTTCTCCCACATGAAGTAATCGGCTTCTTTATTACTTAATGATTTAACGGCACCGTTAAGGTCTTTAACTACTTTAAATTCTAAATTAGAAGCTTTGTTCCATTTTAGTTTCATTGCATTTAAATAGGCCATTAAATGGGAGCCAGATCCATACCTACTAATAGCGGCTCGTTGTCCTTTAAGGCTGTTAAGATCTTTAAAACGAGAGTCTTGAGCGACGTGGATGCCCCAAATTAAAGGGGATTCTACAAAAACCTGGATAATTTTACAAGGGCTTCCTTCTGTGATGTCTTTGATAATTCCTTCTGTAAGAATCACTGCCATATCAATCTCATTCTCACGGAGTGCTTTAGTCATTTGACCCGTACCACCAAAATAATCCTTCCATCTAACTTCAATATTTTTTTGTTTGAAGTGCCCTTGTTTTAACGCTAAGTACCAAGAGTAATTAAAGTGTTCTGGAACACCGCCAATCCGAACATTTTTCATTTAAGAAATAAGTTTATTCAAGGTATATACTATTAATTTATCGATTGTCTCTTGAGGGTTTTTGCTAAATGTACCCAAAGCTCTATTTGCTAAAATAGCATTAATAGAACACGCCTCGTGCCCCAATAATTTAGACAATCCATAGATGGCAGAGGTTTCCATTTCAAAATTAGTCACCTTCAATCCTTTGAAATCAAAACTATCCATTTTATTGTTTAGACTGTCGTCCTGCAATTCTAAGCGCAATACACGGCCTTGTGGCCCATAAAACCCACCACAAGTGGCAGTCATTCCTTTAAAGGTTTCATTACTGCTAAGATGGGTTTCTAGACTTTTTGAATTACTAACGATTACGGGATACGGTTTTTTTGGACTCCACTTTGTGTGCTTGACAAAGGCTTGTTCGATCATATTATTTTTTATGCTTTCAATGTTGTAGGACTGAAGCATTCCATTGATATCCATTCCATAACTACTTAACACAAAACTATCAATAGCGATGTCTGGTTGCAGCGCTCCTGAAGTACCAATACGAACAATAGACAAACTAGTTTTAGTGTTTTTAATTTCTCTGGTTTTGAAATCAATATTTACCAAAGCATCTAATTCGTTGAGAACGATATCAATATTATCAGACCCTATTCCTGTTGAAATCACAGACAGCCGTTTTCCTTTGTAGGTTCCTGTTTGTGTTTTGAATTCTCGACTTTGAGTTTCAAAATCAATGGTATCAAAGTACTTTGTAACTTCGCTAACCCGGTCTTGGTCTCCCACAAAAATAATCGTATCAGAAATGTCTAAAGGTCTGAGATGAAGATGGTAAATACTACCGTCAGAGTTAAGTATAAGTTCGGAGTTTTTTATAGACATTTTATTTGTTTTATTTTAACCACCAACTCGTTTTACGTTAAAGCCAAGTTCTTTTAGGAAGCTCATAATTTTATCACGGTAATCTCCCTGTATTATAATGATGTCATTTTTAAAACTTCCTCCAACACTAAATTTTTTCTTCAGGTCTTTAGCTAGTGATTTAAAATCGTCATCAGCTCCCGCATAGCCCTCAATAATAGTGATTGGTTTTCCTTTTCGTTTTTCATATTTACAAATAATGGGAGCGTCTTGCATCCAAATAGTAGTTTGCTTTTTTTCTAAAGTGTGTGCAGTACTTTCGGTGTGATTAGGAAATAGATTTTTTAATTGATCTTTTAAATCCATTATTTTTTATTTAGTCCAAGTTCTTTGATTCGTTGGTTTAAATAGTCGCCAGCTGTAATGTCTTCAAATTGTTTTGGGTTTTCAGCATCCATGCAGTTCTCTAATACATTTAAATTCATATCGCTAATAGGGTGCATGAAAAATGGAATTGAATAACGTGAAGTTCCCCATTTTTCTGGTGGGGGATTTACTACGCGGTGGATTGTTGATTTTAATTTATTGTTAGTGTGTCTGGACAGCATATCTCCCACGTTAATCATAAGTTCATCAGGTTCTGCAATTGCATCAACCCATTTGCCTTCATGGTTTTGTACTTGCAAGCCTTTTCCTTGAGCTCCCATTAGTAATGTAATGAGATTAATATCGCCATGTGCCGCAGCTCGTTCGGCATTTTTTGGTGCTTCTTTAATTGGTGGATAGTGAATGGGTCTTAGAATACTATTCCCATTATGGATGTAGTTATCGAAATAATATTCATCTAATTGTAAATAGATAGCCAATGCTCTTAGTACATATTTAGCTGTTTTTTCAAGCATTCTGTACGTCTCTTTCCCAACCTTATTGAATTCAGGTAGTTCTAAAACTTCAATATTTTTATGATATTCTTTTTCTAATTCTGGATTGTTTTGTACAAATTGTCCAAAATGCCAGTATTCTTTTAAATCCCCTTCTTTTTTTCCTTTAGCACTTTCCTTTCCAAATGACACATAACCTCGTTGCCCTCCAATTCCAGGGACTTCATAGTTTTGTTTCTGTTTAGTAGTTAAGTCAAAAAATTTTTTCACTTCACAATAAAGAGAGTCCACTAGAGAATCGTCTAAAAAATGACCTTTTAGAGCTACAAAACCAATAGTTTCATAAGCCTGGCCAATGAGATCAACGAACTTTTGTTTGTCCTTTGGGTTCTCTGATAAAAAATCTAAAAGATTAACACTCGGAATTTTATTCATAGCTTTTTATTAATCATGTTACAAACAAATATAGCAAATCAAAAGATTTATAAAAGACATTTTTTAAGTTAAACTTTTCTAACTATTATTTTCTTATTTTTGAAAGACAAACTTAAGACATTTGAAACCTATTTTCCAATATACCTCTATTGAGGTTAATCTAGATACTAGAAAATCATTGTATTTTAATATGCTTAAATCTAGGCTTATTGAACAAAAAATGTTGATTCTACTTCGACAAGGTAAAATCTCTAAATGGTTTTCAGGCATAGGCCAAGAAGCTATTTCTGTAGGGGTCACCATGGCTTTACAAGCCGATGAGTATATATTACCAATGCACCGTAACCTAGGCGTTTTTACCACCCGAAAAATACCATTATATCGCTTGTTCTCTCAGTGGCAAGGAAAGGCTAATGGCTTTACCAAGGGACGCGATCGCTCCTTTCACTTTGGAACCCAAGACTATAAAATCATAGGAATGATTTCTCATTTAGGTCCTCAGCTAGGAGTTGCTGACGGAATAGCACTCTCTCATGTCTTGAAAAATGAATCTAAACTTACAGCGGTATTTTCTGGAGATGGAGGTACAAGTGAGGGTGATTTTCATGAAGCACTAAATGTGGCCTCCGTTTGGAATCTCCCTGTATTATTTTGCATTGAAAATAATGGATACGGGCTTTCAACCCCAACAAGTGAACAATATAATTGTAAATCACTTGCCGATCGTGGTGTGGGTTATGGTATGGAATCACATATAATTGAAGGCAATAATGTTTTGGAGGTTTTCTCTAAGGTTGATGTCATTGCCAAAAGTGTCCGTCAGAATCCCCGTCCGGTGCTGATAGAATTTAAAACCTTTAGAATGCGTGGCCACGAGGAGGCGAGTGGTACGAAATATGTTTCCAAAGAGTTATTTGATCTTTGGAAAAAAAAAGATCCACTATCTAATTTTGAAAATTACCTTATTGAAACAAATGATATTACCTTAAGTGACATAGAAAAATTTAAAATATCATTTGCGAACGAAATTAAAGAAGGTTTACAACGTGCTTTTGATGAGCCTGAGATTATTCCAAATTTAGACACTGAATTATCTGATGTTTATAAATATTTTGATTATTTATTATCAGCGACTCAAGCTACTTCCAAAAAAGAAAATATACGTCTTGTTGACGCGATTTCTCAGGGTTTAAGGCAGTCTATGGAAAGCCATTCTGACTTAGTTATTATGGGGCAGGATATTGCAGAATATGGAGGCGTTTTTAAGATTACTGAAAATTTTGTGGAGCAGTTTGGTAAAGAACGCGTTAGGAACACCCCTATATGTGAATCTGCAATTGTTGAGGCAGCAATGGGCTTGTCTATAGCAGGTGTAAAATCTATTGTTGAAATGCAGTTTGCTGATTTTGTATCCTCAGGATTCAATCCAGTTGTAAATTATCTAGCAAAATCTCATTACCGTTGGGGACAAGCGGCTGATGTTGTAATTCGTATGCCATGTGGAGCTGGCGTAGCTGCAGGCCCTTTTCACTCACAAACAAATGAAGCATGGTTTACAAAAACCCCAGGGTTGAAAGTAGTATACCCTGCATTTCCCTATGACGCAAAGGGGTTATTAGCGACTGCAATAAACGACCCAAATCCCGTACTTTTTTTTGAACACAAAGCGTTGTATAGAAGTATTAGGCAGGACGTTCCTGTTGATTATTATACTCTTCCATTAGGAGTTGCTTCTCGAATTAAGGAGGGGACAGATGTAACTATTATCACCTATGGAGCGGCAGTTCATTGGGCGCTCGAAACTTTAGATAAAAACCCACATATTTCAGCAGACTTAATTGATTTAAGATGCTTACAGCCTCTTGATTTTAAGTCAGTATTGACATCTGTTAAAAAAACTAACAAAGCGATTATCTTACAGGAAGATTCTTTATTTGGCAGTATAGCTTCAGACATTTCATCCCATTTAATGGAACAGGCTTTTGAGTTTTTGGATGCTCCTGTAAAAAGAGTTGCAAGTATAGAAACTCCAATTCCATTTGCAAGTGCGCTAGAACAGCAGTATCTTGCTAAAATAAATTTTGAACATGAATTAAAAAATATTTTAGATTATTAAATGGAATATTTAGACTTATTTTTTAATGCCTTTTTGGGCACATTGGATTGGACTTGGAGGTCTATCTGCTTTGATGTGCCTTGGACGCGTAATTATTTTTGGGGCCTTGTAGTTATTTCATTAATTATATGGGGTCTTGAACTGCTATTCCCATGGCGTAAACAACAAGCTATTTTAAGAAAAGACTTTTTTCTTGATGGTTTTTATATGTTTTTTAATTTTTTCATCTTTAGTATTTTTATAAGTGGCTTTTATAAAATCATTTCTAAAATAGCTATTGATGAGTTTAATATTTCAGCGAATTCAATCGCCATTATAAATTTATCAAGTCTATCCCCTTTGGTGCAGTTGTTACTATTTTTTGTTGTGCTTGATTTTGTGCAATGGGTAACCCACATATTTATGCATCGTTTTTCTTTTTTATGGAGATTTCATAAGGTCCACCACTCCGTAAAAGAAATGGGCTTTGCAGCACACCTTCGTTACCATTGGATGGAAAACATCGTTTATAAACCTTTTAAAGTAATCGCATTGATGTTAATGGGTGGATTTCAGCCTGAGCAAGCATTTATCGTTCATTTTATTGCCATCTCAATTGGACATCTTAATCACTC
Source organism: Flavobacteriaceae bacterium (assembly GCA_018608705.1). Taxonomy (GTDB): domain Bacteria; phylum Bacteroidota; class Bacteroidia; order Flavobacteriales; family Flavobacteriaceae; genus Hel1-33-131. The sequence continues at coordinate 5,010 of JABAZD010000001.1, read as the reverse complement.
AAATATTAAACTAGACTACGGACCTTTTAAATATCTTTTTAATAATCCTATTATGCATTTATACCATCACGCTAAAGAACTGCCAAATAGTTTTAAAGTTGGAGCTAACTTTGCAATCAGCTTAAGTATGTGGGATTATATTTTTAGGACTAATTACGTGCCAACTCCTAATAAGAATATTATACTCGGTTTCAAAGATGATCAGAGAATGCCTACTAACTTTTTAGCCCAGTTATTTTATGGATTTAAAAAAGGAGATTAGCTTACCTAGCTTTTTTAGACTTTATAAAATCAGTAATTAGATAGCTAACAAGTTTTCCTGTTTGTTTATTAAGTTTATCGTTATCAGTAATTGCAGCTTCGCAAATATGAAGATATAAGGCATTTTCATGGCTTCCAAAGAAGTGTGTAAATTCCCGTGTTTGATTCACCGAAAAACCACTTGGTGTTTGAGCACTACTTGGAATATTTTCAATTGCATCACAATCGATTTCTAACCCAAATTTTGATTCTGATAAAAATTTAATGGCATTTTTAGAGGCCTTTTTTAAACTTATTTTTTTTCGCACTATTAAATCCTCGAATGTTCGAAACTTTATTTTTGATTTGGACGCTTTAATATATTTTAAGATTTTCTTTGAGATATAATTTTCATGTAGTCCAAAAATAAAATATCGATCGAGAAACCCTTCTTCAATTGCATAACTAAATCCATTTCCACTGTGACGTCCTTCTTGGGCTCTTAAATCAGTATGTGCATCAAAATTTATAGTATTGATTTTAGTTTTTAATGCTAATGCACAACCTTTGATAATTCCGTAAGAGTTATTGTGTCCACCTCCTATTATGATTGGGGTTTTGCCAGCTTTCACAATTGAATAAACTAATTGATTGACAATTTGATCAATTTTTTCTACTTGCTTACGATAGGTTTTCAATAACTTATTTGCATCTGTTGATTGATGATTACTATACAAGTTAGAAAAGTCTAAGTGTCCTAACACTAAAATATTTGAGCCATTTAAGAATTCATTATTCTGAATATTTAATAATTTCTTTAAGACTTCATTCCATGTTTCTTTAGCGCCAGGACGTCCATGGTTTGCTCTAATGCCTATATCTTCTTTAATACCAAAAAGAACGAATTCTATTTGTGGATTGTTGATTTTGTGAAGTAAATTAGTAGGGTTTTTAAGATAATTTATGGACTGATATAACTTTTTTTCTCCGACTCTTAATTCAGCTATTTTGTTTAAATATTCATCAGAAATAATTTTTAGGTTATCCATTTATTTTATTTTCATTAAACTTAAAATCATGTTTTATTGTTGAATATTCATTCAAATTATATGATAGAAATTAGTGCATATGGTAAGTATTAAAAATAGTTTAATAAATAAACTCTCCGTTAATCATAACTTTGCTTATGGGACTATTTCCAAAATGATAAGGAATCTGACGGTAAGACGATAGTTTTGTCGTTATTATTAAACTTGCTTTTTTACCAACGCAAATACTGCCGTAATCCTTAGAAACATTCATTGCAAATGCACCATTAATTGTAGCGGCATTAATAGCTTCTTCAGCTGTCATATTCATCTTAATACAAGCAAGGCTTATAATGAAATTCATGTTTCCACTTGGAGCTGATCCCGGATTATAGTCACTAGCGACCGCAAGTGCTAGTCCAGAATTTATAATTTTTCTTGCTGGTGTATAGGGGAGGTTTAAAAAAAAGGAGCATCCAGGTAAGGCTACTGGGATAGTTTCGGAGTTTTTTAAGACTGCGATATCTTCCTCGTTTAGGGTTTCTAAATGATCAACAGACAGGGCATTGTGTTTTATTCCTAAAGCAACGCCTCCAAATGCATTAAATTGATTAACATGAATTTTTGGTATAAGTCCATAATTGGTAGCTGCTTGTAAAACTCGTGAAGTATTTTCTAATGAAAAATATCCTTTTTCACAAAATACATCAATAAAATCTGCTAGTTGTTCTTGGTGTATTTTTGGTAACATTTGATTTATTATTAAATCAACATAACCCGCTTTATTGTCTTTATATTTTTTAGGTATTGCATGCGCTCCCAGAAAAGTAGCTTTGATTTTTAAAGAAGAGTTTTCCTTAATTTTCTTAATAACTCTAAGCATTTTTAATTCTGCTTCTGTATTCAGACCGTATCCTGATTTAATTTCTAAAGCACCTGTACCTAATTTTATTAGATCGTTTACGCGGCTAATAGATTGTCTGTAAAGCTCACTTTCACTAGTGTCTTGCAAGGTTTTTGCAGAGTTTAGTATACCGCCACCCTTTGCAGCTATATCTTCATATGACAGTCCATTAATTCGGTCTACAAATTCTTGAGATCGATCCCCCGCATACACGACATGAGAATGGCTATCACACCAGGTTGGTAGTATTATTTTATCAGTTACATCAACAACCTTGTCTGTTGCTTCAATTACTAAAGAATTCATAGAACCATAACTGTGTATCGTATCGCCTTTAATTCTCAAGAAGGCGTTTTTAATATGTGGTAATTCAGACATAGATTTACCCATCACTTTTACTTCTGATTTTTCTCGAGTTTGAAGTAATTCTTTGATATGGATAAACAGAGTGTTCATGTTATTTTTTTAAGTCCCCAACCATATTTTCTGGTTTCACCCATGCATCATAATTATCTGCAGTTACATATCCAAGATTAATAGCTTCTTCTTTTAGAGTAGTACCATTTTTATGAGCTGTATTTGCAATTTCAGCAGCTTTATAATAACCTATTTTTGTATTTAAGGCCGTAATTAACATTAGTGAGCTATTTAGTAATTTTTCTATAACATCGTGATTGGGTTCAATTCCAGAAGCGCAGTGTGTTTCAAAGCTAATAGCAGCATCTCCAAGGAGTTTTGCAGATTGTAAAAAGTTAGCTGCCATCATGGGTTTAAACACATTTAGTTCATAATGGCCTTGAGCTCCTCCAATAGTAATAGCTACATCGTTACCCATTATTTGTGCACACACCATAGTAAGTGCTTCACATTGGGTTGGATTTACTTTTCCAGGCATAATAGAACTCCCAGGTTCATTAGCTGGAATCGTGATTTCTCCAATTCCCGAACGAGGTCCTGAAGCCATCATACGAATGTCATTTGCAATTTTGTTCAACGATACTGCTAATTGTTTCAAAGCGCCATGAGTTCCCACTATTGCATCATGAGCAGCTAAAGCTTCAAATTTATTGGGAGCTGTTTTGAAAGGTAACTCAGTAAATTTCGCAATATATTCGGCTACAAGCTCAGAGTAGCCCTCTGGTGCATTTAATCCAGTTCCAACAGCAGTTCCTCCTAAAGCTAATTCGCTTAGGTGCTCTAATGTATTATTGAGCGCTTTTAAACCATGATTTAATTGTGAAACATAGCCCGAAAACTCTTGCCCTAGTGTTAAAGGAGTTGCATCCATAAGATGGGTGCGTCCAATTTTTACGACTTTTTCAAATTCTTCAGATTTTTTTTGTAATGTATCTCTTAATTTTTCAATTCCAGGGATAGTCGTTTTAACAATTGTTTTGTAAGCTGCGATGTGCATCCCAGTAGGGAAGGTGTCATTAGAAGATTGTGATTTATTTACGTCATCATTGGGTTGAATTATTTTTTCACCTTCGCCAAAAGTTTTACCAGCAAGCTGATGAGCTCGGTTAGCTATGACCTCGTTTACATTCATATTGCTTTGGGTTCCAGATCCTGTCTGCCATATAACTAAAGGAAATTGATCGTTGTGTATTCCGCTTAGGATTTCATCACATACTTGTGCGATAAAATCTCTTTTTTTAGAGGACAGAACCCCAAGTTGACAATTTGTAAAAGCAGCTGCCTTTTTTAAGTATGCAAATCCGTAGATGATATCTATAGGCATTGAGGCAACGTTTCCTATTTTGAAATTATTTCTGGATCGTTCTGTTTGAGCGCCCCACAATTTATCTGCAGGGACTTTGACACTACCCATTGTATCTTTTTCTGTTCTAAATTTCATAACTCCGAATTTTGATTACAAATTTACAATTTTTTCACTTTAAATCCATACTGCTGTTAAGCTGTTGATAAATGTGAATTTTATTTTGTTAAACTATTATTCTTACATTATATTTGCAGAGTAAATAAAGTAAATAATATGTTTGACTTTGACCAGTATTTAGGATTTTTAGCTTTTTTATCAATTTTAACTTTAGGGTTTTGGTTAATGATATTTTTATTAACTTTTGCAATCCCATATTGGGTCTTTGGATCTGCTATTGAATTTTTTAAGGAAAAATTAGCGGCCCGTAAAGCCAAGTCAAAGTAAATCAATCTAATATTATTTAAAAAAAAACCGAAACATATCTGTTTTGGTTTTTTTTTAGCCAGTAATGATGCTGCTCTATTGATCTTGTTTAGGTTGTTTTTTTTCTTGATTAAAACGGTAGGTAAATGATAGATTATACGACCGTACACGCCATCGGTAATAGCTATTACTATAAAATGTAGGAGTTGTCGATTCTAAGTTGCGGCGCTGTGTATTAAACAAATCATTAATACTAAAGGTTAGAGATGCTTTTTGTTTAAACAAGTCTTTACTAAAGGCCATGTTTGACGAAAATCGACCTTCCCGTCTGTTGACAGCATCAATTCGTGGGCCATCATAACTTATTCGTGTTTGCCATTCAATGTTCCCTGGTAAGGTATATTTATTATTCAAACGAACAAACCAACCTAAGTTTTCGGAATCATAACTCAGACCTTTATAACTCCCTCTAATGATGGATTGAAATAGATTAAAGTTTGCATTCATGTTCCACTTTTTAGATGGGCTGTAGGTCAATGTAAACTCAAATCCATAGCGGTCGTTTTCAGCCAAGTTAATCGGACCACGACGAATGACTGGCACACTCTGACCATCGATTACAACTTCTTCGCCAGTGTCTTCACTAATGTAAGTAAATACATCTGTTGCGTGGTTGTAATATAATGAGGTAT
>JABAZD010000051.1 GCA_018608705.1 Flavobacteriaceae bacterium | reverse complement strand
GAAGACACTATTGCTAGAACATTTAAGTATTAATTAAATAGAAAACTATGAGTACCAAAGTAGCACCAAGAGGCGCATATCCACATACAAAACGAGTGGGTGATTTTATCTTTGTTTCTGGGACAAGCTCAAGACGAAAAGATAATAGTATTGCAGGGGTGGATATAATTGATGATATGGGCACTAAGCACTTAAATATCGAAGCTCAAACTCGTGAAGTCCTGAAAAACATAAACAATAATTTATTAAGTGAAGGTGTTAGCCTAGATGACGTCGTAGATGTCACCTCTTTTTTAGTAAATATGAATGATTTTGCAGGTTACAATAAAGTTTATGGCGAATTCTTTAACCCTGAAACAGGGCCCACACGAACAACTGTTGCAGTACATCAATTACCGCATCCAGATTTAGTCATTGAGATTAAAGTAATAGCCTATAAAAAAGAGGTATGATTCAGCTAAAAAACTACATCAATGACGAATTTCTGGAACCTATTCAAAATGAATGGCTTGACAACTATAATCCATCTAATGGAAGCGTGTACGGCCAACTTCCAAACTCAAGCCTAGAAGATGTGAATTTAGCTTACGAAGCGGCCAAAAAAGCTTTTGAATCATGGTCTCAAACATCACTAGAAAAACGAAGTGCAATTTTACTAAAAATAGCGCGCCTAATAGAGGATAATCTAAACCGTTTTGCGGAGGCTGAAAGTAAGGATAATGGCAAGCCAATTACGTTAGCCAAAAGTATCGACATCCCTAGAGCGGCCAGTAACTTTAGATTTTTTGGACATGCCATCACTCAGTTCCACAGTGAAAGTCATGAAACTAAAAGTGAAAAAACCATTAACTATACTCTGAGGCATCCGTTAGGAGTCGTTGGATGTATTTCACCTTGGAATCTCCCTTTATATTTACTGACTTGGAAAATTGCACCAGCATTAGCAGCTGGTAATTGTGTAATTGCAAAACCAAGTGAAATCACTCCATATACAGCATTTCTTTTAGGAGAAATTTGTAATGAGGCAGGGCTTCCAAAAGGAGTTTTAAATATCGTACACGGGTTAGGTACCACTACAGGTCAAGCAATTGTTGAACACCCAAATATTAAAGCGATCTCGTTCACAGGAGGGACAGAAACAGGGAAAATCATTGCAAAAACTGCAGCGCCAATGTTTAAAAAAATTTCTCTTGAACTAGGAGGGAAAAATCCAAATATCATTTTTGCAGACTGTGATTATGAAAAAATGCTAACAACAACTGTAAAATCTTCATTTTCTAATCAAGGACAAATTTGTTTATGTGGTAGTCGAATTTTTGTAGAAGCCTCTCTATTTGAGCAGTTTAAGACCGACTTTATAGAGCGTGTAAGCCAACTCACTGTTGGTCATCCCTCAAACGAATCCACACAAGTTGGTGCATTAGTTTCTAAAGCTCACATCGAAAAAGTACTGTCATTTATTGACAGAGTAGATTCCAATGGAGGCAAATTGTTACATGGCGGAAAAAGGGTCCGTATAAAAGGTCATGAAGACGGCTATTACCTAACACCCACTATAATACAAGTAGATTCAAATTCGTGTCATTTAAACCAAGAAGAGATATTTGGCCCTGTTGTAACCATAATGCCTTTTGACTCCGAGTACAAAGTTTTAGAAATGGCAAATGATGTTAAATATGGATTATCAGCTACCGTTTGGACCAATAATTTAAAACGTAGTTTGTTTTTTTCTGAGCAACTTGAATGTGGAATTATATGGGTCAACACCTGGATGCAAAGAGATTTACGCACCCCATTTGGTGGGATTAAATCATCTGGAGTGGGTCGAGAGGGTGGCTTTGAAGCGCTTCGGTTTTTCACAGAAACAAAAAACATATGTATCAATTACGAATAATAAAAAAATGAAGTTAAACTTAGAACATAAAAATGCCCTCGTATGCGGAAGCACACAAGGAATTGGAAAAGCAACGGCAATCGCGTTAGCTTCTGAAGGCGTCATCGTAACACTATTAGCTCGAAATGAATCTAAACTAAAAGAAGTTATTAAGCAACTTCCGAACGCACAAAACCACGATTACATTGTTGCTGACTTTATGAATCCTGAAGTATTAAAATCAAATGTAGAGAACTATATCCTCCAAAACCACGGATTCCATATCCTTGTAAACAATACTGGCGGCCCTAGAAGTGGACCAATCATTGATGCCAGTTTAAAGGCGTTTGAAGATGCATTTACACAACATTTAAAATGTAACCATGTACTCGCTCAACTAACAGTTCCATTTATGAAAGAAAACTCCTATGGACGAATTATTAACATCATATCAACCTCTGTTAAAGAACCTATTGAAGGTTTGGGCGTTAGTAATACCATTCGAAATGCGGTAGGGAATTGGAGTAAAACACTCTCCTTTGAATTAGGACATTTGGGGATAACGGTCAATAATATACTACCAGGTTTTACAGAAACAGAACGTTTAAATGAGATTATTAAAATCAAAGCCGAACAATCTAAAACTAATATAGATAAGATGGCTAATATTATGAAGACCTATACGCCTGCTAAACGTTTTGCAAAACCTGAAGAAACAGCCAATGCTATTGTTTTTTTAGCAAGTGAAGCTGCGAGCTACATCAATGGGGTTAATATCCCTGTTGACGGAGGGCGCACAAAATCTTTGTAACTTTATAGAATCTAATCCAAATACAAAAACGATGAGCAAACTAGTATCCCCTCTTAATATTAAAGCATGGATTGAGGAAAACAGAGTCTTATTAAAGCCCCCTGTTGGAAACAAGTGTGTTTGGAATGACGGTGAATTTATTGTGATGGTTGTAGGAGGACCTAACAACAGGAAGGATTATCATTACAACGAAACACCTGAGTTTTTCTATCAATTAGAGGGCGATATAGTATTAAAAATAATTGACAAAGGCGTCGCGAAAGACATTCACATAAAAGAAGGAGATATTTACCTTTTACCTTCAAAAGTGCCCCATTCACCACAACGCGGAGCTAACACTGTTGGTATTGTCATTGAGTACCCACGTTCTGAAGGGATGGAGGATGCGCTAGAATGGTACTGTGAAAACTGTAACCACCAGCTATTTAGAGCACCCTTTGTTATAAATAATATAGAAACAGACATGCCTATTATATTTGATCAATACTACACTAACAAAGATAAGTGTACATGCTCAAAATGTGGCACTACAATGGAAGTTCCCAACAAAATTTAAATCAATTTTATGAAACGTAAACTTCGCATTAACGGACATTCACATTTACTACCCTATCCAGAAGAAATTCCTCAATTCATGAAGGATAAGGAGATCTTTTGGGTTGATGACGAACGCAAACACATGCTTCAAAAAGGATGGAGTCGTCCTGTAACACATTCAAGTTTTTTTTTAAATGAAAAATTAGAATGGATGGATGAGAATAAAATTGACCATGCGGTAGTTTTAAATTTATCACAACTGTACGGAAACGGATTGCGTTTGGAAGAAATGAAGAAAGCCTTGCGGTTTCAAAATGACTTTAATGCTAAAGTGCAACTCGAAAACGCTTCAAAGTTTACTTGTGGCTTTGTGGTGCACCCGGGTTTTATTCAAGGTGCTTTATGGGAAACGGAACGCTGCGTCAAAGAATTGGACTTAAAAGTACTATGCCTACCCACCCACTTCATGGACAGCATTGGACAATGGAGAAGTGTATTTGATAAAGAAAATGACCCTATTTTTGAATTGGCAAATGAATATAATCTAGCGATTGAAGTCCACCCATATGATGGTGAAAAAATGATCAAGTTAGAAAACACCTCTTGGAGATTTCATTTAATTTGGATGCTTGCACAGTGTGGAGACGCCTATCATTTTTATACTTTAAACGGAATGCAAGAGCGCTATCCAAACATCCGAACCTGTTTTGCTCACGGAGGACAGATGGCTCAAATGAATTTAGGAAGACGCATACAAGGGTTTGATGGTCGTCCCGATCTATTTGAAGGAAAAATACACCCACGAAAAGCTGTTGGTCATGAAAATATTTATTTTGATACACTAGTCCATGACACAGACTCCTTAGACTTAATGTTAAAAAGACAAGGAAGTAGTCAAATAATTATGGGCTTGGATGATCCCTACCCTTTAGGAGAAATGGAAAGTGAAGCCCAGTCATCGTATCCTGGTAAGCTATTAGACCTTGGTCTAGATTGCAAACTCATAAACCAAATACAATACGATGAAATCTGGGAAGACAACATCCTAAGATGGCTATTTGGAAACGACAAGACCAAAGCTGAAAAATTGATTCAAAAAATACTTTCATAAATGCACTTTATTTCAGAGAAACTAGATGGTTATGTTGTAAGACATTCTGAAGACGAGCCTGTACTTTTAAAAGCGCTGACAAGAGAAACCTACCAAAAAATATTACAACCAAGAATGATAAGTGGACATTATCAAGGACGTGTGTTAAGTGTTCTGTCTAAGTTAATTAGACCCAAAGTTATTTTAGAAATAGGCACCTTTACAGGTTATTCGGCACTATGTCTTGCAGAAGGATTGAGTCTGGACGGCGAGCTACATACAATTGATACTAACGAAGAATTAGTAGACTTTCAGAGAACATATTTTGACAAATCAGATTATGGGTCTCAAATAATTCAGCATTTAGGTCCTGCCCTAGACATCATACCAACATTAGACACCCACTTTGATTTGGTTTTCATAGATGCAGATAAAACAAATTATATCAATTATTTTAATCAGATTATTGACAAGCTAAACCCTGGGGGTGTAATTTTGTCTGATAATGTTTTATGGAGTGGAAAGGTGATTGAGGAACTAGACCCTAAAGATCTTTCAACAAAAATAGTATTGGATTATAATACATTGTTAAAAGAAGACCCCCGTCTAGAAACAGTCTTATTACCTATTAGGGATGGGCTTACTGTAAGCATTAGAAAATAATGATCACAAATTACGCTTAACAGATCCCGTTAAGTCTTTAATTCCATCCTTTACTTTATTTATTTCTTCGTTAACTTCTTTGGAAAGTGAAGAGTCGATACCATTTTTATCAGCACTTTTTTGAATTTCAAGCTTAATATCGTTTGTAGCGTCTTTAAGCGATCGCATTCCTTTGCCTAAACCTTTAGCTATTGAAGGAATTTTATCTGCTCCAAACACTAGAACCACAATAAACATTATGAATGTAATTTCAGTACCGCTTATAAATAAAAAATGAATATTTACCATAATACAAATATAGCAAGTCCAATGATATTTCTTTTGTAGAAAGAGTTAATTTTTGGACAACTGAACATCTTTAAATTCTATTAATTTTTCATCCAAGTACTCTAAAACCTCAACATCACTTCGGTTAATACAGCGATCTTGAAAGTCAGGGTCGTCAGTACAGAAATAATAAAACTCAATCCGTAAATCTTCAACTAAATCATGATTAATAAAAAAAAGAGGTCCTATTATGTCTCTTAAACGTAGAATACTTTGCTTATTTTTATCTAGTTTAACTTGTTCTTTTAACATCTTTGTACGGCCAGACATCATATTTAAAAGCTTATAAAAATTTATGACTGGAGGTATTCTAGGCAAAATTAAAGGCCCACTGTCAGCTTCATACAGGCGCCTTTGTACTAAATTCATCCGAGGCCCCGTATACCCAGGAAGTCCTAGATCATAAAAATCTAACGGACGTTTAGTTTCTGAATTACCAATATCTGAATTCAAGTCTCCTGTTAAAATAGCACCAAGAACGACCTCATCCAACTCATTTAAGGATTCTAAAAGAGTAACTGTAAGAGATCTACTATCAATTTGTTTCTTACTCAAAACTATAGTCTTTGGTTGGTGTTGTATTGATGAAAAATACAAGGAATCTGATTCCTTTCCTTCAACAATGAAGAACCCATTTTTATCAGTAGTCGCGTACCTGTAAGCTGTTCTATTTATAACATGTATGCCTTCAAGCTCACCATCTGAAATTATCTGCCCAGAAATTTTGATATTTTGAGTATGAAGTGAATGAATAGTAATTAGACTAACAATGAAAAATCGAAAGAGTAATTTCATAAAAAAAAGGGGAATAGATTGTAATATTTGATAAATTTACAAAAAAAAAAGATGAAAAAAATCTTAATTGCAAGTACATCTACAATACATGGAACTGACTATTTAGAATATCTTTTAAATGTTTTAGAAGTTCATTTCAAAAAAGCGGATACAGTTCTCTTTATTCCATATGCCTGCCCAGGCGGAATTTCTCATCAGGATTATACAAAAACTGTAAAGACAGCATTTTCTAAAATCAACAAAAATATCAAAGGAATTCACGAATTTGACTCACCTACAGAAGCTATTAAGTCAGCGCAAGCTATTTTCACAGGCGGTGGAAATACATTTGTGCTTGTAAACCAACTTTACAAATACAATTTGATTTCAATATTAAAATCTAAAATTGAGTCTGGCACCCCTTATTTTGGTACAAGTGCAGGTAGTAATATTTGTGGTTTGACTATTGGAACATCTAACGATATGCCAATTGTATATCCACCAAGTTTTAATACATTAGGGCTAATTTCATTTAATATAAATCCTCATTACTTAGATCCCGATCCAAGTAGTAATCATATGGGTGAAACAAGAGAAACTCGAATAAAAGAATTTCATAAATTTAATTCACAACCTGTTGTTGGATTAAGAGAAGGAAGCTATATTGAAGTCAGGGGTCCTAAAATAATATTATTGGGACCTTTAAAAGCAAAAGTGTTTGAAAATAACAAAAAACCTTACGAACTTGAAACTGGGACTGACTTATCTTACTTAAATTAAATCTGCTTAACATAATGATAACCTAAGCGCTGATAATTATCTCTTTCATAAAATTTCTGTGAGAGTTTGTTTTCTATATAAGCATTGAGTTCAATTGATTCACATCCCTTTGATTTTACATATTTTTGAATCCAGTTAATTAACTGTGTTCCCAACCCTTTATTTCTATAAATATCCTCAATAAACACATGATCTAATTCCACACTACGGCCAGAGTAATGACGTGTAGCATACCATAACCCAGATACTCCTACGAGCTGGTCATAATAGTAAACTCCTACACATTCATAGTTCTGAGTAACCATTTCCTGAAAACGTTCCAATAGTAAGTCTTCAGTTATAGAGTCATTTGACATCTTCATAACCAGAGGAACTACAAGATCGATAGAGCTTGATGGGATTATTTTAAATTGAAATTGCATTAATAATATTTAGTTTAATAAAAATACAACTATTTTTTAGTATCGATATCTAATTCCATCTCTGAATATTCTTATAATCTTCTTATCTTTGACATTGATTATAACAATCAGTTCATGAACAAGAAAGTAATTTTAATGATTTTAGACGGATGGGGTAAATCACCTGACCCAGAAGTGTCCGCAATTGATAATGCAAATACTCAATTTATTGATTCTTTGTACAATAAATACAGTCACGCTTTGCTACGGACTGACGGTCTTCACGTTGGGCTACCAGAAGGACAAATGGGTAATAGTGAAGTTGGACATATTAATCTTGGGGCTGGAAGAATTGTGTATCAAGATCTTGCTAAAATAAATTTAGCCGTTTCACAAAATACTCTTAAAGAAGAGCTCGTTTTAAAAAATGCACTAATCTATGCTAAAAATAATCAGAAGTCAGTACATCTTTTGGGTTTAGTTAGCGATGGTGGTGTCCATTCTCATATAAATCACTTGTATGGACTGCTAGACGTTATTGAAGAACTAGATATTGAGAGTACCTACATACACGCATTTACCGATGGTAGAGATGTAGATCCTAAATCGGGGTCTGGATTTATTTCAAAGCTTGAATCGCGTTTAAGAGCATCTAAAACTAAGCTAGCAAGCATAACAGGACGCTACTATGCAATGGATCGTGATAAACGTTGGGAACGTATAAAATTAGCATATGATGCAATGGTAAATAATAAAGGGGTTATGTCTACCAATGCAACAGAATCAATTGAGTCTAATTATCAACAAGGGATTACAGATGAGTTCTTAAAACCAATCATTATGGTTGATAAAGATAAATTACCTATTGCAAAAATAAAAAATGGCGATGTGGTCCTTTTTTTTAATTTTAGAACTGACCGTGGTAGAGAATTAACTCAAGTTCTAAGTCAAGATGATCATGAAGATTTGAATATGCATAAACTTAATTTGCATTTTGTTACTATGACAAATTATGACGATAATTTTAAAAATATTATGGTCATATTTAATAAAGATAACTTAACTAACACTTTAGGAGAAGTATTAGAATCTCACGGAAAAACACAACTTAGAATAGCTGAGACTGAAAAATATCCTCATGTAACGTTTTTCTTTTCTGGGGGTCGTGAAGCCCCATTTATTGGTGAAAAACGCATCTTGAGAAACTCTCCTAAAGTAGCAACCTACGATCTAAAACCAGAAATGAGTGCTTTTAGTTTGAAAGATGCGCTAGTAGAAGAACTAAAAAACGAAACAATAGATTTTGTATGTTTAAATTTTGCAAACGGAGATATGGTAGGTCATACAGGAATTATGGATGCGGCCGTTAAAGCATGTGAGGCTGTTGACTCATGTGTTGAAGCAGTCATCACTACTGCTTTGAATCACAACTATACCACACTATTAATAGCTGACCATGGAAACTGTGAAACAATGATTAATTCTGATGGTTCCCCAAACACAGCGCATACAACAAATCCAGTACCAATAATTCTAATTGATAATGAATTAACAAACATAAAAAACGGAGTTTTAGCTGATATTGCTCCAACTATATTAAAGCTAGTTGGAATTGAAAAACCCGAAGTAATGACACAAAATAGCTTAATATAATTTTTACCTATGCTAACGCTAAAAACTAAAGAAGAAATTGAACTCATTCGCGAAAGCGCTTTAATTGTTTCAAAAACCCTAGGCATGCTTGCTGGAGAGGTTAAACCTGGTGTATCCACCCTACAACTTGATGCACTGGCTGAGACATTTATTCGTGATCACGGAGCTATCCCAGGGTTTTTAGGAATGTATGATTTTCCAAATACACTTTGTATGAGTCCAAACGAACAAGTAGTTCATGGCATCCCAAATAATACACCATTAATTGAAGGAGATATTATCTCTATTGATTGTGGAGCATTAAAAAATGAGTTTTATGGAGATCACGCATATACCTTTGGTGTTGGAGAAATTGATGCTAAAAAAAAACAATTACTAGATGTCTCAAAAGCCTCATTGTATGAGGGTATAAGGGCTTTTAAATACAATAATAGAGTTGGTGATGTTGGATATGCCATTCAAAATTATTGTGAATCTCATAACTATGGAGTTGTAAGAGAACTTATTGGACATGGTATTGGAAGAATAATGCATGAAGAGCCTGAAATGCCTAATTATGGCAAAAGAGGCCGTGGCAAAAAATTTCAAGAAGGAATGGTCGTTGCTATAGAGCCTATGATAAATATGGGAACCCACAAAATTCAACACCACAATGATGGATGGACAATTACTACTCGAGATAAAAAACCTAGTGCACATTTTGAACATAATGTAGCGCTTATTGATGGAAGACCTGAGCTTCTATCGACTTTTGCATATATTTATGAAGCTCTTGGCATAAAAAGTAATGAAGAAATAGGACTAAGAATAGATCCTAAAAATATATAATTAAAGAGTGAAATGAATCACATACAGTCAATTGAGTCAAAACTAGAGCCTCTTAGAAATCAGTTAAAATCGCACCCACTATATAGTACACTATCAAGTATTGATGATGTTGCTACTTTTATGGAGAAGCATGTTTTTGCCGTATGGGATTTCATGTCCTTATTGAAATCACTTCAAAACCATTTGACTAACGTAAACACACCATGGACTCCAAAAGGCAAAGGACCCACAGCGCGTTTTATAAATGAAATTGTAATGGCTGAGGAAAGTGATGTTAATGAATTAGGCTTGGCAATGAGTCATTATGAAATGTATATCGACGCAATGATACAAGTTGGAGCCGATACTAGTGATATTAACTTATTTATAAAAGCTATTGAAAAAGGAGACAATCTTGAAGACGCTTCTAAGAAAATTAAATTGGATGCTCCAATATTAGAGTTTATAAAATTTACTATGGATATAGTAAATTCAGATAAACCACACAGTATAGCGTCTGCTTTTACATTTGGAAGAGAGGATGTTATTCCAGACATGTTTCTGGAAATTATTGGGCAGTCTAAAACTAATGATGATAAAACATATAGTAAGTTGCTATATTACTTAAACCGTCATATTGAGTTAGATGGAGACGAACACGGACCTATTTCATTAAAAATGGTCGAAGAGTTGTGTGGGAATGATAATCTTAAATGGGAGGATGTGTTAGAGACTGCAACCGAAGCTCTAAAAATGCGCATAAAATTATGGGATCACATAACAGCATGTATATTACTTAACTAGCCAAAAGCTAAAACGAACACAACTGTTTGAAAAATATTTTCAAATTTATATTATCAATTTTTCCAAGAACTGTACTAATTAAGTTAAGTCTTGTAGTACAGCCAATTTTTGTTTATTTCCTAAAAGGAAAAGTGTATGTTGACCCCATAGATGGTGAGAGTTTTAAACGGTTTTTACCCTACGGATATGGAGCACAGCGAGAAAATGTACTTTCTCCTTCTACTCTTTCATTAGAACGACATAGACTTCTTTGGCTTTATTTAAAACATCAAACAGACTTTTTTATAAAACCCAAAAAACTATTACATTTTGCTCCGGAACAAGCATTTTATAAACGGTTTAAAAGAATCAAACATTTTGAGTATGTTACAACAGACTTAAACTCTCCAATAGCTACAGTAAAGGCAGATATCTGTAATCTTCCTTTTGAATCCAATAGCTTTGACGCCATTTTATGCAACCATGTGCTCGAGCATATTTTAGATGATACAAAAGCTATGCAAGAACTTTTTCGAGTTATGAAACCTGGAGGTATGGGGGTCTTTCAGGTACCTCAGGATCTAAGACGAAATATAACATTTGAGGACCATACAATAACCAATCGCAAACAAAGAGCAAAACTCTTTGGACAATACGACCATGTTCGTGTTTACGGAAAAGATTATTTTAAAAAGTTATCAGATTGTGGATTTAGAGTTGAAGCTGTTGACTACACAAGCCAACTAACCTCAGAGGAAATCGAAAAGTACCGGCTAGCAAAAGGAGAAATTATTCCAGTAGTATATAAACCTTAGCTTAATGGAAAACCATTAAAAAATTCTGTCTTGAATTTATTATCTTCTGAAATATAGACAATAAATACTTTTAATTCAGGATGGCTTTGTAAGAACAATCGTATAGCTTCAACACCCATAGCCTGTAAAGCTGTGGCATAAGCGTCGGCTTTTATGCATTTTTTAGCTATTACTGATACACTAAGAATATTAGTACGGCTAGGATATCCAGTTGTTGTATTAATTATGTGTGTATATCTATTTCCTTTGGAATCAATTTTGAACTTTCGGTATGTACCCGATGTAGCCATGGATTCATCTTCAAGCACCAAGGTGTTTACATAAGCTTGGTCACTATCTAAATCTGGATGTTGAACACCAACAGTCCAAATAGAGTTTTTTACAGAGTTTCGTCCAAGAGTACGGATTTCCCCGCCAATTTCAACAAGATAATTCTCAACTCCTTTAGATTCTAAAAACTCACTAATAACATCTACTGCATAGCCTTTAGCAATTGCATTAAAATCTAATTTTAGAGTTAATGGTTTGGAAATTAAACCTTCACTAATTGATACTTTATCCATACCCACTGAACGCATCAATTCAGTAATTTTATCTTTATCTAAGGACTCTATTTTACCTTCTGGACCAAAGTCCCAGGCATTAACAACAGCTCCTATACTAGGGTCAAAATAACCATTAGTGGTTTTATATATCTCCTTAGAGGTTAAAAATACAGATTCAAAATGGTGATCAACTACAATATTTAGATTTGAATTGACTTTAGAAATATCTGAATCCTTTATATAGGTAGACATTGAGCGGTTGATTTGAGAAAACAAACTATCGAAAGCAGTTTCTAAATTACTTTCACCGTCATAAATAATCGAATATGTTGTTCCAAATATTGGACCAGAGGCGCGAAATTGTTTAACAGAATCAATACATGAAAAGTGCACCAGTAGAATTAAAAAAAAGAACTTCTTGATCATACAAATTTAATTAAGATTAGCATCAACAATCTGTATTCCGTTGTATTCAATAAGATAGTCTTCGTTTAAATATATTGGTAATTTATCACTTTGAGGGTTTCCAATTCCTACACCAGCATACAAAACTTTAGCATCCTTTTCTTTAGCATGATTCTTAAAAGTTTCCATCCAAACTACATCATAATTGTTAGGATTATCTGGAAGTAAAACGACTCTAACAATTACAAAAAAATATTGACTGTTCTTGTCAATACATACAAATTGTGGGTGTTTTTTGAGTTTACTATTTACAGCAACAAACTCAAATCCACGAGATTCTAAATCTTTACCGACATGGTTCATTGCTAAGTTGTGCATCTCTTGTTTTGAAAGTGGTTTACGCATACTACAAAAATACAAAAAGCCCAACAAAATTGTTGGGCTTAAATATCAAAAAATTAAAAGTGATTAACCTCCAAAGTCATCGAATCGGATATGTTCATCAGGGATTCCGTAATCTTCACCCATTTTTTGAACAGCTTGATTCATTAATGGTGGTCCACAGAAATAGAGCTCAATATCTTCGGGTGACTCATGATGATCTAAATAATTGTCTATAACACAGTTATGAATAAAGCCGACAAATCCGTCACCTTTACCTTCAATTCCATCTTTTACTTTCCAATTGTCTTCTTCCATTGGTTCAGATAATGCTAAGTAAAATTTGAAATTTGAAAATTCCTTTTCGAGCTGTTCGAAGTGGTCTAAATAGAATAATTCACGTTTAGAACGTCCACCATACCAATAAGTAACTTTACGGCCTGTTTTGAGTGTTCTGAAAAGGTGGTATAGATGCGAACGCATTGGTGCCATTCCAGCGCCACCGCCAACGTATAACATTTCTGACTCACTTTCATTGATGAAGAATTCACCATAAGGACCTGAAATAGTAACTTTATCACCAGGTTTTTGAGCGAATATGTATGATGAAGCTATGCCGGGATTCACGTCCATCCAACCATTGTTGACACGGTCCCACGGTGGTGTTGCAATACGAACATTTAACATAATTTCACGACCTTCTGCAGGGTAAGATGCCATTGAGTATGCACGTTCTACAGTTTCACTATTCTTCATAGTTAACGGCCAAAGTCCAAATTTATCCCATTCGGCTTTGAACTTATCTGCAGTTTCATGTTCTTCTGGATGTGCTGTAATATCAATATCCTTAAAGTTGATCTCACATTCTGGAATTTCAATTTGAATATATCCTCCAGCTTTGTAGCCCATATCTTCTGGAATTTCAACCACGAACTCTTTAATAAAAGAAGCAACATTGTAGTTACGAACTACAGTAGCTTCCCATTTCTTTATCCCAAAAACTTCTTCTGGAATAGTGATTTCCATGTCTTGTTTTACTTTTACTTGACACGATAAACGTGCTCCATGTTTCAATTCTTTTCTTGAAAAATGAGGAGTTTCAGTTGGAAGCGCTTCACCTCCGCCAGAAAGTACGTGACATTCACATTGAATACAAGTTCCACCTCCTCCACAAGCAGAGGGTAAAAATATTTTATTACCTCCAAGTGTAGATAGCAATGTATCACCTGATGCAACTTCAATTTCGCGTTCACCATTGATAAGAATCTTTACAGGTCCTGAAGGTGATAATTTTTGTTTTACAAAAAGGAGCACACTAATTAATAGTAATGAGGTCACTAAAAATGCTACAACAGTAGCTAAAATGGTTCCGGTTGTTCCGGCGGCTAAAATCATCATATTAGTTAACTATTTTTATTTGATTATCTTCTTCTTTTTCAACTTCTGAAGTTTCCATAACTACTTCTTTTGCTTCATCTTTAACCTCCTCATCACCTCCTGTTAGCATTCCACCAAAGCTCAAGAAACCAATCCCCATTAAACCTGTTACAATGAATGTAATCCCTAAACCTCTAAGGGGGGCAGGTACATTAGAGTAACGAATTTTTTCACGAATGGCAGCAATTGCTAAAATAGCTAAAAACCATCCGATTCCAGATGATATTCCGTAATTAATAGCTAGTCCAAGGGTTTCAATCTCACGAGATTGCATGAATAAAGATCCACCTAAAATAGCACAGTTCACGGCAATTAATGGTAAGAATATTCCAAGTGAGTTGTAGAGCGAAGGTGAAAATTTTTCAACTACAATTTCAACTAATTGAACCATGGTTGCAATCGTAGCTATAAACATAATAAAAGATAGGAAACCAAGGTCATATTCAGCAAATTCAGGACCTAACCACACTAGTGCACCAGGTTGTAATAAATATTGGTCTAACAACCAATTTAAAGGTACTGTGATCGCTAATACAAATATGACAGCAGCCCCTAGTCCAACAGCAGTTGCTACTTTTTTTGAAACAGCTAAATATGAGCACATGCCCAAAAAAACTGCAAACACCATATTATCTATAAAAATTGATTTGAAAAATAATTCGATGTGTTCTATCATTGTCTTTTATTTAAGTTCTTATTATAGAAATTAATCTTCAATTAATGTTGTGTTTCTACTGCGTTGTACCCAGATAATTAGGCCTACTATTATTAAAGCCATTGGAGGCATGAGCATAAAACCATTGTTTTCGTAACCTGTAGAATAAAGTCCTGTTTTTTCTATAGGATCTCCAAGCACAGGTATCCCAAAAAGAGTTCCAGACCCTAAAAGCTCTCTAAAAAACCCAACTGCAAGAAGAATTACTGCGTATCCTAATGCATTTCCAATACCATCTAAAAATGCTCTCCATGGTCCATTACCTAAAGCAAAAGCTTCAAAACGTCCCATAATAATACAGTTAGTAATAATTAATCCAACAAAAACAGAAAGTGTTTTACTAAGCTCATAAGCATAAGCCTTAAGAACTTGATCGACAATAATTACCAAAGATGCTACAACGATGAGTTGAACAATAATTCTAATTTTTGAAGGAATTATATTACGCATCAATGAAATAACAACATTTCCAATTCCTAAAACAAATAGTACTGCAATTCCCATAACTAAAGAGGCTTTGAGTTCAGCTGTGATAGCTAAAGCAGAACAAATACCTAATACTTGAATCGTAATTGGGTTATTATCTGCTAGCGGGTCAGTTATTAGTTTGGTATCTTTTTTTGAAATTAGTCCCATGTTAGTTCAATTGATTTTTTAAATTTTTAAAGTATGGTAAATACAATTTAAGGTCACTTTTAATCATCGCAGAAACTCCATCTCCTGTGATTGTAGCACCTGCTAAAGCATCTACTTCATAATCATCTTTAGTAAGGTTCTTAGGGTCATTATTTCCTTTTGCTACAGTAATTCCTTTAAAATCTCCATTCTCTGTTAGTAACTTTTCTCCAACAAAATCATCCATAAAATAACGTTGTTTGATATTGGCTCCCAAACCAGGAGTTTCCGCAGCATGATCAAAAAAGGCCCCTTGGACAACCATATCATCATCTAATGCAACATAACCCCAAATAGCATCCCAGAGTCCTTTTCCTCTAATTGGAATGATATAAAATGTTTGATTATCCTTTACACCAACAAATAAGGGCAATTCTCTTGTTCCTCCATTTTTAGCTTTCGCTTGTTCTTTTTTGACATCAATGAGATAGGCTTCCAAATTTTCGTTAAATGTTCCATCGGCATTTATAGTTAACTGTTTTGAGATATATTTTGAAAACTCTGCTGCTACTTTATCTGTTCCAATAAATTTAATATCAGTAGCCCCATTTTCATTAATCCCCATTGCATACAGGATATTTTGTTGTTTTTCCATTCGTTCGTTCTCTTGAATATTGGGTTTCAAGGAAGAGGCTGTAAATGCCAGCAAGGATCCTACGATTACAACCATTCCGATGGAAAATAAGATAGTATACTTGTTAGTGTCTGTATTATTACTCATAATTATGCGGTTTTAACTTTTAGACGGTTCATACGTTTTTTTACATTTCCCTGAACCACATAATGGTCAATGGTTGGTGCAAAAACGTTCATTAATAAAATGGCTAAAAAGACCCCTTCTGGATAAGCAGGGTTGAATACACGAATCATAATGGAGATAAACCCAATCAAAAATCCATAAATCCATTTTCCTTTGTTAGTTTGGGCCGCTGTTACAGGGTCTGTAGCCATAAATACAGCTCCAAATAAGATGCTTCCTATGACTAAATGTTGCCAAAAAGGCACGCTCATCAATCCGAAAAATTTACTTGAGCTAGAAATCCAACCCGCGTCAACAACTCCGTTGAATATGAGTCCCATACAAAGAGCACCAATGAGTGTACTAACGATAATTCTCCAGCTTCCTATTTTTGTAAATATCAAAAAGAGTGCTCCAAGAATAATCAGAAATTTTGAGGTCTCTCCAACTGATCCTGGAATGATTCCCCAAAACATATCCCAATAATCATAAATTACTGAGTTATTTTGAGCATAACTCCCTAAAATAGTTTCTCCAGATATAGCATCTGCTGTACCAGCTCGTTCAACTGCTCCATGAACCCAAACCTTATCTCCGCTCATCCATGTTGGATAGGCAAAGAATAAAAAAGCACGAACTGTCAATGCAGGATTTAAGATATTCATTCCTGTTCCTCCAAAAACTTCTTTTCCGATTACCACACCAAAAGCAACTGCTACTGCAAGCATCCAAAGTGGCAAATCAACCGGAACTATAAGTGGAACTAACATACCCGTAACTAGATAACCTTCTTCTACTTCATGGCCTTTTATTATAGCAAATACAAATTCAATCGCTAATCCAACCCCATAAGAAACGACTACTAGAGGTAATACTTTCCACATTCC
>JABAZD010000049.1 GCA_018608705.1 Flavobacteriaceae bacterium | reverse complement strand
ACCGGTGGCGACGGATTCGCTGCACCTCCCCTTACTTGTAGTTTGACTACTTTTCCTAATTCTTTTGCCATTTTTTTAATTTAGTTTGACTCGTTTTTATAAATTGGAAGCTATAAACACGAATCTTAATATTTGTGTAACAATTATTAAATTTTGTCTACTTGCATGTAACTTAGTTCCAGCGGAGTCTTTCTTCCGAAAATCTTTACCATAACCTCAAGTTTGCGTTTTTCTTCATTTATATTTTCTACTGTCCCATCAAAACCATTAAAAGGACCATCAATAACTTTAACTGTTTCACCTTTGACAAATGGGATGATAACATTTAAATCAGATTCTAATGATAGTTCATCAACTTTACCTAACATTCTATTTACTTCTGTTTGTCGCAATGGGATAGGCTCGCCTCCCTTAGTTTCACCTAAAAAACCAATTACATTAGTAATAGATTTTATAATGTGAGGAATTTCCCCGCTTAGGTTAGCTTGTATCATTATATATCCAGGGAAATAAACTTTTTCTTTTTGAACTTTTTTACCTTTGCGAATTTGAATAACATTTTCAGTTGGAACTAATACTTGGTCAACAAAGTTATCTAAACCCAAACGAGTTATTTCGTTTTCGATGTAGGATTTAATCTTATTTTCCTGTCCACTTACAGCACGAACAACATACCACTTCTTTTCTTCTTTAATTTCTACCATTGGTGTGTATGTTATTTTATCCAGTTAAAATATAGTTCAACAATTCTAGAAAAGAGAGTATCAACTCCCCAAATAGCAAGAGAAAAAACAATTGAAAAAACAGCAACTAGAACTGTCAAACTGTATCCTTCGGCCCAAGTTGGCCAACTAACATTGTTTTTTAGTTCCTCGAACGATTCTTTAATGTATCCTACTATGCCTGCCATTGTAATTATTATTTATTAATTTGAGCTATTCATATATTAATTATACTATGATTGGGTCTCTGCACATATTAACTTAGCACGGGTTGAGAGACTCGAACTCCCGACACCTGGTTTTGGAGACCAGTGCTCTACCAACTGAGCTAAACCCGTAAACACAAGTCAAGGTGTCTCGAAAAATCGTGACACCTTAAAATGTATTAGTCTAACTATATTAGTCTAATATCTCAGTAACTTGACCAGCACCAACTGTTCTACCACCCTCACGGATCGCGAAACGAAGTCCAACGTGCATTGCAATAGTTTGTATTAAATCAACTTCTATTGTCAAATTGTCTCCAGGCATCACCATTTCAACTCCAGAAGGTAATGCTATATTTCCAGTAACATCAGTTGTTCTAACATAAAATTGTGGACGATAATTATTATGGAATGGAGTATGACGTCCACCTTCTTCTTTTTTTAGAATGTAAACCTCAGCTTTAAATTTAGCATGAGGAGTTACAGAGCCAGGCTTAGTAATTACCATTCCTCTAGAAATTTGAGATTTCTCAATTCCTCTTAAAAGGATTCCTGCGTTATCTCCAGCTTCTCCTCTGTCAAGGATTTGGCGGAACATTTCAATACCAGTAATTGTAGAACTTAGTTTCTGTGCACCCATACCTATAATTTCAACAGCGTCTCCAGTATTAGCAATACCTGTTTCAATTCTACCGGTAGCAACTGTACCACGGCCTGTGATTGAAAATACATCTTCAATAGGCATTAAAAAATCTTTCTCAACATCACGAGTTGGTAATTCGATCCAAGAATCTACAGATTCCATAAGCTCTAATACTGAATCAACCCATTTTTGCTCTCCGTTAAGGGCACCAAGTGCAGAACCAGAAATAACCGGCCCATTATCACCATCATACTCATAAAAGTTTAACAAGTCTCTAACTTCCATATCAACAAGCTCTAAAAGCTCTTCATCATCAACCATATCTACTTTGTTCAAGAAAACTACCATTCTTGGGATACCTACTTGACGACCTAAAAGAATGTGCTCACGAGTTTGAGGCATAGGACCATCTGTAGCAGCTACTACTAAGATAGCACCGTCCATTTGTGCAGCACCAGTAACCATGTTTTTTACGTAATCGGCGTGACCTGGACAGTCCACGTGAGCGTAATGACGATTATTAGTTGCATATTCTACGTGTGAGGTGTTGATTGTTATTCCTCTTTCTTTTTCTTCTGGAGCATTATCAATTTGATCAAATGATCTTGCTTCAGAATAACCTGCATCAGCTAATACTTTAGTAATAGCAGCAGTTAAAGTTGTTTTACCGTGATCTACGTGTCCAATTGTACCAATGTTTAAGTGTGGTTTTGAACGATCGAAAGTTGCCTTTGCCATGTTTTAAAATTTATTCTTAGTTATATTAATATTTAGTAATCTTACTTGTATTCAATTTATTTAATCAAAAAAAGAGCCAATGACGGGAATTGAACCCGTGGCCTCTTCCTTACCAAGGAAACGCTCTACCCCTGAGCTACACCGGCCAAAAAATTAGAGCGGGAGACCAGGTTCGAACTGGCGACATTCAGCTTGGAAGGCTGACGC
>JABAZD010000084.1 GCA_018608705.1 Flavobacteriaceae bacterium | reverse complement strand
TTAAGGAGGATAAACATGCTTTATGTGTATTATAATTATCATCCACCAACGATAACCACACGATCTTAAAAGATATAAATCGAATTAAGTATTATTAAAATATAGTAAATAGAATTGACAAAGTCAAATTTGGAAAGAAATATCATTTATTTAAAAAAGTCTCAAATTATTTGGAACCATGTAGAATTATTTTATATCTTTGCATTGATATTTTAATCGAAATGGCAAAAAAAATAATTTATAATTTGACTCCAAACGGACTTAAAAAAAGACAAGAATCTCTTAAAAATTTAGATTTGAAGTCACCTAAAGGGATATATTCTGCACCTCAAAGTGAAATTGAAAAGCTGCCTTCGAATGAGGTATTCGAATATTTAAAATTTAGTAATAGTTGGGGTATTTTCACTCAATTCAAGGATGAGTTAGAGAATGAAAGAAAATTTTTAATACGTGAAGTAGATAAAATCACGGATGTTTCTACTACTAAAATTAAGAGTTCTCAATTTGATATTTATGATGTAATTACTAAACTTCAAATTAGAATTAGTCGCTTCTTGGATTCAATAAATCCAACTTACGATTTTACAATTAACACAACCAATCTTTACCTTAAAAAGGAGGATAGAACTATACAAATACCGTATGAAGTATCAAGAATATACTATATGAATGACGAGGGTTATACTGAAAGAACCATAAAAAGAGTTTTTGGACGTAAAGACTATTCAGATAGTGAAGAAGTTGTGAAGAAGTTGATCATGAAGAATATCGAGGTAGATGGTGTGGAAATTAATAACTCAAAGTTTAGTAATCGTTACATGCCAGATTTGATTGTAACAATCAATGGAGCAAAATGGGTTGTAGAAATTAAACGTAATAAGAGTGACTTTATGAGTACTGCAGTATCATTAGAGTTATGGTCAAAATATAAGTCAACCTATTTTGTGTAGACTTTTTTTAAATTCAAAATACTTGGTCTCAAAAAAACAAAGACTAAGTAATTACTAACGCACCAGCAGGTGCACTAAATTTCATTAAAAATGAACATACGTTTTATGCTACCCCTGCTTTATAGGGGACTTGAAAATCAATTTAATTTAGTTGATTTAAACAGAACCGAGATTGAAAAAAAATCTCCTCAAACCTTAATATTAGATGAATCGTATGATTCTTGCATTATTGGGTTTGATTTAAACACTTCAGCAGTAGTCTATGATTCTCATCTACTAATTGATGAGAAGTGGAGTTATGAAGATGCTGACACTTATAATTTGGATCAGTTTTCAGATGAATGGGCTATTGCTTACGATGAGCAATTTGACATTTTAAATGATGACCAAAAGGGATTGTTAAAAGAAGATGATGCTGATATCATACCCCCAATTTTTACTATTAACACTTTAATATTTTAATCATGAAAAGAAAATTTTTAGAAAGAGCTCATAAAATAGAATTAAAAAAATTAAAAAAAATGAGTTTAAATCCATGGGAGTTTTGTCCATTAACTCCTTTTAAAATTGAAGTTTTATCATCTATTAAAAATGGAAATAACAAAAAATCAAATGCTATACATTTTAATTCTAATATTACTTTAGGTGACACCAAAAATAAAGAAGGTTTGGGAGATGAAATTTTCAACAAATATTATGAGAAAGGATTAACAAAAGGAGAAATAGTAGATCACCATGGTTTTATTGATATTACAATGATTAGTGAATTCAGAGTAATACCTGGTAATGGACATATATTTTTAACCAATGGAGAATTTGTACCAGTTACTAATTTTATTAAAGTAGCTGCTAATTCTATAGTAAATAATATTCCAGTATTTTATTACGGAGTTAATGTTAAGTTTCACAATAAATAAAAATTAAATTATGAATAATAAAAATAGCTTAAAATTCATTTTGAAGAATATCCAACATATTAAGTCTAAATATACCGATTATACGTTAGAACTTAAAATAATAGATTTTAAAGGTGAAGAATTGACAAATGAAGTATTTCAAGATTTCAATTTCTTGTTGCATACGATTGAGGCAATATTTAATGAGTTTGACAATGTTTATGAAATCAGGAGTGATTTCAAATTAAAACCTGAAATTTTAAAAGCATCAGTAATATTAAAAATATTACCAAGGCTTTCAGATAGAATTAGCAATAAAGAAGTCATATTACCATGTGACTTTGAAAGAATTATTCCCAATATTGATTTATTTGATGAAAAATATGGATTAATAATTAAGAGTGATGATGGCAAATCATTAAATCCAATAGTTGACCTTTATATTGAATCAAGCTGTGGCATGCATCTTAATGCAGAAAGTAATAAAGAAATACCTTTTTTGGATTTTCTTGAATTATTTTATCAGGATAAGTCAAAATGGAAATTTAAAAAAAAATCATGATCAAAATACTTGGTCTCAATTAAATAGGACTTTTTAAATGAAACAATCATCACATATTTCATTGTCCGAAGTAGGTCAATACATAAATAGAAAGGACAACCGTTCCATCAAAAAGTGGCTTAGGGATCATCAGATTCCTATCCAC
>JABAZD010000045.1 GCA_018608705.1 Flavobacteriaceae bacterium | reverse complement strand
TGAATTATTAGGTAATTTCATTATTGATAAAGTTCTTGAAAGATGGATTCATGCTTCTTATTAGAGCTAATGTCCAGATTAAATTGGTAAGGCACAAATCCAGTATCGAATTCTAAACAATCATGGTAGAGGAGTTGATGTAGTTCTTTTTGGTCACCATAGATTGAATCTAAACGAGGTTGCCATGAATTTGGATACTTATTTACTAAGTCTTCGGCAAATGGTCTCCAGACCTCTTGTTCGACCTGTATCCGAAAAACATATTTCCTTCCATCTTTATGGATAGGAATTTGATGATCTTTAAGCCACTTTTTGATCGAACGGTTGTCCTTTCGGTTTATGTATTGACCGACTTGATTTAGGTTTATGCGATTATGAGAGTTATTATTCATTGCCTTAAATGATTTTGATGTTTTCGTTTTTAAAAATATACATAAAATTATTTTTAAAATCAACCCCCAAATTTAAAATAAACCCAGTATGTATGCGGCATTTAGATTGATTTAAATTGATTGGTGTTAGAGAAATTATTTAGAGAACCTTGTAAAAATATGGGTGTACGAATTAAAGTTTAAAAAAACTCAAGTTCGATTCCTGGAGGTACCACAAAATTATCCCGTAACTCATTTATAAACAATGATTTACGGGTTTTTTGGTTTTTAGGGTTGCTCCAAAGGTTGCTCGGGAGGTATAAAAAGATAACTGTAGACTGGTTATATTGTGTTCTAAAAGTTAAGTTATTAATGACTTAAGTAACCTATGAAACAACGAATTAAACATTGTGAAGTTTGTAAAGTAGATTTTTCTACCATGTATCGCATACAATACAAAAACCCAAAAGAATGGATATTTGTCTGTAAAGAGTGTCTTGTAGACGTTAAAAAAGACAATCCAAACTATACTTATGGAGGTACTTGGAAACGATAATCGTTCGTCACAGGTTATTAAGATTAGAGACTATTCTCTAGAGACATTCCCATCTTTAGAAACCCAAAAATGAATTATTTCTAGATCTTTAAGGTGTTTAACTGATTTTTTGATATGTTTTTTAATCATTTCATCGTTTGGATGCGCAATGGCTATGGTTGAACCAGGGTAATCTGTTTTTACTTCTAATGACTTTATAATTGCTTTCCCAAAATGATCCTTTATTTGCCCTGAATTAAAATAAGGTCTTTTTTTAATTTTAGAGTCATGGTTAGCTCT
This sequence comes from Flavobacteriaceae bacterium, assembly GCA_018608705.1. GTDB lineage: Bacteria > Bacteroidota > Bacteroidia > Flavobacteriales > Flavobacteriaceae > Hel1-33-131. Next base: position 16,660 of record JABAZD010000045.1, on the reverse strand, counting down.
TGCACCTTTAACTTCAATTAATAACTTCTTACTATCCTTTTCTGCTGTTATATCAATTCCTCTTTTATGTCCTTTACAATAATCAAGAATTTCATATCCATCAGATTTCAAAAACTTTATTAATAATTCTACCGTCTCGTCTTCTGTAAGTTTAGTTTCAATATCAATCATTTTAAATATTTAAATACTTTTTTTGTTATGCAGTTAAAGTATTATCAGATAGTCTTGGTGTTTATCTAAATAGTTTATAAGTATAAAAACCTTTGATTGGACTGCTGTCTGAATTATTAGTAACTTTATTTTTTTTACCTCTATTATTCAAGATAATCTTAAAATTCACTATAGCTTCTTCCCAAGGATAATATTCAGATAAATTATTTTTGTTATAAATGTTATTTAAAAAACAAGATACTCCACCGTAGGTTGTGTCTGCGTTAATGTGATAAGTTTCACCTTCGAATTTAAAGTAGATATATGGTGTATTTTTTGATGAAAGGCTCTTAATATCTGCAATTGTATGGCCTTTATCAAAATCTAAACTTATCCAACAACTTAATAATCTCATTAATAAACTAAGTTCTATAGGTTCCGTTTTTGGAATATTCTTCAAATAACCGTTAGTATTTGAAGAAATAAATTCCAATTCCTTCCCTTGTAAAATAATAAAATCTGTATACCTTTTTTTGTCGTGAAAATAATCATATTGTTCATGTGTTCCCTCTCCAAAACTTGTCACCAAATCAAGGCCCTCCTTAATTGAAATTCCAATATGATTTCGCACTCTAGCTGTAGAAATTTGCAAGTACTCCCATAAAAAAATATTTTCTTCATTATTAGAATATAATAATCTGATAATTTCAAGAAAGTTTCCTAAATGAGCAACATCATGCTCATGTTTATGATTATTTCGAGATTTGAAACTTAGGTTAATATCATACAACAATAATGCACTTTGATAGTCACCTTCTGCTTTCTTTATATCTCCCCATGTATTTAAATACAATGAAATACATCCGGTTCTTCTTGGTCTATTTGGATCGAAACCGATTAAAGACATATTAATCGCTTTATTTATTTCATATGAAGCTTTATCATATTCTTTTTCTTCTATTAGAAAATATGCATAATCATTCAATAGGTCCGAATACTCTTGTTGCAGATCAATTAATTCACTATAAACCCATTCTTCCGCTACTCCTTCATAAAGGTCATCCAATGAATCAAATAGATGTGTCATTCTTAAATCTAAATCTATTCTCTCTTCTTCTGTCTCAGGATCAATAGCTATATCATTTCTCCACTCTTTAATTTTATCAAATGATTTTATTAAATCTTGTGAAATATATTTATTTATTGAAGCCTCTGCACCTTTAAGTATTTTAGGTAAGTTTGGATGAATATCTTTAAGATTATAGTTGTTTGGTTTTAAATTCCTATCTTTTAGTTTGGAAAAAACTAATTCTGTCCCATCATCGAGTATTATAGAAGTTTCTTTATCATTTTTAGAAACCACATCTTTTTCATTTGATTGTTTTAAAATTTGAAGTAAATTTTTAGCTTCTTCAAAATTTTCATCTTTTTCTAGTGCCTTTTCAAAATCTGATTTAGCTCCTTCTTTATCATCAAGTTTCAACTTAGATTTTCCTCTGTTTGTTAGATGCTCCGAACTATAATTGTGATTAGGTGATAATGAAATTAATATATTAGAGATTTTTAGTGCATCTTCATAATTTCCTTTTAAGTATAATCCTAATGAAAATGTATCTAAATAACCTGCTAGTGTTATTGCATCGGATTCGCTAATATTGGTTTCACTTGAACCCATAACTTGAAGACTTATCGATTGCGCAACTGAATTTAAACCTTCATTATATTTCTTTTGTTCAAACTGATTATATGCATAATCATTAAGATAAGCTTTTAATATTTGTGGATAAAATGAAACAAAAAGAATCATTTTATTAAATAATTTTTCTTGTTTTTTTAAATTTAATTCCTTGGTAATTAGTGCGTCTTTTTCTCTTATCTCTACTAGTTGAATTTCATCCAGCTGTTTATTAGATTTAAATTTTTGCAAATAATTATCAATTTGTTCAAAAACCTGGTCCATATCAATATGAAGTTTGAGAACATCAAGAACCACGTTAAAATCAAAAACTAATTCATTTTTATTTTCTTCAGAGTCAACTAGTTTTTCTAATTCTGTTAGATCAATTTTTTCTCCTGTAGCCTCTTCTATTTTATCTTCTTCCTTTTTTCTCCTTGAATTACCAAAAAGTTTATCTAAAATTCCCATATTTATCTTTGATTATTAAATAGTTTATTGAACGGATCTTTATTATTTATTAAAAAATGTCTTCATTAAACTTATGTTTGAAAAAATTATTTTTTAGATTACCAAAGCTATCCCAAGTCTTGTAAACACCCGTTATTAATCCATCTTCATAAAAACTTTTTCTTTTTAACTGACTATTTTCATGCCACTCCGAAAATTCGCCATTAAATTTCCCATTTAATAGAATAACCTGTCTCGCTTTAATACCATTATCGTGGTAAGAGATAGTAGTACCATCATCCTGTATTCCATTAGTGTAATTTACCTCTACTTGAAGTTGTCCGTTTTCGTGATATATCCATAATCTCAACTTCTTTATTATCTAGTGATCTATGTATTGTTTTCTTATTGCTGGATTTACCTTCTAATGATTTCTCATATTCAGCATTTGCAGCTTTAACTTTAGGGTCGAATTTCCCCCAAAGAGTCGCTCCTATAATTACTACTACTATCACTCCAATATAAATTAATATGTATACCATTTTATTTATTAAGGGTATTATCTAATGGTTTATGTATTTTCTTTGTAAAAGTTAATAATAACAGGTTAATGATTTCTCGCATTATCATAGTGTGTATATATTTTTTTACTTTACTAGTAACAACCTAAGTGACATCCTCGCCAGCCTTCATTAGACTCTCTAGCATTTTTCTATTCACTACCAAATATTTTTCGCCATTAAGCTCGTACGATTGTCCTATTTTAGCTTTTTTATCGGCTACAATGGTTACTCCGTTTTTATGTAAATAAATCATATTTAATTAATTATTTATTTGTAATGCTCTACCAAATTTTAAATGTGAACCTATCGTCCCCTCTGGAGTTACCACCCAAAAAACTTTGCATCTCGGTTTTATTTCTGGTGCAGGTGCATAACCATCAGTTAAGTATATGCATCCATCATATAAAATATTTCTATTTTTATTTATATGTGCAAAAACAGGGTCAAAATTTGTTCCTCCTCTCCCAAGAATAAATTTCGGGAATTTACCTCTATAATCGTATATTTTTTGAACTGCCGCGTCACACTCTATAACTTCAATTTCAGCACCATTTTGCCACATTGAATGAACTTCATTAAAAAACATATTTAACTCATTTAAAGATATTGAACCTGATGTATCGATGGCTACCGCTATTTTTTGACTTCTTTGAATTTTACCCCCAGGTCTTGTTCCATATCTTTTACTAATTCTTTTAAGAGTGAATTTAACTTTCGTTCTTCTACTGCTTGAAGAAAAAATTTTCAGAGCTCTTTTCCAATTAACTTTTGGATTTCTTTTTTCAATTATGATATTGATCAAATCCCTTATCCCAGATGGCAACATTGAATATTGCTTTTGAGAAATTCTTTCTTTTGTTTGTATAATTATTCTATCAAGTTCACTTTCTGCATGTTGTAAATTTATATCAGATTCAGAAAAGCCCCATTTACTATGATCACTGTGATTTCCATTATTTATAATATTTTCAAGCGTTTGAGAACTTGTGTTGGTAAGTGAATCTTTAGAATTCTTGTTACGATCCATTTTTCTTTTTAAAGAAAGAATTTTTTTATAATACCAATCTAAAGATTCATTTTTAGATAAATTCAATTCTGGGAATGATGCTAGGGTGACGGCAGAAGAAGGCAATTTCCATTTTCCAATAAACTGATTTACAACTAGGTCTGCAGCAACATTAAAAAGTTTAGCATCGTACTTTTTAAAATCTAACATTACTAGATGTTTAAATACAAGATGTAGCGTTTCGTGCTTTATAACGGCAACTCTTGAAGAAAAAGTAGTAAGTTCCTTTAAAAAAAAATGCTCGTTTACGTAAAGTGTTACATTTGAGTTATTGAAACCTACAGCTGCTGTTGAAACCTCATCAGTTATTTTTCTTACTATACCACTTAAAAAATGGGCATAAAAGGGTTCATCAATCAGCATTTGGATGATACATCTGGAAATTTCATCGTTTATATTTTTCTTTGACATATTTACCAATAAAGCTACATAGAGTTGATCAATAAACTTGCTAATTTTTTATCTCTTAGCATTTCTTTTATATCATTGTTAGAAGATTTTAATAAATCCATATACAAACTCATAATTAAATCTTTAGGTATAAAATCCAAAAGAAAAAACTGTATCAGGTTTTTTGAATGTATTTTTTCAACATGGTATTTACTTGACGTTAAAAGAATGAAAAGTCTTGAGGTTATAGTAGAAAGTCTATCGGTTCGTTTTTCACCATCTTTATCCATTGATAAAATTTTAAGCCTATTATATATATCTTTAAAATTAGTTGAGTTTAATATTTCTTCAGGTTCAATTAAAATTTGAAGGTCATCGTTAATAAAATTAATAAAAGAGCTTGATGTTACCTCATCTAAAGTAGATAATGCTAGAGAAAAAACCAATTCTCTGTTTTCTTTTAGGTCTTTAATATTTGTAATTAGTTGAAAAAATTGAGTTAAGCTTCTGGGAGTTGTTCTTCCTGTATTTATTAGTTCTGGATAGGTTAATACAAAAGAAATCCCTCTTTTATCAACACCAACATTATAGGCCCATTGTGCCCATATTTTGTGATTAAATACTAAAGTTGTGTGAATCATCCTTGTTAGCATAGCATCATCCATTGGTGTTACAGAATAGTCTGCACCTTCAGGATTTGCGGTCACTACAATTTGCCATTTCGCAGGAAGTTTCCATGATGAGAGCTCATAGTTTTGTAATAATTGCATACATCCTCTCAATATTCTATCATCTGCCCTATTAATATCATCTATTAATAAAATCCCTGGACCCTCAGTGGTTGGAACCCAGTCAGGTGGATTGAATATGGTTTTATTACCTTCAGAGTATGCTTCAATAGATGGCATTCCATGAAGGTCACCCATTTCTTCAAACTGAGCAGGTGCAATATATTCAAACTGCCAACCTCGGCTATTTGCATAATCTTTAACCATTTCTGTTTTACCCAACCCATGTGTTCCCCATATGCAGATTGGGGTAGGTTTAAATTCTGGATTTGAAATACCATCGTTGTTATTGAAAATATGAGTTATTATATTTTCAATTTCTTTGGTATTACCCTTTGGACCATACTGTATTACTGAATCATTCATTGATTAAATAAATTTTATTTGGAAATAAATTTGCTTCCTTAATATTATCACAACTGTAAATATTGATTTTTTTTAATTTCCTCAATATCAATCATTTTAAATATTTAAATGCTTTTTTGGGAGTCTTAGCATAGTTGTAAGTTCCCAATTCTTTGTATGAAATTGTTCTTGTAACATTGTAAAAAGTATCATAGAAATCAACTTTTTTCATCTTGTAAGATGAGTTGTCATTAGAGACATGAACTATAAAATAATCTTCATCATCTAATGATTCTATCAAATCTCTCCTAAAAGTTAGCCTTGCAGCCGTGTATTCAATCATTGCTTAATTTTTTAAAGTTTCATTCATTAATTAGTAATCTGAGTGGTATTATCTAGCGGCCTTTGTATTTCATTGTAAAAATGTTTTAAATATTTGGATTTTCAACATTAGATTCATTGCTAACACTATCAGTCAGTTGACAACACCTCTAGAAGTTTTAACGCTGACTTATCTTCAGGGTCGTGTTCAAGATATTTTTTTAAATCATCTATAGCTTTATTAATATCTGTTAGTTCAGATTTATCACTAGAATAAGCTACTGCCCTCATATAATACGAATTATAATATTCTGGATCTTTTTCTATTGCTATATTAAAATGGTCAATACATGATGTGAAATCTCCACACTTTATCATGGTACATCCTAGGTGATGATGAATAATTGGTTCCTTTCTATCGGGATTTGAATTTATAGCTTTGATTAAATCATTTTTTGCATCATCAAATAAGTTTAACCCATAATATAATTGTGATCTATTGAAATAAATTTCTTCTAATAATATTCCGTTTAAAACATCACTTGGATCTGCATATGCAATTAAAGACTGACCTTTCAAAACAGGAATTTGTTCAATAATTTGGGTTAATTTTTTTATAGCCTCAGAGTAATTATTATTGTCATGAAGTTTAAAATATTCTTCTCTCAAATTGTAAAGTAACTTTGTATTTACCTTACGTGAGTTATTTAAATATTCTTCTTTTTCTGAATTAGTCCATTCAGCAACAATTGGTTCATTATCATAAGTACTTTTTTTCGTATTAGAATTTGTCCTTGGCTCATCGGAAATGTTTTCTAATTCATCCTTTTTAGAAAACACATCTTTTTCATTGGATTGTTTTAAAATTTGAAGTAAATTTTTAGCTTCTTCAAAATTTTCATCTTTTTCTAGTGCCTTTTCAAAATCTGATTTAGCTCCTTCTTTATCGCCAAGTTTTAACTTAGTTTTCCCTCTATTAGTTAAATGCTCAGAAATATCTGGATCATTTGGAGATAATGAAATTAATATATCCGAGATTTTTAGTGCATCCTCATAAATTCCTTTTAAGTATAACCCTAAAGAAAATGTATCTAAATACCCCGCTAGACTTTCTGAATTAGATTCGCTATTGGCAGTTTCACTAGAACCAAAAATATAAAAATGAAGATTTATCGATTGTGCTACTGAATTTAAACCTTCATTATATTTCCTTTGTTCAAACTGATTGTATGCGAGGTCATTAAGGAAATCTAATAAAAATTCTGGATAAAATGAAACAAAAAGAATCGTTTCATTATATAATTTTTCTTGTCTTTCAATATCTAATTCTTTTTTAACTCTTGCGTATTTTTTTATTATCTCAGAAAAAATAGAATCATCTTTTTGTTTATTGGACTTAAATTTTTGGATGTAAATGTGAATTTCTTCAAAAACCTTCCCCATATCAACATGAGGATTGACAATAGAACGAATTTCGTCGAAGGTCCCATTAGGTAACTCTGTTTGATTATCTTCAGTATCAGTCAAGTTTTCTGACTCCGTTAGGTCAGTTTTTTCTCCTGTAATCTCTTCTCTATCACTTTTGAGGTTTTTAATAGTTTTATTAACTTCATCCATATCTACACTATGGTTTTTGAGAAGTTCTTCTGCTATGTCCTGGTCTAAACCAATTTGGCGACAAAAAACCACTATCCAGGTAAACTCAGCTCCGTGAAAATGGCCATCTGAATTGGCAAGTCCGATCAGTTCCTCAATAAGTTTTATTTTTTCATTATGATCCAATTCAATAGCCATTCCCATGGCTTTATCTCCTAAAGATTCAGCCTTTGAAACAATCTCCATCCACTTTTCTTTTGTAATTTCTGATGAATATCTTGATGCATAATCAAATACATAACCATATTCCTCTTCTGACCTATCACCGTCTGCTCCAGATAGATTCATTAATAGATTAACAAATAACACTAATTTATCTTCTTTCTTCTTTCTTTCTGATTTACCAAAAATTTTGTCTAAAATTCCCATATTTTTCTTTAATTATTATTTTTTTTTTAAAAAATTATTTGTTAAAAATTGATTAATCATTCAATGATAGCTTAATCTCATCGATATTAATCTCTTTAAAATTTGAAGGGATTTTTAGACCATTAAGATTTAAAGTTTCAATATTTAAATTTAAGCACGCACCTTGAGTAAAAATACTAAGACACTCTAAATTTTCACTTTGTCTGATGTTCTTTATTACACTCTCCACTTGATTTAGTCTCTTATCTATTAATTCACGATCATCAATTAAAATTTTCATTTCAGTACTGTAAATTAGTTTATTTAATTTTTTACAGTTTAATAAAACACTTGAACTAAACCCTTGCACCTCTTGTTTTGTTGTTTCAATAATTTCTAACTCCTCAAGATTATTCAAATATTCTAATGTATCAAGATTTATTGTTGATTTAGCGTCAGAAATATTTAGTTTTAATTTTTTAATTTTAGTACAGTTTTTTAGAAAAGTAATATCATTTGAGCATTCTATTTCTAACTCCTTTAAATCAACTAACAAATTAAACATTTCATAATCTGTGTCCTGAAGATGAGATCGACCATACATGGGTGGTAAAAATTTCAAAACCTCTAAATGTTTAAAATTACTAAACCATTTTATTGAGGTATCAACATTCAAAGCAGTAATCTCTTTTATTGTGTTGTTTTTTAAATGATCTAAAAAATTTACTTCTCCAAATTTGCTAAAATCAATTATCACTCTCTGTAAGTGTGTAAAATTCTCAATATTAAACATTCCATCAAATTTAATCTGTTGATATGATGAGACGTTAAACTTTATTAATGACGATATGTTTAGGCAGTTGATATTTTTTAAAATAATTGACTCATGAATATTAATGTTTAGGTCTTCTGGTACAGAAGCAATAATATTCATTAAAGCATAGTTTAAGAAAGGTTGAGCGGGGTTTGTTCCTGTGAAAATCTTATTAGTAAGGAGTTCAGAATTAAAGTAATTAGGTTCTCTATCATGTGGGTCGCGAACATATATGGTTTCTAATTTACAACCTTCCAACAGGGTATTAAATAATTCAGGGCTATTTAATGATATTAGTAATTCTACTCCTAAGTCAATTGCATTAATATCTCTCGTTAATATTAGTTTTTTGATTTTTGAAAAATTTTTTTTCTCATCAGAACCAAGCTTTGATTCTTGAACAGCAGCATTTGAAACAGGTTTTACAACTAAATTATTTATTTCATTACTATGATCATTAATTGTTACTTTGCCTTGAGCATTAGTTAAATCATCATAATTCTCTTCTATGATATTAATATTATCTAATTCTACCTTTTTTATGTTGCCTGAAATATTGACTCCATTAATACTATTAATTTTTCCATTAAAATTATAAGAGCGACCTCCTTTGATATTAATTGATTCAAGATTTTTACAATTATTAAGGCAAGAAAAATCAATACTAGAAACATCTAAATACGAGTCCAATCTTAAATTAAATATTTTTAGGTTCTCACTTCCAATTGAATGTTTGACATGAAACGTATTTTTAAAACCAAGACTTAATACATTAATATTTAAACATCTATTAATAACACTTAAATTTAGATGCTCATCAATATTAGAGATTTCTAAAACCTGTAAATTTTTAAGATCTGAAAGCGTTTCAATATTTTTCAGTGTTGATCCCCATTTATTATTATATAAAATTAAATTTTTTAAACTTTCACAATTACTGAGAAAATCAATATCAGTTAATCCTTCACAATTTATTTCAAGTTTTTTAAGATTTCTTAAAACATCGAAGCAAACTAAATTTTCAATTTTTTGATTGTACTTTTCAAAACTTAAATATAAATCTTCAATTTGTTTAAAATTTTCTAACCATTTTAATGAACCATTAAAATTCTTTGCGATAATATTCTTAACTGATTTACTTTTGAAATTTTTAGCTAAATTTATATTTTCAAATTTACTGAAATCTATAATAATTTTATTTAAAAAAGTGAATTTATCAATTTCAAAAAGTTGATTAAATTTATCATAGGTATTACCAACTCCTAGTATTGTAGAAATATTAAGCTGATTGATATTTTTTAACACAATAGATTCATGAATATTAATATTATTATCCTTCGGTACAGATGCAATAATATTCATTAAAGCATAGTTTAAGAAAGGTTGAGCGGGTTTAGTTCCTGTAAAAACCTTATTAGTAAGGAGTTTAGATCGAAAGTAATTTGATTCATCTCCATAGAATATGCTACTGGTGGAATGGTCACCACTTTCTATAGTTTCTATTTTACAACCATCTAGTATTGCATTAAATAAATCGGTATTATTTAATGATATTAGCAACTCAACTCCTAGGTCAATCTTATCAACATCTCTTGAAAGTAGTAATTTTTTAATTTTTAAAAAACCGTTCTTATCCTCGGAAACAAGGTGTTTAGTTGATGTATCAATAGAACGTTTCTTTTTTTGAAAAGGACTGTGATCAGGATTAAAATTTTTTGCGCCTGTAAATATCGCAGTTGGTGTTTTTATTTTTAGCTTTTCATTAATATTCCAGCTAATTAAATCTTGATTAAAAGATTCAGCACCATTAAATAATTTATCCATTTTCTCAACCTTACCTACATCCCATACAGAAATATTTTGATTGAAAGAAGTTGCTCCTGCAAACATTTCATCCATACGAGTAATACCACCAAATTTCCAAGTTGTTATATCTCCATTGAATTTTTTGGCATTCTTAAACATTCTATTTAGTGAGAGGCTTTCTGTTAAATCCCATAAATCCAAATCTTGATTAAAAGATTCGGCGCCCTCAAATAAAGAAATCATTGAAGAAATCCCTTTAACATTCCAATGATTTAAATCCTGATTAAATGATTTAGCATTTAAAAACATATATGAAATATTACAAAATTCATGGATATCCCACTTCCCTATAGGTTGGTTAAAAGATAAAGCTCCAGCAAACATTTCTCTTAAATTAAAACAATTTTTAATTTTCCAATTAGTAATATCACTATTAAATGAGGAAGCTCCTTTAAACATACCTTCCATCTGATCAACATTACCAACATCCCAATTGCTTATATCTTGATTAAATTTCCTAGCACTATTAAACATAAAAGCCATGCTATAAACATTACTTACATCCCATGAACTAATATCTTGATTAAAATTAGTTCTACCAGAAAATAGGTGTAACATCATTTTTACTTTACTAGTAACAACCTTAGTGACATCCTCGCCAGACTTCACTAGACTCTCTAGCATTTTTCTATTCACTACCAAATATTTTTCGCCATTAAGCTCGTACGATTGTCCTATTTTAGCTTTTTTATCGGCTACAATAGTTAATCCGTTTTTATGTAAATAAATCATATCTTTTTTCATTGTTTAATTACCTCTTTTTTAGATTTTTTTCTTTTCGACACTATTGAGGAAGCATAAAGTACAGCACCTTTTAATGAGGATTCATAATGAAATTTTTGTACCTCACTACCATTAGTTTTAATATATTTTTTTATACCTAAAAGACCATCAACCCTTAATTGTGCTACTTCTTGTATCTCATCTTTTGGCACTCTATGTTCATTAATTTTATATTCATTAAAATGCTCCTTTCCATAACTATCGATAGTATATATTTCTTTAATATAATCAAAAGGGATAGCGTTAACTCTAATATCCACTTAACCTAACCAATGTTTTTGTTTATCAGTTAATTTTGTAGTTGTTTCATTTTTAGATAGTTTTTTTTCATATCTAGCATTAGCAGCTTTAATTTTAGGGTCGAATTTTCCCCAAAGAATCGCTACTATAATTACTGCGACAAACACTCCAATATAAATTAACATATACTCCATTTTTTTTTTTTATTTTTTTATGTTTTGATATTTTTTATATTATCCTTTCACCCTCGTATTACGTTTGTAAATTTTAAATTAAAAAATTAAAAAAGACAACCAAACTATAATAGCAAGTATCCACAATCCAAAATAATCCTTTCTTTTCTTCAAATTTCCTTCAATAATAAAATAATAAAATCCAAATGATATTGGCAATCCTATTAATCCCCAAATAATTAAACTCATATTATTAGTTTAAATTATTTTTAAGAATTACATATTTGGATAACTTTATACCCTTTGATAGTTCCGTCTCATAAGATTTTGAAATACCCGACTGAGAAATTATGTCTTTTTTTGAGAAATTACTTTCCTTTATTTCATTCGCATATTTAATTCCAAATAAATGTATCATAGCAACAGAATCTCCTTTTGGTGCGTTAGTATACATTTCATTCAGCTTATAACCTAATGTGTTTAATGTCATTTTTTTAATTTTTTATATATTTTATAGACTTTTTTTGTTGTGCAGTTAAAGTATTATCAGATAGTCTTGGTGTTTATCTAAATAGTTTATAAGTATAAAAACCTTTGATTGGACTGCTGTCTGAATTATTAGTAACTTCTTTCTTTTTTGCTTCACTCATAACTTATTTATTTAAATATTCAAATACACTTTCGTATATTAATTTACCATTATCATGGTATGTTTTTTCTGTTTTTTTCATTTTATTTTAATTAATAAAGAGTATTATCTAACGGTCAATGTATTTTGTTTGTAAAAATGATTAGTCTACAAAATTTAATTATAATTTCTTTTTAGCCTGATACTCTTGTAATCGTATTAATATTTTTTTAAAATCAAATAGTTTTTCAAGTTCTATTTTATCATTTTGATCATCAGAGGGATTACCCCAAGCTTTACCAAAATCATTGATAGCATTATTAAATTCTGCGATTAAATGATCTCCAAAATACTTAATATCTGAATTAAACAATTCTTCAAATTCATCAAAAAAGTATGATTCTTCAGACTTTGGATCACAAAAAACTAAACCCTCTCTTTCTGATGAAGATAAGATAGCACCATTACTATCATTTAACATAACATCAACAATTACAAGTCCCGGAGTTTCATAATCATCCTCATATTCATCATCCCCTTCATAATATAATTTAATTTTCAATGAATATTCAATAGAAGTATACTCTATTCCTTGGTTTGATTCTTCATTAGATTCAAAATGATCAACTCTCCTTGTTATTCCTAATCTAATATGGTCTAACTCCTCTGACCATTCGTTTTTGATTATCTCTTGTAAATTTGCAACACCATATTCTTGAAATTTAGAATCTTCTAATTCCTCATTAATCTCTTTCTCACCCAAGTTCATCTCATCTAAATTAATATCATCATCTAAACCTATTAGCTTGAATGGATATGGAGTTGATTTATAGGCAGGTTCTAACTGAGACGCTTTTTTGTAGTCAGCTGAAGCTCCCTTAAAATCTCTTAAAGTGGCTTTAAAAAGGGATGAATTCCAATAATGTTGTGCATTATTAGGATTAATTTCAATAGACTTTTTAATATCCTCTAACGCTCCTTTATGATCTAATAATTCAGCTTTAATTATGGCTCTATTTTCGTATGCTTCTGGGTCATTCGAATTAATTTCAATCGCTTTTGTGTAGTCTTCGATTGCGCCCTCTAAATCTTTTAAAATCCCTTTATAATATGCTCTATTATAATAGGAATTATAATCGTTTGGGTTTTTTTCTATTTTCTTTGATAAAGCTATTATAATATTTTTAATTTCTTCAATCTCCATATTTTAAGTCTTATTTTAAGGATATTTAACTAGTATTATCTTACGGTCAATGTATTTTGTTTGTAAAAGTTAATTATTTCTTTAATTATGATGGTATATATATTTTACTTTTTTGAAGTTTCAATCATAAATTCATAATCCGAGTGAACCATATTGTTTGTTGAATAAAATGAAATATTATTCCCATTCTTTCATAAAAACATCATAACCAATATCTTTTACTTCTTCAATATATTCCTCAAGTTGATTAACTTGAATCAAGTCATAGCCAAGTTCCCTAGCTTTTTCATTGTCTTTTTTAGCTCCTGTTAAATCTTGTAAATGAAACTTTGACATTGCCCTATTAAAATAAGCCTCTTTAATAAAGTTAAATTTAATATCTTTTGTTTTGAGATCTATTGATGAGGTTAAATCTTGAATAGCCCCTTCAAAATCTTGAATCATTTTTTTTACTGTACCCCGATTATAAAAATAGAGTCCATTACTAGGGTCTAGTTCTATAGCTTTGTTTAAGTTTCGAATCGCTAATTTTAACTCTCCATCATTAATATTACTGCCTGATTTTTGAAAGTAGTTATCAGCTTTGTCTTCTTTTGAATTTCCTGAATTACCAAAAAGTTTATCTAAAATTCCCATATTTTTCTTTAATTTTTAAATAGTTTATTGAACGCGTCTTTATTATTCGACTCAAACCATGAAGTTCCTGAGTCTACAACTAAAACGAGGTAACTAAGAAAAGGTTGTTCAAAATCCTCTCTTTTTATATTTATCTCGAATAGTTTTTCAATTAATACCCTATTGAATTGTATTTCTGTGAAAATACTTTTCTCTAAATAACTTAATTTCATTTTATTTCCCGTTTCTATACTCTCAACTAACCCATCTTTAATATAAAATGGACCTTTAAACCAATTTGGTGAATTAGATTTCATTTTATTTGAAAGCTCATATATCGGAAACCTTTCCTCTTTATCAAAAATTATTTTAATTTTCTTACTAAAATCACTTTTATCATCATTGTTCTTGAAGAGTGATTGTATTAGTTTTTCGAATGGACTGTGCCCAGTAATTAACTTTTCTTCGAACTCTAAAGTTGGAAACCACTCCATAACGTCTTCTTTACTTATTCCAGAAAATAAAGCGAATTTAACTGCTCCATATAAAGAAGCTTTGGAGTGTAGAACTTTCAATGAAGATAACTTATTCTTTTTAGTAAAATTTTTTAGACATACATATATGTGTCCGTAGCAAAGAATTCTTATTTGAGATATGATTCTCTTATCTTCAAGTGATCTATTTTCGTGTGTTCTTCCATACTCATCAGCATGAGACCATATATTTTCGTAAAGAATATTATCAAGATCAATTTCTGATTTTTCATTTTTAAGGTGTGTGTCAACTCTAGTTAGTATAAAGTCATACCAATAAATAATGTCTAAGTTTTTCTCCTCAATATTATATCTCTCAGACAATCCCTTTGAATCAAAACTATTGAGTTCTTCTTTAAACTTTCTCTCTGACTTATCAAGTATATTAATTACTTCAAGACAAGCATTATAATCCTTTCTCAACTCATCATTCTCTTTGATTTCAAGCATACCTTTAAGAAATGACGATATATCAGTGAATCCAGTAGCTACTATTCGCATTGTGTTTTGGTCTTTCATAATATTAGCGTCAATCAGATATTGTTTAACTGAACTACCATTTCTAATGGCGTTAGTAAGCTCATTAAATAACCTTTCCATGTTATTCATTTTTTTAAAATAGAGCATTAACCCAGACACATCTTTTCTATATAGAACGTTCTCCGTGTTTAGATGATCAACATTAGATTCATTATTGAGACCAACAGTCGTGTCATCTTCATTTTTTAAGTTAGCTAGTGATTTCTCATATTCAGCATTTGTAGCTTTAACTTTAGGGTCGAATTTCCCCCAAAGAGTCGCTCCTATAATTACTACTACTATCACTCCAATATAAATTAATATGTATACCATTTTATTTATTAAGGGTATTATCTAATGGTTTATGTATTTTCTTTGTAAAAGTTAATAATAACAGGTTAATTATTTCTCGCATTATCATAGTGTGCATATATTTTTTTACTTTTTTGAAGTTTCAATCATAAATTCATAATCCGAGTGAACCATATTTTTTGTTGAATAAAATGAAATATTATTAATACCTAACTCTGTTCCAGCTGAATATTTGATATTGCTTACTCTAATATCGTTATCTTCAAAACCAACATGAAACTCCTCTGGATCTGAAATAATGTCAAGACTGTCTAAAAACCAATAAAAACCTTCATCTCTAAACTCTTCGTCTTCCTCATCCTCTGAGGATATAAATTCACTCAACTTTAGAATAAGATCTTCAATATCAAGATAACCTGTTGCACATATAAAGCAATCTCCCCAATAAACAGGTTTTTTTGAATTAAAATCGCCACCTGCGTAGGTTTCTAACTCCGGGGTTTCCCAATTATTAAAAATATCTGCCGCACTTTCATATTTACTATTTTCTAGAAATAAAGAATTAACATCCTTGCTATATTGTATTACATCGTCAATGTAACTAAATGGTCCATCAACTTCAGACTCCTTGTCACTTTTCAGCTGAAAAAGACGGTCTTCATATGAACATTGATACTTTAGTTTTGAATTTTTATTTTCCTTCAAAATGTTAAGTACTTTTATTGGGTCTCCTTCCGCAATTTCACTTAAAATTATTTCTGTTTTTTTCATTTTGTTTTAATTAGTTACTAGTATTATCTAACGGTCAATGTATTTTGTTTGTAAAAGTTAATTATTACAGCTTAAATATTGACTAAAATATAAAATCATTCTAATTATTTTAATTAAAAACAATTATTTTTTTAATTTTATGAGTAGGCAATTGAATATAAAAATCATTTACAACTTAACCAACAACTCACGCAACCAATCGTGAGTTGTTATATACATCTTCTTTTCGATACAATACCCTACCTCCAATTTTTAAGGGATTTAATACACCTTCTCTTCTCCAATTATTCAATGTTTGAACCGTTACATTTAACACCTTAGAGACTTCATTTCGGGTTAAATATTCGGTATCCTCACCAGTTATAGACAACCTGTTTAAAGGGTTACCAATAGATCGTTGTCGATTTAATTCCAATTTGACACCCTCTTTAACAATTGCAACAAGTTCTT
>JABAZD010000033.1 GCA_018608705.1 Flavobacteriaceae bacterium | reverse complement strand
AATTATAATAACACACATGAAGCATCTTAATTTCAAAAACGCATTTACTCTACTGGCTTTAATTCTAATAAGCTTCGGTTTCGATAATATAAAACCAAATGACTACATAAAATATGTTGATCCATTTATAGGATCTGGAGGACACGGACATGTTTTTGTTGGGGCTAATGTACCTTTTGGGGGCGTACAAGTCGGCCCTACTAACTTCAATAAAGGTTGGGACTGGTCATCCTCCTATCATAACTCAGATAGTATAGTTAAAGGGTTTTGCCATTTAAACGTAAGCGGGACTGGAATGTCAGATTTAGGAGAACTTACCGTAATGCCGGCCACAGGTGAGTTAAAAATAAATGCAGGTACTCAAGATAGGCATATGAAAGGATATGCTTCCTTATACTCAAAAGATAGAGAAAGTGCTAGTCCAGGATACTATCAAGTAATGTTAGATAGATATAATATAAATGTTGAACTGACAGCAACAGAAAGATCTGGTTTACATAAATATACATTTCCTGAATCTTCAGAGTCTAGAATAATAGTAGACTTAGGTGAAGGAAGTGCAGACCGACCGACAGAAACCTACTTAAAACAAATTAATGACACTCTATTTGAAGGTTATAGGTTTTCATCTGGATGGGCTTCAGACCAAAGAGAGTTTTTCTCTTTTGTAGTTTCTAAGCCTGTTAAAGATTTTTTTATTTATAACAATGGTAGAAAAATTAAAAACACGCAAAAACAAGGTAAATATTTGAAAGGATTCTTGGAGTTTTCAACTAAAAAAGATGAAGTAATTTATTTGAAAATGGGTGTTTCACCCGTTAGCTCCAGTAACGGTTTGGATAATTTAATGACCGAAATTCCAAAGTGGAATTTTAATAAAGTTTTGAAGGATGCAGAAAAAAAGTGGAATCAAGAATTATCTAAAATTCATATTAAGACTAGTGATATTGCAAAAAAAAGAGTTTTCTATACAGCTATGTATCATACTATGATTGCACCTAATCTATTCCAAGATATTAATGGGGAATATCGTGGAACAGACAAAAAGGTTTACAAAGACACCACTTTCACCAACTACACCCTGTTTTCACTATGGGATACTTACAGGGCTGCTCACCCATTATACACTATAACTCACCCTGAAAGAGTAAGTGATATGGTAAATTCAATGCTTAAAATATACGAACAACAAGGTAAACTCCCTGTGTGGCACTTGAGGGGGAATGAAACAAATACGATGCCTGGATACAGTGCAATTCCTGTAGTTGTTGACGCCTGTCTTAAAGGTTTTAAAGGGATCGACCTAGAAAGAGTATATGAGGCTGTCAAAGAAAGTGCCACTGGGGATCATGAACCTGGTGTAATGGACTTAATGAAATATGGATATATTCCATCAAATTATATGGCAGAATCAATAGCTAGTACAATGGAATATGCAATAGGTGATTGGGCAATTGCTCAACTTGCCTTAAAATTAAACAAGCCTGATGATTATGAGTATTTTCTAAAACGCTCTAAATCGTATAAAAATTATTTTGACCCTGAAACTAAATTCATGAGAGGTAAAATGTCAGATGGTAGCTGGCGAACTCCGTTTGACCCTAAATCAGCACAGCATAGAGTTAATGATTATTGCGAAGGAAATGCATGGCAATACCTCTGGTTAACTCCTCAAGATCCTGAGGGTCTTATCGAGTTACTTGGTGGAGATAAAGGGTTTACCTCAAAACTTGATCAATTATTTAGTATTTCGTCAGACTTAGAAGAAGGTTCGTCGATGGATATAACAGGACTAATTGGACAATACGCTCATGGAAACGAACCTAGCCATCACACTACCTACATGTATGCCTATGCAGGTGAGCAACACAAAATTCCAGAAAACATAAGATATATAACTAATAATCTATACTCAGACAAACCTGACGGGTTAAGCGGAAATGAAGATTGTGGACAAATGTCAGCATGGTATATATTTTCTTCAATGGGATTCTATCCATTAAATCCATCGAATGGAGCTTATGTTTTTGGAAGCCCTCTGTTTGACGAGGTTGATCTAAATTTAGGTGGTGGTAACAGCATGAAAATTATCTCAGAAAATAACTCAGATACTAATATCTATATTCAAGAGGTAATACTCAATGGGACTAAACACAAATATTCTTACATAACTCATAAAGACCTAGTAAAAGGAGGCGAATTAAGATTCGTAATGGGATCTAAACCAAATTTGGAGTTCGGAAAAAATAAAAAATACAGACCAGAGTCAATTGTGTATTGATGTTTTGTGTATAATGTAAATTCTTAGGCTAAAGCAATTAGTAGTGAGATTAATTTTTTTTACATACATTTGTTTGTATGGAAAATTTGAAACGTACTTGTGCTATAGCTTATTCTATAGATTTACTAGGAGATAAATGGTCTCTTTTAATCTTGAGAGATGTTGTTATACATAAAAAAACCAGATTCAAAGATTTTCGAAATTCAAAGGAAAAAATAGCTACTAACATTCTTACTAATAGGCTAAAATTTTTAGTTGAAAAAGGGTTTCTTGAAATATTAGATCCTCAAGGTTTTAAGAAAAACAAACAATATATAGGTACCCAAAAGGCTGTTTCAACACTTCCAATAATAATTGAATTATATTTATTCTCTATTGATTCAATTGATGAATCAGAAC
>JABAZD010000071.1 GCA_018608705.1 Flavobacteriaceae bacterium | reverse complement strand
TTGGACAGTTCAAACTATAGATGCTGCTTTTAGTGGATCAGAACTTGCACCTGTTCAAGAATTAGATGTAGATATAATCAAATTAGGAGATAGTAACGGAGATTTTGAAGTTACCGTTTTAGATTTAGTGACAGATGTTGATTATATTTTAGGAAATGTCCCAAGTCCATTTGTTTTTGAGGCTGCAGATGTAAATAATGATGAAGCTATAAATGTTTTAGATATAACAGCTACTGTAGACATTATTCTAGATCCAGATAGCACAAGATCAAGAGGAGCATCATCTGGCTCAGTAGATTATTATCCGAGTTCTGCAATTGGAAGTGCATTTTTTACTTGGGAAGGAAATGACTTGTATGTTGAGTCAGAATATAATATAGGAGGAATTCAATTATCTCTTGATACTGATTTTGAATACCAATTATCTGGTGACTTAACATCTATTGAATCTTTAGATTTTATAACTGATAATTCTAGATCACTTATGTTGTATAGTTTCAATAATACAATTATTGCAAACTCTAAAACTAAATTATTAACAAGAATTGATAATTCTAAAGGTATAAACGGAGATAATATTATAGTTGGAACTATAAATGGAGAAAGATTAAATGGGTTCTTAAAATCAAGCGATATAGAGAATCAGGAATTTGAATTATTTAGTCTATATCCTAATCCATCTGATGGTTTAATTAATTTAGAATACTATTTACCTAACGAAATGGATGTTGTTAATATGCATATTTATGATATGCAAGGAAGATTAGTTTGGTCACAGGAATTAGGTAAAAGTTCAGGGATTATTTCAAATCAACTTAATTTAAATAGGTTGAGTCTTGGGAATTACATCCTATTAATGCATGCCTATGAAAATGGTACATTGAAGCATGTAGCTAATAAGAGATTAATTTTAAAATAATAGTTTGAAAAAGTTTCTTTTAATTTTTGTATTAAGTAGTCAATTATTATTGAGTCAAAATTCAATAAATATTTCTTCGGATCCAGTATCTGTTGATGAAGATTTTTCTATTGGAATAGCATTTTCAAATGCTGATGATATTTCTGCATTTCAGTTTGATCTTCAATTTGATAATAATGCAATGCAATTAAGATCTGGACATTCATTAACTAATCGTGTTGGTAATCACACGATTAGTACAAATTTAATAGGTGATAATATAATAAGAGTTGTAGTAATTTCCTCTACTAATGAAACTATAAATCCAGGAACTGGAACGGTTGTTAATTTAAATTTCACAAGTAATAACGAACCAGGAAACTTTGATATGATTTTTTCAAATGTAGTTTTCTCAGATTCTGGTGGCTCACAAATTTCAATTTCTCCAAATGACAATCAAGTAACCATTTTAGGACCAAAATTTAAATTATTAACAACAAATATAGATTTTGGTAGGGTTTCAAGATCAAGTAATCAAAGTAGAACAATTCAAATTTTAAATGAAGGAAATGAAACGTTAACTATTTTATCACAAAACTTATCTTCTCCCTTATCAATTTCAGAAACTTTTCCTATCAGTATCCCTGCGGGTGTTAACTTTTCAATTACTTTAACCCTAGACACATCAGAAAGTCAAGTAATATCTGATCAAACACTTTTTGAGACTAATGATACTGATGAGTCCAGAGGACTTCAAGAACTTTCAGTTGAAGCTGATATTTATTCAGTTAACGAAATTTATGTAGGTAATAATTCTGGTAATTTAGGTTCAAATATTTTAATACCTGTTTCCATAAATAATATGGATTCATTTACTAGTTTTCAGCTAGATATTACAATTCCCTCAGGAGTAGAATATGTTCAAAATTCAGTTGCTTTGTCAGGTAGAGAAGAAGATCATTCTATATCTGCTGCTGTAATTAATCCAAATACCCTCAGAGTTATCTCATATTCTCCTAATAATTTAAACTTCAATTCAACGTCAGGTGAAGTTTTTAGTTTTTCTTTGTTACCGGTTTCAAATTCAGGATATCATCCTTTAGATATTTCAAATTCAATAATTTCTAATTTAGATTTAGGAGATGTTATTTCTGATGTATATTCAGGATATATTACTATCAATGCACCATTACTAAACGTTAATTCTACTTTAGATTTTGGTAGAGTTCCATTATCAATATCAACTGATAAAAATATTTCTATAGCCAATATTGGAGATTCAAACTTAATTATAAATCAAATAGTTTATGAATCATCTTTACTCTCGGGTTCATTAGAGGCACCACTTACACTTGCTAATGGGCAGGATACTGAAATGGTTGTAACTTTTACCCCCGAGTCTGTAGGTCAGTTTTCAAGTTCAATATTAATTAATCACAATAGTGCTGAAAATCAGAATACTATTCAAGTTACTGCAGATGTCTTTTCCCCTAATTATTTATATATAGAAGATAAGTCTGTAAATAGAGATAATGATTATATAATTAATCTTGGAATTTCTAACAACGATGAAATTAGAGCCATACAATTTGATATTAATATTCCTGATGGATTTATTTTTGATTATCAAAATGTTCAAGGATTGAATTCTTTGAATGATTTTACCATCTCAAATTCAGATTTAGGAAATGGAAATTATCGTTTTGTGATTTATAATTTAGGAAGCACTATAATTCCAACTGGATCAAATTTATTATTAGACTTACCTATATATGTAAATAGTTCCATCCCTTTAGGAGATTA
>JABAZD010000047.1:7764-18807 GCA_018608705.1 Flavobacteriaceae bacterium | reverse complement strand
TTTTTCACAGGGTGGTTGTGATGCTATAGTTTCTGATTGTGCTGAAGTTATAGTTAAACCTGTTGCAGAAATTTCAGATCAAGTTATTGATATATGTGATGTGAGCTCATACGTACTAAACCCTCAAGATGGACTAATCCCGGACTTGAACACGATAGTTCCTAGCGGGACTACATATACATGGTCTTTTGTAGATAATACAAATATTGATGGAGAAAATTCAGTTTCAGAGAGCCTTTTTCCAGAGGGTGTTGGTGCACCTAGTGTATTTGATTCTGGAATATTGGACAACGTTAACCCATTGTATGATGTTATTGAAACGGTTGAGTTTAATGTTACCCCTTGGACTGATGGGTGCAGCGGCCCTCCTTTTACGATAATAATTACTATTTCCCCAGAGCCAGAGATTAATGCTGTAGTCACAAATACAGAATGTAGTTATTCTGATTCTTTGTGTGGGGGATCAATCGAGATTAGCACTCTTGGTATGGTGCCATTTACATATAATTGGACATCCATTACCCCAGGAGTTATAATATCCAACCCTACAGAAAAAGATCAATTTGATCTTTGCCCTGGAATTTATATGTTAAACATAATAGACAGTTCTGGCTGTAGTTATGATTATGAGTATGAGATCAATCAACCTGTGCCAATTAATTTTAATTTAGTTTCTTTGAGTGGTATTTCTTGTAATAATGTGAATGACCCCCCGTGTGACGGATTCATTGAAGTGAGTTTTTCTGGTGGTACGCTGCCTTATACATCAATTGAATGGTTTGGGGAAACAGCACCTGGTTCTGGTATTTTCACAGTGGGTCCATTTACAAATACAGCAAATCCATTTCAATTATTTAATGCATGTGAAGGAAGATATCATTTAGAGGTCATAGATGCTAACGGCTGTCAGTATATCTCTGATCCATATATCATTGAACAATTAAACACCCCTATAATATTATCAGATACGGTTTCTAACTTTAATGGATTCAATATAGATTGTAATGGAGCTAATACAGGGTCTATTTCTGTTAATTTAGATGGTGGTTCTGAAACCTATAATTATTCCTTACTAGATTCAGCAGCAACTATAATTTATCAAGGAACATTAAATTCTGCACCAGCTTCAATTTCTTTTGAGTTCTTAACTGCAGGAGATTATTCACTTACGATTTCTGATCCAATTTGTCCTTTTGATATTGTAGTACCTTATACCTTAACTCAACCAGACCCGTTAAGTGTGTCAGCAACTTTAATTGATCCAATTAACTGTTTTGGAGGATTAGCAACGTATAATATCGCAGCCACAGGAGGGGTGCCTCCATACACCGGAACTGGATTTGTCCAGGCTCCAGGTGGCTCAATTACATTTACTATATATGACTCTAACGGATGTAGCGATGTATTTACAACGACAGTTCCAGAACCCGCAGAACTAGCATCTACATCGCTAGTAACAGATGCGCTTTGTTTTGGAGATTTAGGCAGTTTAGCAATCACTCCTAATGGAGGAGTAGGCGTATTAACAGTTTCACTTTTCGATGCTTCTTTAAGCCCTATAAGTAATCAATTAACAACAACAGGGGTTGCTGTCCAGTTTAATGTATTAGCAGGCACCTATTTCTACAAAATAGAAGATGCGAGTGGTTGTGAAACTAATCCAGTAGTTAGCGTTATTAGTGAGCCCCAAATACTTGAGGTTACTAGTGTAGATATTACAAATCTAAATTGCAATTTACCCCCTGCTTTTGAAAATGGATCTATTTGTATCACAATTATTGGTGGGACCAATCCATTTCCTTTAGGATCTGGATGGGTAGATAATGGCGGAGGAAATTGGTGTTTAACTGGCTTATCTGAGGGTACATACCCAATTGATGTGACCGATCAGAACGGCTGTCCATTATCTACTATAATACCAGATATAGAACTTACTAGACCTGAGGAGATTACAGCATTTTTTAAAGAAACCATAGATATTGATTGTACATCAAATACAGCAATACAAACCAACACTATAGTAGTAGATGGCGGTATACCTCCTTATGAAATCACTTGGTCTGGTGGAGTATGGGACCCGTTGACTCAAGAACTAATGGAAACGTCGGTTAGTGGAAACTACACTGCTTTTGTGAATGACCAATTTGGGTTAGCTAACGGCTGTCCTCCCATAGCATTTCCTCTTGATCCTATCGTGTTTTTTGAATTTGGGGTCTCAGATTTTAGTCTCTCTTCAACAAACAGTGATTTTTGTGGAGTTTACGCAATAGGAGATCCTATTAATTTTCAAAATAATTCTACTGGAGATATAGTTGATTTTACATGGAATTTCGGAGATGGTTCGCTACCTATTAGTGGGGTAGATGCTCTTACACATATTTATAATTTGCCTGGAACATATACAATTGAGTTAGCGTTAGAAGATATGTATGGTTGCCTAGATATATTTTCTGAAACAATTAAAGTTACAAGAGGATACGAAATAATTCTACCGACGGCATTTACTCCAAATGGAGACGGAATTAATGAAACAATACGCCCAGTTTTTAACTGTATAACTACACTAAAGATGAGCATTTATGACACTTTTGGTTCATTGTTATACGAGGAGAAAGGAAATACTATCAATGGTTGGGATGGAACTATTAATGGCAATCAAGCAGAAAATGGTAATTATATTATTGTAGTATCTGCTGAGTCCTTTAATGGTGAAGTGATAGAATTGAGTGGTCCAATAACTTTAATCAAATAAAAGATTAAAATGAAAAAAAATGTTCTGATATTCATTTTTGCAGCGTTCTTAAAGAGCTATGCGCAAGATCCAATTCACACTCAGTTTTTTATGATTCCTGAGACCTTAAGTTCTAGTTTTACAGGGGCGAAGAAATCTACTAGAGCTGGGATTATTCACCGTACTCAATGGCCTGGATTAAACTTAAGTTTAAACACTCAATTTGCTTTTGTAGACAATTGGTTTGAAGAAGTTAAAAGTGGGATAGGAATAAGCGTACTTAATCACCAAGAAACTACGACACGTTATAATTTCACGCAAGTAAATTTAAATTACGCTTATCATTTTCAAATTTCTGATGAATGGAATGCGAGACCTAGTATTTCTTTTGGATACGGCACAAAGGACTTTGGATTTCAAAACTTATTATTAGAAGATCAAATAAATATTTTTAGTGGAATTATTAATAACACCTCAATTGATCCTGTTGATTTAGAAGATTCTATTAGGTTTGTTGACTTTAGTGCCTCTGTACTTTTTAACTCTGAAAACTCTTGGGTAGGTCTAACATTTAAGCATTTAAATAAACCCAATATTTCAATGCAATCTGATGGTCAAGCTAACTTGGATATGTTTATGTCATTACACGGATCTTTTTATATTCCAACTGGAGTTAATCGTAACGATTACGAGTTATATATCTTAGCAAATGCTATGCAACAGGGAGCCTATAACCGTGTTGACTTAGGTGCAAAATACCAAATGGATGATTTTTCGTTTGCATTACTAGCTGCTTCCAATCCAAATAAAGGGGATCCTAATAGTCATTTTTTAACATCAATAAATGCATTTGTAGGTCTCGATTGGGAAGGATTTAGGTTTGGGTATTCTTATGACTTTAATATGACTGGAATAGGAACAACTGGTGGAGTTTATGAATTATCTATTATTTATGATTTTGATAATGAACGATGTGATTTTGGATGTCCAGATTATTAATTTGTTCAGTAATGAATATATTTAAATAGTTAGCGGAATTTCCTTGACATTCGATATACACTAAAAAAGGTCTTCATTTGAAGGCCTTTTTTACTTTGTAATTTGAAATTATAGTGAAAATTAATTGTCGTAAATTGGAAAAATAAATTAAAAGATTACTATGAAAAATTTACCCTTTATTATTTTTGCAACGTTAATCTTTACTTCTTGTGAAAAAGAAATAAAAGAAAATATTATAGAAGTGAAATATCCTGAAACTAAAAAAAATAATACTGTAGATACTATATTTGGAATTAGAGTAATTGATAATTATAGATGGCTCGAGGATGACCGAAGTAAAGAGACAGAGTATTGGGTGAAATCTCAGAACGAAGTTACCTTTGACTATTTAAGTAAAATCCCATACAGAGCAAAGTTAAAAAATCGTTTATCAGAATTGTGGAATTACGAAAAGATAGGAGTCCCTTTTATCGAAGGAGATTATACTTATTTTTATAAAAATGATGGGTTACAAAATCAATATGTGATTTATCGTAAAAAAGAAGGGATTGAAACAATTTTTTTGGATCCAAACAGCTTTTCTGTAAATGGTACAACTTCATTAGGTTCGTTAAGTTTTTCTAAAGACGGTGGTACTGTTGCCTATTCTATTTCTGAGGGGGGATCAGATTGGCGAAAAATAGTAGTTATGGACGTTGAGTCTAAGATAATTCGTGAAGACACTTTAGTGGATGTAAAATTTTCAGGAATATCTTGGTATAAAAATGAAGGTTTTTATTACTCAAGCTATGACAAGCCAAATGGAAGTGAGTTGTCTGCAAAAACAGATAAACATAAATTATACTACCATAAACTAGGGACTCATCAAAGTGAAGACAGGGTAATTTACGGAGATAAGGTTTCCGAAAAACATCGCTATGTAGGTGGTTCTGTAACAGAAGATAGTCAATATTTATTAGTTTCGGCATCTACCTCTACTTCTGGAAATAAATTATTTATTAAAGATCTTAGTGTAATAAATAGTAAATTAATTCCAATAATAGATGATTTTAGTAGTGACACTTATTTGGTTGAAAATCGTCAAAGTAAATTATATTTAGTCACTAATTTTAATGCTCCTAATAAAAGAGTAATCACGGTAGATGCGAAAGACCCTTCAGTAGAAAATTGGCAGGATTTTATTCCTGAAACTGAAAATGTGTTAAATTTAAGTTCAGGAGCGGGCTACTTTTTTGTTAATTATATGGTTGATGCTGTGTCAAAAGTTTTTCAATATGATTATGATGGAAATCTAGTTAGAGAAGTGAAGTTACCTGGAATTGGTTCTTGTGGAGGGTTTGACGGAAAACAGGAGGATAAGGAATTGTATTTCACTTTTACGAATTATATTAATCCCAGTTCATCATTCAAATTTAATCCAAAAAATGGAAACTACGACCTTTATTGGCAACCGAAAATCAATTTTGATTCCTCAGACTACTCTAGTAAACAAGTGTTTTATTACTCTAAGGATGGCACAAAAATCCCAATGATTATTAACTACAAAAAAGGAGTAGAGTTAAATGGAAAAAATCCAACTATTTTATATGGCTATGGAGGTTTTAATATCAGTTTAACGCCTTCGTTTAGTATTGCTAATTCTGTGTGGATGGAGCTAGGCGGGATATATGCTGTACCAAATTTGCGAGGCGGAGGTGAATATGGCAAAAAATGGCACGATTCAGGGACAAAAATGAAAAAGCAGAATGTGTTTGACGATTTTATAGCAGCAGCTGAGTATCTTATTAACGAAAAGTATACATCACCATCACTTTTAGCAATTAGAGGTGGTTCTAATGGAGGTCTTTTAGTTGGGGCTACTATGGTTCAAAGACCTGACTTGATGAAGGTAGCTCTTCCTGCCGTGGGTGTTTTGGATATGTTACGTTACCATACTTTTACAGCTGGTGCTGGTTGGGCATATGATTATGGAACGGCTAATGACAGCCCTGAGATGTTTAATTACTTAAAAGACTACTCACCAGTACATAACGTGAATAACGGAGTAAAGTATCCAGCTACTTTAGTTACCACCGGAGACCATGACGACCGAGTAGTGCCTGCTCATAGTTTTAAATTTGCAGCAGAATTACAAGAAAAACAAGCAGGAAGAAGTCCTGTTTTAATTAGAATTGAAACTAATGCAGGCCACGGAGCAGGGACTCCTATTTCAAAAACAATAAACCTGTATTCTGATATCTTTGGGTTTACATTATTTAATATGGGTTTTGATCAACTGCCTAATAAATGAAAAACTAAATAAAATTATACATCTAGACTTTAAAGACTATGTTTCTAATTGAAACTTGTGACTAATTTTGAGAATTTTATCGAGGCCCACAGCCCCACTATTGAAAATAAAACAAGTATAGCAAATACATACTGATGCCCGATGATTCCAGGGTATGTGTCTAATAAGTAGCCAATCATAGGGCTTGCAAATATATCAGGGGTATATCCAACGACAGAAATAACTCCTACCGCTGTGCCTGTCAATACGAGCGGAATACGTCCTTCTTGCATAAGAGAAAAGTATAAAGCACGAATCGCATAGGTTCCTGTAGCGACCACAATTAGAGAAAAGAAAAATATATAATTCATATTTACTTGAACAATTCCTAATGAAAATATCAAAGCACCAACCAACATAACAATGAAACCAATAATAATAAAATGAATATAACTTTTTTTATCTGCAAACAATGCAATTAGCAAGCACACAAGCGGGCGAAGATACAATTGTAGTGACCCTATGTTTGCGGCTTCTAAATTATCAAACCTCATAACATCAGAGGCATAAAGCGAGTAAATGTCGGTTACCTTATAGCCAACATATGCAGCTATAATGATAAACATGATTAGCCAAACGGATTGGATTTTTATAACGGATCTGATATTAGGAAATAAAGAGGAGCTCTTATTTACAACGCCCTCTCTACTGGATTCCATATATAGAATGACAAGTATTCCAGTTAAAAAAACAATAAATGACGAGAATAAAATCACATATTTAAACGCGTTTTTTCGTTCAACTAATGAAGCTATTTCGATGTCATTTGTTAGAAATAGGGAAAAAACTAACACCCCTAAAGTTCCCATTGAAGCGGCAACTAAACCTCTTCCTCCGTCTAACAATCCGAAAGCCTCACCTTGATTCTTTGAGCCACCCCATACGCGTGTCGCTTTTATCATAGCTCCCCAAAATAAAAATACAGTTGTAAAACCCCAATACCCCCACAGTATTTGCAACATCCAATAGGAAGGGTAAGTGGACAACACAATTCCTCCAAAGGAAGTGAAAAACAGAGAGATGGCGATCAAGATCTTAGGTTGAAATTTGTCTGAAATTACGCCCCCATATAGATAAGAAAGTATAGCTACCGTTCCGTAAATAGAGAATAAACTACCTAATTCAAGATTTGTTAAATTGAATACTTCTAAAAACGTAGGCCTAAAGACTCTTGCTAATACATAGGGTAATAAAAAAATCAATTCTCCTGAAAGTATTAAAAGAGATATACTCAAAAAAGAACCTTTCTCAAGTTCTGGATCTTTAAATTTCATGTGGGCTTAGTTGCATACAAGATACATTAATAAGATGTGTTTTATAGATTTTTAGTTCTGTAATTAAGTTTTATATACATTAATTGAAAATATTTGTAAAGTGTGATTATTAAATCACCACAACGCCCCTTATTTAAATACTTCATCTGATTCCAGCGTCTAGTTATGTGTTTGGAAATTTCTTTATTATTTGTTTCGTTAGATTTGCGGATAAATACCCATACATTACTACAACAAATTTTGCTAAATATATTTTTTAACCTCATAAATATATTTTTTTATCTGTTGAAATTTGTAGTCTAAGTTGTAGTGTTTTGTATGTTCATTGTAGCATGAGTAATTATAGTTAAGTTGAAAAATATCTTATTTTAGTGGACAGACTATCGTCTTTAAATAATGAACCAAAATTAAAATTAAAAAAGTAATAATTAAATGACTCAAAATAAAACCATAAACATTGGTCCTCACTCAGCTCAGTTCGCAGATTTGAATGTTAAAGGCGAACAGATGAAAATTGAAGGAGAGAGTTTTTATAAAATTTCTAATGTAAATGGCATGCGGCCATTTTTCATGAGTATTGTAAGCCATTCAAACCACTGGATGTTTATCTCTAGTACGGGTGCATTGTCTGCTGGTCGAAAAGATAGTGATGCAGCTTTATTTCCTTACTATACTGACGATAAAATAACTGATTCTTTTGAAACAACCGGTAGTAAATCTATTTTTCTTGTTGAGAAAAATAGACAAACTTTTTTGTGGGAGCCTTTTTCTTTACGGCAAGAATCTTTATACAAAATATCGCGAAACCTTTACAAAAATGCCTTTGGTAACAAAGTGATATTTGAAGAAATTAATCACGACCTTGAAATACGGTTCACATATGAGTGGAACTCCTCAGATTGTTATGGATTTGTTCGAAAGTCTTCGTTAACTAATACAGCATCTTCAGCAGTTAAAGTTCAATTTATTGACGGAATTCAAAATGTTTTACCCTACGGAGTTGAACAGGCACTTCAGAACAGTACTAGTAACTTAGTTGACGCTTACAAAAGAACCGAATTAGTTGAGGGATCTTCCATTGCAGTTTTTGCTTTGAGTGCTATTATTGTTGATAAAGCAGAGCCCAGTGAAGCCTTGAAATCTAATATAGCCTGGTCTATTGGGCTTGAGAAACCCAAAATTCTTTTATCATCTTTGCAGTTAGAAGATTTCAGAAGAGGTCAAAAGCTATATAATGAAACGGATATTAAAGCAGAAAAAGGAGCTTATTTTCTCCACTCAGAAGTTATCCTTGAACCAAGTACATCAAAAGAGTGGATGTTGGTGGCAGATGTAAATCAAACCGTTTCAGACATTGTAGAAATTAAATCTAAGATTCAAACCACTTCAGATTTAAAATCAAATATTTTGAATGATGTTGAGCTGGGTTCTGATCAGCTCAAAAAGTTAGTAGCGGCAGCTGACGGGCTTCAGAAAACTGCTGATGGTCTTCGCAATATTCGTCACTTTTCAAATACCATGTTTAACATCATGCGGGGAGGTATATTTGATTACAATTATCAAATAGAAAAAGTAGACTTTGTTTCTTATATCGAGAAATCTAACAGAAAAGTATTTCGTAATAAAGAAAATATATTAAAGGCCTTACCGGAATTATTTAAGCTTGAAGATTTGAAAGTTTTATATCAAGATGATGATAACAAAAACTTTAAACGTCTTTGTTGTGAATATTTACCCTTAAAGTTCAGTCGCCGCCATGGAGATCCAAGTCGCCCATGGAATAAATTTTCTATTAACACTAGAAACGAAAATGATGGGTCAAAAATTTTAGACTATCAAGGTAACTGGCGTGATATTTTCCAAAACTGGGAAGCATTGGCTCATTCATATCCAGAGTTTATTGAAGGGATGATTCATAAATTTTTAAATGCGACTACCTTTGACGGATATAATCCGTATCGCGTTACTAAATATGGTTTTGATTGGGAAACCATTGAGCCTGATAATCCATGGTCATATATTGGCTATTGGGGAGATCATCAAATTATTTATTTACTAAAGTTTCTTGAGTTTATGGAAGCTTATTACCCAAATAAATTAGCAACATATTTTTCCAAAGATTTATTCGTTTATGCAAATGTACCTTATAGAATCAAGCCTTACGAATCTATTTTAAAAGACCCAAAGAACACTATTGATTTTGACTTTGAAAAGGAAGAAAATATTCAGTTCAAAAGAGAAGAAATTGGTATCGATGGAGCACTACTAAGAGACACAACTGTTTTTATATACAAAGTTAATTTTATTGAAAAAATATTGGCTACCGTATTGGCAAAAATTTCAAATTTTATACCAGAGGGTGGTATTTGGATGAACACCCAAAGACCTGAGTGGAATGATGCTAACAATGCGTTAGTCGGAAATGGAGTATCCATGGTTACCTTGTATCATCTGAGACGTTTTTTGAAATTCTTTAACAAAGTATTAAATCAGGACAGTTCAAATCAATTTGAAATTTCTGATGAGTTATTAGAGTTTTTCAATAAAGTGTCTAAAACCCTTGAGATTCATAAGGACCTTTTAAAAGGAAGTTTCACTGATGAAAAACGAAAGTGTGTCTTGGACGGTTTGGGGCAAGCAGCAAGTGACTATAGAACACAAATTTATGATCAAAAATTTTCTGGGTATAAGACAGCAATTTTAAAGGACTCATTGTTAGTTTTTACTCGTTTATCCTTAGAATATTTAGAGCATTCGATACGCGCTAATAAACGAGATGATAATTTATTTCATGCCTACAACTTAATGACCTTAAAAAATAATAACTCTATTTCTGTCTCCTATCTTCCTGAAATGTTAGAAGGACAAGTAGCGGTCTTGAGTTCTGGCTATTTATCAAGTCATGAAAGTTTAGATGTTTTAGATGGACTTAAAAATAGCTCTTTGTTTAGAGCAGACCAGTACAGTTATATTCTATACCCAAACAAGGAGCTTCCTAAGTTTGTTAATAAAAATATTATATCAGCTAGCGATGTCCATTCTTCTAAATTACTAACTCAGCTTGTTGATGATGGAAATACTCAATTAATTGTTCAAGATAGAGATGGTGTTTACCATTTTAATGGAACTTTTAATAATGCAGATTCTGTCCAAGTCACTTTAACTAGTCTTTCAAAAAACTACGGGTCGCTTGTACGGATGGACTCTAAAAAGGTACTGGATATTTTTGAGTCTGTATTCGATCATAAATCCTTTACAGGAAGATCGGGGACATTTTTTGGATACGAAGGACTTGGGTCTATTTACTGGCATATGGTATCTAAACTTCTGCTGGCGGTTTGTGAGGTGACTCAAAAAGCATTGTCTGAAACTGATGATAAGGAACTTATAGGTCGACTGTATGATCATTATTTTGAAATTAATGCTGGAATTGGAGTGCATAAATCACCTGAATTATATGGGGCTTTTCCAACTGATGCGTATTCTCACACACCTGGTGGTAAGGGTGCTCAGCAGCCCGGGATGACTGGACAAGTAAAGGAAGATATCTTGAGTAGATTTGGAGAGCTTGGGGTTAGTGTATGTAATGGCGCTGTTCAGTTTAATCCAGAAATATTGCGGACAGATGAATTTTTAAAATTTAAAGATGTATTTAACTATATCAATCTATCGGAAGAAAAATGTTGTATAGATTTAGAAGTAGACTCTCT
>JABAZD010000047.1:0-7664 GCA_018608705.1 Flavobacteriaceae bacterium | reverse complement strand
CATTGGCAAACAGATTATTTTGTAGGTCCTTCTGTTATTTTAAAATGGGTAAATCATTTACAAAAATTAAAAACACAAGACAAGTTGCCGCCAGATTTGTGGATAACAAGTTCAGATAATTTTGCTTCATGGGGCGGCGGGGACCCATCATATCATAATGAAGATTTAATCTCCCTTATCAAAGCAGTAGATTATATATCGCTCCATACTTATCCATTTCATGACACCCATTATAACTCTAGTTTCTGGGTTGAAAGTCAAAGAAATAGCGAACACCTAGATTCTAAGACACGTATTGAGTTATCAGTCCAGAGCGCGGTTGATTATGCGGTCTCTCAGTACATAGCTGTTGAAAATTATGTAAAAAGCTTGGGAGTTAAAGTCCCTATTCACATTGGTGAAACCGGGTGGGCTACGGTTTCAGAAAATCTTTATGGACCGTTAGGAACTAAGGCTGCTGATGAGTACAAGCAAGCACTTTATTATCAAAAAATGTCCGATTGGACATCAGCCAACAGAGTTAGTTGTTTTTATTTTGAGGCTTTTGATGAACCTTGGAAAGATGCACCCCGCCCATTGGGCTCTGAAAATCATTTTGGACTTTTTGATGTCGAGGGGACAGTTAAGTATGCGCTTTGGGACGCATATGATTCAGGAGTTTTTAAGGGTATGTCAAGGGACGGAATACCTCTAAAAAAATCTTTTGATGGGATATTTAATGAGATGTTCAATACAGTTAAACTACCAAACTAAGTCTAATGAAGCTAAAATTAACATACATATTCACCATAACGCTATTAACAATTACGTTATGTTTTTTGTATAGCTTTTCAGTCAGTGAAGATGCTGACGTAGTTTCGGTTAAAGACAGACAATTACTAATTAATAAAACAGCTTACTTTATAAAAGGAATTTGTTATAACCCTGTTGAAAAGGGTCACACGGAAAGAAGTTTTACTAATATTGACATTGACCTTGATATAATGAAAGAAGCGGGGATAAATACAATTCGTGTTTACTTGCCTATTGAAGAGATTTCTGTTTTGGATAAGATTGCTGATGCTGGAATTAAAGTAATTACTAGTTTTGGTTATAACCAAGGTGGACAAAATGATATACTTTCAGGTTCCTACTTAGATTATATTAATAAATTTAAAAATCATAAAGCAATTTTACTTTGGGAGCTTGGTAATGAATATAATTATCATCCGGAATGGTTTGATGGGGATATAAAAAACTGGTATTCTAGTTTACAAAGTGCCGCTAGAACTATTCATCATCACGATCCATATCACCCTGTTGCATCTGCGCATGGAGAGCTTCCAGATGGCGATGTTCTAGCGGCCACAACCAATGTAGATTTATGGGGTATGAATGTGTATCGTTGGGACAATCCAGAAAACATATTTAAGCAATGGTCAGCTCTAAGTGATAAGCCAATGTATCTTTCAGAGGCTGGGAGTGATAGCTACATGACAGTTGCCAATCATGAGTTCTCCAAAGGAGAAAACGAAAAAGCACAAGCGCACTCTCTTAACAATATTTTAGATGATGTATTTGAGTATAGATCGATTAACTCTGGAGTCTTAGTATTTTCTTTTACAGATGAGTTATGGAAAGCAGGAAATCCAAACATCCAAGACGTTGGTGGCTGGGCTCCAGCTAGTAGCGGAGTGCCTTATGACGGAACAGCCAATGAAGAGTATTGGGGGATATTAGGTGTTGATCGCGATAAGAAAGAGGCATTTTATGTGCTGAAAGAATTTTATAATAAAAAAAATTAATTGATTTAATATGTCAAACAAAATATTGTGTCTCACTAAATTTTTATTAATTACTCTATTATTATCATGCAATCCAAAGACATTATCATTAAATTTAAAAAAACAAACTGAGATGGAAATTTATGAAACATCTGCATCGGGTCATAAATTAACGCAGTTAAGTAACTTTAAGAAAGGAAGTGTAGTTTCTGAAATTAATTTAAACGTAGAAGACAAGCTCCAGACTATTACTGGGTTTGGCGGAGCCTTTACAGAGTCTTCAGCACATCTTTTAAATCAAATGAGTTTTGAAAAAAAAGATCAAATAATTAATGCCTATTTTTCAAATGAAGGTGCAGCCTATTCTCTAACTCGAACACATATGAATTCATGTGACTTTTCTTTGAGTAATTATTCTTATGCTGAGGTTGAAGAAGACATTGATCTTAAACATTTTTCAATCGATCATGATAGGAACGATCTTATCCCAATGATCAAGGCGGCACAATCAGCTTCCAAGGATGGATTTAAACTTTTTGCATCTCCGTGGACTGCTACACCATGGATGAAAGACAATAATTCATGGGTAGGAGGAAAATTAAAGCCTGAATATTACAAGACTTGGGCATTATTTTTTTCTAAGTATGCTAGTGCATACAAGAATGAAGGAATTGATATTTGGGGATTTACAGTCGAAAACGAACCAATGGGTAATGGAAATAATTGGGAGAGTATGATTTTTAGTCCTGATGAGATGACATATTTTGTTCAAAAATATCTTGGACCTACTCTTGAATCTAATGGTCAGGAAGACTTGGTTATACTAGGTTTTGATCAAAATAGAGGGGACCTCAAAGAATGGGTGGATGTTATGTATAAAGATGAAGCCAACTCAAAATATTACGACGGTACTGCCATTCATTGGTATGAAAGTACCTACGACTACTTTCCCAAAGAGTTACAGTATGCTCACCAAAAAGCACCTAATAAATATTTAATTCAGTCCGAAGCATGTATAGACTCTGAAGTTCCAGCTTGGAAGGATGATGATTGGTATTGGTCTAAGCAAGCTACTGATTGGGGATTTGATTGGCGCGAGCCTGCTAAAAAGTACCTACACCCTAAATATGCTCCTGTTAATCGGTACGCCAGAGATATTATAGGTTGTTTAAATAACTGGGTTGATGGATGGGTTGATTGGAATATGGTATTAGATAGACAGGGTGGTCCCAACTGGTTTAAGAATTGGTGTGTCGCACCAATTATTGTTGATACAGAACTAGACGAAGTATACCTTACACCTCTCTACTATGTTATGTCTCATTTCAGTAAATTTATTAGGCCGGGAGCGCATATCATTAAAGTTCAAAATACAGACAACGATTTAATGGTCTCTGCCTGCAAAAACCCAGATGATTCAGTTGTTGTTGTGGTTTTTAATGAAGGACAATCTGAAAAGTATTTTAATCTAAACTTGTCTGGTCATACTTATTACGTTAGTGTTAGCTCACAAGCCATACAAACAATTATATTAAAAAACTAAAACTATGAATTCACAAACTAATTTTGTAAAAAGTCGAGTTTCAATTGGACAAAAGATTGCTTTTGGAGTTGGAATGTTTGCCAATCAAATGTTTCCAGCTATTCTAGGAATATTTATGATTGTTTTAATTCAAGATTTAAAGTTTGCAGGGTGGATGTGGTCTTTAGTATTTCTTTTTCCCAGAATTTTTGATGCTTTTTTGGACCCTCTGATGGGTTTTATTTCTGACAATACAAAATCCAAATGGGGGCGTCGTCGCCAATATGTTTTGATAGGCGGAGTTATAATGGGAATTGCTTACATTTTTATGTGGCAGCTTTATGCTACTGATGGAGTAGAGTACAACTTTTGGTATTTCTTTTTGTGGTCACTTGTATTTTATCTTGGACTAACAATCTTTAGTGTCCCTTATGTAGCGATGGGTTATGAGATGAGTGATGATTTTCATGAAAGAACAAATATAATGGCTATTTCCCAATGGATTGGCCAATGGGCTTGGGTTATTGCACCTTTATTTTGGATTATTATGTACGATCCAAGTTGGTTTCCGTCTGCAGATGTTGCTGTAAGAGAATTAGCAATATGGGTTGCTATCCCATGTGCTATTTGTGCTATTGTTCCTGCAATTTTTATCAAAAGTAAGTCTACACTTGAGGAAGATTATGAACCTCTAAACTCAGTGAATATTGGAAGTAGTTTAATTAAAATTTATCAAAGTTTTGGTGAAGCCTTCAAAATTAAAGATTTTAGAAAGTTGTGCGGAGCAACGTTTTTAATATTTAATGCATTCAACACGGTTGCTGCACTGACATTTTTTGTAATTGTTTATAAATTATTTAATGGAGATGTAGAGGCTAGTGGCATATGGGTTTCAATGTTTGGATGTTTAGGAGCTTTAGGAACTACTTTTATTGTAATCCCTTCAGTAGCTTGGATGTCCAAAAAGTTTGGAAAGAAAAAAGCTTTTATGCTGTCGCAATCCATTTCATTAGTAGGATATGTAATGTTGTATTTTTTATTTATCCCTGGGAAACCGTGGATGTACATTATAGCGTTACCTTTCTTTTCATTTGGTATTGGGAGTTTATTCACTATTATGATGTCAATGACTGCTGACGTAATTGATATTGATGAAATTAATACAGGCAAGCGGCGAGAAGGTATTTTTGGTGCAATTTATTGGTTGATGGTCAAAGTAGGCTTTGGAATTGCCGGTGCACTAAGTGGAGTTATAATCACTTTTGTAGGATTTAATCCTGATCTAGCCACTATAGATCAGCAGTCGGCCGTTGATGGAATCCATAAGTTCTTTTGTTTTTTCCCAATGGCTGGAACCATTTTGGCTATGTTAGTGATGCGTGATTACAGTATAACTGAAGAAAAAGCTAATGAAGTTACAAAAGCACTTGAAAAAGTTAAATCAAAAAAATAATAAAGTAAAATAAGTAATACGATATGTCCTATAGGAAAGAGAAAAATAAATCATTAATCGGCTTAAATTATTCACAATATAGTTCTGAAAAATTACAAACTCTATGCAGTACGGTTCTTGAAAACGGTATGCACGGATTGTGTTTTAGTCCTTACGAAGAGGGCCAAAAGCCAGGCGATCAAATAACGGAAGCTCAAATTAGAAGACGTCTTGAGATTATCGCACCATACACGAAGTGGATACGTAGTTTTTCATGTACTGAGGGAAATGATTTGATTCCTAAATTGGCCAAGGAGTATGGGCTAAAAACACTTGTTGGTGCTTGGTTGGGAGACGACAAGACCACAAATGATAAAGAAATTAAAGCGCTAATTAAGCTTTCTAAAGATGGATTTGTTGATATAGCAGCTGTTGGTAATGAAGTCATGTATAGGGGAGATCTTTCAGAAATCGAACTCTTAAATCATATCCAAGATTTTAAAACAGCCGTTCCTAATGTTGAAGTTGGATATGTAGATGCGTATTATGAATTCACCGACCGACCCAAAATTACAGAAGCTTGTGATGTAATTCTTGCCAATTGTTATCCTTACTGGGAAGAATGTCATATGAATTATTCATTGCTATATATGAAACAAATGTATCAGCAAGCATTGCGTGCTGGACAAGGTAAAAAGGTAATTATTACAGAAACAGGATGGCCAAGTCAAGGCAGTGACTTAGGTGTATCTCATCCCTCACACGACAATGCACTTAAGTATTTTATTAATGCACAGCTATGGTCTGATCAAGATCAAATTGAAATGTTTTATTTCTCATCTTTTGATGAATCATGGAAGGTTGGGTCTGAAGGTGATGTTGGTGCTTTTTGGGGACTTTGGGACAAAAATGAAAAATTAAAATTTTAAATTTTCTGAACAAATTATAAATATGAACTACTCAGAAGTTTTATCTATCTCTAAGGGCCCAGCAGTTTGTTATTCTGGATATCGATCTGGTCAAGTGCCAGGTGTTTCTTATCCCTCTTATGAACAAGTTAAAGAGGATTTACTTATAGTTAAACAACATTGGACTTATATTCGACTTTATAGTTGTGATAATCACTCAAAAACAGTTTTAGAGGTTATTGAAAAAGAACAATTAGACCTTAAAGTCATGCTTGGAGCTTACATTATTGCTGAAGAAAATAATCCAAATTGTCCGTGGGGTGGAGGAGTTTATTCTAAACAAGAACTGGAGCAAAATAAAGTAAACAATCAAATTGAAATCAATAAACTTATTGAATTTGCCAATAAGTATACTTCTATTGTTTTCACTCTTTCAGTTGGTAATGAGGCATGTGTAGATTGGACCGACCATATGGTACCAGTTGAGCGGGTAATTATGTATGTAAATCAGTTAAAAGAGGCGACCAAACAGCCAGTTACATTTTGTGAAAATTATTCACCTTGGTTGGATAAGTTAGCTCCTTTAGTTGATGCTGTAGACTTTATATCCATTCATACATATCCACTTTGGGAATATAAAACTATAGATCAAGCGATAGAATATACAAAACAAAATTATTATGCTGTTTGTGAAAAATACCCTAACAAACTAGTAGTTATTACTGAAGCAGGCTGGGCATCAACTTCAAATGGTCAAGGTATCCCTGTAGAACATGCAAATCCAATTTTTCAAAAAATATATTACAAAGAATTAAGTAGTTGGTCAAAAGATGAATCCATTCTTACTTTTATTTTTGAAGCTTTTGATGAGCCCTGGAAAGGATCAGATGATCCAAATGAGCCTGAAAAGCATTGGGGTTTGTTTTATGAAAATAGACAACCAAAGCTAGCCTTTCAAAAGAAAATTCCTTATAAGGTTTGATTTACAACAAAAAAAAACTTCAGCTAAGAAGTTTTTTTGTTGTAAATACAATTTTTTAGATTAAATTTTGAATTATTTCCTTTTGAGAATCCTAACACTAAAATCTTTGATCATTTCAAATGAGCCACGTTCCTGTGCAAATTCAACAAACTTTTTTTCATTTTCTAACTTGTCATATAACATTAGGTGATCTTCTCCGTCCTCACCAGTTACAGCAATCCAATGTGATGCACCCTCTGGCATTCCAATATCATATGTTCCGAATCCTACAATACGGTCTTTAAAATCATCAGCGAACTCATCTACAATTTTATCGTGGCCTTTTTTAAATGCTGCTGGGTTTTCGGGTGAAATATTCCAAATGTGTACTAGTGGCATTTTTTCTGTATCACCCTCTTTCCAGCTTTTCATTCTACCAGAGTATGAATTCCCCCATTCTTCAACATAGTTTCTCATCTTTCCCCAAAATACAGCATTTTTATCGGGGCTTATAGCATCTTCGTCCATTAATTCCTCACCTAGTGTATACAGAAATACGATACGGTGAGTCATGCCATCTCTTCTACCAGCTATAAACCGCTCTAGAACCACACCCCCATTGTTCATTTCGACACCTTCAAAAACTTTATCGAATGATTCAGAAATATCTTTCTGAGTGAACGGTTTTGCTTTAACTTCAATAGCTGTAAATGCCATTGTTTGTGCAGGTAAATTAAGTGCTAATAATGCTACTATTAGCGTTAAAATCATTTTTTTCATTTTAAATATATTTTAGATTAATTTACAATTTAAAAATTTAAGTTGTATTATACAAGTTAAATTTTTAAATACTACTCAAATTGAATATTAGTAAACTTTACAAGAACGTTTTGAATCTATTTTTAAAGGATATTTAGAGTTTAAGTCCCTCAACAAAGTTTATGTATTCTTCTGTCACTCGATTTTTGAAACTTAAACGGTCGCCAAGAATTTCTTTTTTGATAAGAATTTGGGATTCATTAAGTTCTGATTCATCAATTGAATCAATAGAGAATAAATATAATTCAATTATTATTGG